>AP027924.1:0-1007634 GCA_036322855.1 Candidatus Improbicoccus pseudotrichonymphae
CTATTGACTCCAACAATAAATGGATTTTCTAAACTTAATAGCAATAAGATGACGAATAATAAATAGAAAAATCGAAACAAGAGGTAGTTTTCAAAGAATCATGAGATCTTTTTCTCAAGTTTGGCAATTAATTTTGGATTTTTGCAAAAATAAAATTTCTGATATCGCTTATAGGACCTGGTTTGTCAAAATAAAGCCTTTAGATATTGATTTTTTGCAAGACAAAGCCAGCTTACTTGTGCCAAATGACTTTCACAAAAAAATTTTAGAAAATTGTTATATGAATTTATTAAATGAAGCTTTTAAAGAAATTTTTGATTCAGACTTTAGAATTTCTTTGGAGATTTCTGATGATTCTAGTAACAATAATGACAATAATTCAGAAGAAGAATTTGATTATTCCGAATTTTCTTTCAGAAATTTTGTATCCGGCGTATCGAACAGGCTTGCATATGTTTCGTGCATAAGAATAGCCGAAGGCTCTATGTGCGACTCTAACCCGTTGCTCATATATGGAGATTCAGGTTTGGGGAAGACACATTTACTTTATGCAATAAAAAACAAAATAGAAAAAAAACACTCCAAAAAAATCGTTACCTATATTAAAGGCGAGGATTTTACGAATGAGTTGATTGATTCAATTAAAACAAACACCACATTAAATTTTAAAAAAAAATATAGAAATTCTGACATATTCCTAATTGATGATATACAATTTATTGCAGGAAAAGAATCCACGCAGGAAGAATTTTTTCATACATTCAATTGTTTATATGAGGCAAAAAAACAAATAATAATAACATCCGATAAACCGCCAAAAAAAATAAAGACTTTGGAAAATAGATTGTGTTCTCGCTTTGAGGGAGGTCTTATGATAGACATAAAACCACCTGATTTAGAACATCGAATCGCCATAGTCAAAAAAAAATCAGAAATGTTTGGTATTGAAATTTCCGAAAAAATTACTGAAATGATATGCAAAAAAATAACAGAAAATATAAGACAAATAGAAGGCGTTCTAAAAAAAATCAAAGCTTACTATCTTTTAACTAAGAAAAACATAAGCAGCAAAATGGTAGAATCAATGATAGAGGAAGTTACCAGTTTCGCCAAACCCAAGGCAAATGTCATAGAAAAGATAATAAATGAAGTGGCGAGGGTTTTTGACGTTGACCCACTTGATGTAAGATCTTTAAAAAGAACCAACAATATATCACTGGCACGACATATTTCCATATATACCATAAGAGAAGCAACACAGGCGTCTTTGGCGGATTTAGGAATCGAATTCAGCGGAAGAAACCACTCAACAATGATATATTCGTTGGAAAAGGCAAATGAAATCATAAATAAAAATAACGAAATAAAAACAGCAGTAAGCGATATAATAAAAAATATAAAAAACTTTTAGAATCTGTCTTCGTAATTTTAAATTATTTGCTTTCGGTAAATTTTTTCGCAATTAATGAAGGAAAAGTTCAAATTGGTACTTACGTATTTAAAGAATTTTTACAAAATTTTACGAAAGAATTTGAAAATAGACTTCTTCCCAAACTAAGTAGCCATATCAAAATTACAAATACCAGAAATAAGATTAAACCTAAGAGAAAAACGCTTGAGGTTATATGCTCAAAATTACAAAAAGTCACTCTGAAAAAAGTTGAAGAAAAAAGAGACATGGGGGATTTCGCGATTATTCTTTTCCATCATCTTTCTTCGACGCCATCTTCTTTTTTCTTTTCACACACTTTTTGAAACACCTTTTAAAAAATAAACCGATATTGATATGATTTGAAAAGCATTTTTGAATACCAAAAATAAAAAATTTCATCATGGTATTGATTTTTTATAAGTATGAAATTAGAATTTCACATTGGTTTTGGGTATATTTTTTTAGGGTGATTCTTTTGCAAGAAGGTATCGTTATTCGTGGTCTTAAACATCTAGAAGGAGAAGTTAAAATAAGTGGCGCTAAAAATGCTGCCGTCGCCGTTTTGCCAGCGTCTATCTTGTCTCGCGGCGTATGCAAATTTGATAATATTCCGAACATAAGCGATATAAATGTTATTTATGATTTGCTAATTGATTTAGGGGCAAAAATCAAATTGCTCGGCAAATCGTGTGTTGAAATTGATACTTCTTGTATAAATTCGCCGCACGCTTGTTTTGATATGGCTAAAAATATAAGGGCTTCGTGCTATTTTTTAGGGGCTCTTCTGGCGATTTTCGGTTATGCAAAGTTACCGGTACCTGGTGGATGCAATTTTGGTTTTAGGCCTATTGACCAGCACATAAAAGGATTTGAAGCTCTCGGGGCTGAATGTAAAATCACGGACGGCATGATAGAAGTGTCTTGTAATCATCTTGTCGGAACTAATATTTATTTGGATGTTATCTCTGTCGGGGCAACGATAAACACAATGATAGCAGCCGTGAAGGCCGAAGGTGTTACCGTGATAGAAAATGCAGCGAAGGAACCGCATGTTGTGGATGTTGCTAATTTTTTAAATAGAATTGGCGCGGACATAATGGGGGCCGGTACCGATGTAATTAAAATAAAGGGAGTCGGAAAATTGCATGGCGATGAATATACTATCGTTCCTGATCAAATCGAAGCCGGGACTTATATGGCTGCTGCTTTTGCTTCCGGCGGCAATGTTACAATTAGAAAAGTTATACCGAAACATCTTGAATCTATAATTGCTAAATTTGAAGAAATGGGAGCCAATGTGACTGTTTATGACGAAGATGTCAATATAAAAGTCTATTCTTCACCCAAAAAATGCAACATAAAAACCATGCCATACCCCGGATTTCCTACCGATATGCAACCACAAGTTGTCGCTCTCTTGTCGAAAAGCTCAGGGACAAGCATAATTAACGAGACAGTTTGGGGAAATCGTTTTAGGTATATTTCAGAACTTTTTTTATTTGGGGCTAACATTTCTATTTCTGGGAGCACTGCCGTAATAGAAGGTGTTTCGGAATTAAAAGGTGCGCAGGTAAAGGCAACGGATTTACGAGCCGGTGCTGCGTTGATTATTGCTGGACTTTCGGCTTCGGGCGTAACGGTTATAAAACAAACTCAGTATATAGAACGTGGCTATGAAAATATAGTTGAAAAATTAAGTGCTTTGGGAGCAGACATAAGAACAAAAAGAAACGTCTTTGCCAAAAAGGCTTTGGATATAAGTTGAAAATTAAAAATAATTATTTTGTTAAAATTTTTTCCGTTTGCAGCGGGAGTAGTGGTAATTGTATATTATTAGAAAACGGCGATAATTATTTACTCGTAGACATTGGTCTTAGCGTAAAAAGATTAAAGTCTTTTTTAGAAAATAACGAGATAGACATAAACAAAATTAAAAATATATTAATAACACACGAGCATTACGACCATGTAAAAGGTCTCGAGGTCTTCCTAAAAAAATATGATGCCGGAGTATACTCGTCTCATGGAACGATAAATAAATTGCTAGAAAAAGGCGTTATAAATAAATATTCTAATGTAAAAGTAATAGACAAAAGCATTAAGATTGACAATATTTTCGTTGAAGCTTTTGATATTTCTCATGATTGCGAACAAGGTTTCGGTTATAGTTTAAATTTCGAGAAAGAAAATTTCAGTCTTTCTGTTTTCACGGATTCAGGAATATGCACCGAAGAAATTATCAACTCACTTAGAAATTCCGAAATAATATTTATTGAGTCTAATTATGACTTAGAAATGCTCAGAAACGGTAGTTATCCGTATTTTTTAAAAAAAAGAATAGCTTCAGAAAAGGGTCATCTTTCGAATGAAGTATGCTCCGAGATAGTATTTGAGTTGGCAAAAAGCGGTTTCAAACATTTTATTCTTTCTCATTTAAGCTTAGAAAACAATTCTCCTCAATTGGCATATGATACTGTCTTAAGGAAGCTTTATAATTTAGGTATGAAGATAAATATTGATTTTAATCTCGAAGTGGCAGAGAACGGCATCCCCAGAAACAAAAATGTTAGTCAAAAAAAATTAGTTGCTAAGTAAATAATCGGACTTTATTTTATTTTCCCAAGCAAAATTTAGAAAAAATTTCATCTATAACTGTTTCGTTGACATTTATGCCGCTAAATTCTCCCAAGATCTCAATAGATTCTTTTATTAATTCCGCAAGAATATCCCAACGATCCATATTTAAAAAATTTGTCATTTTTTCCAAAAGATTTTTAACTTTTTTTAAAATCTCGAATTGACGTTGGTTGGTTATTATCAAATTTTCGTTTTTGAGAGAAGAAATACCGATAAAATCATAAATTGAATTCTCTAAATTATTTATTCCTATATTTTTTTTTGCCGAAATTTTCACAACTCTAAAAGATATTTTTTTCAAAGTTTCGACGTCGATATTGTGATTTAGATCAATTTTGTTTAGTATTGCCACTATCTTGTTTTTTTTGAACTTTTTCATTAAATCTATGTTGTATTTATCTAAATCTTTCGAAGCGTCGATAACATAAAATATTAAATCTGCGGTGTGAGCTAATTCCAAAGCCTTTTTTGCCCCTAATTTTTCTATTACTTCATCGGTTTCTCTCATTCCGGCAGTATCTGTCAGAATTAATGGTATATTTCCAAGCAAAATCGTTTCTTCTATGATGTCTCTTGTAGTCCCCGGAATATCTGTAACAATCGACCTCTCTTTCTTTGAAAGTAAATTCATAAGTGTTGATTTACCGACGTTAGGGCTTCCTACTATCGCTGTTTTTATACCGCATTTTATTATTTTGCCAAATTTAAAACTTTCGACCAATTGCTTAATTTCGTTATTTAATTTAGTTATTTGTGTTTCTATATTTTTATTGGAAAATTCGCTGAAATCATCTTCGGGATAATCTATTTTTGCATTTATATTTGTAAATATTTCCAAAAGATTTTTCTTAATATTTTCTATCTTGTTACCGGTTTCACCGTTAAAAGCCGACAAACTTATCTTTTTAGATTTTTCAAATTCCGAAGAGATCAGATCAGCTATGGCCTCTGCCTTATCAAGACTAATTTTCCCATTTAAAAAGGCTCTTTTGCTAAATTCCCCCGGCATGGCAAGCCTAACACCGACACTCAACAAAGCATTTAATATTTGTTTGCAAATAACAACTCCGCCATGACAAAAAAAATCTACCGAATTTTCTCCGGTATAACTTTTCGGAGCCTTAAAAACCAATGCTACAACTTCGTCCAAAACCTCTCTTTCGTATAAAATTCTACCATATTTGGCTCTATATCCCGGAATGTCCTGCAATTTTTTACCATCAAAGGATTTAAAAATTTTGTCCGCAAATTCAATCGATTTACATCCGGAAACTCTTACGGCGGAAATCGAACCGATGCCTACCGGAGTAGATATTGCTGCGATAGCGTCACTTTCATCGTGCATATATTTCAAAAAACCTCTTTGAAACAAATATAGAAAAATTTAAAAAAATATGCAAAATAACAATAATTGTATTCAAAAACAAAATTAGTGGAATTTATATAGAGTCTGTTAACACGAAATAATTGATAAAACAGGAATACAGAAACGCGTAGGTTGTATGGTGAGCGGTTTCTGATGCCACATTTACGATGAAATTTGCAAAAAGAATTAGGCCCTGTTCCTACTATTGTTAAACAATCGCATTTTGTTAATTTTTTATATTAAATTGTGTTAAATTTTTTCATAATACACCAGTATTATTTCAAAAATTTGCCTTATTTAATTTAAAAATTATTCAAAAATCGATTATTTAAAATAGTGGGAACAGGCTCTAGTTTTAGGACGGATTAATATATTGCAATGAATTTGAATAAAAGTTATACTGAGCTTGTTTTTGAACCAACCTAAGTTGTGTAAAGTTTTCCAAAAACGGATGAATCTTTGATTCTTAGGTAGTTTGAAAAATAATTTTATTTTAAATAAAGGAATAAGACATGTCGGTTGAATTTAAGAATAGTATTACAAAGCATAATTTACTTCGTGCTTTTGCAGGAGAAAGTCAAGCTTGCAACAGGTATGCTTTTGCTGCATCTCATGTTAAGAAACAGAATTTACATGTTATAGAAGCTGTGTTTTTATTTACAGCCAATCAAGAAAGAGAGCACGCCAAAATTTACTACAAGTTGCTCAAAGAGTTTGCCGGAGAAAATATATCGATAGATGGTGACTATCCTGTCGACATATTCCCAGAAGCAGTGCAATTGCTAAGGAAAGCTCACGACAATGAATATGACGAATACGAGAATATTTATGCCGGTTTTGCAAAAGTGGCAGAGCAGGAAGGTTTTTCGAAAATAGCATCCACATTTCAAATGATCGCCGAAGTGGAAAAGGTTCATGGGGATCGTTTTGCCTATTATGCCGATCTAATCAATCAAGACAAATTATTTGTTTCGGATGTAAAGACAAAGTGGATGTGCTTAAATTGTGGTTATTTGTTTGAGGGAACTGCCGTACCGGGAACTTGTCCTGCATGCGATCATGATAAAGGATATTTCATAAGGCTGGAATTAGCTCCCTACTTCGGTTTTAAAATTTGATTTCATAAATATTTTGAAGACCTAAACCAAAGCCTCCGGAAAGCTGGAAAATTTGTGCAAATATGATCTTAATTGGTTGTTTAACATATGTTCAAAATTTTTCAATTGGATTTAAATCCAGCGAATAAGGAGGCAAAAATATTACTTGAAAACCATATTCATCTTTTTCGGGTTTTTTCAATTCAGAAACAAAAATATTTTTACGTTCTTCAAACGGGTCATTATTCATATTTTTGTTCTAACAATATTGATTCGTTCAAAATGATGTTCCTTACTTCTCCAACAAACTTTCTCCTCGTTGGATATAGCTATATTCGCGAGCATATCACTCCATCAAACCACTTTTATCTGCGTAGAAAATGTAGAACAATTTCGATATCTTCAGGCAATAATTCTAGGCCATGTTCCTACTATTGTTAAACAATCGCATTTTGTTAATTTTTTATATTAAATTGTGTTAAATTTTTTCATAATACACCAGTATTATTTCAAAAATTTGCCTTATTTAATCTAAAAATTATTCAAAAAATCGATTATTTAAAATAGTAGGAACAGGCTCTAGTTTTCGGATGAATTCTTCTCTTTTTTGTTCATTTCATTTTTTGTGCTGAATTGTGTTTTTCGTGTTGTTATTTTCATAGCTTTTTAGCATGTTTAATTCCAGATGCACTACAATTAAACACGATTCCCTTTGTTTGTACCATACGGGTTCTCTTTGTAATATTTAAGCAATCTTTCGCGGTCTATTTTATACACTGTATGTTTTGATGCTTTGTCTTTCAGTGGCACGATCTTTTCCTCGAGTTTCTCCCATAATCTGAAGGTGTGTGGTATGGACGCAGAATCCAAACATTTCATTTACTTCCGCCATAAAATGGTATGAAATATAAAATAAGATAGCCTAATTCTAATCGGGTTTTTGTTCAGTGATTTCCTCAGTAATGTCATCAGTAATGTCATCAGTAATGTCATCAGTAATGTCATATTCAATAATGCCCTTACCAGATTCTTCTTTAACAACGATTTTGTTTTCATCATCAAAAGCAATTTTTACTGTTCTTATTTTCCTTCGAAAAAAGGTACTGGAAAATTTACTCGAAAATTTAGAAAAACTAGTGGTTGGGATATGGCTTAACTCTGAAACCTTTCCAAAAATTTGCGCAGATTGCTTTGCAACACTTCTTGCACCTTCACCAACTTTAACGCACTCTTCAGACATTTTGTCTAATGTTTCGGGTTCGCATGTAATTCTAATACCTGACTTATTTGTTGCAAAGAAACCATTCATTCCCTTAATATTTCTTAAAATCATCTGCTTGTATTCTCCACGCGAGAAAAATGGTAATGGAAATATCGAACATCTAGTTGCAAAAGCTCTATCGATCCAAATCTGTACCGTTCCTCTTGTGTCGGCTCCCGGTTCGCTAGGTTGATACCAACTTTCGGCCGTTGCATTGCTTGTTATTATGAAAATCGCACCATCAAAATTAAGTTTTATAAATCCATCATTATTTTCATTTTTTACTATCATAAAACCGTAATCTACCAAGCTTCTTAGCGAATTAAATATTTTATTTCTGATATTTTCATCGAGTTTGTCTATTTCGTCTAATAAAATCACAACTCTACCGTTTGCATTTTTTACAATTTTATATGGTGTCGTTCCTTCTTGAAAATAACTTTTGAAATCTAAATTTAACAAAGTATCGGCATTAAAATGTAAAGAAGGGTGAATTTCACTGCCCGTTGAAATTTCTGATATTAAATCAGCCATCATTGTCTTACCAGTTCCCGGAGGGCCATAAAAAGAGATCAAAGAACACCTTTGACGTTGTGGCAAATCAGACGCAGAGAGCAAGATTTGTCCGGCCAAGAAATTTGCCAAAAATTCTATCAAATTTCTTCTTCCGATCAATACTTCCTCTAAAATCTTTTTGATTTCAATTCTAAGAGCCATGGGGTCATTTTTAACTTTGCCGATTCTATTGCGAAAATATTCCGAAACCATTCCGGACAAACCAGCAGCAGATTTGGGCAAAAGATTACCAAACGCTGCTGTGATTCCACCTGGCAATTTATAAAATAAAAAAACAACAAAGGGTGGAACTGAAATTTGCAAAAATAAAGAAGCGATGTTGCGAAAGATAGATTTAGTCCTATTTTTATCAGAACTATAATCTTTAACAATATTATTTGCGCAAGAAGAACCAGAACGATCAGAATGAAATTCAGGGGCACGAAGATAACTATCAAGATTTTTTGTTCTTTTATTTGATGCTCCAAATAAATTCGAAAAAAATTTCATAGCTGCTGGAGGATTATAAAATCCTACATTATTCACAATTTCACCATGATATAATCGTTTATTTGAAGAGAAAAATTTTTCAATATCTGAATATAAATCAACTTGTTGTAAAAATTTTTCCATATCCATACCTCTGTTTCTTTCACGGTTTTTTTTATAACTATCATCCAACCAAGCCTCCAAAATTTTGTTTTTAAATATAGTTAGATTTATGGAAAACACATTTAATTCTACTGAACTGCTTGTGGGTAAGTAGACAATATGAATTATATCTGGTAAAACTAGAATTTTTGCAAGATCTTTTGCATCATTAATATTAAAACCGTTAAAATATTCCGAACATCCTAGCCCATTTTTATCTTCACTTCGTTTTAATCGTTCTAAACATTCTGCTTTTAAAGTAAGGATACCATCACTGTAAAATTCTTCTTTGTTGCCTATTTCAAAGTTGCCTATTTCAAAGTTGTCTATTTCAAAGTTGTCTATTTCAAAATATTTTCGAAATTCATTTTGAATATGTTCTCTAACTTCACTTCCGGTAACTATGAAAGGAAGTTGAAAATCAGAATTATCTGAATCTTGCAAAAAAACAATGCTTTCTATAGCTTCAAAATCTTCAAAGCTAATTCCATTTCTAGATGGTAAATTAACCTTTAATGTATTTTCAACCGTTTTACTAATTTCAAATCTTTCTAAATTTGATTTTTCGTCTAGCGAATCAATATGTTCTAACCTTAAACTACGTAAACTTTCATTTTTTCCAATTGAATTAGTAAAACGAGCAAACATCTCAGCACTATTTTCAAAAATCCAAATTTTTTCAGCGTTAAGATCATCAAAAATCCCTTCTAACCTGGCTCTTTCTTCCGACAAAACCTTCCTTACCATTTCAGAATCCCAAGGTTTCAAAGATATATAACTCACATGTACATGTCTCTCTGCTTTACTTGCTTTAGTAATAGGCACAACATTAGACCTGGGAAAGCTCATCGTCATTGCCGAAAAAGCTAAAATCACCGATGCTACCTTATTAAATATTTTGTTTTTGCCGTCTTTTTTTCTTTTTCGCATTTCACATCACTGTAATCATTAATCGAAAATATAAACCATAAACGTAAACTATCATTATACACATTAAAAATATATTTGTAAAGTCACAAATTTAAAGGTACTTCCAAAAATGTGTGAAACAGACCCGCCCTAAAACTGAATTATCTTTGCAAATTTCATTGTCAACAACGTAAAATTAAGCAGAATTACAGAGATAACCAAAAGTGCAGTAAAAATATGAATTGCTTAAGGCAGATGTTTTTAGTGAATTAATAAACAGGACATTTTATATCATTTTACAAGACAAGCATATCAGAAAAATATTTTTGACTTGATTTTTGTGGTTTAATTGATTTATGATTACTCGTGAAGTTACAAATATATTTTTGGAGGAAAAATGAACAACAAATTTGTAGTAAAGGGACTATTTTCGCTTGTAGCATTATGCGCGACACCGAATTTAATTTTATCTGCTAAAGCTTCGAACGAACATTTAAGTAGTATAACAAGCGAGATACAAACTACCGAAATGCCAACAAAACTTATAAGCGTACCATACATAAATCAAAATGAAATAGTTTTTGGATGTGAGGCAGTAAGTTCTACTATGCTTCTTCAATATTATGGTTATGAAATTTCTGAAAAAGATTTTACAGACAATTATTTAATACGAAAAAATTGGTATAAAGATGATAACGGTCAAGCGTATGGTCCGGACCCACATGCTGCTTATTCCGGAGATCCCTACATAGAATATGGAGAAAACTGTGGATTTGGTAGCTTTGCACCATCGACTGCAAAATCTATTGGTAGGGTATTAGATGATACAAAGCATGAAGTAAAAAATACAACAGGTGTCAGTTTGATTGATCTTAAGAAAAATTATATCGATAAAGACACTCCAGTTTTGATTTGGACAACTATGGGCATGGAAGAAACCAGCTGCGGACGTTCTTGGATTATTAATTATATTGACGAAAACTCACCCTATAAAATAGGTGACGAATTTACGTGGATGAGAAATGAGCATTGCTTGGTTTTTGTAGGGTATGATGATAATAATTACTATTTCAATGATCCCTACAAAAATCATGGTTTAATACATTATGAAAAAGATCTGGTAAACCAAAGATTTTTAGAAATGGGCAAGCAATCTGTTGTTATTTTAAAAAAATAACGATTACAATTATATTGTAAATTTCATGTTTAGAGGTATTTATTTTGAAAGTTTTTAAAAAATTGTTTTTTATAGCATTGTTGGCCTGCTTTAGTTTTTGCTTTGTGAGTTTAGCAAATGTGTTTAATATTTCAAAAGAAGTATACGCAAGTCCACCAAAACTTATGGCGCACTCTACCACCACACCAGGCTTTAGTTTTTACTTTGTAAGTTTAGCAAATGTGTTTAATATTTCAAAAGAAGTATACGCAAGTCCACCAAAACTTATGGCGCACTCTACCACCACACCAGGCTTTAGTTTTTACTTTGTAAGTTTAGCAAATGTGTTTAATATTTCAGAAGAAGACGTAAGTCCACCAAAATTTTTAGTACGACCTATGACAAATAATGATTGCTATAAATATAGCGGCAAAATTGTTCCGAAAGGTATAATGATGCACTCTACCGCCACACCAGGAGTTATGGCGGAAGAATGGTTTGTTCTATGGAATAAATCTTATCGAGACGGTGTCGGGGCTGAAAAAGGACAAGAAGTTTGTGTGCACGCTTTTTTAGATGACAAAGTTGTCTGTCAGTATTTGCCTTGGACACATAGGGGTTGGCATTGCGGCAGAGCAAAACCAGGTGGTCCAAGCGGTAATGATACTCATATTTCTATTGAAATTTGCGAACCCGGAAGTATAAAGTATGATCCGGAGCGTAGCAAGATCATTGGATATGACTCAACAGATAAAGAAAACCAAAAATATTTTGATGCTACATATAAAAACGCTATTTGGTTATGTGCAAATTTATGTCAGAAATTTGGAATAAACCCCGGGGAAATTATCAGCCATAAAGAAGGATATGATCTCGGAATAGCTTCTAATCACGATGATCCAGAACACTGGTGGAGTTTTCACGGAAAAAATATGAATATGTTTAGGGCAGATGTTTTTAATGAATTAATGAACAGAACATTTTATACCATTTTACAAGACAAGCATATCAGAAAAATATTTTTGACTTGATTTTTGTGGTTTAATTGATTTATGATTACTCGTGAAGTTACAAATATATTTTTGGAGAAAAGTAGTAAAGGGACTATTTTCGCTTGTAGTATTATGTGCGACACCGAATTTAATTTTATCTGCTAAAGCTTCGAACGAATATCAAATTTATACGAAAATAGGTATTATATAAGAAACGATACAAAGTGTCCCAAAACTGCTTAGAGCAACTGTTATAAGACGTCAAATTTTAATTTATGTAAAAGATTATGATCTTGGATTTTATTATAAAAACTTAGAAAATAACAATATTTTTGAATATAGTTCATCCAAACCCTACGACCCTGCAAGCACTAATAAAGTCCCTCGGATTCTTTATATTTACGATTTGGCGAATAAAAGTGGGTTAACTTTAACAGAAAACTAACTTTATGGCGGCACAGGTAGCATACAAAATGAGCCTTTTGGCAAAGAATTTACTGTTTTTGAACTCTGTGAAAAACTTATTAAAAAAAGTGATAATGTTGCTTTTAGAATGTTAAGGGAACGCTTTGGTGAAAAACAATTATATGAGCAGATGTATTCCTAAGGATAAACAAGCGTATGTTTTTGCAACATTAACTAAAATGATTAATGATTACAACGAAGAAAGTTTATAGTTTAAAATTTTTTAGGAATTCTTATGAATAAAATTAAAAAAAGTTTGGCGGCATTTTCTACTTTTGTTTTTATTGTGTTTGTATGTATTGTTGATAATGTTTTTGGCATTTGAAGGTGAAATATTAGCTCCGAATGCTTTAAAAAAGGGTGATAAGGTTTGCATATTAGAACCTTCACGCACAACAAAAGATAAAGAAAAAATCATAAAAGAGCGGTTACCTGATGTTATTAGAAATTTGGAAGAACGAGGATTTATAGTAGTTGTATACGAAGAATCTTTTACTGCGACGCCACTCGGACTTGACAACGGAACAGGAACAGCTAAGAGCAGATTTATTTAATAAGGCAGTAATAACCTGAAATTAAAGCGATTCTTTCCTTAATTCTACATTTATAAAAGTTAACCTGAACACTCTGGGCTTAAAAAAGAGAATGGACTATCGGAAAAACACTGGGAGAGAAGGTTGAAATACAAAAATTCATTGGTTTGCGGCAATAACCACAGATCCTGTGTTTTCATGTTTTGATCGAGTCAAGACAGTGACGTGACGATAGGAAAGATATTTTAGAGAAACAAAAACTAAAAAGAAGAAATATTACTTATGAATAGCCATACGAAGAAGATAAAACTTGAAATTTGGCTAAAGATTCGGGTTTTTAAATTGTTTCACCTAAATCAGATCGTAAAAACCTTGGTTATGTGATAAAATTTTATACAAAAAACGTAATGAATCGAACGGATATTTCGTAGATTATTTAGGTTTCGTCGCATTTTTACACGTTATGACAAGCTCGATTTAATGTATATTTCTTTTCTTTATCTTGCCTTCATTTTCTTCCTTCCCATCTTCTTTTTAATTTGTTCAATAAACAATTCCGCCAATTCTTCCGACACAAGGACATTTCCGATTACTTCTTTTGATTTATTTTTTAAAATTAAATAAAAACTTGTCAAACGAAATTCGGGTTCGCAATCACTCAATAATCTACACAATTCTTTTCTTAAGACTTTTCTAGTTAAACCAGAAACATAATTTTCGTCTGTTATGACCCTATAAACAAATTGAGAATACGGATCCATTTCGTTTACTTTTGTTTTAATTTCTTCTTCTCTAACTTCTTGAGGGGATAGTTGAGGTTGAGGGGATAGT
Organism: Candidatus Improbicoccus pseudotrichonymphae; assembly: GCA_036322855.1. Taxonomy (GTDB): domain Bacteria; phylum Bacillota; class Clostridia; order Oscillospirales; family Acutalibacteraceae; genus Improbicoccus; species Improbicoccus pseudotrichonymphae. Next base: position 13,886 of record AP027924.1, read on the forward strand.
TGATGGAGTAGATGAGTGAAATTATAACAAAAAGGTGGTAATCTTCCTTCATTAACTTTTGCAAAAAGATAATCATTGGCGCCATATAAAATACTTGAAACATCACCAAACGTTTCGTCCAAACTATAAAAAAACGTTACGCCTTCGTCTTCTTCATTTTTGCGAACCACTGTCTTCTTTCCTAAAGCAAAAGTAAAAGCTTTCCATCCAAAATAATCAAGAAAGCTTAATTCAGAAAAATCGTATTCTTTAGAATTGTTTTCAAAATAATTTACTTTTAATCTTCTGTTTTTCTCATTAAGTTCTTCATCTTTTTCTTTAAATTCTTTCTTTAATCTTTCGATTTCCTCATTTTTAGATTTTAAATCTTTATTTTTAGTTCCATAAAACCACAAACTAACCGCAGCGGCAAGAAATAAAATACCATCTAAATTATCTCTTATTACATCAGTGGCAAAAAAGGCAAGAAATAAAATACTAAGTAAACCACATCCTAAACCATTTCTTATTAAATTTGAACTATTTCTTATTAAACCCGAACTATTATTTTCTTTGCTTTCGATGTCTTTTACTTCTTTTTCTTCTTCTTTTTTTTCTTTTTCTTTTTCTTCTTTATCTTCTTCTTCAGACCCATCTGCAGCTAAATTATTATTAATGCCCTCATATGGCACAAATCCACTATTATCCGAATTTGGATTGGCCCCAACAAAAGACTGACAACACATAATAACAACCAAAACAGAAGATATTATCTTATTATTTTTACTAATCTTCTTGCTATTTTTATTTTCACCTATCCCATTGCTTTCTTTTTTCATAAAGAAACCACCTGAGATCTCTCTCTCTCTCTCTCTCTCTCTCTCTCTCTCGAATTGAGAGAATTCATGAGAGATTTGATAAATTTATTTTTCATAACCTTTCCTCCTCTGATCTTGAAATATAAATTAGCAAGAATACTGATGAAATAATTATAAAATTTTTGAATTTTGCTGTCAAACAGAATTATGCGAAGCATTTTAAATGCGACATTATTTAGCGGCGACTTTGTCTCCGCAGGGGACAACTTAGAGCCGCATGTTTCTTTGGGTTTCACCCGTTTCTTTGCGCCAAAGAAATGGGTGAAAGAGAAATAAAATGTTTTTAATTAAAAAAATGAGTACCAAATATAAAAATTATTTTACATAAAATACCAATCTATAAATTTTATATTTAAGTATTTATTAAATATTTTATAAAATTTATTTCTTCCGTACCCATTTCTTTTATAAGAAACGGGTACACCCAAAGAAACATGCGGCTCTAAGTTGTCTCCTGCGGAGACAAAGTCGCCGCTAAATAATGTCGCATTTAAAATGCTTCGCATAATTCTGTTTGACAGCAAAATTCAAAATGCTATAATTAATTCGTCAGTGTTTTTGCCGATTCATATTTTAAGTTCTGGAGGAAATTTTATGAAAAATAAGTTTATCAAATCTCTCATGAATTCTCTCAATTCGAGAGAGAGAGAGAGAGAGAGAGAGGATCTCTCAGGGGGATCTCTCTATGAAAAAAGAAAGCAATGGGATAGGTGAAAATAAAAATAGCAAGAAAATTAGTAAAAATAATAAGATAATATCTTCTATTTTGGCTATTACTATGTGTTGTCAGTCTTTTGTCGGGGCCAATCCAAATTCGGACAATAGGGAATTTGTTTCGGATGATGGCATTGATAATAGTCCGGCTGCAGATAGGTCTGAAGAAGACGATGGAGTAAAAGACATCAAAAGCAAAGGAAACAATAGTTCGAGTTTAATAAGAAATAGTTTAGATGCTCTTTTAGTTGCTGCTATGGGCAGTTGGTGGTTTTATGGAACTAAAAATAAGTCTGAAAAAAGTGTATTAAAAGAAAAAAATGAAAAAATACAACAATTAGAGCTCAAGCGCGAAGAATCAGAGAAAGAGAAAGCAGCTTTGCGAAAAGAAATAGAAGAATCAAATCAACAGTCATCAGAAACAAATAAAAAAATGCAAAAATTAGAACAACAGTACGAAAAATTAGGGGAAGATAAATCAAATTTGCGAAAAGAAATAGAAGAATTAAATAAACAGTTATCAGAAATAAATGGAAAAGCGCAACTATTAGAAGACCAGTTAGAAGACCAGCGCAAAAAATTAGAGGAAGATAAAGCAAATTTGCAAAAAGAAATGGAAGATTCAAATCAACAACCAAGTGAACGAATGCAACAATTAGAACAACTAGAACAACAGTGCGCAGAATTAAAGAAAGAGAAAGCAGCTTTGCAAAAAGAAATTGATAATCATAATCGTTTTACTTTTATGACGATTTCGGAACTAAATGGTGCAAAGAGAGAAATAAAAGCATATTATGGCAAAAAATATTTTACTTGCAATGTGGGGGAACTGGAAGTAAAATTTCAAGGAAATGATAAAAAATATTTTCGCAACTTGGGTGAAGCATATTTATCTGACTTCTCAAGTCCGTCACGTACTACTAATGATTTATTATTTTTTCGAAGATCTACTGTTAAAATATTTGAAGTTATTGAAAAATCTCAAGATAAAATTAACGAATTAAGTGAATATTCTAAATTTCTTTTAGGATTGATAAAGGGGGGGGAGGGAAAACTACGACAGAATTTTAGGCAAAGATGAATTTGAAGCAATTGAGACAGCATATGATCTTTTGCGTAAGGATTACAAAAACATGAGGATTAATTCTGATTTTCGTCTTGTCAATGTTGCTTTTTTGGTTCCACGAAGTATCCTAAATATTTCTCCTCATACGATGGTCGGGTTTTTAATTTCCGAAGAATTGTTGGATGGCGGGTTTATAAAGATCGTACGCACTTTAAAACCACTTTTCTATTAAAATTATGTTTGATTTATCTGTGTTGTAGTCGATTAGGATGTATTCGTCCTTGATCTTGATTATATTCGACTTAGGATTTTATTTAGATTTCTTTTTATAAAATTAAAATTTTTATAAAAATTAATTTTGTGTGATTCGGATCTCCGTGCTTATGGTAAGAAAGTCTGTAATTAAGAAATTTTCAGTTAATCGATTATAAAAATTGTTTTTTTGGAGAAGATAATCCGGAGGGATTATTTTGTTTGACTTTTTCAAAAAAATATCGAAGCACTATATGCAAGATAGCAGAGATCATATTGATAGGACTGAAAAAATTCGGATTTCAAGTTCTTTGGATAAAATTTTGGATTTTTTTAGAAATGAATTTGATCAAAGCGCAGATCTTGTTGTAAGAGAAATCAGAATAGCTAATTTGAAAGCCGCGGTTATTATTGTTGATGGGCTTATCGATAAAAATACATTCTCTATAAATGTTCTCAAAGTCATTATGAATAAAAAATTCTTAAATGATTTGAATGTAAGTAATCAAACGCCAGAAAAAATTTTTGAAACCATGAGAGATGATCTTGTTGCTTTTCCTGATCAGATAGAAGTTTTTACGTATGAAGATGCTTTAAATTTGGTTACGTGCGGTTTTGCTCTTGTGGCACTGGATGGTTCCGATAAAATTTTAGCTCTTGGTGTGCAGGGGTATTTTGTCAGGGGTTTAGCAGAGCCTACGGCAGAAAAATCTCAGCGTGGTTGCAGAGAAGGTTTCATAGAAGCTATCAGGGTAAATATGACCATGATCAGAAGAAGAATAAGAAGCCCTAAATTAAAATTCGAAAATTTAATATTGGGTTCTATAAGTCAAACTTATGTTTCCATGTGTTACCTGACAAGTATGGCGGATACAAAAATTATCGAAGAAATTAAAAAGAGACTGAGTTCGGTCGATATAGAAACAATAACAACGGCTGGGTGTATTTCTCCTTTTTTAGAAGCCGAAAATGATCTTTCTTTATTCAGCAGCGTAGGATTTTCCGAACGTCCAGATACCGTATGCGGTAAAATCTCTGAAGGCAGAGTTGCGATTTTAATAGATGGAATTCCGACTGTTTTAATTGTTCCTTATTTGTTTGTAGAAAATTTCCAAAACATAGACGACTATGCCCTAAGACCTTATTTTGCAAGTTTTAACAGGATTCTCAAATTTTTTTCTTTTTTGGTTTCTATACTTTTACCGGGCATGTATGTTGCTCTTGGGACTTTTAATCCTGAATTATTTCCCGGAGAAATTTTAAATAAAATAGCTCTTGCCACAGGTTCTACTCCATTTTCAATGATGACCGAAACACTTTTAATACATTTTATTTATGAAGTTGTAAGGGAGGCCGGTTTGAGATTACCTCAGACTCTTGCTCATGCCGTAAGTATAGTTGGAGGATTGGTCATAGGGCAAACCGCGATAGATTCAGGTTTAATTGGAGGCCCGACACTCATGATAGTTGCATTAACGGCAATATCTTCATATGTAATTCCAAATCTCTATGAACCAATCACATTTTTACGTCTGATTTTTATAATTTCCGGCGGCATATTGGGGATATGGGGCATTATGATGTTTTTTACAGCTATGTTAATAAATATATGTTCTAAAACGAATTTTGGCATACCTTTTACAGCTCCTATCGCCCCATTTGATATTTTTGGCATGAGGGATGTATTTTTACGGTTCAGTTGGAAAATACTTTCTAAAAAAGAAAATAATATTCAATCTATGCCCGGAACTAAAATATAAAACGAGGGCTTTATGCTTAAAGAAAAAATAATAACATCGTCTCAATTATTTTGTCTTCTTTTGATAAGCAAAATTGTCATAAGTATTACTTTTGGTCCGGCTATTATAGGCAAACAAGATTTTTGGGATTATATAATTTCCTCGATTATATCTTATTTTATTACTTTTATTATGGTAATTCCGGTTTATTTTTTGCATAAAATCAATCCGGAAGCAGATGGACCAATATTTTATACAAAAAAAGTTTTTGGCGATTTCTCCCGTATTTTTGTAATTTTTTATGCTTTTTATTTTACGCTGGTTTGCCTTCATCTTCTTTTTGTTTTTAAAAATTTTATCGAAAATGTAATGAACCCACCAATATCTTTTTCTCTGTTATTAATAATTTTGATAATTTTGACATGTTACGGTGCGTACAAAGGTATAGAAGGTATCGCGCGTGCCGGTTCTATAATTATTTTTTTCATGTTTATATCAATAATTTTTCTGGGTTTCTCGTTATTTAAAAATTTAGATTATACTAATTTTAAACCATTTTTTTATAACGGTATCGAAGAAACCAAAAGCGGAATAATATTTTTTCTCTCGAGAAGTTCATGTATATCAGCTATGTTATTTCTTTTTCATTCGGTGAAAGGCGATTTAAAAAAAGGAATTTTCATATGGAATACTATTTTTTACTTGCTAATAATAACAACCATAATTTTTGTTATAGGCTCATTGGGTGATTTTGCAAAAACAAGACTATTTCCGGTTTATAGCGCGTCAAGCATAACCAAAGTTTTAAGTTTGGAAAATCTTGATTCGATTTATTTGGGATTATGGGTTTGTGGGATTTTCATAAAACTTTCACTTTTTATTAACCTTTTATCCGAGTGTGTGAAAGAAGTTTTTAATCAAAAAAATAATAGAACAAACATACCATTTTTATGTATTTTTTTAATATTCCTAAGCGTGTTTTTAAAAGTATCTAATCTTTTCAGCGGAATATTCAGTATTAACTTTTTGTTCGTGCTTACATTAATAGCGTCTTTCTTGATACCTTTGTTTCTGTTGATGTGTTATTTATTTAAAAATAGGGCGATCAAAAAAGTATGAAGAAAAACTTTTTCATAAAGTTATTTATATTACTAATTATTTTTGTCCCGTTTTTCTTCGGATTTGCAGAGAAAAAACAATTGCATGAAAAACTAATGATAAAAGGGATAGGGATTGACTATAAAGAAAATAAATATTTTGTAACCGTTCAAGCGTTGGATTTTAAAAATCCGTCCGGCGAAAAACAACCAAGTATAAAAGTTTTGAAAATAGACGATGATTCCGTAGGTCAAGCCCTTGATAAGATACCGGAATTAACCGGATTGAAACCCTTATTTTCTCAAAATTTGATAATAATAATAGGAAAAAACGCAGCAGATGCTGGTCTTAGTAATTTTATGGATTTTTTTATAAGATATTACGAAAATAGACTAAACGTAAAAACAAGAATGGCACAAAATACAGCGGCCGAGGTTTTTGATGTAAAATTTAACGACAAGCCGGTCACGGCCGAAATTTTAAAATCTCTAACAAACGAAAATTCAGACGTCGATGTTTTGGAATTAAATCGTGATTTAACAGACAAATTAAGCGATCCTGTTTTGCCGGTTATTTCCATCGATAAAGAAAACGTAGTCTGCGAACAAGTCGCAATATTTAGAGATGACAAACTTGTATGTATTTTGGACCAAAATGAAACCATGAGTTTTAAAATTCTTAAAAGTAAGTCTGATGTAGGTGTTATTAAAATAGAAAATGCAGACGCTGTATGTTCGATCAAAAAAACAGAAACCAAAATTTCACTTCATTATAGTGACCAAAAACCTAAATTCGAAATAAATTCCGAAATTTATGTTGATATTATAGAAAAAAACAAAGGCAACATAAACAAAGAGGAACTTAAGATTAAAATCGAAGAAAAATTAAGTTCTAATATTAAAAATTTATTGATTAAAATATTGAATTTAGAGTGCGACCCTTTTAAATTTGGAAAAATTCTAAGAAATAAACATCCGATTTATTTCAAAGAAATAGAAGATAATTGGAAAAAAATGCTTCCGAGTTTGATTTTTGATTTGAAATTAGGAATAAATTTAAAATTTATAAAATTTTATTAAAAAAATCACTTTCTTTTCTAAAGAAAGTGATTTAAGAATGAGTTTTTTAAGAATGAACTTTATATAAAAACAGAAACTTAAAAACAGAAACTTAAAATTATATGTGGTTTAAAATAAAAGAAGAGATGCGAAGCATTTTAATGCGACACTGGGTTTCACCCGTTTCTTCTATTAGGTTCCTCCCTAAACTTCGTCTTTTCTAAAGATTAAAAATCAAAAAAATCCTCACATACGCAAAGTATGTTCCGGTGTTTTTTGATTTATTTTTAAAAATACTCGTTTGGAAGAAATCTAAAGAAATGGGTGAAAGAGAAATAAATTTTAATATATTTAATTTAAATACTTAGAGATAAAATTTTATAAATATTATTTTAAAATTATTTTTATTATCTTATTGACAGCAAAATTCAAAATGCTATGATTAATTTTATCAGCACTTTTGGAGGTAAAATTGTGAAAAATAAACTCATCAAATCTCTTATGAATTCTCTCAATTCGAGAGAGAGAGAGGTCTCTCAGGGAGATCTCTCTATGAAAAAAGAAAGCAATGGAATAGGTGAAAATAAAAATAGCAAGAAGATTAGTAAAAATAATAAGATAATTTCCTCTATCTTAGCTATTGTTATGTGTTGTCAGTCTTTTGTTGGGGCTGTTGAACCTTCTTTAAATACAAATAGTAGAGACAACGTTGTTGAATCAGTGTTGTCTCTACTATCTGCAAATAATAATGCAAAAAATGATGAAAATAACGAAAGTAAAAATAAAAATAAAAGCTTTGTTGATAAATTTGCTAAAGGTTGTTATAATTTTTTTGCTGAAGTTTTTGCTGAAACTTGTTGTAAACTTTCTATTTTTTACGTAATGTCGCTTGTTGTTGGTATCACGGTTTGTTTTAGGAGTACTTTTGGGAATGCTGTTAAAGTTTGTGGTCGAAGATATCGGATTTTTAAAATAGGTAATAGAAGAGACCAATTTGATGGTTTTGGATTTGAAAACTTACGTATTTCTCCTAAATATCCGGAATTTTTTTATGTACATGAAAGATCAAGCAAATCTAAAAAAGTATTTGCGAGAAAATTTGCAGATGGAACATTTGATCGTTCCGAACGTTCATTATTGTACGTAAGAGATTTAAATGTTGAATCTGATGGACCCAATAATAAGTTTAGTGATTATTCTAAATTTATTGTTGATATTTTTAGATGTAAAAAAATGGCGGGTTCTGAATATGATTCTTTTTCTAACGTTTTAAAAAGATATTTTAGCAAAAAAGGTATTGAAAGTGCAGAAGACATCATAATATATATTTTGTGTTTGTTGCATATAATTCAGGACCCAAATTTTTATTTAACTGAGCTTAAATTTGAAATAACAATCGCAGATGTAGAATATCGCAAAAGAAAACATGTATATTTAAGAATAAGACTCCCTATTCCTCTGGAATTGGCGGATAAAATAAATGAAGTGGCGTCGCTCCCAGATTTTAGATATTGACAAATATTCTGAAAATAAATAAATTCCTTAAAGGTGAATTTATTTTATAAGAAAAAGAGGGATGCATGTTTTCGATTAAAAAATTAAAGTTCAACCCGGTTTATTTTTGTCTCTTGTTTTCGATGGTGCAGATTTTATTTTTTGTTTCAAGTTTTTTTTCAATCAATACGAATTGCAGTAGAGAAAATAGTTGTATTTCAATTACTCCTTTCATGATGGATTTTTATTCAAAAGGTATGCTTCCGGGAGCATTGCAAAGTTTTTTCTTGTTTTTTATTACCAATTTTGCTTTAAGTTTTTTGGGATTTTGGGCAAATTACTGGACTTTTGGAGTTTTAGGAACGCTATTTTTTTCGTTTAATGCTCGCATTTTGGGTTTATTGGTTAATCTTTTTTCGCTTTTCAAATTTTGGCTTGCAGTTATTTTTATAATGTTGGAATTTCTGGCGTTATCTATTGCTAATTTTTCGGGTGTCTATTTCAGGCTCTGCAAAATAAACGACATGAACAAAAAATATAGAAATATATTCATAGTTATGATGGTAATTGCAGGTTTGCTTATTTTAGCTTCTTTTTTGGAAATCATAGTTATTAAAATTATTAAAATTTGGTATCTTTAGAAATGAAAATAGGAATCGTTGGTTTGCCGAATGTCGGTAAAAGTGCTTTGTTTAATGCACTGACTAGTGTTATTGTTAAATCTGAGAATTATCCGTTTTGTACTATTGAACCCAATGTGAGTGTTGTAAAAGTACCGGACAATCGCCTTAAAAATCTGGCCAATATGTACAATACTGAAAAAGTTATAAATTCAACTATAGAATTTATAGATATAGCCGGTATAGTCAAAGGAGCAAGTAAGGGCGAAGGTTTGGGAAATAAATTTCTGGCAAATATAAGAGAGGTTGATGCCATTGCACATGTTGTCAGATGTTTCGAAAGTTCGGACATAATACATGTGGATAACAGAGTTGATCCCATAAAAGATATTGAAACAATTAATTTTGAATTAATATTGTCAGACATGGAATCTGTGAACAAAAAGATTAAAAAAATAGAAAAAGATTTAAAATCCAATAAAAAATTAGATGAAGATTTGAATTTTTGGCTGAGAATGTTATCGGATTTAGAATTAGGAAAACCGGCTCGCATATTTGATTACAGTGAAAAAGAAAAAGAAATGGTTTCTGAATTGCCGTTATTAACGAATAAGTTGGTTATTTATGTAGCCAATGTAGATGAGAATTCTTTTTTAAAAAATGTAGAAAAAGATATTCGCTATCAAGAGGTAAAATCGGTTGCCGATATTGAAAATGCTAATGTTTTGCCCATATGTGCAGAGTTAGAATCTCAAATTGCTTCTTTCGATGACGATGAGAAAGTTAAATTTTATCAAGAAATGGGAATTAAATTTTCTGCATTAGAAAATTTCATAACCGTCTCTTACAAAATATTAAACCTTATATCTTTCATCACTGCGGGCCCAAAAGAAGTTAGGGCCTGGCCTATAATTAAAGGAACATCAGCCAAAGAAGCCGCAGGAGAAATTCATTCAGATATACAAAGAGGTTTTATAGCCGCGGAAGTTATAAGTTATGAGGATTTAATTAAAAGCGGTTCGATTGCATCAGCAAGATCGAACGGTCTTATAAGTCTTGAAGGTAAAGATTATTTAATAAAAGACGGCGATGTTGTTTTATTTAGATTCAATGTGTAAGTTTAAAATAAGACGGTTTTATTTTTTTAAAAAATTGTTTACTTTTTGAAAAAAATTATGTAGCATTGGCCAAGTTTTAAATTTGATTAATTCAAATTTAGGATGTTAGAAAATTATTAGATAAGGTGATTTGGTCTATGGACAAATTTATTCCTCGAGGTTGTCATGACAATAAAGGAAAAGTTAACTTGAATTACGATGGTATTGATTTGGTTGCAATGCTATCAGGTGATATCGATCACCATAGTACCCAAGAAATAAAAACATACATCGACGATGAAATTATTAAACGTAATCCGAGTTGTTTGGTTATCGATTTCAAGAACGTAAGATTTATGGACAGCTCTGGCATAGGTTTGGTTTTGGGGAGATATAAAAAACTTGGTTACAAAAATTCGCGCATTAGGATAATAAATATTCCAGAGAGATTATATAGAATTTTCAAAATTTCAGGCCTTAAAGTTTTAGGAATTTTATAAAAAATAGGAGATTAAAGATTATATTATGAAAAATGGGCTTTTAAATGAAGTGAACATTAATTTTTTAAGTAGATCTAGTAATGAATCTTTTGCCAGGGGGGTTATATCTGCGTTTTTAGTGCAGTTAGATCCAACTATAGATGAGTTAAACGATATAAAAACTGCAGTTTCTGAAGCTGTAACGAATTGTGTAATTCATGCTTACAAAGACAAAATTGGTGTTATTTACATAATTATGCAAATTTTTTCCGGTGGAAGAATAGTCATAAAAATACGCGACAAAGGAATTGGAATAGAAAACATAAAACAAGCTATGGAACCACTGTATACAACCGGTGATGATGAAAGCGCAGGGTTGGGTTTCGCCGTAATGAAAAATTTTATGGATAAAGTTAAAATTTTTTCCAAACCTGAAAAAGGCACGTTAGTTATCTTGGAAAAAGTAATTATACGGAGGGCGTCAAGATTAGTTGGGTGTTAAAGAGAGAAATGATATTGTTGAAAAAAACATTGGTCTTGCTAGGTTTTGTGCGAAAAAATTCATCAATAAGGGTATAGAGTTTGATGACATATATCAAGTTGCATGCGTTGGTTTGGTGAAGGCGTCGAAAGCGTTTGACGATATGCGCGGTGTCAAGTTTTCGACGTATGCCGTTTCTGTTATCTTTGGAGAAATTAAACAATTATTTCGTTCCAACAGTCAGATTAGTGCAAGCAGAAGTTTGAAAGATCTTTTGCTGAAAATTAATAAAGAACGCGAGGAATTTATAAAAGTCAATGGGTGCGAACCAACAATAAATGAACTTTCATACAAAATTGAAGTAGAAACGGAAAAAATTATAGAAGCTTTGAATTTTCAAAAGCCAACACTTTCTCTAGAATTTTGTGACGAAAGTGAGATTTTTGATTCGGCGTCGATTTTTAAATTTGAGGAAATGACTTCAAATATTGTGGTTAAAAAGATCTTGGAGAATTTAGGAAAAAAAGATAGAGATATAATAAATTTACGCTTTTTTCATCATATGACACAATCAGAGGTTGCAAGAAACCTGGGCACGACTCAAATTCAAATATCCAGAAGAGAAAGAATTATTTTAAAAATACTAAAGAACGAGTTAAAGGCAAATTGAAAACTTTTAAACGGGCTTTGGTTTTTTGATTTTCCCAAAATGAATAAAGCTTATAACTATTATTAAATAGTAGGTTATGAAACGATTGAGTATCATCGCCGGAAGTATGTTTTTTCGCTCAAAAAAATTGCCGAAGATTACCACAAATGCATTTTCTGCCAATCCTGTTGCGCCCGGGAGCGGACTAAAATTCGAAATTAGCAATACAAATATTTGTCCAGCCAACATTTCAAAAATAGGAAAACCGCTCAAATGAAAAGCCTTAGATATAAAAAACGGAACGAGATTAAAACATAAATTTTGCAAAAATGAAAATAAATAAACTTCAAAACCACAATTTATGGAAAAATTATTTTTCATTAGAAAGTTTAGTTGTTTTTCAGTTTTTTTGTAATATTTCTCAGAATCTCTAATTATTTTTATTTTTTGTAGTAAGTTATATAAAAATTTAATTAATTTCAATATGCGATCCCTGTTTAAATATAATAGCGTTATTAATATTAAAGGCATAAATTGCATGAAAAAACTTATAAAAACAAAGAAATCAAAACCGGTCATTTTGTGTCTAAAATTATTAAAATGAGTAGAAATCATGAATAAAGATAACAAAATCACACAGGTTTGATATATGAAAACTTTTTTAGAAAGTAAAGAAATAGATCTTCCCGCATCCATTCCTATTTTGTTTAGTTCTAAAACCTGAGCCGGATGCCCGCCAGAGCTGAATGGCGTAATCGAAGCGTAAAAATGCGAAACCATAGTCAATCTAAAGTAACTGAAAAAATTATTATAAACTTTTATTAATCTGGATAGAACCAAACTGTCCAACAACAAGTAAGACAGAATCAATAGAATCGCAATGATCAGATACAAAAAATCAAGTTGCGGAAATATTTTTATTAAATTCAGTAAATTATTTTCGCTTATACAGTAATAAACTAAAATTATAACAGATATGCTTATTGGTAATATTTTCACTAGAAAAAATTTAAATTTTTTATTTAATTTAAACAAACAAAACCACCACGCTATCTATTAATTTTACTTTTTGCCGGTGGATTGACAACTTCATATGGAACTCTTGGCGGAGAATCTAAAAATCTAAAAGAACGCTTTTCTGAAATAAAGTAATTTATAGATTTAGATATCGCCACTATATTTTTGAAGAACCCCCTGAAATTAGAATAGCGCGCGTGCATTGAAAAAGCATTATAGTAACTTAAAAAAAGAAAACGTATTGCATGATTTTTCATTCGCCTCTCTAATTTTTTATAAATACCTTTAGATTCATAAAAACACCTCATTACACCAAAAGCGCTAATAGAATCGTTTATTTTTTTAGCATTCATTGTATGAATTATACTGGAGTCCCTTATTGTGTAGTTGTAAAGCACATCGGAAATAACAACCACTTTTTTGGCAAAATAAAATAATCTTGGCGAGGTAGAAAGATCCTCATAGTACATATCATAAAATTTGATTTTATTTTCAGTAAACAAACTATGCTTAAAGAATTTTACCCAAACAAACATCCATATACCCACGCAAGATGTAATTTTTTTTAAGGCACGTTCGTTAGTATACACACCGGCCGGACCAAAAAAAGGCCAGTATGTACTGATTTTATTTTTGGGATAAAAAAAATTAAAATTGCAACATACAATGTCCGCATTGTTTTCTGAAGCGCTATTGTACATTTTTTCTAAATATTCGGGCTCAAAAAAATCGTCACTATCTAGAAATGCTATGTATTTGGTATTACTCGCAACTTTTAATCCCGTGTTTCTAGCTTCCGACAACCCCTTGTTCTTTTGGCTTATAACTCTAAAATTCTCATTCCGTTTCACAAATTCGTTTATTATCTTCAAGCTATTATCGGTAGAACCGTCATTCACAATAATTGCCTCGAAATTTTTGAACGTCTGCTTCTCAACCGACTCCAATGATTTTCGCAAATATCTCTGAACATTGTAAACCGGTATGATCAAACTGATTTTATAATCATTCATAATTGCACACCACCGTTGTAATTAGTAAGTATGCTATCTTTTTGGTTAAAAATCAAGTTATTTAACGCAATCCATAAAATTTAAACAAATTGTAAAATATACACACATTTTATATTATATTAAGATACGAATTATGAAATTGACAAAATACGAAAAATTTATAGATTATCTGCAATTTTTTACAGATTTAAAACACAAAAAATTTAGTTCAAAAGTTGTAAATGACACAACTATTGAATTCATTGGGGTTAAAATGCCGATTTTACGAAAATTAGCAAAACAAATCTCAAAAAATGATTACGAGGATTTTTTAAAATTTAGCGGTCACAAATATTTTGAAGAACGCGCAATTCACGGACTTATAATTGGCTATGCAAAATTAGATCTTGATAAACTTTTCAAAATGTTAAAAGATTTCGTACCGTATATTTCAAACTGGGCCTTATGCGATTTAGTTGCCAGAAAATATTGTCAATTTACAGAAAATCAAGATTTTGCCTTCAAAGAAGTTATTAAATTTACCTATTCTGAAAATTCGTGGGAGGTCAGATTAGGACTGGTTTTATTGCTAAATAATTTTGTAAACGAAAGATTTGTTGATAAAATTTTAGAAATTTGTAAATCTGTAAGATCAAAAAATTGTGGTTTGAAAAAAGGCAAAAAATCACAGGATTACTATGTTAAAATGGGAAATTCTTGGCTAATCTCTCAGTGTTACGTAAAATTCCCGAAAGTCACAGAGCAGTTTTTAAAATCAAAAAGTTTAGATAAATGGACACAAAATAAAGCTATTCAAAAAATAAAAGAATCACTCAGAGCAAATAAAAAAGATAAATTAAGAATAGAAAGCTTGAAAATCAAATAATCCATTTGTCAAACAGATTTTCTTTCTAAAACTTGTTTTTTGATTAATGTTTTATTAAAAAACATTTCAAAAAAGTTTGAAAAGTCCATTTTGATTTTACAAAAAAATACTAATTACCAAATATTTTCTTTATCTTTTCGAAAAAACCGGTTTTTTTTTGATAATTTTTAGGCGAAGAGATTTTATCGAATTTTTTTAGTGCTTCTTTTTGTTCGTTGTTTAAATTTTTGGGTATTTCGATGTTTATCTTAATAAATTGATCTCCTTTTCCGCGACCGTTTATATGGCGCATGCCTTTGTTTTTTAACTTAAGAACATCTCCGGCTTGAGTGCCTTCGTTAATTTTGCACTCTACTTTTCCGTCCAGAGTAGGGATAACAACGCTATCACCCAAAGCTGCTTGTATAAATGTTATGGGAAGCTCGCACCATATGTCGTCATTTTTGCGCTCAAAGATCGGATGTGGTCTCACCGTTACCAAAATTTTTAAATCCCCATCGGGACCACCGCCAATTCCGGCATTACCTTTGCCTCTTAAGTTTAAAATTTGCCCATCGGCTATTCCCGAAGGAATCTCTATTTCTGCACTTTCGGATTTTCTCATTCTTCCTTGTCCTGAACAAAATTTACAAACATGTTCTATAACTGTTCCCGACCCTGAACATCTTTCACAAGTTCTGGAAGTTTGAATCATTCCGAAAGGAGTGCGTTGATTTATGACTATTTGTCCACTTCCGTGACAATTAGGACATTTTGTGCGCGAAGTACCTGATTCAGCGCCTGTTCCTTGACATTTATCACACGAACTAATGCGCTGATAGCTTATATTTTTGGTACACCCGTTTGCAGATTCCTCGAAAGTAAGAACTATATTAGATTCAAAATCAGAGCCTCTTTGAGCTCTGCTATATCGCGAAGATGAGCTTGAACCAAAGCCTCCAAAAAAACTTCCGAAAATATCACCGAGATCGAATTCTTGTTCAAAGGGATTTCCTGAAAATCCACCTCCGTAACTACCGCCACCACCAAAATTAGGATCCGTACCGGCATGACCAAACTGGTCATACCGAGCTCTCTTATTTTGGTCCGAAAGGACTTCATACGCTTCATTTACTTCTTTAAATTTAACTTCAGCCTGCGGATTATTTTTATTCAAATCTGGGTGATATTGTTTTGCCAATTTCCTGTAAGATTTTTTAATCTCATCTTCCGAGGCATTTTTATCTACTCCGAGCACATTATAATAATCTCTTTTTTGCGCCAAAATTTTACCTCCTTCGAAAATTCATTAAACTTAACTAAGTTTTATTTTCATTGTTATCTACTTCTTTATAATCGGTATCATAAACTTTTTCTCCGTTTTCGGTCTTTGCACCATCACCGCCAGCATTTTGATCTTGTTGTGGTTGTTCCTGTTTATATAATTTAGAAGAAATATCAAACATAACTTTTTGAAGTTCTTCCGAAGATTTTTTTATATCTTCCAAGGAAGCATCCTTAATTTTGTTTCTGGTTTCTTCAACCTTTTTGTTAAGCTCGTCTTTATCAGAGGAATCTATTTTATCACCGCTATCTTTCAATAGCTTTTCTGCCGCATAGCACATATTTTCGGCATTATTTTTCTCTTCAACTTCATTACGGCGTTTTTTATCTTCTTCAGCATACGCCTCGGCATCTTTAATAGATTTTTCTATTTCTTCCTTACTCATGTTTGTATTAGAGCTAATTGTTATTTTTTGTTCTTTTCCTGTGCCTTTATCTTTTGCACTTACATTGACTATACCATTTGCATCTATATCAAATGTGACTTCTATTTGAGGAATACCTCGAGGCGCCGGCGCAATTCCATCCAAAGTAAATAATCCAAGTCTCTTATTATCTTTTGCAAATTCTCTTTCGCCTTGTAATACATTAATTTCAACTTGTGTTTGCCCGTCGCTGGCCGTAGAGAAAACCTGACTTTTTTTAGTCGGTATTGTTGTATTTCTTTCAATTACTTTGGTCATTATACCGCCCATCGTTTCAATACCTAGCGAAAGGGGTGTAACATCTAGTAATAATAAACCCTTTACGTCTCCGCCTAGAACCCCGCCCTGAATCGCAGCTCCCATGGCGACACACTCATCAGGATTTATACCCTTAAATGGTTCCTTGCCTATGAATTTTTTTACAGCTTCTTGAACTGCTGGAATTCTTGTCGATCCGCCCACAAGCAAAACTTTATCTATTTGATCTACTTTTAAACCTGAGTCAGACAAGGCCTGTTTTGTTGGTACAATAGTTTTTTCGACTAAATCCGCAGTCAACTCATTAAATTTGGCCCTGTTAAGTGTTAAATCTAAATGTTTAGGACCGGATGAATCTGCGGTAATAAACGGTAAATTAATGTTACTCGTCGCAACACCGGATAATTCTATTTTTGATTTTTCTGCTGCTTCTTTAAGACGTTGCAATGCCATTTTATCTTTAGACAAATCTACTCCATTATCTTTTTTGAAGGATTCTACCATCCAATCAATTATTCTTTGATCGAAATCATCTCCTCCGAGACGATTATTACCCGCAGTTGCCAAAACCTCTTGGACACCATCGCCCATTTCTATTATGGAAACGTCAAATGTTCCTCCGCCCAAGTCGTATACCATAATTTTTTGATCTTTCTCTTTATCTACACCGTATGAAAGCGCTGCCGCCGTCGGTTCGTTTATTATTCTTTTAACATCTAACCCCGCTATTTTCCCAGCATCTTTTGTTGCCTGACGTTGAGCATCTGTAAAGTAAGCCGGTACAGTAATAACCGCTTCCGTAACTTTGCTCCCTATATAGCTCTCGGCATCCAACTTTAATTTTTGCAGAATCATAGCAGAAATTTCCTGAGGAGTATAATTCTTATCATCGATTTTAACTTTATAATCCGTGCCCATTTCTCTTTTGATGGAAATAATAGTTCTGTCCGGATTTGTTATGGCTTGACGTTTAGCTACTTGCCCAACCATCCTTTCACCGTTTTTGCCAAATCCGACTATAGATGGAGTTGTTCTTGCTCCTTCTGCGTTTGCGATAACCACCGCTTCGCCGCCTTCTACTACTGAAACACATGAATTTGTTGTACCTAAATCAATTCCTATAATTTTAGACATATAAAAACCCCCATATTTTTTTAATTTGTAACTTGTACTGCCGCATGTCTTATTATTTTTTTGGCATATTTATAACCCTTTTGAAAAACACACGAAACAGTATTTTTCTCGTTATTTTCAGATTCAGTATGTGAAATCGCGCTGTGCAATTCGGGATTAAATTCCTCACCTACCTTACCAAAACTCTCAATGTTGAGTTTTTTCAGAGAATTTAAAAGTTGTGTTTTTGTCATTTCTATACCTTTCTTGCATGCTTCATCCTCGATTTTCATACTGTCAAAAGCCATTTCAATGCTATCTATGACCGGTAAAAATTCAACTACAAAATTTTCCACAACTGCCGAACGAATTTGCGCCTTTTCTTTTTCTGTGCGCTTCCTGTAATTATCATACTCGGCGGCAATTCTTAAAAGTTTTTCTTTTAATATCGCCAACTCCTCTTCGGCCTTAGATTCGATTGTCTCGCTTTCTTCTTCTGATTTTTTTTCTTCTTTTTCTTCATTTTCTTTCAAATCTTTTATATTTTTGTCATCTTTTTTGTTATCCTCTTCTTTTTCTAAATCTTCATTGAGTTCTTCTTTCATAGACTTCACCTCGCCAAAAACTCTTTTAAAACACTTTCCATCACTTTGGAAATGTAATTTAATTTCGCAACCATGCAAGCATAATTTACATTTAACGGGCCAATCAACGCTATAACTCCAAAATTTTCCCCGACTGAGTAATAAGACTTTATTAAACTTACCCCCGAAAGAGCGCTAACACCAATCTCATTACCTATAAATATGTCGGTTGCATTTTTTTTAAGAAATAAAAGTTCCAAAAGTTCATCTTTTTTGTTAAAAAATTTCCAGATTTTGTAAATATTTTCAATCTTACCATTGTTTTTATCAAAAAGATTAAGTTCACCTTCCACATTTACTTCTGAAATTCTGGATTTTTGGGCCGCACTTATAAGGGCTTCCAACACGGGCAAAACAAAATTTTCAGTTCCAATTCTGTTACATACAAGGTTGATAGATTCCGGAGACAAAAACTCAAGCGGTTTATTTATAAATTCTCTTATGACTTTAGCAAAAATCTCTAAAATTTTTTCATTTATTTCAAACTTGCAAGTAAAAATTTTAGTTTTTACAACTCCGGTTGTGGTTATCAATATCAGCATGGCACTTTTAGAATTTATTTTAACAAAACGGATATTTTCCACACATGCGTTTTTATCCCAAGGCACAGCGGATACAGCCACACAGTCGGTAATTTCTGAAAGAATTTTTGCTAAACCACCTATTAAGTTTTCGGGTTCCGCGAGTTTGATTTTTAATTTTTCATCTATGACACTTTTATCATAAACAGAAAGTTCATATTCTTTCATGAAAAAATCAACGTAAACGCGATAGCCAATCTGAGAAGGAATCCTTCCGGCAGAAACATACGGTTGTTCCAGAAAACCCATCAAAGAAAGTTGTGCCATTTCGTTGCGCACCGTTGCCGGAGATATACTGAAGTTCAAGTATTTACACACGGCGCTCGAACCAACCGGCTGAGAAGTTCGGGTATAAATCTCAATAATAGCCGCAAGAATCTCAAGTTTTCTTCCTTTTACCTCCACCTCACTACCACCTCATATAATTAGCACTCTTATTTATCGACTGCTAACAATTCAAATTTATCATCACTGAATTTACGTGTCAATACAAATTTAACGGAAATTTTTATTTTTTTTATTTTGCTATAAAAAGCATTAAAATATTATATTTGTTAAAATATATAAAAAACTTTTAAAAAAAATAAAAAAATGTTATAATGTCACATAAGATAATTTTTAAATTATTTAGGAGGGGTAAAAATGGGTATTTTCGAAGAAATATCAAAACGCCTTGGGTCCGGGCTTGTTCAAGGTGTAAACATGGGAATAAAAAAAATGGGAGAAGCTGTGATGTGGGAAAACTTCGTAAATGGCGAAATGATCCCACATTTTAAATCTAAAATAACAACAAATTTTAAAAAACTGGAATATTTTTATTTCTACTTGGTTCAATTAAAAAAAGCTATGAATTATAAGGATGGATACTCTGCGAATATTAAAATAGTTAAATCTTGTATCGAATATACCAAAAATGTTATAGAAAAATTGGTTTTTTTAAATAAAAAAAATGTTGTTGATGAAAAAAATTTTTTTAAAAAAATCGGAGTTCGTTTAAAACTAATAAAAAGTCAAAAGGAAAAACACAAATGTAATAAAAAATCATTTATAGATCTTACGAAAAAAAATTTTTACAATTTTTTGCATCAAAATATAACAGAACTTTTTATTATTGATCAAGAAATAAAGAAGAGGTTTGGAAAAAAAATTGATAATTTTACTTTAGAAGATCTAGATGAGGTATTAAAGGAAACTTATTTTGCCGAAATAAGAAAATCTTTAACAAACGAAATCGAAACATATAATAAAGAAATTGGAAAATACAGAGATAAAAAAAAGGAAAACAATGCTTCGCCTATTGCAGGTAATAATCCAAATATTGTAAGCTCAAATGAAAAAAAGAAAATAATGGAACAATTCGAATCAATTACTTTTAAAAGCGGCGATTTAAAAGATTTGAGTGATGTGATTTTAAAGTATAGT
Source organism: Candidatus Improbicoccus pseudotrichonymphae (assembly GCA_036322855.1). GTDB lineage: Bacteria > Bacillota > Clostridia > Oscillospirales > Acutalibacteraceae > Improbicoccus > Improbicoccus pseudotrichonymphae. The sequence continues at coordinate 34,151 of AP027924.1, forward strand.
ACAACTAAAAGAGAGATAGAAATTACTAAGTATGAGTACAAGTGGCTTGTTACACTAAATAAAAAAGTAAAAAATAAAAAAGTAAAAGAAATAAAAGAAATAGATAATGGGCTAAAAAAGAAAATAGAGCCGGTCATTAATGATATTTTTTGTAAAGTTAAGGATTCTGAAAGTATAAACAAAGATGAAAAAGTTGAATATCTGAAATTCATAGAATCTTCAAAAGAATTTAAAAAATCAGATTTTAAAAGAGAAACTTTATCCCTATTGGAGAAAAGCGAAAAAGCAAGCGTGAATAATACCAAGAAAGAAGGTAAAAATAAAACCAAAGATATTAAAAAAGAACCTAGCTTCAAAGGAAAACTCAGTGCTTTGGTGAGTGAATACCCAGATTTGGTGGCTGCTGCAAAAAAAATTTTCGAAAAAGTCGAAGGAATATTATCAGAAAATGATAAAAAATTAGAGAATGTCAAAAATACAGTATTTTGTGATTATCTGTTTGTTTATAAAACTTTTATCCCAAGTAAAAAGATCGATAATGTTTCCGATATCAATTTAGCTGATTTAAAAAACATTTTGAATGACTATGCCAAAATAAGTAAAAAAAATCAAAATGGCAATAATAAAAATAATGATGAACCCCGAAATTTAAATTCAAGTCCAAACGAGGAAGAAAAAAAGTTAGAAAAAATAAAATTAGATATAAAAAACTACAAAGAGGAAAAGTCTAAAAAAATCAATGAAACTAATAAAGAAATTTTATCAAATCTCAGCTATATTGAAAAAAATTTAGATATTTTCAAAAATATCGAACAAGACAGTAATGATTATCCTGAAAAACTTTTTGCCAAAATAACCCTTGGATGGCTTAAAGGTTTTATAAAAGAAAGAGAAGAAGTGTTGTCTAAGAAAAATAATAAAGAAAAAAATTCAAAACCAAGAAAATAAACCTGTTCTAAAGCTCGTTCTCGAGAAATAAAATATGATAAAATATAAGGTATGAAATAACGATTAAAGATTATAAGAAAAGTAGAAAATTTGTTTTCAAACAGAAAAACTCGCCTAAAATTAGAATGGGTGTAAACGGGGGCATTGCTAAATAAATATACATTACTATCTCGAAGGCATAAAATAGAGCGTTTACTAGGGATAAACCACAATTCTGTAATAAATTGGGTCAAACAAGAATCAGAAAATTAAAAAAATGAGAAAAATAAAATCCAAAGAAGAAAAAAATAGAAGTTTTAGAACTAAACGAATTAGTGGTTTAGAATCTTACAATTTAATAGATCCTAGTAAACATATCATTTGGATCAAGAATTTTGTGCAAAGTAACTATGCCAAACCAAAACTGATTTAGGGAATAGTGTTGTGTTATAGCCGAAGTTTTTCCAAGTGGTAAAAAAGAGTACGGAAATATGAACGTATAACCAATAAAACTAAGAAAACATGCATTAGAAGCGCTACATAAAAGACATACAAAAAACGGTGAAGTATTAGAGACATGGGAGAGAACTTAAGAAAGAGACATGATCACCAAAAGACAAACCATTCAAAAAGCACAGCGTATAAAATAGACCTTGAAAATTGCTTACATATTGCATCTATTCTAAAACCGATTCCCTTTTGCAAATTTCATCGTCAATACAATACTCGAAACTACTCACGCACAACTTTAGAACATTACGCGTTTCTGTGTTTCTCTTTTCTTGAAATCAGCAAAAGAGAATCGGTTTTAGGACAGGTCTACCAAATCCCAGTATTTTAACTACTCCTAAATCACTCAAATTCCACCATAGTTGTATATATGTCTAAACGCGCTTTTTTCTTGAAGACCTTAGAAGTTAGGTGCACAGGGGGATACATTGCAAGCTTCGCGTCTATAAACTCCTGGATTCTACTTCAGTGTAATCGTGTTTATCTTGTCTTTTTGTTTCGACACATTTTGGGCATTTTACATTTTTCACCTCTTAGTCATACTATCCCACATATTTTTTTTGGGGCACACTATCATCCTATCTATCATATCTGTGCAGACTCTGACAAATCAACCATCTGTTTTTAATGCTGTATTCGAAACTAAAGATTTTGTAGGTTAAAAAATTTTAATTTTATACCAAAAGTTTGTAATTTTATACCAAAAGTTTGTAAGTGATTCTTTTATTTTTCTCCAGAAGTTTGCTTTTTTGCTTTTTGGAATGTTCGAGCTTGCTGTTATTAGGTTTTCTCCTATAACATTATCATCATGATAGTAAATTATTTTACCTATTAATTGCCCTTTGGTAACGGGGGCTCCGATTTTTTCTGGCAAAATTATCTTCTTTGATATTTCTGAATCTTTTATATCCAATTTAAAATTTTTTGAAAAAGACGTCGAAACTATACAACTCAGATTTTCCAGTGTTCCGCCGACAACTTTTACATTAATTCTCATTTTTTTCTCATCAAACTTTTTATTTATTACATTTTTAAAACCATATTCATAAAGCATGATATGATCCATCCAGTCATTTGGCGCATCTAACGTTGTCGCTACTAGTTCAACATTGTCCTTTTTTGCATACGAAACCAAACATCTTCCGGCACGCTTTGTATAACCTGTTTTTATTCCCAAACAATATTCGTAAATATTTAATAATTTATTATGATTTCTCAAAAATAATCTTCTGTGATTGTTCCATAAAACATTGTTTAAAAAAATCGTTTCTTTTCTCTTTTGAACTATTTCCGCAAATTTTTTGTTTTTCATTGCATATGCTCCTAGAATAGCCATATCATATGCGCTACTGTGATGATCTCCATGATCCAAACCCGAAGGAGTAAAAAAACATGTATCTTTCATGCCTATATCTTCTGCTTTTGAATTCATTAAATTAACAAATTCATCTTTGTTTCCTGATATGCATATGGCAGCGGTATTTGCCGCATCATTCCCCGAAGGCAACATCATTCCAATTACCAATTGTAATAAATTTAAAACGTCTCCCACTTTAAGTCCCATTGATGAACCTTCGACATTAATCATATCCTGCTTAATTTCTATACTTTGGTTTCCATTCGCTTCTATGTGCTGTAAGGAAATAATAGAAGTCATTATCTTGGTAGTGCTGGCCATAGGTAAGTGCATGTGCGGGTTTTTTTCCCAAACTATGTCGCCTGAGTCTGCGCAAATTAAAACTGCGGATTTTGCAGAAATATAAATTTTACTTTCTGATTCTATTGTTATGTTTTCAAAATTTAAAAAAAACAAAATAAATGTAATTTTAATATATTTTTTAAATTTAGAATAAATACTAATTTTAAGTCCTCCCAAAAGATATCTTTTAAATTCTATGTTTGTGTTAATCGAATAAGTATTAGACCTGTCCTATAAATTGAATTATTTTTGCAAATTTCATCGTCAACGTGGCACTCGAAACTGCTCACATACAACTAGTATGCTAGGCGTTTCTGTGCTCCTCTTTCTTCGAAATTTACAAAAACAATTCAGTTTTGGCGAATCTATTTAATAATGATATTTACTTTTACAGAAAACAATGTATGATTTTTCCTCAGAGTGTGCTGAATTACTACGCAATGCAAAGCGAAAGCGGCTATTGTGAGGAAAGTCCGAGCTCCTTAAAGTATAATAACGGCTAACGGCCGCCGAGGGTAACCTTAGGGAAAGTGCGACAGAAAGTAACCGCCTTATATTTTATAAGGCAAGGGTGCAAAGGCGAGGTAAGAGCTCACCGGTATTCAGGAGACTGAATAGCCACGTAAACCCTATTAGGAGCAACATCGTGATGCATCGGAAAAACGATTACTTTATCGTGATGCAGGGATGGCAGTGAGCTAACTGGTAACAGTTAGCCAAGATAGATGGTAATTTTTAACAGAATTCGGCTTACAGGCACACTCTACAAACTAAACAAAGTGGTGTTTAATGAAAGTTTTGGTTGAAACCTCTGCACGGCATGTGCATCTTTCGCATGAAGCTTTAGAGAGTCTTTTCGGGAAAAACTATGAGCTTAATCTTAAACGCAAACTTAGTCAGCCGAATCAATTTTTAAGTGAAGAAAAAGTTGATTTGTTTGTTGGCTCTTTGTTTATAAAAAATGTTTCTGTTTTAGGGCCTTTAAGAAACGAATGCCAAGCAGAAATTTCTTTGACAGATGCCAGAAAGTTAAAGGCGAATATTAAAATACGAGAATCCGGACGGTTAGAAGATACAACAGGGTTTGTTTTAAAAGGCCCTAATGGTGAATTCTCACAAAATTACGGTTTAATAGCCGCAAAAAGACATATTCATATGTCTCCCGAAGATTTGAAAGAGTTTCAAATTAAAAATTCTGATAACATATGTAGACTCAAAATAAAAAATTGCGAAAGAAGTTTAATTTTCGGTGACGTTGTGGTAAGAATCAGCGAAAAATTTAAATTAGCGGCTCACATAGATACAGATGAAGCTAATGCAGCTGGTTTAGATGGCCCGGTTTGTTTCGGAGAAATCTTAAATTATTAATTGTTTTGATAATTGAACTATTTATTGGAAAAATAAGAGATAATGTGTTACAATAACGAAAATGTGTTGAATTTTATTTTCGGAGTGGCTTGTTCTTGGATTTGGTTTTAGAATATAGAAATTTAAAAAGGAATTTTTTGGAATCTGAATTTAGTCATTTGAACAAAGAACAGAAAGAGGCTGTTTTCCGTGTAAAAGGTCAGGTTATGGTTGTAGCCGGGGCTGGAAGCGGTAAAACAACGGTGATAATTAATCGTATTTTAAATATGCTTTCGTACGGTAATTTGTATCTGGATGAAAGTGTACCTAAGGGTTTAAATCATAAATTAATATATAAGATGGAAAATGTTTTCGAGGATAAGGAAAAAATCGAAGAAATTAAAGAAATCGAAATCGATAAGATAAATCCTGAAAATATTTTGGCCATAACGTTTACGAACAAATCCGCTAAAGAACTTCAGATAAGACTCGAAGCAAAAATGGGCAAACAAGCAAAAGACGTTTTAGCAAGTACGTTTCATTCTTTTTGTGTAAGAATTTTAAGACAACATGCGGAAAAAATTGGTTTTTCTAATGATTTCACAATATATGACACGGAAGACACTCGAAAAATGATAAAAGAATGTCAGAGAGATTTGGGAATAGACGATAAAGTATTTCCCATTAAAAATAATATGAGTGCAATTTCAAAAGCAAAGGATGAGTTGGTTTCACATGAGGACTTCAAAGAAAGGCATCAGACTGATTTTAAATTCTTGCAAGTTTCTCAAATTTATGAAATGTATCAAACTCGTATAAAATATGCCAATGCTATGGATTTTGATGACCTAATTTTTAATACTGTGTTGCTTTTCAACAGTAAACCGGAGGTTTTGAAATTCTATCAGGATAAATTCAAGTATGTAATGGTCGACGAATATCAAGATACAAATTATGCCCAGCACGTTCTTGTGAGTAAATTAATAGGCAAAAACGGCAATCTTTGTATAGTCGGTGATGATGATCAAAGCATATACAAGTTTAGAGGCGCAGTTGTAGAAAACATGCTTGACTTTGAAAAACAATACGAAAATGCACATGTTATCAGGCTAGAGCAAAATTATCGTTCTACCAAAAACATACTTATCGCCGCAAATTCTATAATATCCAATAATTCAGGGAGAAAAGAAAAGGTACTTTGGACCGATAATCCTAAGGGTAACAAAATTAAGCTCCACACAGCTTTCAGTGAACATGATGAAGTCAATGTCATCGTTAACGAGATTAAAAAGCGAATATCTCTCGGCGCGAATTATTCAGATTTTGCAGTTTTGTATAGAATGAGCTCACAATCGAATGTTATTGAGCGGATATTTTCCAAAAGCGGAATTCCTTATAAGATGTTGGGTGGAGTTAGGTTTTTTGAAAGAAAAGAAGTGAAAGATTTAATTTCATATTTCAACGTGATCAATAACACAGGCGATGAAATTAGATTGAGACGTATAATAAATCGCCCAAAGCGTTCCATGGGTGATCGTACCATAAATTTGATCACTTCTTTAGCACGTGAAAATAACAAAACTATGTACGATGTGATGAAAGATTTTCAGTCATATCCGGATTTAAACAGGTGTTGTGTTAAAATAACGGAATTTTTGAATGTTATGGAATCTTTGATTAAAAGTTATAAAAAAGGAAGTTCATTGGTAGATTTGTATCATGAAATTCTGGATAGAACGAAATATATTGATTTTTTACAACAGGAAAATGATGAAGTAGATAATAGGGTTTCAAATATTAAAGAGTTGGCAAGTGCGGTAGCTAGGTATGAGAAAGAAAGTGAAAATCCGTCGTTGTCGGGATTTTTGGAAGAGGTATCCCTTGAACCGGATAAAAACGTTGATGGTAACAAAAAAAATGCAACCGGAGAGGTGGTTTTAGCAACCATACATGCATCAAAAGGTCTTGAATTTCCGGTGGTCTTTTTACCGGGATTTGAAGAAGAAATCTTCCCGGGGATTCATTGCAATTTTCAACCGGAAGACGTGGAAGAAGAGCGTCGCCTTGCCTATGTTGCGGCAACAAGAGCTAAAAACGAACTATTTATTTTGTGTGCAACAAGTAGGATGATTTTCGGGAGCACATCTCACAACAGACCTTCGCGATTTTTGAGCGAAATTCCCGAAGAAATAATCGTCAGAACTAAATCGCAAGAGTGGACTAAAGTTGAAAATGAAGAAAAGACATCTTCTTCATATGATATAAGGGTTAAATCTGTTATAAGTGCCAGAAATTTCGGTGTTGCTTCTAATTCTATAATTTCTCAAAATATGGAAGATCTTAAAAGAGACGTCTTTTCTCCCGGCGAGGACATAATTCACGAAGTTTTAGGGCGCGGAAAGATAATTTCAGTCGTCCCGAAAGAGATGGATTCTTTGCTCGAAATTGATTTTGAAAAATTCGGCACAAAGAGAATTTTTTCCAGATTTGCGAAATTAAGAAGAGAATCGCTCCGGTAGTTAATCCTAATTATTATGGTGTTACTTGGTAAATTTTTTCAAAAGAGTTCACAATATGTTTGCCGTATCGGATAAGGTTATTTGGTCTTTATTATCGGCAATATTGCTTTATAGTTTGTTACTTATAAAAAGTGCTTCAAGAACTTCCGGAGAAACATTTTATAGATCGCAATTATTAGCCTTGGTTTTAGGTCTAGCGGTTATGGTTTTTGCGGTTTTTTTTGACTATGAATCTTTGATTGAAAATTGGAAATTTACGTCTGCTTTATGTGTGTTTTTGATGGTATTTTCGTTAATTTTCGGAATAAACATAAAAGGCATATCCGGAGTTAATGCCAGGGCATGGATTAAAATTCCAAACGGCCCCACATTTCAACCGTCGGAACTTGCGAAAATAGGCTTTATATTGACATTTTCGAAGCATTTACATTTTTTAAAAAGTAAAAATATTTTAGACAAACCGATAAATTTAGTTTGCCTTTTGGGGCATGTTTTAGTTCCCGTTTTACTAACTCATTTTCAAGGGGATGACGGTGCAGCCGTTATTTTTATTTTTATTTTTATTTTTATGGCATTTATTTCCGGTATTAAAATGAGATATTTTTTATATTTAGTAACTATTTTTACATTGTCCGTGCCATTATTGTGGAAATATGTTTTGATGCCATATCAGAAAAACAGAATAATAAATCAGTTAAATCCTGAAAACGATCCATTAGGCGTAGGTTTTCAACAAATTCAGGCGAAATTATCAATTGGCTCCGGAGGCTTTTTCGGGAAAGGCATATTCAAAGGAGACCGTGTATTCGATAGGGTTGTGCCTGTTCAGGAAAGTGATTTTATTTTATCGGTTGCTGGCGAAGAACTTGGGTTCGCAGGTTGTTTTTTGATAATTGTATTAATAAGTTGCCTTGTATGTCGCATTTTTTATATAACGAAAAATTGTGCGAAAATTTCTGGGATTTATATATGTTTTGGAATAATCTCCTTAATTGTTTCACAAACAATTTTTAATATCGGCATGTGTTTAAGTTTACTTCCTACAGTTGGTGTAACGCTTCCGTTCTTCAGTGCCGGAGGTTCTTCCTTATTTTGTTTGCTTTTAAGCATGGGAATAATTCAAAACATATATATAAAGTCCAATAATCCTTGAAAACGTTTTTCCAATAGAATCTCTTTGAGAACTATACCCTGCCCCATTGGGAAAATTAAATAAACTTTGGTAGATCAAAAAATAATACAAAAATCAAACATCTGTTGCCGATATAAAGAGGTAACTTATAATCAAGTTTTTTTCAAAAAGTAAACAATTATGGTACAATGACGAAACAAATTCATATTCCAATAAAATTAAGAAAACATGCATTAAAAGCACTAAGTAATGGACATGCGAGAGCGGAAATAAATGAAATGTTGGGACTCGGCGTCCGCACATCCTCAGATCATGGGAAAAACTCGAGGAAGAGACAGGGCCACTAAAAGACAGAGTATCGAAACATACATAGATCGTGGAAAAAATTGCTTACATATTATTACAGGGAAAATCCTTACATTACAAACACAGAAACAACACAATAGCCTTTGGTTGCAATATTTCAGGAATGAAGCATGCAAAAAGCTGCAAGAATCACACAAAACACAATTTGTTATAGAAAGAGACGAGTAAAAAAGAAAAGAATTTATAAAATAACTAGAGCCTGTTCCCACTAAAAAAAAATAAACAAAAAATACTATAATAAAATAGATGGAAATAACAGAAGAAGGATATGAAAAAATTAAAAATTTATTGCCTGTACAAAGAGGTAATGTGGCAGTAAACAATCTGGTGTTTATAAATGCATTACTGTATATCTGTGAAAACGGCTGTAAATGGAGGAAACTGCCGTCTGAATTTGGAAATTGGCACGTGATATACAAGCGTTTTAGGCGTTGGGTTGAGGTCGGTATTATTGAAAAATTATTTAGAGAATTGCACGTACAAAATGTTCTTAAACTTAATCCTGAGGCTTTATTTATGGATTCTAGAAGCGTCAAAGTACACCCCCAGACGCTGTGGGGCTTTAAAAAAACGGAAAACAAGCCATAGGACGCTCTAAAGGTGAGCTAACTACAAAAGTTCATATGATATGCGCAAATGAAAAAGAGCTGTTGATTTTATTTTAAGTGAAGGCCAGTGTGTCATGATGCACCGCATGGAAGACTTCTTATGGAAACGGTAGATAAACCTGATACTTATATATATATCTTTAGTTATGGACAGAGCCTATGAAGATGATCTTACTCGATATACTGCTCAAATACTTAATTTTAGTCCTATTGTGCCTCCTAAGAAAAATCGTAAAAAACCTTGGGAATACGATAAAACTCTCTATAAAAGGCGTAATGAAATTGAACGTCTTTTTCGACGAATTTGTGGATTTCGTCGTATATTTTGTAGATTTGAAAAATTAGATATTATGTTCATTGGATTTATACAACTCGCTCTTGTTTTTGTATCAATTTTTTAGTGGGAACAGGCTCTAGTAATACAGGCTTGAGTGAAAATGAAATTATAAAACCTTTGGCCGAAGATAAAATAATTCATTCTTCAAAACTTCTGCTAAAAGGGAAATTGGTTTTGAAGAAGTTTTAAATGCTATGTTGTTTTATGACCAATAGAGAAATAGTTGCCGTTGGTGGCAACCAAACATAGAGAGATTTCTTTTTTTATGCATGTGGATTTTCTAAAATTTTTTTCTTCCATACTCTAGTATTTTAACTTATTTTATTTAGTTTGGGAGGAGTCTATTGATGTTTTCTATCACAATCCTAATCCTTGATAAAATAAACGACTATATGCTTTTTCTTAAAAAGTCAGTCCTTTGTTACGTTTCTTTTAATAGATGTTTTGCTGTTTGAATGAACCTCAAGAATTCTTGATATCTGCTATCTGCTAAAAGTTGTATCGGTTTGTCAATGTCGATAGGCTTATCCTTGAACAAAAATTCATGGGTTTGCTAATCGATTGGGTAATGCAAATAATTTCGTGTGCGTTTTGTCATTGATAATAATTTTTTATCGTGTATCGCTTTTCTTTTTCAAAATACCAACTTTTCTGCCCTTTTTGATGTTAGATTTCCTGCTCGTTAATGTCAACAATTGTTATTTTATTTTATCTGGATTGTTGTTTTAGTTCTTATGCAGATTTCAGGTTGCATAAACCCGAAGCAATTATCGTATTCTCGGCCCCCAAGTACTGTGCCTTAAATTTGTGTTTCCTCAGTACCACAAGCAGTATGTCGATATGTTCAATATTCATGCCAATACATCAGTGTGATCGCTAATTTACCAAACACACTCATCTACTTTTCGACTAACTGTGCTTTTCTTAAAGGTGTCAGTAACCTTAAAAGTTACAAAAATTTTACCGAAAATGTGCTTTATACTCCAAATATCTCTTTTTAACAGGCATTTTTCAATTTGTTCTTTATTTCTATTTTAATGCGACATTATTGGCGATATCTCTATTTGTCTTCTGTAGAGACTATGTGTTATAATGCTCTTAAATATATAAACTTATAATCCGGTGTGCAAATGATAGAATTGGAAGAAGTTAAGACGTTTTTGTTATCTTTAAAACCAAAAATAGAATTCATTGAAAAAACTTTTAAAATCGAAAATCTAGATAAAGAATTTTTGGTACTAGAAAATAAAAGCAATGAATTGGGTTTTTGGTCGAATTACGAGGAAAATAAAGAAGTAATAGAACGGCTGAAGTATGTCAAAAATACATTGGCGATTTTTAAAAAAATTCAAGAAAAATTTAATGACACCATTGATTTAATAGAAATATGTGATTCCGAGAATGATATCTCCTTTATTGATGAAATTAAAAATTCGGTAAATGAAATAAAATCGGATATAGAATCCCAAATTTTAATTAGTTTGTTAAATAGTAAGCATGATGAAAACAATGCCATTTTGACGATACATTCTGGAGCAGGTGGTACGGAGTCGCAAGATTGGGTTGAAATGATGTTTAAAATGTACAGCAAATGGGCAGATAAGCATAAAATGAAATTGAAGATTTTAAATTTTTTAGACGGCGAAGAAGCGGGATTTAAAAATATATCTGCAATAATCGAGGGAGAAAATGCTTACGGTCTGTTAAAAGGCGAAAACGGAGTACATAGATTAGTAAGAATTTCTCCGTTCGATTCTTCCGGAAGGAGACATACTTCGTTTGCTGCGGTAGAAATAATACCAGATCTAGATAATAAGATAAAAATCGACATACCGACTTCGGAAATCAAGGTGGATGTATTTCGCGCCAGCGGGGCCGGAGGGCAACATGTCAACAAAACCTCATCCGCCGTGAGAATAACTCATATCCCTACGAATATAGTTGTTGTTTGTCAAAACGAAAGAAGTCAGTTCCAAAACAAAGAATCAGCACTTAAAATTTTAAAATCTAAACTATATCAAATAAAAGAATGCGAGAAACTAGAAAATATAAAAGATATTAAAGGTGTACAAAAAGAAATATCATGGGGATCGCAAATTCGTTCATATATTTTTATGCCATATACCATGGTAAAAGATCACAGAACCAAAACCGAAGTAAGTAACATAGATGCCGTTATGAATGGAGATATAGATGTTTTTATCTATGCCTATCTGGAACACATACTTTAAATTCAATTTATTAGGCCTGTCCTAAAACTGAGTTATTTTTGTAAATTTCGAAGATAGGAATACAGGAACGCGTAACATACGATTGTATGTGAATTGACGATGAAATTTGCAAAAAGAATCAGTTTTATGGTGGGCCAATAAACTTAAGATTTAAATTTATAGACTTATACCATTTTATATATCAGTACGCAATAGATTATATGCACAAGACGTAATCAGCAGCTTCTTCTTTATCGTCCTCAAGATTTGTTGTATTATTAGTTTACAAATAAACTCAGAGTAGTCACTTTCCAGTTATTTCATTACTTCTTCTTTTATTGCATTATTACTTTTATCAGAATGATCAAAAGACACAATATCCGAGTCTGAGTACTCGCCGAGTATGGATTTTTCAAATTCACATAACAAACTTCCACGTAAATTTTCATAGTACTTGAAATCATCATTACCTAAATCACATACAATGAAAGTGAAAGTCGGAAGTGATCGATATTATGATCTGCAAAAAAAATGTGGAGGCTAGCGTGTTATAATTACTAATCAAATTACTCACAAAATTTGCGCTTCATCACAATATATCTTATAATAACGTATAGTTCTACTTAAAATCTACAAATCTTGGATGTGTTTTTATGTTTGGTATTTTTAAGAAAAAGACATTAGCTTCGTGTGTTTTGGTTTTTACCTTGCCCTTTTTGATTTTAATTAACGCCGGTGTGGCAGGAAGAGATGTTTCAAATAATGAAGACGAAAAAGAAACTTATATTTCTGGTCATGAAACCTTAGAGAATGATGTTTCTTGCGAGGGAAGATTGTCAAACATTGAAAGAATATTAAAAGAAAATCAAGAAGAATTGAAAAATATGAAAAAAAATAATGGGTTTTCTAATGGGCTTTCTATATTTTTGAAGATAGGAACAGTTTTGAGTTTTGTTACTAACACTTTTGCCGCTATTTCTGTTTTTGTTTTCTTAAAATTTTTACCAGAATGATCAAAAGACACAATATCCGAGTCTGAGTACTCGCCGAGTATAGATTTTTCAAATTCACATAACAAACTTCCACGTAAATTTTCACAGTACTTGAAATCATCATCACCTAAATCACATACAATGAAAGTGAAAGTCGGAAGTGATCGGTATTATGATCTGCAAAAAAAATGTGGAGGCTAGCGTGTTATAATTACTAATCAAATTACTCACAAAATTTGCGCTTCATCACAATATATCTTATAATAACGTATAGTTCTACTTAAAATCTACAAATCTTGGATGTGTTTTTATGTTTGGTATTTTTAAGAAAAAGACATTAGCTTCGTGTGTTTTGGTTTTTACCTTGCCCTTTTTGATTTTAATTAACGCCGGTGTGGCAGGAAGAGATGTTTCAAATAATGAAGACGAAAAAGAAACTTATATTTCTGGTCATGAAACCTTAGAGAATGATGTTTCTTGCGAGGGAAGATTGTCAAGCATTGAAAGAATATTAAAAGAAAATCAAGAAGAATTGAAAAATATGAAAAAAAATAATGGGCTTTCTATATTTTTGAAGATAACGGAAGTAATAGAAGTTTTGAATTCTGTTATTAGCATTTCTTTTTTTGTTTTTGTTTTATTTTTGTCTTCGAAAGCTATAAAATATTCTAAAAGTGGAGGAATTGGCAACGTTACAAGTAATTTCAATAAGGGCTTTGAGGACATGGGGAGGGTGTTGTCAAGTAATATCTGAGTAAACGGTTTATCCTTTCTATTCCACTTTTTGTTTTTTCTTTTACGCCACATTTTGGGTACTTTACTTTTTTCATCGCAGTTAAGTAGTATCAATTATATATTTATTTTGCAATGCCATTTTTTTAATTAAAAACATTTATTTCTCTTCCACCCATTTCTCTAGATTTCTTCCAAACGAGTATTTTTAAAAATAAATCAGAAAACACCGGAACATACTTTGTGTATGTGAGGATTTTTTTGATTTTTAATCTTTAGAAAAGACGAAGTTTAGGGAGGAATCTAATAGAAGAAATGGGTGAAACCCAAAGAAATCGCGACTTCTAAGTTGTCTCCTGCGGAGACAAAGTCGCCGCTAAATAGTGTCGCATTTAAAATGATTCGCATAATTCTGTTTGACAGCAAGATTCAAAATGCTATAATTAATTCATCAGTGTTTTAACTGATTTATATTTCGAGACCAGGGGGAAAGGTTATGAAAAATAAATTTATCAAATCTCTCATGAATTCTCTCAATTTGAGAGAGAGAGAGAGAGAGAGAGAGAGAGAGAGAGAGAGAGAGAGATCTCGGGGGACCTCTCTATGAAAAAAGAAAACAGTATAATAGATAAAAATAATAAGAAGATTAATAAAAACAATAAAATAATATCTTCTATTTTAGCTGTTATTATGTGTTGTCAATCTTTTGTTGGGGCTGTTCCTTTGAATACAGATGATAAAGTTAATATTGCTGGGCCACCGATAAATGATAATATAGATAGTGAAAATGATTTAAAAGACAGTGAAGGCGAAGACGAGGGCGATAACAAAGATTTTAGTGAAGAAGAAAAAGAAGAAGATAGTAGGAAAAGTAAAGGTATACTTGAAAAAATCAAAGATAATTATTTTAAACTTGCTGTTGGTGGTTTGGGTTTGGCTGTTCCCTGTGCTGCTGGTTTTGCTTTATGGCTTCGTAAGTTGAATGATAAAAAGCTCCACAATGTTGAAGAACCAGAGGTTGATCCGAGTAAGATTGTTGATCCGAGTAAGATTGTTGTAAACGACGGTGCTCTTGAAGTTGTCTTAGTTGGTGATTCGGGAGTTGGGAAAACTAGTTTTTTAAATCGTTTGTTAGATGATGAGTTTAAAGAAAACGCCAGACAGACTGTTGGTATAGATTATTTTGTAAAAAAAATGCAAACAGATGACGAAGGAAAAGGAGGATTTAAGTTGTTGATTTGGGATATCTCAGGGCAAGAAGGGTACAGAGATGTGTCAATATCATTTATTTCAAATGCGGAAATTATCTGTGTTTTCTTTGTTTTGATCAAAGAAGATGGGTACACTGTTGAAAACGGAACCATTAGCGAACGTTTGAGTTATTGGGTAAATATGGGAAAGATCAAATCTCCGAATGCAAAGTTTATGTTCATAGGATGTAAAAGTGATTCCGGACAAGAAGCAAATGGTGATGATGAAATAGAAAATGCAATATCGAATATAGGATTAGGCAATAAAATTATAAAAGATTCTAATAATAATAGATCATTTTTCAAAACCTCCGCCAAGAGTGGAGAAGGTGTTAAAGGAGTTTTAGAGGCCATTTCAAGTAACGTAACGGTAGAAGAACAAATGCCCTTTTATATGCTTAAATAAATAACAAGTACCAAGTATTGTGTTAAGAATATTACTTCTTAGGTTATTTATCGGAATTTTATTTTAGCTAAAGGAAACGAAAAACAAGAAAATTTTTAATAATCCGTCTTCATAACTTAAATTATATGTTTTCGAGAAATTTTTTCGTAAAATGAAGGAAAAATTCGAATTAATACTTGCGTATTTACCTAAAATACATATTTTGGAAGCTGTAAAAAACGGGTTCTAAAAATATAAGCCGCAAAGTAAAGGTCTACTTAAGATTAAAAAGTAAACAAAGTCTACCAATTGGTACATCTGCTCCCTACGGTTATAAATTAAACAAAGAGACCAAAACTTGGGAAATAGATCCAGAAGCTGTCGGCACTACCGAAATTTAAAAAAATTCAGTTTTAGGACACGTTCTATTCAACAGTTACCGATTTAGCCAAATTCCTTGGTTTGTCAATGTCACGTTCTCTCAACAGGGCGTTGTAATATGAGATTAGCTGTAATGGTATAACGGTAAGCGAGGGAAGCATAAAATTTGGTGCATCCGGAATATAAATTATTTCATCTGCAACATTTAAAGTTTTAATAATGCTGTTCTCAGTCGTTATAATTACACATATCGCTCCTCTAGCCTTAACTTCTTTTATGTTACTTACAGTTTTTCTAACGAGATTTTGATCGGCCGCAACTACAAAAATCAATGTTTTATCTTCGATTAAAGAAATTGGACCATGTTTTAGTTCTCCCGCCGCATATGCTTCGCAGTTAACATATGAAACTTCCTTAAATTTTAAAGAACCCTCCATGCTGGCGGCATAATCAATTCCTCTGCCCATAAAAAATACATTTTCATATTGGTAATATTTTTTTGATATTCTGAAAATTTCGTTTTTGTTATCCAAAACTTTAGATATCAACTCAGGCATTCTGTTGAGATATGTTATGTAATTACCATATAAATCATCTTCTATCAGATTTTTAATTTTTGCAAAAAACAGAGAAAGCATATAAACACAGCATAATTGTGCGCTGTACGCTTTTGTTGTCGCGACTGCTATTTCCATTCCGGCCCATGTATATAAAATAAAATCTGCTTCGGTTGCAATCGAGCTTCCCACAACATTTACTATTGCCAAAACCTTCGCACCGTTTCTTTTTGATTCTCTCAAGGCAGCTAAGCTATCCGCCGTTTCTCCGGATTGGCTTACCAAAATAACTAAAGTATTTTTACCTATTATGGGTGTTCTGTAACGAAATTCAGACGCTAAATCAACTTCCACGGATACTTTTGCAATTTTTTCAAAAATATATTTAGCGGTAACGCAAACATGATATGAAGACCCACACGCCACCATGTATATCTTATCTATTTTTTTAATATAATCCTCATCAAAATCTTTAAGTTCGTTGAAAAAAATTTTATTATCTTTTATTCTCGATTCCATAGTTGATTTAAAGGCTTTGGGCTGTTCCATTATTTCTTTTATCATGTAATGTTCGAAGCCCTCTTTACTGTTTGTTCCTATTGACCAATCAACCGTTGTCACACTTTTCTCAATACGATGACCTTCGAAATCAAAATATTCAACCGAATTAGATTTTAAGATTGCAATTTCACATTCATTTAAACGACATATGTCCTTTGTTTTATCAACAAAAGCCGATATATCAGACGCAATATAGCTCTCATTTTTTCCAAACCCCAAAACCAATGGGCTTTCTTTTTTAACCGCAATAATCTGATTTGGAAAATCCCGGCACAAAATCCCCAAAGCAAAAGATCCTTTTAACATTTTCACTGTTTTTTTAACAGCTTCGAATATGTTTCCTTCATAAACAAAATCAATGAGTGCAGCAGCAACTTCCGTATCTGTTTCGGATTTGAATTTATATCCGTTTTTTTTTAAATCTAATTTTAAACTCATGTAATTTTCTATAATTCCATTGTGAACGATGGCTATTTTGCCGGAACCACAAATATGCGGATGAGCGTTGACGTCAGAAGGTTCTCCATGAGTCGCCCAACGCGTATGCCCAATGCCCGCACTGCCGTTAAAATTCTTATGAAAATCTATTTCATCTTTTAAAACATTTATCCTGCCTTTTTTTTTAAGACAATATATCTCTTCATCATCACAAACTGCGATACCGGCAGAATCATATCCACGATATTCCAATTTTTCCAGCGCATTTACCAAAAAATTTACGGTATCTTCCAAACCCACATAGCCTACAATTCCGCACATAAAATCGCCCCAAACAAACGAAAATTAATTTAATTTCTTAAATTTTAATATTCCGATAAACTATTCTATAATTATTTTTCAGAAATGTGCCAGTACATACATACGAAAATTTTATTATGATACTATAAACAAGCAAAAAATTAAATAATAGTCAAATTATTTAAAAGCTAATATCATTTAAACGAGTAGATCGTATAGATAATTGTTGTTTTTTTTATAAAAGAGTGTAGCATTAAGTTAATGACTAAATTTTTTGGGGTATGACAATTGAGAAATGAGATAGATTTAGAAAGTAGCAACTTTCTTGATACCATAATAAAAAAAGACCTTTCTGAAGGTGGAAAGTATTATGGCAAAAAGATAGTAACCAGATTTCCTCCAGAACCCAATGGTTTCTTACACATAGGCCATGCCAAGGCCATATGCATTAATTTTTTGATAGCCGAAAAATTCGGTGGTTTATGTAATTTAAGAATGGATGATACTAATCCGGAAAAAGAAGAAACATTGTTTATTGAATCCATTGAAAAAGATGTGAAGTGGCTGGGATTCGATTGGAGGGATGAGCTTTATTATGCTTCTGATTATTTTTCAGAAATGTTTGAAATTGCTTTAAATTTGATAAATAAAGGCCTTGCTTATGTTTGTGAGCTTACGGCAGAACAGACGAAAGAATATCGCGGAGATTTGAAAAATCCGGCAATAAGTCCGTTTAGAGATAGACCGATTGATGAGAGTTTTGAGATTTTTAACGAAATGAGAGATGGCAAGTATCCGAACGGAAAATTTACATTAAGAGCAAAAATAGATTTAAATTCGGGTAATTTTAACATGCGGGATCCTATAATTTACAGGATACTGCATGCGGAACACCATAGAACCGGAAAAAAGTGGCCTATATATCCAACTTATGATTTTGCGCATCCGATAGAAGATATGCTCGAGGGTATTACTCATTCTTTATGCTCTCTTGAATTTGAAGATCACAGGCCTTTGTATAATTGGGTTGTAGAAAATGCAAAGATAGACAAAGATAAAGGACTACATGAGATTTTGTCAAGACCTGATCAGATTGAGTTTGCCAGACTCAATATGGATTATACCGTGATGAGCAAAAGAAAACTTAAAAAACTTGTAGAAGAAAAGGTTGTTGATGGTTGGGATGACCCTCGAATGCCCACATTGAGCGGGTTAAGAAGACGAGGTTATACTCCCGAGGCAATTAGAAATTTTTGTTCGAAAATAGGTATATCAAAAGCGGTTGGAGTTATAGAAACTTCGTTTTTGGAAGTTTGTATTAAAAATGATCTAAATAAAAGAGCAACACGCGTTATGGTGGTAATTGATCCACTGGAGTTGGTAATTGAAAATTATCCGGAAAGCAGAGAAGAAGAATTTGAGATATGTAATAATCCTACATCTGACAATAAAAAATTCCATAAGGCTGTTTTTACTAAGAAGATATTCATAGAAAGAACCGATTTTGAAATAATCCCGAAAAAAGATTTTTACAGGCTCAGTTTAGATTCCATAGTAAGGCTTAAGTCTGCCTATTGCGTTAAATGTACCGGATTCGAAAAAAACAAAAAAGGTGAAATCGTTAGGGTTTTTTGCATTTACTACCCAGAAACGTTAGGAGGCAAAAATTTAATAAATATCAAAGTTAAAGGTACAATTCATTGGGTAAGCAGTAAATATTTTACGAATATTAACGTAAACATATATGATAAACTGTTTTTATCACCGAGACCCGAATCGGATGGGAATTTTATGGATAAAGTTAATCCCGATTCTTTAAAGTTTTACGATAACTGCAAAGCTGAATTGTTTTTAAAAGACGCAGTTGATATGAAACATTTTCAGTTTATGAGAGTCGGATATTTTGTTTTTGACAAATTTAAGTCGTCTAACGACAAGATGATGTTTAATCAAACAATTAAGCTTTGATGTTTTTCAACGTTTAAAAATTTTGAAATTAATTAAGTTTTGCTTCTACTTTCGTAAAATCGGTCTCGATAATTCTGGTACAGTTTTCGGGAGAGTATACGAATCTTTCTATTTTGTTACCTTTAAAAAAGTAATTTAATGGTTTGATTTCTTGTTTTTCATCGAATATCTCTATTATAACAAGTTTAATTTTCATTTTTTCCGGTATTATATTTTTTATATAAACGCTTACAGGCTGACCTTGGTGAATTCCTTCTCTGAATTCCGCTAATCCTGCCAAGTTTGGCGTAAGTTCTATGAATATTCCATAGTTTTCAATCGAGCGGGTTATGCCCGATACTGTTTCGCCCATGTTAAATAATTTTGCATTTTCTTCCCATGTGCCCAACAATTCTTTATGGGATAGATTTATTCTGTCGCCTATAACAGATTTTACGATAACATTTATATCATCTCCGATTTTGAACCTTTCGTTTGGATGAGATATGCGTGAAATCGAAATTGCGTCTATGGGCAAAAAAGAAACTATACCGCAACCAATATCAGCAAAAACTCCAAAGTTTTCTATGTGAGTTATTTTTGCCTTTATAATATTTCCGGAATCTAATTTAGATATCATGTTTTCGAAACAAAGCTCTTGTGCCAATCTTCGAGATAAAATCGCTTCAATTTTGCCATTTTTATTTTGTTTTAAATCGGTTATTACAAAACATACAGGTTTATTAACTCTTGAAATTATGGCTATGTCTCTGGTAGTACCTTCCTGTATCCCCATTGCACCTTCTTTTCTAGGTATTTTACCTTTAATGCACAACATATCTACTATTAGATTATGTTCTACATCGCAAACTATAGCTTTGGCTTCGATAATGGTCCTTTTTTCCTTTGCTTCGATTAAATTTTCATATGAAGACGACAGTATATTTTTATTTTCTTTTGTTTTAATTAAATATCCTTCAGGATAGTAGTTATTCATTTTGTAAATCCCCCCGAGGATCATCTGTTTAAATATTTATATGAATTCATTATTTGACTTTATACTCTTCTTTAAATAAAATTCGACATAATTCATTATTTAATATAATAACAGGAGTGGCTAATTGGGTTGATTAAATTCATTAAATATCAAGGTTGCGGCAATGACTACATTTATGTGGATTGTTCGCGAATTTTAGTAGAAGAACCAAAAGAATTGGCTATAAAGATATCTGATAGACACTATGGGGTGGGTTCTGACGGTTTAATTTTAGTTTTCCCTTCTAAAGATGCCGATGCTGAAATAAAAATTTTTAATGCAGACGGCAGTGAGGCAGAAATGTGCGGTAACGGTATAAGGTGCGCTGCTAAATATCTCTACGATAAGAGAAAAGTCAATGAAAATATTAGCATAAAAACTATTTCCGGAATAAAGAAAATAAAAATTTTGAATTCGCGCGGTAAAGCATTCTTTATAGAAGTTGATATGGGAAGACCTGTTTTTGAAGCCGAAAAAATTCCATTTAATTTAAAATTTTTTCATAGTGACAAAAAATCAAATCTTGAAAATGTCATTATCGATAAAAAAATAGAAATAAACGGGAATTTTTATTCTATTACCTGTGTATCTATGGGAAATCCACATTGTGTGATTGTTTTGGATGAAATTTCAGATTTAAATATTGAGAAAATTGGTTCGGAAATTCAAAACAGCAAATATTTTCCTGAAAGCGTTAATGTCGAATTTGTGAAGATAGAAAACAAGGATACGATCTCTATGCGTGTTTTCGAACGCGGAAGTGGTGAAACTATGTCGTGTGGTACAGGAGCATGCGCCTCAATTGCTGCTTTGACAGCTCAAAACATATTTGAAAAAAATAATAAAATTAAAGTAAGATTAAAAGGTGGTGAACTTTTTATTAATCACACAAGCAACAATACGATTTTGATGTCCGGATATGCCGAAAGAGTTTTTAGAGGATATTATTCCATAAACTAATTTTGAAGGTATATTTATGAATAATGAAATGTCGACAGAAGATAATGAAGATAAAAAAAAACAAATAGTAATAGAAAAATTGAATTTCTACTATGAAAGTCTTCAGGTGTTAAAAAATATAGATTTATCAGTGGAAAGAAATACAATTGTTTCTTTTGTGGGGCCTTCCGGATGTGGAAAATCTACTTGCCTCAGAACTATGAATAGGATGAACGATCTTATCCATGGGAATAAAATGAGTGGGAAAATTTTAATAGAAGGTCAAGATATATATGCGCCGGAAGTTGATGTTACCGTTTTGCGCAAATATGTTGGTATGGTATTTCAAAAACCCAATCCTTTTAATATGAGTATTTACGATAATGTAGCCTACGGTCCTCGAGTGCACGGGATCAAAAAAAAGAAAGATTTAAATATCATAGTTGAAAATTCTTTAAAATTAGTTGGTATTTGGGAAAATGTGAAAGACAGATTAAAAACATGTGCCTTGAGATTATCCGGAGGGCAACAACAAAGAATTTGTATAGCAAGAACCATAGCGGTTTCTCCGAAAATTTTATTGATGGACGAGCCAACATCGGCGTTGGATCCTAATTCCACTTTAAAAATAGAAAATTTCATAACAGAACTTAAAAAAAAGTATACGGTTATAATAGTCACACATAACATGCATCAGGCATCCAGAATTTCAGATAAAACCGCATTTTTTCTTTCGGGCGAATTAATAGAATACAACGATACTTTTTCGTTTTTTAATCATCCCAAAAACAAAAAAACAGATGAATATATAACGGGAAGGTTATAGTGAACGATAATATAAATGGCAACTTACCTTTGTTGATCGTAATATTGGGGCCTACCGCCGTAGGGAAGACCGAAATGGCGTTTAAACTTGCTCAAAAACTTAATACAGAAATAATTTCCGCAGATTCAATGCAAGTTTACAAAGAGATAAATATTTGCAATGCAAAACCAAATAAACAAATATTAAACAGGGTTAAACATCATTTGGTGGACGATATATCTGTAACTGAAAATTACAGTGTTGTGAAATTTACCAACAAAGCGAAGGAAATAATAAAAAATTTACACAATAAAAATAAACCAATAATAATATCCGGAGGAACCGGTCTTTACATAAATGCACTTTTGAATAATTATCAATTTGAAGAAAAAAATATATATGAATTCGAAGAAGAACATTATAATAAAAATTTATATCAAAAACTTGTTAAAATGGATCCCGAAAGCGCAAAAATAATAAATCCAAACGATAAAAAAAGAATAATCAGAGCGTTGAGTTTTTTTAATCAATTCAAAAAATCAATTACTTGTCAAATTAAAAATACTTATGAAAATAATCAAGTAAATTATCGAACAATAAGAATAGGATTAAACTTCAAAGACAGACAAATTTTATATAAAAAAATAAATGATAGAGTGGATTTGATGATAAAAAAAGGGCTATTGCAAGAAGTTGTTGATTTGAAAAGTAATTACAAATTATCTAAAACGGCCGAAGAAGCCATAGGGCTCAAAGAAATCTTTTCATTTTTAGATAAGGAAATAAAATTTGAAGAAGCAATAGAAAAAATAAAAATTAACACAAGAAGATATTCTAAACGCCAAATAACTTGGTTTAAAAGAGACAATAAAATACATTGGTTTTATCTAGACGAAAGTAAAACCGAAGTAATTTACAAAGAAATTCTGAATTTGCTTACTTCTCAAATCTAAATAAAAATTTATTTGTTGAATATCATAGGTAGTGCAATGATAGGATCAACAAGAGCTTTGTTTTTCATTGCTCCCAAATGCAAATGACCCTTGCTATCTGCTATTTCAGTTGACGGATTTTTATTTATTACACCAATTTCCTGCCCCGAAACAACATTTTGCCCTTTTTCTACCTTTACATCACTCACATTTGAACAGAAAACAGTAACTTCTAATCCAGGAATTTTATAAAAAATTTCTACCACTGTGCCGTAATTATCATCTTGGCGGATATTTTCAACTTTTCCCGCAGTTATGGCCACAACCTTCGAACCAGGATTGGCTTCAATATCAACTCCCATATGCGCCCTCCAGTCGGCATGAGTCACCGAATACACAGGATTCGTGCTGAATTTTTTAATTACTTTTCCACCATTTTCTATTGGAAAAACTATTTCAGGTTCCAAATTCTGATTCAAAACTTCTCTGACATTTTCAGGTTCATTGGCGGCACCATCTTTAAATGAATTATTATTATTACCGTCATTCACTGAATATTTTTCTTGTACTGTTGAATTAATGAAATCATTAACATTTTTATAAGTGGAAAATACTGCTATTAATATAACAAAAACACATATTGACGCAATAATACGAAAACTATTTCCTTTGCCATCTTTTTTTTCAACAAACAATCTAACCACCTCTATTGGATTTATTATCGGTTAATTGGAATAAAAATATTCAATAAGTGAATTTAAAAAATATAATTATAAATGGCAATGAAACTTAATTGAATTTAAATTTTGGCAAAGACTAATAATTATCCAACTTTTCCAATTATTTTGTAGTTTAAACTTTGTGAGGCATTGCTAAACATGGACATATTTCAAAAACTCACGATGCATAAACAACAAAACAGAATTCTCAATCATTTCTAAATTTTTTGACCAACAGTAAGGTCTTTCTACTAAATTTTGCTAGAGCTTGTTCACGCAAAATAAAATGCGGCAGAACACAGAGCATTAAAATAACAATCCAAAATTATAAGAAAATAAAAAATTTCATTGCAAAACATAAGAACAATATGTCTGAAAAAATCCAAGTTTTGTTAGCGGCAACAACAGTAAAATTTATTTGAATCTGTTTTGACATAAAATAAACTTTGTATTCTTGAAAAAATCTATCACAGAAACAATTTTCGAAAAATTGCTTTTGTATTCATATTTTGGGATAAAATTTATAAAAAATAACAGCGCTTTATTTATGTTGACAGATTTTAAATAAAGAGGCAAAATTTCATGAAAAAAGCTTTGGTTATTCTCAGAAAAATATTTAATAAAATTTTAAACTTAATTTTCCCCGAAACTTGTATGTTTTGCGATAGTGACGGGCATGTTTTGTGCGAAAATTGTCGGTATGAAATCGATAAAAAATTCCGCCCCGAAAAATCAAATTTGGAGATTGATGGAAATTTAATAAATTTTATTTCAGCCTTCAATTACAACGGTATTGTCGCGCAAGTTATAAAAAAATTTAAATTTGGCCACAAAAATGCTGGCGAATTTCTTTCTAAATATCTAAAACGTGCTATGGATTTTTATAAAATTAATTTTGATATGATAACTTTTGTGCCAATGAGTGCTCGCAAACAAGAAAACAGAAAATTTAATCAATCCGAAATACTTGCAAAAAAATTATCTGAGATTGTTGATCGGCCCGTTTTTTGTTTGTTGAAAAAAAGTAAAGAAAATCTAGAACAAAAAGGATTGGATTTTTATCAGAGAAAATCGAACGTAAGAAATGTTTACGAATTTGATAATAATATGACAAAAAAAATAGAAGATAAGAAAATAATATTGATCGACGATATTTTAACAACAGGGGCCACTATAATTGAATGCTCGCGTTTAATTAATTCGAAAAAGCCAAAAGAGATAATTTGTCTTATTCTGGCAAAAGTTAACAATACGACAACAAGCTAAATTTTTGGTTAAAAATGTTAATTTAAATATTTGGTTGATTTTTTGTATTATATATGTAACTATAGTTCCATTGGTGGGTATAGCTCAATTGGTTAGAGCGCCGGATTGTGGCTCCGGAGGTTGTCGGTTCGATCCCGATTATTCACCCCATCTTGTGATAGAAAATAGCATCTAAAACTTCTTGAACGCCTTCTCCTGTCATGGCGGAGGTTTTGAAAAATAGATTATTTTTCTCTCCTTCTCCTTTCTTCAAGGGACTAATTATTCGATTTAATCCTAAATTATTAGCCTTAGCAGCTTCTTTTATTGCCCAATTTATCTTTCTTTCTTTATCATTTAAAGAATTTTCTTCTACCAAATCAATTTTACATCCTATGAACATGAATTTTGTATCCGGAGATGATTTCTTTCCCATACTTACAAAATGACTCACATCGTCGTACATATTATTATCTTGGGGCAAATTAAAGCAAATACAGACAGTTTGCGTACCTTCGAAACACATTGGCAAAGGACTAGAATACGCTTCTTTCCCCGCGGTGTCCTTAATTAAAAATACAGAATAATTTTTACGAAAG
Source organism: Candidatus Improbicoccus pseudotrichonymphae (assembly GCA_036322855.1). Taxonomy (GTDB): domain Bacteria; phylum Bacillota; class Clostridia; order Oscillospirales; family Acutalibacteraceae; genus Improbicoccus; species Improbicoccus pseudotrichonymphae. The sequence continues at coordinate 59,624 of AP027924.1, forward strand.
TAATGAAAATCTGCACCAACAGTCGGAACATAATTATCTAATGAAGAAAAAGCAAAAGATAATTTTGCTTCTTCTTCATTTTCTCTCCATATATATTCGATATATTCGATAAGACAACTCTTTCCAGCATTTCCAAAACCTAAGAAAGTAACTTTTGTTTTATTTACCACCGAATTTTGCTCAGAAGTATTACTACGAAAAAACTTATAATATGCAGCGACAACAAGACCAGCCAGACCCACACCAACAGCAAGTTTAAAATAATTATCTTTGATTTTTTCAAGTATACCTTTACTTTTCCTACTATCTTCTTCTTTTTCTTCTTCACTAAAATCTTTGTTATCGCCCTCGTCTTCGCCTTCACTGACTTTTAAATCATTTTCACTATCTATATTATCACTATTATCACTTACCGGTGACCCAGCAATATTAACTTTACCATCTGTATTCAAAGGAACAGCCCCAACCAAAGGCTGACAACACATGACAACAGCTAAAATAGAAGATATTATCTTATTGTTTTTATTAATCTTCTTGCTATTTTTATTTTCACCTATTCCATTGCTTTCTTTTTTCATAAAGAAACCCCTGAGAGATCCTCTCTCTCTCTCTCTCTCTCTCTCTCTCTCGAATTGAGAGAATTCACGAGAGATTTGATAAACTTATTTTTCATAATTTTACCTCCAAAGGTGCTGGTAAAATGAATTGTAGCATTTTGAATTTTGTTGTCAAACAGAAATTATGCGAAGCATTTTAAATGCGACATTATTTAGCGGCGACTTTGTCTCCGCAGGAGACAACTTAGAGCCGCATGTTTCTTTGGGTTTCACCCGTTTCTTTGCGCCAAAGAAATGGGTGAAAAAGAAATAAACTTTAATATGTTTAATTTAAATACTTAGAGATAAAAATTTATAAATATATCTTTTCAAAATTTTTCGTGTTATTTGTTTGACAGCAAAATTCAAAATGCTATAATTAATTTATCAGTGTTTTCGCTGATTTATATCTTAACATCAGGAGGAAATTTTATGAAAAATAAGTTTATTAAATCTCTTATGAGAAAAGAAAAAATAAGTAATAATGAAAATAACGAAAAGATTAGTAAAAATAATAAGATAATATCTTCTATTTTAGCCGTTGCTATGTGTTGTCAGCCACTTGTTGGGGCTGTTGAACCTGATATTTGTGTAGGCAATAATGATGGAATTGTCGAAGAGACGAAAGGAAAAGAAAACGTATATGGAAATACCGGGAAAGATAGTAAAGAGAAAAGCAAGAGCATTATTGACAAGATTGGAAATCTTCCGGGTTTTGTTAGGTATGGTATCGTATTAATCGTTGGTGTGTTAATCGGCGGTATCGGTGTTTATGTTTTGAATGATTATTTAGACGATTAAAGTTAGAAACAACAAGTGTTAAACACCAATAACTTTACTAAATTAATAACATAAATGATATCAGTGGTATTATTGAATCATAATAGAAAAAATAAAGTGCTCGAAATGTGGCGGAAAAGAAAAAACAAAAAACTGATTTCTTTTTTGTAATATCTCATCGCTTCTTGTTTTTTCTTTCTCTGAATATCTAGCGCATAGATTCTCAACATAATCACATTCACATTCTTTGCATAAGTATCTCTGTTTTATTGGTGAAATTCGTATTTCACTCTTTTTTCGCTATGACATTTTGGGCACATAGCTTTTCTTCTCTTTTCCTTTTAATATTTTTATTGTTTTATTTTTTGTTCTATTGTAAACGTGCCTACTCAGACGTCATTTTCAAAAGTTAAAAGCAAAAAATCGGTAAAACACACTTCTTGAATTTATCACCGAATCTACTAACCATAATTGCCAATTTTAAAATATCTGCTAATTATTGTCAATCACAGAGAGAACCGAAAAATCTTCCCTGAATTTTTGCTCAATTTTTCCATTCACGTCTTTTAAATCTATGTCTGAAATTTTGTTAATATATTCAAAAATTTCATAATTAAAAAACGAAAAATCAAGCAAATTATTGGCAATGCCGGATACACTATTCAAAGCTGAAACGCTTTCCGCGTAGACACATTTTTTGGCACGTTCAAAAGTATCATTACTCAAACCGAAATTAACAATGTTTCTTATATTTTTCTTAATCGTTTCTGATGCTTGCAGAACTTTATCTGATTCACCAGAGAAAATAAAAGATGAATAATAGGGCCCGGAAAAATTTTCACAAGAAAAACTCGAAATATTTATCAAATTATTATTAATAAGTTCGTTATATATTTTTTCAGATTTAAAAGTGAGCGCGCACAATATTATCTCTGAAATTATCACATCTTTCATGCTCGAATATTTTCTGTCTATTTTCTCTTTGAAACCTAAATTGAACACCGGCATGGCAACTTCCATGCTTTCGCGCACATAATCACTACCAATCACATCCGGCTCTTCTTCGAAAAAATCCTCTGCTAAATTAAAATCGTTTTGATTTTTCAGACATCTGAAAATGCAATCCAATGTTTCATCAACATCAAACCTTCCGGAAACACAAAGACACATATTTTTTAAATTGTAAAAATTATTGTAACATTCATATAGTATTTCGGGTGTTATTTTCGCAACAGATTCAACCGTGCCGGCTATCTCTTGTCTTATCGTATGTTTTAAATAAAGATTTTTGAGTAAATTATGATTTACTCTCGATTCCGGATCATCTCTGTACATTTTGATTTCTTGATTGATGATTTCCCTTTCCTTATCCACGTTTTGCTTTGTAAAATATGGGTTTTGAACAAAACTTAAAAGAATTTTCAGAGATTCTATAAAATTATTATTGCACAAAAACAAATAAGCTGTTTTATCAAACGACGTATAAGCATTGGCAGAGGCACCGGTTTTGTTAAACAAAGAAAAAACATCACAATCTTCATTTTCGAAAAGCTTATGTTCCAAATAATGGGCAACACCGGACGGAGTTTTTATTATTTTATTTTCTGAAGTTTTGAACATTTCGTTTATAGAACCATATTTTGTTCCAAAAATTGCGTAGGTGGAATTGTAATTTTTTTTAGGAAACAAATATATCTTAAGTCCGGAGCTATGTTCAACAAAAAAATATTCTTCATTTAATCTTTTTTCAAAAAACCTTTCTTTTTGCAAAATCATCACCAATTTAATTATAAACGGTATAAATGCTGTCTAATTTTAATTTACCTGCAGCCTCAACCACTTCTTCTATTCTAACAGATTTCAGCTTTTCAGCCATAGAATGTGGTGTCAATAAAGCGTCATTTAAAGTTTGAGACAAATACCAAGAATCGAGTGCGTCTAAGCTGTCCTCTATATTTTCGTACATTTGACATACAAATTTTTTAGTATCTTCTATTTCATCGTTTGTTAAATTACCTTTTTTTATAGAATCAATTTGTTTTAAAATTTCTTCTTTTGCTTTCTCTAAATTTTTATTTTCAACTCCGCTTTCTACAAAAACAGAACCCTTATATTTATCAAACCTGGACGAGCAATAATAACACAAATTTAATTTTTCCCTTACATTTAAAAAAAGTTTAGAGCTTGGAGTTCCGCCAAGAACAAAATTCATAAGTATCATGGCTACTGATTCCTCATTTATCCCCGAAACGCCAGTGTTGAATCCCATGGCAAACTTACATTGTTCGACTTCTGCTTTCTCTTTCTTGTTTTTTATTTTTACATCTGAGTTATCTTTAACTTTATTTTTAAAAACCATATTTTCAGACGAACGCTTAAACTTTTTTATTTCGTTTCTGAATTTATCAAAGACCTCAGTTTTTAATGAATTTCCTATAACAATCAGTTTAATGTAAGCGCTGTTTAAAACATCATGATAATTATCATAGAGTAAACTTGGGGATACCTCGCAAATACTATCTATTTCTCCGTATTTAAAAATATTACTTTCTTGGCCGTCATATAATAACTTTTCACAATTATGAAAAGTATATAGGCGTTTATCGTTGAATTCAGACTTTATATACTTAATTATCTGATTTTTTTCAATTTCAACCGCGTTAGAACGAAAACGTCTATTGTCCAAATCCGGATAAAATATTAATTCCGTAATTAAATCAATAAGACTGCCCAAAGAGATATCGTTCATAAATTCTTCATTTAATGAATTTAAAGATAAAGTTAAAACTTGATAATCCCCAATTTTAGACACTTCGCTCTGTAACGAAGTCCCATAAAGATTTTCAAGTTCTTTATTAAGTAAAATAATGCTTGGATACTTCTGACAGCTGTATTCCAAAACTCCGGGTAAAACGGCATTTAAAGAAGCTTTAGATTTGATCATAGGCAACAAAAAACTAAAAGACATTTGGAAATTCTTAAATTTACTGCACTCGACATACGAGACATCGAAATTATTGTCCAACTTGAATGTTTTGTGATTTGACATAATTATTCACCCGACAAATAAAATACAAGATTGAATCAGCTACAGTATACGAAATAACAAATTTAAATCAACTCAAATTGAATTCCAAAAATTTATCGGTAATTTAAAATCAATTTTGTTTCATTGTAAATACATTTTTCTTCATCTGATATCAGATTCAATATGCATATTTTAGAATTTGAAGAAGAAACTATAACTTCATTTTCACTATTGTCTTTTTTGAGTTTAACCCCGAAAATACTTAGACTTTCACATATATTTTTTCTTATGAAGGGTGAATTTTCACCTATTCCGGCCGTAAAAACAACTGCATCACATCCGTTCATAACGGTTATATACGATCCTATATATTTAGTTATTTTATAACAAAACATATCTACTGCTAGCTTGCAATTTTCGTTTTTTTCGTAATTTTCTATAACTTTTTCGATATTATCAGAAAATCCCGAAACACCCAGAATTCCTGATTGGCTATTGAGAATTTCATATACTTTCTCTGAACTTAAACTTTCGATTTTTTTTAAATGAATTATTACAGATGGATCTAAAGAACCACATCTGGTACTCATCATTAATCCACCTAAAGGAGTAAGACCCATTGATGTATCGATGGGGTTTCCATCGACAATAGCGGCAATGGATGAGCCGCTACCCAAATGGCAAGATACAACTTTTAGATTTTTTTTCTTTAAATAACGCAAACATGTTTCATAGGCATATTTATGCGAAATTCCATGAAAACCATATTTTCTTATGTTATGTTTTTTTGCAATAGTGGCAGGTATAGCATAGGTGTATGCTTTCTTTGGTAAATTTGAAAAAAAAGAAGTATCAAAAACTGCTACTTGTTTTATGTTCCCGAAAAAATCAATACAACTTAATATTCCGTCTAAATTTGATCGATTATGAAGCGGAGAAAGCGGTATAAGTTCTTTGATTTTATGCAAAACATTTTTGTTGATTACAACAGCTTGTGATTTAAAATAATTTCCCCCGTGAACAACTCTATGTCCTATGGCTTTTACATTTTTTAAAACGTCTGAAAAATTATTATCCGAAAAGACTTTTTTAAAAGACTCAAATGCGTCTTTGCACGTTCCATACCTAACATCATATCTAAATTCTTTTTCTTTTGTTTTAAAAATTAAAATTCCGGAATCGCCGCATGTTTTATAACACCTTCCGCCAAAAATTTCCTCATCATTATTTAAGCTAAAAATCTTATACTTAAAAGAAGAGCTCCCAAAATTAAAAACCAAAATCATAGTAGTCACCCTCGGAATTGCCTAAACAACATATAATATTCACATATTAAATATTTTTCACTACTGAGTCTTTTTGCGTTCATATTCTTTGCTAAGTTTTATTACCGAAAAAATCCAAGCTAACATAACCATTAAAAACAAAACTAAAAACATGGGAATATGATCTAAAAGAGTACTTCCTGAAGAAAATGCTAAAATCAACATCGTGATTAATCCCCCGCCGGCTTTTCCTCCCTTGCCTCCAATTAATTCAACGGCTGCTTGACTTTGTTCTTTTATTTGCTTGTCCAGAGGAATATAAACCATACTTTTTGTCGGATCAAACAGACAATACGTTGCCCCTTTGCTAAATATATCTACAATTATGCCAACCCATACGGTCAAAATAGGAATTGACAATCCTAAAATATACGAAATATTACTTTGCGAAGTCTTTACGTAAAATATTAAAAGATAAAAAGCCGTAACTGTAATTGTTAGAATTGTGGGCATAATTAATGCGTTAGTCTTCCAAGAGTACTTACGCAAAATATGAACGGCAGCTATATTTAAAATAACCGTAAAAATAGTTGTGAAAATCAAAAGCATTCCCTGAAGTTTACTCATTTTTATTACGTCAAATGTTGTTGCTAAATATGCTTTAAATATTCCTTCGTATAAATTTATTCCTATTCCACAACACACCGGAAGCATAAAAATCAAAAAAACATAAGGATTGGTAAACAAAATTTTTATTCCCTCGAAAAAACCGATTTTTAATTTTTCTTTCTTAGATTCTATTTGGCTTGTATCATATAATTTTTCATCTTTCATTACAACTTTGCTAATATAATAATAAATTCCCATGATTAAAAAACAAAACACCGACGAAATAATACATAATAATTTGAGATTATTGTCGAAAACCACCCTATTTGAAGTATTTGACATTAGATATAAACATGCACCGGCAAGCAGCCCTCCGTTGTTACCGAAAAATAAATACAAAGCGTAAAATCTGGTTACTTCATTTTTTTTGGTAATTTGATTAGCTAAAGACCAAAACAAATAGTTCAGGGCAATGCTTCCCCAAGTTTCGGCAAAAATATAAAATATTGTATATGGCCAATTTATTATGCATAAAATTATATATCTAAGCTGAGATGGAAAACTTTGGAACAATTTTAAAACAGCATCTTCTGATACTTGAATAGAATTTACATTAGGAAAAATAAAAAATGCAAAAATCAAGAAAAACACACCGTAAAAAGAACAGACTACATAAAATATTCTTTTCATTCCCGATTTGTTTATAAATGCAGAAAGCAGCATCGTGATTACAAAGGTAATCGGCAAAACAAACAGAGTCTTTAACGATGAAATCAACTCAGTACCACCGAATATCGCGTACTTTTGGATAAAAATGTCCTTAAGATTGCGAGTAGCCGTAAAAACAAAAAGTATACAAAACAGCAGCAAATTCATCGGCAAAATTTTTTTTAACTCAAAATTATGAATCGGCCACAAAATCGACCTTATTTTACCAAATTTCTGAATTTTGGTTGCTTCCGGCATTTATATTTTTGCACCTTAAATAGTTTTTGAAACAAAAACGCCACGTACTGCTGAAGTATGCAATTTCCAAGATTTTATAAAAAAATAACCAACCTATTCTATAATTTTAGATTTATTTATTTTTTTTTCAAGTTTTTCTTTTTGTTAAAAAACTATTTTGCCTTTAATTTTAAATTTTATTATAATGATCCGGGTTAATAAATTAAGAGCGAGTGTGAAATCGTTGTATAAAGTACTTTATAGGAAATGGAGGCCCAAAAATTTTGCGGATGTTATTGGTCAGGGACATGTAACTTCGGTACTCAAAAATGAAATTGTTGAAAAAAAAATATCCCATTCGTATATGTTTGTTGGTACACGTGGCAGTGGGAAAACTACCTGTGCGAGGATTTTTGCAAAAGCCGTAAATTGTATATCTCCCATTAACAGTGGTGAGCCTTGTTTAAAATGCAAGGCATGCGAAGCCATAGACAATAATACAACAGACATGATAGAAATTGACGCCGCAAGTAATAATGGGGTTGAAAATATAAGAGCGATAAAAGAAGAATCGAATTTCGCAACATCGATTTTGAATTACCGGGTTTACATAATAGATGAATTTCACATGTTGTCAATTGGTGCTTTCAACGCTTTTCTTAAAATTCTTGAGGAACCTCCTTGCAATTTAATTTTTATACTTGCAACTACCGAATTTCACAAGATACCAAAGACCGTTGTTTCCAGATGCCAAAAATTTGACTTTTTTAAGATACCGGTTGGCAAATTATTTGAATATCTAAAGAAAATTTCGTCTTCGGAAAATATTAATATAACCGATGATGCACTGTCGATTATAGCTAATATTGCCGATGGTTCGGCGCGTGACGCACTTACTATATTGGAGCGTTTTCTTTCGTGCCAAAACAAAGTTATAGATGCGGACAAAGTAAATCTGCTAATGGGTCTCACCGATTCGAAAGATATAGAAAATTTAGCCTGCTTGATTTCTAATCGTGATATTAAATCATGCTTAGAAAAAATAGAAAATTTAAATATTCGTTCTAAAAACATGGCTAAAATTTGCGAAGGCCTTATCGGTTTTTTTAGAGCAGTTATGCTTTATAAAATCACAGGGAAATATTTTGATTATTATCATCATGAGTGCGATGTTTTGAAAGAGATTTCAAAGTTGCTGAGCGAAGAAAATATAATGAAAATATTTGATGTGTTAAAAAACGCTTATAATCAGATGAATAAAATATATAAACCTGAAATAGAGTTGGAGTTCGCGTTTATAAAAATCTATCAAAAAATAAAACCCAATAACAGTCAAATTAATGATACCGAAATTCCCAGCGCAAAGAGTACGAAAGACGATGAAAAATCTGAAATAAAAAACAATGAAAAACCGGAAACGGGAGATAACAAAAAGCCCAAAATAAAAAATGAAAATAAAGATAAATTTGATCCAAAAATTTGGAATAGTATTTTAGAGAAATTAAACGATGTTTCTGATTCTTATCTGTTAACTTTAAAAGGTTCTTATGCCTATGTGGAAAATAATTTTCTTGTTGTGGTCGTTTCAAAAAAAATATATGTAGACATATTGAAGAGAAGTTTGCCCGAATTAAAAGAAATAATTTTTGATTTTATTGGGGAAAATTATAAAATAAAATTTGTAAGCAAAGAAGAAGATTCAAAAAAAGAAAATAATAATTTAGATGAATTGATCAACGATGCTGAAAATATGGGGATAAAAATATATTAAGTGGGGTTGAATTTATGAAGGTTAGGTTGCCGTCAGGTAAAAATAGTAATATGAAAGACATATCAGAACAAATTAAATCTATGCAAATCAGAGTAGAAAATGCTATGGAAGAGTTTAAATTAAAAGAATTCGAGGATTCTTCTGGCGATAAAGATGTAAAAGTGGTATTCAATGGGGATTATGAGCTTATTTCTTTGGATATTAAACCTGAGATCGTTAATCCCAATGATGTCGAGAAACTTCAAGATCTAATAGTGGTTTCCATCAACAAAACACTTAAAAAAGTAAAAGACGAGAAAGAAGCAATCTTGGGAGAAGTATCCGGTAGAGAAGTGCCCGATTGTCTTTTGTGATAGGATTTTTCGTAGTTTTTCTTAAAATCTTACAATAATTGTTATTTTCGCATTCTGCACTTTACCACATTTTCTAGAATTTAAAAAAAGGTATAGATTAAATTTTTGGTTGATAAATAATGAATAAAGATAACGGCAATGGCATTTCGGAATTCGTAAATGAAATTCTTAAAAATAAGATTTTTGCCGAATTTGTTAGGAAAAACAAAAAAGATAAAACTTTAAAAGATTTCTTGAAGTTATCAAGCCCGGATATTGAAATGAAATTGCCGGACGAAAATAAATTAGACGAAAAAGATTTAGATGATATAAGTGGTGGAAAGAAGCTTTACGATGACAAAGTGGCTTTGTTTTTTGTTCTGGATTGGAGTATATTAGGTCATGGGAAAAACTCGAGGAAGAGACAGGGCCACTAAAAGACAGAGCATCGAAACATACAGTGTGTAAATAGATCGTGAAAAAAATTGCTTACATATTTACATGGAAAATCCTTACATTACAAACACAGAAACAGCACAATGGCCTTTGGTTGCAATATTTCAGTAATGAAGCATGCAAAAAGCTGCAAGAATCACACAAAAACACAATTTGTTATAGAAAGAGACGAGTAAAAAAGAAAAGAATTTATAAAATAACTAGAATCTTTACCTAAAGAAAGCGAGATATATTATGTGGGCGAGAGTGGATTGATAAATATTATTCTCGTAAATATGGATATGCTCCAAAAGGTGAGAAAGTTATCGGGGAAAAATTAGTGGAAGACATTTTGAAATAACCAGCATCGTAGCTGCAAAAAATAAAAATAATATTGTTGCGCCTTTTACCTACAAAGGAACAATGGATGCCGACTCACTCGAAGGTTGGCTTGAGGATATTTTTGTTCCAAAACTCAAAAATCCTGAAAAAGCTGTTTTAAATTTTCAACTTTTTGTTAATTTCTTCTTTACTTAAAATAGGCTTCAAATCTAATTCTTTGGAAATGAGGCCTAATTTTTGGTTTTATAGTTTTTAAAAATTTGGTTAATTTAGGTAAACACAAACAAAAAAAATTTTTGATTTAAAGTTATACGATATCTTTAAAACCAAATTGATTTAATGAACTGACTGTTTTATAATTAAGTTTACTTGAAAAAATTTAGAACAATTTGTTTTTTTAAGCTTAACCTGATAGAAAATTGAGTTTAGAAGTTAAAACTTTAAAAGTCTGAGGTTCAATGAACATTAATAACAATACAAGCAATAATTCAAATGAGAAAATAAATAAGAACAATAATATGATTATTGGCCTTTTTTACGGAGGCTTTACGGTACTAGGAATGTTTTCAGGTGCAATAATTGGATTATTTATTGGAATAAGTTATTACGGACCACAAGATAGCAGAATTTTGGAATTTGCTTTATTGATTGGATTTTTAGGTACAGGAATAGGGATTGGATTGGGAATAATTTCTAATGCAATAATTGCCATGCGTTCAAATAAGAAAAACAATTAATCAAAATTTAAGATTTTGCCCACGAATTCGTACGATAACTTTAATTTTAGATAACGTATCATCACATAAGAAAAATTATATTTATGATGTCGCAGATGATTACGGTTTTAAAGTTATATTTTTGCCACCTTTTATTCTCCTAATTTTAATCCAATAGAAAAATTCTAGGCTAACGTCAAACGACGATTACAATTATATATGCACAAATTTAACAAATTCTGGGATGCGTTGGCTTATGCTTTCGATTGAACTCGACTATATCATTTTATATTTACAGTCACGGCTGGCGAATTGACTATTTCTATCACGCCACCCATAGAACAATTTAGTTTACTTGTTTTGTTTAAAGCGGGTTGATTTTTTATCGTACACGTAGAACAACTAGGAGCCCAAGGTGTCGAAAAAATGGGTGTACAAGGGGCAGGTACGAAGCTTGGTGGAGCCGGAGGTATACTGGCCAAAGCGCTTGCACTTATAACGGTTGGATTTATTTGAGATTGACAAGAGTTCGAAGGAGGAAAAATTACTTTGCCGTTTGTGTCACCTATATTCGCAGCTGGCATATTTGTTATATTTACCATTTTATCCGGCAGAACATTTATTTGTCCGAAGACCCCCGGCGGATACGATGGTGCCCGCGGAACAGGAACACCAACGGTTAGCATACAAGACATAGAGCATTTCAATATTGATGCATTTACAACAGGATTTGCCAAATTTATTCCTTCTTTCGAGTAAAAATATTAGTAAATTTGACTTAACTTAATAAATCGGGTCGGTTTTTCTTCGTGTAATTTATACTTTCTTCTTTTTTCCATTTTTTGATTTTTTCATGATTGCCCGTAAGCAAAATTTCTGGCACTTCTCTATTATGCCAAACTTTTGGTTTTGTATACTGAGGGAATTCTAAGAGTTTTCTAAAATGACTTTCTTCTTCTTTCTTTGTATTTTTCGAAAGAACATTTGGTAATAAACGGACTACGGCATCGATAATTATCAATGCCGGCAATTCACCCCCGCTTATAACATAATCGCCTATGGAAATCTGTTCATCAGCTATTTCTTCAATAACTCTTTCATCTATTCCCTCATATCTTCCACACATAAAAGTTATATTTTTAAAAAAAGTTAATTCTTTTGCAATTTTTTGATTAAAAACCCTTCCTCTCGGAGACATAAATATTAAATAAGGTCTTACTTTTCTGATAGAAACTATATGTTTAAAGCAATCATAAATTGGTTGAGGTTTTATAATCATTCCTCCACCTCCGCCATAGGGAGTATCATCAATTCTCTTGTGTTTATTATCAGAAAAATCACGAAGTTGATGATAATTAATATCTAAAACTTTTTTCAACAGGCTTTTCTTCATAATTCCGATGGACATTACATTTTTGCATATTTCAGGAAAAAGAGTTACTATATCTATGTTCATAAATTTTTAATTTTTTATATTTGGAATAAAACACAACATTATTAGAGTATAATCTAATGTTTTTGTAACGTTCAATACACCATTGCAAAATTATACTTTATTTTTATTATAGAATTTTGTAAAATGTTTTTGTTGTTTGTTTACATTTTACAAATAGATGACAGGTTTCTCTGTTTTTCAGAGGAATTTTGTGGAGAAGTACTCAAGTGGTTGAAGAGGCGCCCCTGCTAAGGGTGTAGATCGGGAAACCGGTGCGAGAGTTCGAATCTCTCCTTCTCCGCCAATGTAGTGTTTTATAGGGGCTCTGGTTTTCTGTTTGTACAGAAAACCAGTTGGAAGATTTGGTTAGATTACCCTTGTTAATCTTTCTTCTTTTCTTCCGAAGGCCTTTTGTGAGCTTGGAATTTCGGCCTTCTTGAGTTTTGGCATTTCGACTTTACCAATAAAGTTGTAATAGATTTCGATTTTTCGAAATACTTCTTTACCGATTTGTTCTCGGTGATGAACTATGATTTTATCTATAAATTCATGAAGAATCTCGTAAGTAAGTTCATTCATATTTGAGTGTTTTCGGGCTATTTTCAAAAAAGCGTCGCTATTCATTTCATGGTTCTTTTCCTCTGTAACTATTTCTTTCAGATATTTTATTCTTTGTTTGGGTTCTAATTGTTCGTCTTCGAACTTTATTGAAAGTTTTAGAAATTTTTCCTCGTTTAGAATGCCCAAGGCTTTGTCTTCGTAAACTTTTTCAAATAAAACATCAAGTTCATTGTTTCTTTTTAAAGCTAATTCTAAATTTTCTTGATTTTTTTGTTGTTCCATTTGAATTCTTTTATAATTCTCGTTGACAACAATCTTTACAAACTCATCTTCAAATTTGTTTGCAAACTGTATGATCTCATAAATTTTGTTTCTTATGTTATGAGTCAGACTATCAAGTCTTATATGATGTGTCTTGTTGCATAAACCATTTCTGTGTCTATTATTAAAACAAGAAAAATATTTGTTGTCCTGGTTGTCGTGTGTATATTTGAAATTTAGGTTTGCCCCACAACTACTACATTTAAGTAACCCCGAAAACATGTTTCTTTCAACGACATTTTTTGATTGTCTGAATTTGGTTTTATTAAATGTCTTTTGAACATCTTCGAATAATTGGCGACTTATTATTGGTTTATGCACATCTTTATGAATTTCCCATTCTTCTTTGGGATTTGAAACTTGAACTTTAACTTTAAAAGATTTTTTTCTAGTCTTGAAGTTTATAATGTCTCCACAGTATGATTGATTTTTCAAAATTCTGTTTACATTTTCTTCTGTCCATAGATATTTATCTCTATGAACTTTAATAGCAGGCTTTTTGTAACCTTTTTCGGCTGCATATTGGGATGGAATTAAAACTTTTTCTTTTCTGAGAGTTCTGGCAATTTTAGTTGTGCTTTCACCGGCTGATCTCATACTAAAGATTTTTCTTACAATCTCGGCAGCTTCTGGATCTATTTCCCAAGTTTTGGTATCTTTGTTTAATTTATAACCGTAGGGAGCAGATGTACCAATTGGCAGACCTTGTTTGCTTTTTAATCTTAAAGTAGACTTTACTTTGCGGCTTATGTCTTTACAGTAAAATTCATTAATGATATTTCTGAAAGGCGTAAAGTCGTCTTCGCCTTGTTGGCTGTCTACTCCATCGTTTACGGCAATAAATCTTACGTTATGCATGGGTAGTAGATTTTCTGTGAGTTTTCCGACTTCTAGGTAGTTTCTTCCGAGTCGAGACATATCCTTAACAATTAAAGTTTCTATTCTTCCTTGTTCAATTAGATCATATAATTCTTTGAAGCCCTTTCTTTTGAAAGTCACTCCCGAAATACCATCATCTATAAAGATTTGAAGATTTCTAAATTTGTTTCTATTGGCATAATCTGTTAAAAAAGCTTTTTGATTGGCAATACTGTTTGATTCTCCTTCTTGTTCATCCTCCCTTGATAGTCTTAAATATAAAGCGGTTATTCTTTCTTCCGCAATGTAATTTGCTAAATTTAACATTTTTTAATCTCCCTTATTTAAAGTTAGATCAAAAACCAAAATAGCAATGTTTACACTATCATTATACATCATTATTGATCGAATTGGAGCTCCTTAGATCTGCTTTTATAAGATTTTTTATTTTATCAATTACAGTATCACCCTCCTTTAGAAAATGTGATTCAATAATATAGGTCGTATTGCCTATTTTTTGTTCATTATAGGTATCAAAATATATAGTTTTGGGCTTTTTAACATTTTCACCAACTTTTTCATCAGTTTCTTGATTAAAAGATTTTTCCTTTGTAAATTCATTAGATTTCTTAAATTCGTTTTGCATATGTTTATTTTTCATAGTTAGTTCCTCCAAATTTATAATTTATAATTTTAATAATTTGTTACTGAAATTGTGATTAATAATGTAAATAGTAATTTAAACATTTTGATTATAATTTCGGTTCTTGAAATAACATTACTTTTCTAGTTCTAGTTTACAGACCAAAGTTTCATACGAGTTTCACGTCCGCGGGTTAGCTAGCCCCCGGCAGTCGTCTTGCCTCATTAGAAACCCACTTCCAAGTTAAAGTTTTCGTTTCTAACTTACTGACTCGACTGAAGTATCATTAGAAAATACAGGTTCTTCCGTTGGTTATTAAAGAGTAGCTGTATTCGTTAATCATGCAGATATTGTATTTAGCAATATTGCAAATTAACTGTCCTTTAGTCTTTTTATTCAATTGTCAAAGCTCACTTTTACTCTTGCTATGTACCTTACATCTTAGAACGTAAAAGATTCTAAATTTGGTTAGAGTAATTTTTATTGTTTTAGAAGGGCAGAAAAAAGTCCTTCTATATATAGGGCGTTGAGAATGGCAAACGTCAGGTCATTTTTTAAAAAATTTTTTAAGTTTGGATAAAGCACTATTAATTGATTGATTTACTGATTGTTTTTGTACATTTTGTACTCTTGCAATTTCTGAAATAGAAAAATTTTTAAAATAATGAAGCATTACTCTTTCTTTCTGAATCTTGGGCAATTTTTCAATAGCTTCATAAAGCTTTTTTATCTCGAATTTCTATGTAACTTTCTTCTGTGGATTCTACTAATTCTTTTGATAACAAATTAAAAAGACTGGGGTCTTCGTTAATTGAATCAAGACTATTTTCTTGCTTCCGTTTACGATTTCTCCAGTCTTATTGCCAAAAGTTTTCTTTGTCGAATTTGTAAATTTCGTGTGTTACTTCTACTTCTATTATTTTTCCGTCGTGATCTTCGATTTTAATTTTATACACGCTTATACTTCCTTTAATTTTTAGATTTTGAATTTTTAAAAAAATTAAAGGTTTCTAAGGATACCTGGCGTAATATGCAAAAAAATGTTTTAAAGTCATGTTGAAACTCAACAATTTGTACATGTTTTTTAAATTCACGTTTGAATTTGACAATATATATACGTTTTTTTGTTGAATTTCACTAGAAAATCTGACGATTTAAATTCAGAAACAAATTTAAATTCGGAGACAAAAATAGCAACCGAATTGGTTGCTTGTTCTGTTTTAATCTGTTGATTAGTAACTTCTAACTAATTCTTTGCCAATAATAACAAGTAACATTTGCTAATGTTCCTGAGCCATTCAAAGTCCATGAGCCTCCAAAATAAGTGCTTGGATTTGTTGAATTTACACTGATATATATAGAACCTATTGGGTAAAACGGATTTGGATATGCTTTTTCGTTTCCAGTTTTTAGTTGAATTTGATTTGAAGTGATCGTATCGGACAAAGTTATTTGGTTAATTTTAAAGTTATCGTTGCCGGTGTTTGTGCTTTGATCTTTGTAATATTGCAGATGTAAATACCAAACTTGGCCTTTTGTTAGAGTATAGCTTGCACTTGATGAAGATGAGCCACTTGCGTGTATGAATCGACCTGTTGTGGTTGTTGAGCTTGGATGTGATGAAGATGTGTTAGCTAAAACATTGCCATAATCATAGTTTGATTCAGATGAAATTGTATAATTTATTGTGACAGTGGCATCGTTTTCATGATTTGTCATATCTATTTTTAAACATGTGTTTGAAGTTGAGTTTGCTATTCCTTGATTATTGCTTGTGAAAACTCCGTTGCTATAAGTGAAATAGTAGCTATCGTTGGAAACTATTGTATATGATTCATTCCAATCACTTATGATGTCGTAGTTTAATGTCTGATTTCCATTTAAGATATCTACATCAAATGAATTGTCGTTTACTGGAAATTTATTGACTCCGACAGATATTTTTTGTGTATCAAAAAACATTATCGGAAGTCCTTTAGCCAAAGTTTGTGAATAAGTTATAGAATCAAACTGATCAGCTATTGTGAATTCAAAGTTCCATGAGATTGTGTTGTCAAAGATGGTGGTATAGCTGGTATTATTTTCAATTTCTGTATAATCTGACCAAATATCACTTGATGTAGGTCTATTTCTATACTTTATGTAGTTAATAGAGTTTTTACCGTTAACACTTGATATTTGAGCATCTACTTTTAGATTTGTTTCAGATTCAAAATTATTTATTCTTGCTAGAGAGATAGCTACCGTTGGCGGCAACCAATCATAGATGGTTATAGTTTTTGAGATAGTTGTTGAATTTCCTCTGGAATCTATGGCTTGTATACTAATATTTGTATTTGATGAGAGATTTATAGCTCCGAAATTAATGGTTCTTGCTGATGTGTAATTATATGTAGTCCCGTTAAATGTAAGTTTATAACTGCTGATTGTAGCTGAATTTTTACCTGCGGCAGAAGTAAAAGTAACTGTTAGATTTGACTTGTTTCTTACAATCCATTGATCATTGTTTGTTATATTTACTACATTTGAATTTGTATCTTGATATGTAATTTGAGAACTACTAAAAGTTGGATTTGAATTTGTAACATAAAATGTAAAACTTCTACTTGCTGCTCCTATATATGTGCTTCCATTATAGGTTTCACACCATAAAGTTCCAGTTCCACTATTTGAATTTGGTATCTTTGCATAAAAAGAAGTAGGAATCGTCCAAGTATAGCTAGTTCCTACGTTTCTGGCAAATATTTCCCAACCATCACCTATATCATAATATAACATGTGTGTGAAATAAGAAGAAGCTCGACTAATTGTAATACTTGTTGTGCTTCCAATATTACCATTTCCACCAGAAAATGAGCTTGCTCTTGGAATTGTTGTGAGTGTTTGAGAATAACTTTGTTCACTTGAGCTAACAGTACTCATGCTAAACCATGAGCTACAAGTTAGAGTTTTAGAACCGTCGCTATTATGCGAAATATCTAAAGTTTTTGAAAATAAAATTATTCCATTTTCTGTTATTTTTTGATCCGAAGTTATGCTGGCGCTATAGGTAGTTCCATCTATTTTACAATAAATAGTTCCTGTACCATAAGTAGTATAGCCGGTGTTTGTGCGTCTTACTCTTACGTAAACATAAACATTAGAAGTGTTATTTGAGATATTTTGGCTATTTTGTGTGATTGTTATTGTATATTTTATATATTGATTGGTAGTAGACATATCTGATGAGGTGGACATAATTTCACTCCAGATTTTTAAATTTCAAATCAAAAAATAAAATTAATTAAAGATAAAAATAAAAAACTCCATCTAAACCGATAGAGCTAATTGTTATTTACTTTTTAAATTTTGTTTTATTTATCTTAATTCATTAATTCGTTTAATTTATTAATTTATACCAAAGCAACAACACCTATTCCCGTGTTTGTTTCAGTGTCAAGTTTAATAAATCTTAGTCTATTCGATAGCGTTATTTCATGCTCAATTACTGACTTTTCCATGTGAAATTCATCTTTTGAGACCCAATAAAGTGGAGTCGTTCCATCTATATTGTAACCACAAAAGCCAATGTTGGCATTCATCCTTATGGTTGTGCCATCGTCGCAATAAATATTGATGCCTTCTTTGTTTACTTCACAGATTAGAGTGTTTGAATCATTATAAAGTTCGATTTTACCTGATTCATTAAGGTTTGAACCTAATTTCAGAGTTCCTCCTTTTACTAAGTCTGCCGTAAGATGAAGAGTCTGAATCATTTGCATATCAAGTTGACCATCAATGGTCCAGGCACTGTTGAAAGTTCCGTTGATTCCGTTCTGAGAGAAACCGATTCCCCCTGAATTTATTCTCATTACATTAGTTGCTTCTTCTTTAGGTATTTTGTCTAAAATTAAGATTTGGCTACCATCATAAATTACATAAGAGTTTCCAAGGACACTATTTATCTTATTTGTTGCCTCAATTAGTTCTTTTTCTAATTTAGCAGTAGTTTCTCCGGCACTTTTGTCTACTTCTTCTGTTATTTTGTTTTCAATATTAGTTATTAAGTTTTTTAGAGCCTGTTCCCACTAAAAAATTGATACAAAAACAAGAGCGAGTTGTATAAATCCAATGAACATAATATCTAATTTTTCAAATCTACAAAATATACGACGAAATCCACAAATTCGTCGAAAAAGACGTTCAATTTCATTACGCCTTTTATAGAGAGTTTTATCGTATTCCCAAGGTTTTTTACGATTTTTCTTAGGAGGCACAATAGGACTAAAATTAAGTATTTGAGCAGTATATCGAGTAAGATCATCTTCATAGGCTCTGTCCATAACTAAAGATATATATATAAGTATCAGGTTTATCTACCGTTTCCATAAGAAGTCTTCCATGCGGTGCATCATGACACACTGGCCTTCACTTAAAATAAAATCAACAGCTCTTTTTCATTTGCGCATATCATATGAACTTTTGTAGTTAGCTCACCTTTAGAGCGTCCTATGGCTTGTTTTCCGTTTTTTTAAAGCCCCACAAGCGTCTGGGTGTACTTTGACGTTTCTAGAATCCATAAATAAAGCCTCAGGATTAAGTTTAAGAACATTTTGTACGTGCAATTCTCTAAATAATTTTTCAATAATACCGACCTCAACCCAACGCCTAAAACGCTTGTATATCACGTGCCAATTTCCAAATTCAGACGGCAGTTTCCTCCATTTACAGCCGTTTTCACAGATATACAGTAATGCATTTATAAACACCAGATTGTTTACTGCCACATTACCTCTTTGTACAGGCAATAAATTTTTAATTTTTTCATATCCTTCTTCTGTTATTTCCATCTATTTTATTATAGCATTTTTTGTTTATTTTTTTTAGTGGGAACAGGCTCTAACGGATATCACAATGCTCTTGAAATAGATCTAAGAACGAAAGCACTAAACCATTTAAACAAAAATTCAGTTCCAAAGGTAAACTATTCAATTTCTGTATATCTAGAAAATGTTAATAACAATGAAAATATTAATATCTCAGATGTAGGAGACATAATTTATGTAAAACATCCAAAATGTAGAATTGATATAGAAACCAGCGTTATAGCCCTTGAATATGACGTTATAAGCAACAAAATAACAAAAATTGAGTTCGGAAACTTTAAAAATAATCTAAAAAATTTAATAACTAATATTGAAAACAAAATAACAGAAGAAGTAGATAAAAGTGCCGGAGAGACTACTGCTAAGCTAGAAAAAGAACTAATTGAGGCAACAAATAAAATAAATAGCGTCCTTGGTAACTCTTATGTAATCTATGATGGTAGCCAAATCTTAATTTTAGACAAAATACCTAAAGAAGAAGCAACTAATGTAATGAGAATAAATTCAGGGGGAATCGGTTTCTCTCAGAACGGAATCAACGGAACTTTCAACAGTGCCTGGACCATTGATGGTCAACTTGATATGCAAATGATTCAGACTCTTCATCTTACGGCAGACTTAGTAAAAGGAGGAACTCTAAAACTAGGTTCAAACTTAAATGAATCAGGTAAAATCGAACTTTATAATGATTCAAACACTTTAATCTGTGAAGTAAACAAAGAAGGCATCAACATTTATTGCGATGATGGCACAACCATAAGAATGAATGCCAACATTGGCTTTTGTGGCTACGATATAGATGGGACAACTCCACTTTATTGGGTCTCAAAAGATGAATTCCACATGGAAAAATCAGTAATTGAGCATGAAATAACGCTATCGAATAGACTAAGATTCATTAAACTTGATACAGATTCAAACACCGGAATAGGAGTTGTTGCTTTGGTATAAAATATGTTAATTGATAACAAAAATGACTAATAACAAAAATTTTAATAATTTTAATAATAATAAACAAAATAAACGTCTAGATTGACGCTTTATTTTTTTGCCTTTTCTTACCTATCTTAATCATCTTATCTTTTATTACTTTCTTATTTTTTATTTTTTATTACTTATATCTTATTTTTCTTACTTTTGGAGCTGAAAATATGTCCACCTCATCAGATATGTCTACTACCAATCAATATATAAAATATACAATAACAATCACACAAAATAGTCAAAATGTCTCAAACAACACTTCTAATGTTTATGTTTACGTAAGGGTAAGGCGCACAAATACTGGATATACGACTTATGGTACAGGAACTATTTATTGCAAAATAGATGGAACTACCTATAGCGCCAGCATAACTTCAGATCAAAAAATAACAGAAAATGGAATAATTTTATTTTCAAAAACTTTGGATATTACCCACAATTTTGACGGTTCTAAAACTCTAACTTGTAGCTCATGGTTTAGCATGAGCACTGTTAGCTCAAGCGAACAAAGTTATTCTCAAACACTCACAACAATTCCAAGAGCAAGCTCATTTTCTGGTGGAAATGGTAATATTGGAAGCACGACTAGTATTGCAATTAGTCGAGCTACGACAAATTTCACACACATGTTATATTATGATATAGGTGATGGTTGGGAAATATTTGCCAGAAACGTAGGAACTAGCTATACTTGGACGATTCCTACTTCTTTTTATGCAAAGATACCAAATTCAAATAGCGGAACTGGAACTTTATGGTGGTGACTCGGACGGGATTCGAACCCGTGTTACCGCCGTGAAAGGGCAGTGTCTTAACCACTTGACCACCGAGCCTTACGCATTCTTGAATTTTAAAATAAAAAAACAAATAATTCAACACATTTTTAATAAAAATACTTTATTATAAACAAAACCTTTATTTACTAAAGCTCGTTCACGCGAATCGAAAATAAAAAGCAAACAAGACAAAGAAAAGAAATAACATTAAATCGAGCTTGTCATAACGTATAAAAAATTCAGCAAAATCTAAACAATCAAATCTAAGGCATTGCAAAATAAATATATAAGTGATACTATTTAACTGCGATGGAAAAAATAAAATACCCAAGAAGAAAAAATCGAAGTTTTAGAGTTAGATGAACTTTGCATAAATTTTAAGAAAAATATTTGGCTTTATGATTGTGGTAAACCCGAAAACTCAAAAACTTGATAGATTTTAATAAATTAAATTTGTAGGATTTCAATAAATATGAATATCAATCTCGGATCTATATTTTTCTAATGCTAATGCCAATTCTTCAGATATCAAAAGATAATCGCCTCTTTCAGTTACACAAACTCTAATATTAGTTACACGAAAATCAGGACCAGCTTCGTGCAATAGATCATGTGCATGACATCTAACATAGTTAGAATAGTCTTTTCCGGTGGATTCGCTTGGTTGTTTTTCTCCTAGTTCATAAACAAACTTAGAGTATTTATTTTCCAGTTCTCCCATTATTTTTTCTCTTATTATATCACTAGGAGGAGAAAAAAATAAAGCTCTTGCTATGCCCATGGATTCTGCAACGGATGATTCAAATATATATAATCTGCCACCACGTCTACTAGATTTACCTAAATTTTCATAATACCCTCCTTTAGGATCTTTCTTATCTACTAATCTGCCTATATTACAAGTTTGGCGAGTTTTTCCACACATTTCGATTTGTCTAATTTCTGGTTTCTCTTTTGGTTCTTCTTCTTCTTCTTCTTCTTTTGGTTCTTCTTTTGGTTCTTCTTTTTTTATTTCTTCTTCTTCTTCTTCTTCTTTTATTTCTTCTTCTTCTTTTTTTGGTTTTGCCTTTCTAGGACTAATTGCATCATATATAACTAAAATACCAACGCCTAAGACACTAATGCCAGCAATAGTTTTAGCTAAACTTGAAAGCTCTTCAGATTTATCAACCGTATCGTCCTTTTTACTTTCATCTCCATTTTCATTTTTGTCGTTTTCTTTAACATTACTTTTATCTTCCGATACTTTAACGTTATCTTCGCATTTCGTTGTTTCAACAGTTTTCTTGCTGCTATCTACAAGTCGATCATCAGACCCAACAGCCCCAACAAAAGACTGACAACACATAATAACAGCTAAAATAGAAGATATTATTTTATTGTTTTTATTAATCTTCTTGCTATTTTTATTTTCACCTATCCCATTGCTTTCTTTTTTCATAGAGAGATCTCCCTGAGAGACCTCTCTCTCTCTCTCTCTCTCTCTCTCTCGAATTGAGAGAATTCATGAGAGATTTAATAAACTTATTTTTCATAACCTTTCCTCCTGATATTAAAATATAAATCAGCGAAAACACTGATAAATTAATTATAGCATTTTGAATTTTGCTGTCAAACAGAATTATGCGAAGCATTTTAATGCGACACTATTTAGCGGTGACTTTGTCTCCGCAAGAGACAATCTAGAGCCGCATGTTTCTTTGGGTTTCACCCGTTTCTTTGCGTCAAAGAAATGGGTGAAAAAGAAATAAACTTTAATATGTTTAATTTAAATACTTAGAGATAAAAATTTTATAAATATTATTTTTAAAATTATTTTTATTATCTTATTGACAGCAAAATTCAAAATGCTATAATTAATTTATCAGTATTTTTGCTGATTCATATTTTAAAATCAGGAGGTAAAATTATGAAAAATAGCTTCATAAAATCTCTCATGAATTCTCTCAATTCGAGAGAGAGAGAGAGAGAGAGGTCTCTCAGGGGTTTCTTTATGAAAAAAGAAAGCAATGGAATAGGTGAAAATAAAAATAGCAAGAAGATTAGTAAAAATAATAAGATAATTTCTTCTATTTTAGCTGTTGTTATGTGTTGTCAGTCTTTGGTTGGGGCTGTCGATCTTCCTTTGACTGTGGATGATAGTAAATTTGTTGAGCCTGTGGGCAAAGATTTGGAAAATGATAATGATAATTTAGAAAGTAGTAGCGAAGACGAAAATAATTATAAAGACGGCGAAGGCGAAAATAGCGAAGCAGAAAATAACGAAAACAAAAATATAAACAATAGTAAGTCATTTTCAATTTTAGCAAAGGTCTGTATTGGTGTTGGTTCTGGCGTCGGTTTTATTGTTGCTGCTGTCGTCGCAGACTACCTTATTGGTAATAGATATACTGTCGAAATTTCTAACTCAAGATATCCGATTTTTGAAATTGATTTTGAAAACCTTGGTTTTTATTCAAAAAAAGATCCATTTGATAAAAAATATTATTTGACCATGAATTTCAAAAATTCAGGAAAAATAAAATTTGTGAGAACAATATCGGATTACTATTCTCGCCCAATTAGGTTTGTAACAAATTCAAATGTTGGAAATGTCAGATCTGATGAAATCGATAAATTTAGTGATTATTCTAAATTTATTATTGATATTTTTAAATGTAAAGAACATGATGGTTCTAACGCCTTAAAAAAATATTTTAGTAAAAAAATGTTGAAATTAATGCAAAAGGTATCGAGTCATATATTCATTATTTGCTGAGTAAAGTTAAAAATAAAAACCGAAATTTCCGTCTAATTGATGGACTTTTTTTTAAGCTAGAAATCGAAGGTGTTAAAGATTGCGAAAGCTTGGTCATGGAAATTATAGCTCCTCTGGAATTGGCAGACAAAATAAAAGGATACTAGATTGTTTGCGAATATGTGAAGAAAAATGTACTGAAATCTTTGGAAACATTGAAAAAATATGTGAAGAAAATTCAAGAAAAGTATTAAAGGCATTCATAGAAAATAAAGTAAGTGAAAATCACTTCAGAGTTTTTACAGGTTATGGGTATGGTAATATCGGAAAAGAAGTTTTGAATAAATTAGTAAGCCAGATAATGTGCACAGAAAGTGCCCTGGTGGATGAAAATTTTATCAGTGCTACTCACGCCCTGAACGTAAGTTTGTTTGCTATAACAAAGCCCGGAGATACGATTTTAAGTGTAACTGGCGCTCCGTATGATACGTTGAAAAAAACTATATACGGTAAAAATACCGGTTCATTACGTGATTTTGGAATAAAATTTAAAATTTCAAATTTTAAAGATGAAAATTTTTTGGATTTATTAAATAATGATATAAAAGTCATATACATTCAACGTTCTTGCGGATATTCTTTGAGAGAGAGTTTGAAAATCAGAAATATTGAATCCATAATAAAGAAAATAAAAAAAAGATCTGATGCTTTGATTTTGGTAGATAATTGCTATGGCGAGTTTGTTCAAGAAAAAGAACCTACAGAAGTTGGAGCTGATTTGATAGTTGGTTCTCTTATAAAAAACCCCGGAGCAGGAATCGCTCCATCCGGAGCTTATTTAGCAGGAAAAAGAAACTTAATAGAACTTTGTCTTAATCGTTTTGCTTTCCCGGGAGCAAAGTTGGGAATTGGACCGTCGAAATATAATCGTGAATTATTGATGGGTTTTTATTATGCCCCCATGGTCGTAAAAGAAGCATTAAAAACAGCTGTATTTGCGGCCTTATTTTTTGAAACTTTGGGTTTTGAAGTTTCACCGAAATATAATGAAGAACGCTCTGACATAATACAGGCTATTAATTTTAAAAATAGAGAAAATTTGCTTACTTTTTGTCAGGAAATGCAATCCACGCTCGCCATAGACTCTTTTGTAACACCGACACCTTGGAAGATGCCGGGGTACCAAAACGAGATCATAATGTCGTCCGGAGGATTTATATCAGGTTCCACGATAGAACTTTCTTGTGACGCTCCGATGCAAAAGCCGTATAGTGTTTTTTTACAAGGCGGGACTAACTTCTACATGTCAAAATTTTCAATACTAAACGCCGCGATGAGATTAGTAAATAATCAATAGTCTCTTTTAAGAGAGTAGAATTAATTTTTCAAAAATTAAAGATTTTCCATTTGTATGGGAAACTTAGCATAAATTTTTATTTTTATTTTCATTTTTTGTATAATATTTACATAAATTTTATTACAAGTTAATATTTTTTTAAAGTGCGTACTATGTTGATGTTACCAGAAAAAACGCTAACTTTTTGCTTTTTGCCTTTACACGTGTATCCAGCATAGGGCTGTAACCAGGTAATGAAAGTCCGCTATTACAAAAATCCTATAGGTTTCGTAGTAACGATAAATTATGAGAAAGTCGGCAGGAAGCCATATTATCTTCTTTGCGTAAATAAAGAAGAACAAAATTTTAGGAAACGGCATAAACAGAAAGGAAAAAGGTGAAAATTGGAAATCGAGAATCAACGGTAGTTGACATGTATTTCGACGGGCAATGGTGCAAGTGCTTACTCCAATGTAATAGGGTGAGGACAATTTCGGGAAACAATTTAGCTTTTGATCAGAAAGAAATCAACACCAAGCGTTGAGACAATGCCGACAAAATGTCAATATTTATTTCTGCGCCGCCTTGTTTCCTGCAAGGAAACATCGTAAGGCGCGATTTCTTTGGGTGTACCCGTTTCTTATAAAAGAAATGGGTACGGAAGAAATAAATTTTATAAAATATTAATTTAAATACTTAGAGATAAAAATTTATAAATATATCTTTTCAAAATTTTTCGTGTTATTTGTTTGACAAAAAATACTCAAGATATTATAACTATTTTATCAACATTTATGTTGATTCATATTTTAAAATCAGGAGGAAAGGTTATGAAAAATAACTTCATCAAATCTCTTATGAATTCTCTCAATTCGAGAGAGAGAGAGAGAGAGAGAGAGAGAGAGAGAGGTCTCTCAGGGAGATTTCTCTATGAAAAAAGAAAAAATAAGTAATAATGAAAATAATAAGAAGATTAATAAAAACAATAAAATAATATCTTCTATTTTAGCTGTTATTATGTGTTGTCAGCCACTCGTCGGGGCTAGTTCTAATACAGATGTCAAAACCTTTAAGGCAGAAAATAACGACAGAGTTGTCGTAGCAAGCAATGATAAAGTAGTGACCTCTGTAATGAAAAAAAAAGATAATAATAACAGCGGCAACAACAACAACAACAATGATGATGATGATGATGATGATGAAAAAAACGAAAATACCGAAAAAATTCCCGTGGGTAATATGCTTTCGTTTTTGGGCGGTAGTGCTGTCACGATTTTGACCGCTTTTATTTTGAATAAATTGAATATCATCAGTTTTGCTCCATCTCAGAATTGGGATTGGGCGAATAGTGATTTTTTTACTTGGGGTAATGTTAAGGAAATCTTGAGAGCACTTGAGCCAAATGTGGAGTATTTTGCTATTGTTGCTAATAAAGAAGATGAAGAACCAAATATTGGTTTCTGTAATTATATTGAAATTTTTTGTAATTCATTGGTATTCCAGATTTTTTCACGTGGAACCAAGAAGTTATTGGTGTTTCTTGAAGAAATTTCACATGATGGTAAAATTGATCCAGGCAGTGACAAAGGAAAAATTAGGTTATTTTTTGCTATGAGAGCTCTTTTAATTGCGTGCTATAATATTTCGTCGGACGTGATAAACAAAGAATTTGCAACTAATTTTTTTAGTAAAATACTGCCCAATAATAATGAACTGTTTATTCTTTTTAGTTCCGATCAGGATATATCTGATTTATGTCGTCAATTTTACAACATAGAAAAACCAGAAGAAATCACTTTAGTAATGAAAATAGATGCGATTACTTGGAAATTCAGAGAAAAATATTTTGAAAAAAAAATAGTCTTTGATGAAACTTAGTTTAATATTTTAAAAAATGAGGAGTAGATTTATTATGAGTAAAAATTGTTTAGTGAAGAAAATTTTAGCAATCTTAGTTTTTGGTTTTGTACCTTTTAATGTTTGTGTGTCGGCGTCGAATAGGTTAGAGGGTCAAAAGACTCAAAAGGTTGCTACTAATCCATCTTTTAAAAAAACTGCAGGAAATACCACAAGTAAGATTAGCCCCATGCCAAGTTTTAAATCAGTACTACAGTCATCACCAGAACCACAGTCACCACTACTAACACAAGAACAAATACAACAAATTGAAGCTTTGTTGAAAGAGGTTGGTTTGGAAGAAGAAGCATATGAAATGCGAGGAATAAAAAATGCAGGTGATTTCATACGGATTATTGAAAAATTAGTTAGATTAATTGGCGAACAAAAAGGAACTTTAATTGATCTTGCGGGAACCAACGTTAAATTAAATTCAGAATTAGGTGAACTTGAGGCAACCAACCGTCGTTTAGATTCAGAATTATCGGATTTAAAAAAAAAATTTAACGAAACGAGTGATCAAAATACTCTACATACCAAAATTCAGGAATTAAATGAAAAAAATGGTCAACTGATGGCACAACTGCAAAATTCAGAAGCAGAAGTGTTGGAATTAAAAAGAAAAAATGAACAACTGAATAATGAAAATAGTCAACTGAAAACACAGTTAGATGAACTGCAAAATTCAAATGAGCAACTACTAAACAAAATAGATAACCAAACTCAGGAATTAAATGAAAAAAATGATCAACTGAAAACACAGTTAGATGAACTGCAAAGTTCAGAAAAAAAGGTGTTGGTTTTGAATGATAAAGTAGGTCTTTTGGAATTGAAATATAAATCGGAATTAAAAGGTTGGTTACAACAAGAGTTACAAAAACTCGAGGAAAGTTTTAGTAGTATGCAATTAGTACAAAAAGAAGGCTTTTCACAAGATGTAAAAGAATCGAATGTAAACCGTATGAGATTCCTCTTTTTACAACAATTGCAAGTGCAACGTAAGTTTCTTTTGAAATGTTATGATTTGAGAAAAAGTATATATTTTGAAGGCTGATCTGCCATTCTTAGACAATAGTAAGATTTTGATTCTGTAAAGGCGGCTTCTAAATATCTCTATTTGGGGTTGGGGCGTGTTTTAATTAATTAATTAATATACACTCCCCAATATTTTTTAATTTTTAATCTAGAAATCGCAAATTATTCAGGTATTTTGTCTTTGTCGTTATTTTTTTCTTTATTTTTGTTATCTTTTTTTTCATTATTTTTTGAATTCTTGTCTAAGTTTTTGTCTTCATCTAATTTCGGTTCCGGCAACGATGGTTTTTCTCCAACGCCCGATTCGTTACTTACAATTACGTATGCACTACTGTAAATATCCGGCAATCTCACACTATACGCTTTAATTTCATATACTCCTTCCGTGGCAGGTGCGGTGTAAAGTCCGTTGTTATCTATATTTCCTGTGTTTTTTAATCCAAGTTCCCAACGTATGCGTTTATCATTTATTCCATCGATGCTTGCTTCGAATCTTATTTGTTCAAACGGTTTTAAACCTACTGTGTTTGGTTTTATAGTAACTGTAGCATTCTTTTCTAAAATTAGATCTTTATATGGGTCTTGTTCTTTAACAGGTTTAAACGCCCACCATCTTATATCTATGTGTGTATCGATTGTTTTTTCAAGCAGGCGTACTCCAAGTTTAATAGTTCCTTTAGAAACATCCACCGCGGCGGCAATTTGGATTGAAGGCACCGATGATTTCAATTCTTCTTCGGAAAAAATACTTTTGTCTCCGAAAATTAAAAGTTCTTTTTCATATTCCTGAATATTAGCACGATTTACGGCACAAGCTAACACGCCAATTTCTCCCAAACCCAATCCATGAACAAATTCGTACGAGTAATATATTTTGCCGGGTTTGGCGTTAAAACCTAAATTTATTCTTTCGATGCCGGACAAAATATTGTTTTTTTCATTGTTGTTTATGTTATTTTTTTTGTCATTATTATTATCAGCATCCGCGTAGGTATTATTTTTTTCGTTGCTATCTTTGCCTTCGATTGAAATAGCCTTCGAATCGATTTTTTTTTCGGCTCTGATTTTTTTAACATTTGTTCCTTGAAAATCTTGCAAAAGTTTCAATAATTCATTGCTGTATAAAAACTGTTCGAATGGATGTTTTTTAAATTCTTCTATAAAATATGAAGTTTTATTGTTTATTATATTAAACTTTGCAAGATATATATTTTTGTTTGCCGCCAATTCTAAAATTTCATCAAAATGCCTGGAATAATAGTCTCTCACTATTAAATTTCTTATATCTTCTGTGACAACTTGTATCGGTATGCTTATATTTTTTTCTATATTGTATTTTTCTTTTCCTATGTTCAAAACAAATGTATCTTTCGGAATAATCATTTCTGTTAAAACAGATTCCTGGGCATCACAATACAAAAAATAGTCTTTTTGAATACTTTTATAACTTGTTATTTCAGATTCATCGTATTTTATTATCAAATTTCTGTTACTGGAAGTCTCATTAACTTTAAACAAGTTGCCGTACAATTCAAAATTGTAATTTATTGCTTCTTCTATTTTTTCTTTTTCAAAAAATAAACGTATTTGAGTAATTTTATTGGAATTAATATATTTTTCAGTTTCCATTGTGATTTTTACATTATTTTTATTATAAATTTCGGTTCTTTTTTTCACAAGAAAATCAAGCGTTAGCTCACTTTCTTCTGATATATCCGAAGTTAAATATAGTTCGTAATCTTCACTTATTCTGTTGAATTGTTTATTTTCCCCCATTTGTTTGCCGGCGCTGGCTAATGAAAACGTACTTTCGTTTAAATTTTCTTTGTATCTTATACATAAATATACCGTGTGGTTGTTTTTGTTTTCTTCAAAACCTTTTATCACATTTAATTTTCTTACACACGGTTCCGAAACAATTATTTCCCTCCCTAGGTGATCAATTGCCATACCGGTTTCAAGAGAAAATGTATGATTATCCATAAGAATTACATCAAGTCCCGAAACAATTCCTACTCCACCCAACATACGACTGCAAAGATAACGTTTTGAATTAAAATATTTTTGTTCATTTATAAAATCCTTTGCCGTCATAAGTTTACCGAAAAAATAATTGTTACGTTGATTTGTGTAATAATGGCCATTATTCATCTAATTTTCCTCCGCAATTAATTTTAATCTATCATAGTTATGCCTTCTTCATTGTTTATTTTCTTGCTAATAAGGCTATATTTTTCTCTTGTTAAAAAAGAATTAATTCCAATATAACAATGATGACCCAGAAAAATTCCATTTTGCAATATAACTAAATTACAAACTGTTCCCGCCGGGGACATATCTCTTATTATGTGTAAAAGATTAGCATAATCCTCACTTGTTTTTATGTTATTTTCGTTTAAAAATACATTAAATACAAAAGAATTATCTCCGAAAAGCGAATCTATAATTTTTTTTTCTCTTACGTAAAACTCATTTTCAGTAACTTTAAACTGTTCAATAACTATTGGTTCTACACCAATGAATTTTTCAACCATAAGTTTTATTGATTTAATGGTTCCTTTTGTTTTAAATATTTCAATAGCATTGGAAACCATATCTCTTAATTTATCTTCTCGCCAAACATCTACATCTCTAATTCCCAACCATCGAGATATCCATTTTAAAAAATCATAACTATTATTTAATGGTTCAAAATTCGCGGGTATAAAATCTATTTTGTCGTCCAAATCGTCGTACATACTTTGGAAAATAGCAATAAACCTGGAAAAAAAAGAATCTTCTCCACTTCTTTGATATATTTCCGGCAAATACTCAATGAAGTTGTTATGTGGAAATTCTATTTTCATACTTCTTATTTTTATAATGCTCGAACTATCATAACTTATGGCTTCTATACAAACCCATAGATATCTTCCTTTAAGTTTAAACAATGGCATGTCAACAGGATTTTCAAAAGAAACATGACTTAATTTTGAAAATATACTTAATTTACTGCCTACATCTACGTTTTTGTTAAGCAAGAAATTATTCAGATTTGTAAAATTTATATCACCATCCAAATTTAACCAAAAATCGTGTTCATCACTTGCTAAAATACTAACTTTAATTTTTGAATTTCTTGAAACTTCTGAGTCAAATCTGATCCTGTGCCAAACTGTTTCTTTTTCAAAACTATCCAGGCTTATTGAAATAAAAGCAGAATTTTTATCTGAATTAAAATCAAAAACAAGACTGTCGTCTTCAAAATTTACCCCGCTGAGTACATTTTTGTAGCACCAATCTTCTCTATTATTAAACATAAAAAATTTTGTACCGCGAGGCATTTCAAATCCTCCATTTACCAAATTATTTTTGCATTTTAATGCACTAATTATTCAGTATTGGAAATTATTACAAAAAACAATGCGGATTATTGTTTTTGATTATTCTCACAGTTCCTTTATATTTTGACAATAGCCCGATTTATATATGATTAACATGCAAGTTTTTTCTAAAAATACGAGAAAATATTCCGTATTTTTTTTCTAAATAATACAAATCACGAATACAAACGATTCGTATGTCGTAAATCCATATCTTACAATAAATAATCTTATATCAACATTTATAACTCTTCCATCGTGTATCCATTATTTGTTAATACTTTTACCAATTCTTCAGATACTAAAAAAAGCCAGGATATGACAATATTAACTAAACGAAAACCAGGGCCAGCTTTGCACAATAGCTCATATGCATGAAATTTAGTAATGTTTTCTACAGCTTTTTCCCCTGTTATCATTCTATAAATAAACTTAGAGTATTCACTTTTCAGTTGTTTCATTACTTTTTTTTTTACACCATCAATTTTTACACTATTATTTTCATCAGGATGATGAAAAGATACAAATATTGATTTTTGTTCTTCGCCGCCGCCCATTAATACTCTAATGGATTTTTTAAATTTAATTAGACCAAATTTACCTAAATTTTCAAAATATTTTCCGCCAAAACCATCATCTACTTTATTTACTAATCTGCCTATATTACAAGTTTTATAATACTTTTCACCTATTTTGATTTTTCCAATAGTAACTCTACAACTAATTGCATAACGTACAACACAAACTAAAGCACCAACACCGGGAATACTACAAATTGTACCAAAACCAGCTTTGGCTAAACCCGAAAGCTCATTAAATTTATCAATAAGACTTTTATTTTTGATTTTATTTTTATTTTCGCCTTCACCTTCGCCTTTGTCGTTTTCTTTAACATCATTTTCATTTTCTGGTATTTCAACACCATCTTCATCTTTGTATTTCATTATTCCAACAGTTTTCTTGTTATCTACAAGTTGACCACCAGACCCAACAGCCCCAACAAGTGGCTGACAACACATAATAATAGCTAAGATAGAAGAGATTATCTTATTATTTTTACTAATCTTCTTGCTATTTTTATTTTCACCTATCCCATTGCTTTCTTTTCTCATATAGAAATCCCCTCCGAGAGACCTCTCTCTTTCTTTCTTTCTTTCTTTCTTTCTTTCTCGAATTGAGAGAATTCATGAGAGATTTGATAAATTTATTTTTCACAATTTTACCTCCAAAAGTGTCGACAAATATAGATTATAGCGTTTTTGAATTTTGCTGTCAAACAGAATTATGCGAAGCATTTTAAATGCGACACTATTTAGCGGCGACTTTGTCTCCGCAGGAGACAACTTAGAGCCGCATGTTTCTTTGGGTTTCACCCGTTTCTTCTATTAGATTCCTCCCTAAACTTCGTTTTTTATAAAGATTAAAAATCAAAAAAATCCTCACATACACAAAGTATGTTCCGGTGTTTTTTGATTTATTTTTAAAAATACTCGTTTGGAAGAAATCTAAAGAAATGGGTGAAAGAGAAATAAATTTTAATATATTTAATTTAAATACTTAGAGATAAAATTTTATAAATATTATTTTAAAATTATTTTTATTATCTTATTGACAACAAAATTCGAAATGCTATAATTCACTTTATCAGCACTTTTGGAGGTAAAATTGTGAAAAGTAAATTTATCAAATCTCTCATGAATTCTCTCAATTCGAGAGAGAGAGAGAGAGAGGTCTCTCGGGAGATCTCTCTATGAAAAAAGAAAACAGTATAGTAAATAAAAATAATAAGAAGATTAATAAAAACAATAAAATAATATCTTCTATTTTAGCTATTGCTATGTGTTGTCAGTCTTTTGTCGGGGCCAATCCAAATTCGGATAATAGGGAATTTGTTTCGGATAAGGTCATTGATAATAATCCAGCTGCAGATGGGTCTGAAAAAGAAGAAGATAAAGAAGATAAAGAAGATAAAGAAGATAAAGAAGATAAAGAAGATAAAGAAGATAAAGAAGATAAAGAAGATAAAGAAGAAGTAAAAGACATCAAAAGCAAAAAAAATAATAATTCAGGTTTAATAAGAAATAGTTTAGATATTATTTTATTTCTTGCCACTGCGGGTAGTTTGTGTCTCTATGGAACTAAAAATAAGTCCGAAATGGAAAAATCAAATCAAAAGCCAGTATCAAATTATGTAAAAGAATTAGTCAAAAAACCTCTTACCGGAAATTACACGTGTGATTTCATCGCTCTTGTAGAATCATTTATTGAAAAACGAGAACAATTAACAGCGACGACTGAAAGATTAAATGCAGATAATAAGAAATTGAAAGAAAATTTAGATAGATCGAAAGAAGAAGAAAGAAATTTGAAGAAACAAGTAGATCAATTAGACCAAGAATCACAAAAATTAATGCAACAAGCAAATAAGTTACAAGAAAGTAAATCAAGGAAAGAAGTAATTCAATTATTAAAAGAAGAAGAAAATTTGAAGCCACAAGTAGATGAATTAAAACAAAAAAAACAAATGGAAGAAAATTTGACGGAACAAGTAAATCAATTAAAACAAGAAGAAGGAAATTTGACGGAACAAGTAAATCAATTAAAACAAGAAATGAGTCAACCAATACAAGAAAAAGAAAATTTGACGAAAGAAGTAAATCAATTAAAACAAGCAAAAAAAAATTTGGAGGAAAAAGTAAATCAATTAAAAAAAACAAAACAAAAAGAAGAAAATTTGACGGAAGAAGTAGTAAGTAAATTAAAACTAGAAAAAGAAAATTTGACGGAACAAGTAAATCAATTAAAACAAAAAATAAGTCAACCAATACAAGAAAAAGAAAATTTGACGAAAGAAGTAAATCAATTAACACAAGAAAAAGAAAATTTGACGAAAGAAGTAAATCAATTAACACAAGAAAAAGAAAATTTGACGGAACAAGTAAATCAATTAAAACAAAAAAAAGAAGATTTAATTAATAGATCAACTGAAGATAAAGAAGCAGAGTTGAAAGATTACAATAGTTCGAAGAAATATTGTCTAGAATTGCCAAACGGCATTTGGGATAAATTTTTTAATTCGACACTAGCACTAAATTCAAATACTGCACCACCAAATGAAAATAATACTCTTCTTGAATTGACGAAAACAATGGTGTATGGCATGCAAAAAGTGCTACCTTTGATTGAGAAAAGAGAAAATGAATTAAATTCTCTTATACAAAATGATGAAGTGGGTAAATTTATTGATAAAGAACACGAACGTTGTTTCATCGGTTTAAATACACAGTTCGAAAGAAGAATAAGTCTTTTGAGAAATTTTTATGACACAGACCCCACGAATTACAGTTAAACAGAAGAAGAACTTTTTTGAGCAATTTTTATGGCGCAAACCCCACGGATTGAAGGTTTCAAAAAATTCCAATTCTTAGAATTTGATTTTTTAGTAAAAAGTAAATATGATCATGTGACACTTCAAAAAGAGAAGAAATTTTCGTGAAATACAGGAATTTGGTTCAGTATTTTAAAAATTAAGGATGTGTAGGTTTATTTATGAGTAAAAGTCGTTTTATGAAAAAATTTTTAGCAATCTTGGTCTTTGGTTTTTGTAATCTCAATATTTGTGCGGTCGGCAGCAATGGGGGGAAAATCAGGGCAAATGATTGGTATTAACAGGCAGAAAACAGCAACAAATTTTTATTCCAGTCCTTTAGAAAAATCATCAGCCCAAGAGAGTCGAGAATATATAAAAATGAAGTCACGTATAGAAAAATTAACCAAAAGATCTCTTACCGGAAATTCCATATGTGATTTTGTTGTTCTTGGAGAATTATTTCTTGAAACAAAAGAACAATTAGAAGAAACGCAATTAGAAGAAACGCAAAATGAAAATCAAACGATGGAAAATAAAATTGAAGAATTAAATGCAAATATTAGAGAATTGCAAATAGAATTAGAAAAAACGCAAAATACAAATCAAGCGATGGAAAATAAAATTGCAGAATTAAATGCAAATATTAGGGAATTGCAAATAAAATTAGATCGATTAACACAAGGAATTGAACCATCACAAAAAGAAGAAGAAGAATCGAAGAAGTCTCTTGAAAAAAAAGAGTATATAGATTACAATTCGTCGAGGAAGTTACTTGCAGAAAATGAGAATAGAAAAATTTTGGAGGATTTTCTTTCTCCGATGTCACCACGGAGGGTTATTCTAGATTCATCGCCAAGTAATGTTAATCTTTTTTCTACATTGAGACAAATAGTAAGTGGAATGTTACTTGCGGAAATTAAGATTAATGCACTAAGTAAAGAAAATTTAAATTTATGTGCGAAAAATTCATGTTTACGTAATGAAATAAATGAATTAAAGCAAAAAGAAAGAAAGTTGGAAGATTAAATTCATTGGAGGCGTTTCTTAAAGAAGATAATTTCTTAAAGAAGATAATAATAAAAAAATTTTGATGAATTTTTTTAGTATGACACTACAAAATAGGAATTTAAATCTACCGGCAGGTGATACTAGTTTTTTTGATGTATTGAAAAAAATGATAAGTGGCATGTCATATGCGGAAGGTTTGATTAATGAACTAATTAGAGCCTGTTCACACGAAACAAAGAATCGAAAATAAATGCAAATAAAGAAAAGAAATGTACATTAAATCGGGCTTATCATAGCGTGTAAAAAGATGCATTAAAAAATCACTTTCTTCTTTAAAGAAAGTGATTTAAGAATGGGTTTTATAAAAACATAAACTTATAAATAATTTTAAACAAGAAGAGATGCGAAGCATTTTAATGCGACACTATTTAGCGGCGACTTTGTCTCCGCAGGAGAGACAACTTAGAGCCGCATGTTTCTTTGGGTTTCACCCTCTTTGCGCCAAAGAAATGGGTGAAAGAGAAATAAATTTTATAAAATATTAATTTAAAATACTTAGAGATAAAAATTTTATAAATATATCTTTTTAAAATTTTTCGTGTTATTTGTTTGACAGCAAAATTCAAAATGCTATAATTATCTTATCAGTATTTTTGCTGATTCATATTTTAAAATCAGGAGGAAGGTTATGAAAAATAACTTCATCAAATCTCTCATGAATTCTTTCAATTTGAGAGAGAGAGAGAGAGAGGTCTCTCAGGGAGATCTCTCTATGAAAAAAGAAAAAATAAGTAATAATGAAAATAATAAAAAGATTAGTAAAAATAATAAGATAATATCTTCTATTTTAGCTGTTGCTATGTGTTGTCAGTCTTTTGTCGGGGCCAATCCAAATTCGGATAATAGGGAATTTGTTTCGGATGAGGGCATTGATAATAATCAAACTGCAGATGGGTCTGAAGAAGACGATGAAGTAAAAGACATCAAAAGCAAAAAAAATAATAGTTCGAGTTTAATAAGAAATAGTTTAGATGTTCTTTTAGTTGCTGCTATGGGCAGTTGGTGGTTTTATGGAACTAAAAATAAAGATAAAGATTTAAAATCTAAAAATGAGGAAATCGGAAGATTAGAGAAAGAATTTGAAAAAAAAGATAAAGAACTTGAAGGAAAAAATAGAGAACTTGGTGAGGAAATCGAAAAATTAAAGAAAGAACTTGAAAAAATCGAAAGATTAGAGGAAGAATCATCTGAAGACATTTTGGAAAAAGAATATTTTAAATTAGACTTTCTTGAATATAAGGGTAAAAGAATTTTTACTTTTGCTTTAGGAAAGAAGATGGTGATTCGCAAAGATGAAGAAGATAAAGGCGAGACACTTTTTTATAGTTTGAGCTCAAATTTTGGTGGTATTTCAACTGTTTTCGTATGCGCCAGAAGGTATTTTTATAGTGATACAAATTATGAAATTTTCGATGGCGAAATTAGAAAAGCAGAAAACAAAATCAAAGGAGAATTAGAAAATATGGAACCGTATTCTCGATTTGTTTATAATGTCGCAATAGGCCGAGAGGATATTTCTGAATTAACAACCGAAGAAAAATTAGCAGAAAAATTGTGTGGATTATTGAGTGAATGCGAATCCAAATTTCGTTTGACAGGTTTTTATTTAACTTTAAGAAATTCAGGAAAAAAAATCGGAGATATCCTTGTGCCGCAAGAATTGGCGGAATCAGTTATTTCTGCCAATTCAGAACAGATATAATATGTAAGCAACTTTTACGGTCCGCTTTAGAGTTGTATATCACGTATTCGAATGATTTGTCTTTTGAGGTGTTTCCTGTCCTCTTTCTTAAGTTTCTCTCATGCCCCTAAGGATGGCACAGAAACTCCAAACTCCAAACTCCAAACAAATCCCCATTTATTTTTCGCTCGTATGTCCTTTACGCAGTGCTTCTGGTATGTGTTTTCTTGATTTTATTTGAACATGCATTCATTTTGAAAAAGAATTTGAATACAAAGATCAGATGTGCGCTTATCGCCAAACTTTGTCAAATACGTATTAAAAATTCTAAATCTCATTTTACATACAATTCAGAACAAAAAACAAAGCCACTTTGTCATCGTAAAGCTTCTTTCCACCACTTATATCATCTAAATCTTTTTCGTCTAATTTATTTTCGTCCGGCAATTTCATTTCAACATCCGGGCTTGATAACTTCAAGAAATCTTTTAAAGTTTTATCTTTTTTGTTTTTCCTAACAAATTCGGCAAAAATCTTCTTTTTAAGAATTTCATTTACGAATTCCGAAATGCCATTGCCGTTATCTTTATTCATTATTTATCAACCAAAAATTTAATCTATACCTTCAAATTAATATTTCAAAAAATCAAAACTGCCTGTCCCCTTATTCAGACCAAATACAAACTCATTTAATCGAGAGTAATAACATGCCTTAAAGACACTGGTTTGCCCGCTTTCATCGTAAAACTTGCGTGGTCTCAAGATCCCTTCTCAATATGATAGATTTAACAACTATGCTCTATGCGGCGGTTCACGTCAATAAGATGATGCATATAGCTTATTTGAATAACACTCCCAAATTTACAACCACACTCTTTGCATAAATAACGTTGTTCTCCGCTTATAAATCCAGCTTTTAAGTGCTTTTATTTGCAATATATTTTTTCAATACAATAATATTACCAGCTTCTTTCGAATAACATCATATCAAACTATAGCTAATTTAATAACACTCCCGATTTTTTGTGAAAACTAACATTGCCCATGATAATTATACTTTTGGGTTTAAGTAAATGACATAATTCCCATTCAAACCAAGTTTAAAAAACGTTGATGTCATAGACCAATCGTATAATCTTATCGCAGTTGATTTACCGTTTATCAACGCTTTAACGATATTTATACGTTTAAATTTTCGTCCTGGCGTTGGTAAATGACCCTTTACCAATTTTTGAACGCCCATATTTCCGTGCCGTAAATTTATCTATACCACACTCGTCGACATAGTCAATATCTGTGTTCTGTGGCATTGGTTTAGACATTTTTTCATAAAATTCTTGACGTTTTACTTCATTCTTTTCAATGTAAAAGATCGTCTTTTTTAAGGTCGGCCCAACTTTTTCAGTGCATCAAACACGCCGGATGTAGAACCACCAAAATGTTTCGCAATTTCTGAAAACATCGCATCCGGATGTTCACCAATATAATTGCTAGTTCTTCATCGTGGAATTTTGTTGCAGCTTCCTCCCGCTGCCGCTTTT
The DNA here is from genome assembly GCA_036322855.1 of Candidatus Improbicoccus pseudotrichonymphae. Classification (GTDB taxonomy): domain Bacteria; phylum Bacillota; class Clostridia; order Oscillospirales; family Acutalibacteraceae; genus Improbicoccus; species Improbicoccus pseudotrichonymphae. Next base: position 98,912 of record AP027924.1, read on the forward strand.
CTAAACTTCCTGTTATTAAAATTTTTTTCACGCTTTTATCGCGCTTATGCTTACACCCAATTCCTTATGCGCTTTTCATAGGCATGTCCTTTTGCGAGATATTTAAAGACTATTTCTCGGCGTGTCTTTAGAATATGCCATCCTCTTATTACATGGAGTATCATAAATAATTTGAAATTAATAGTCTATTTTAAATCGAATTAGCTATAGTATACTTAATTTTTTTAAATTCATATTTATATTTTCTAAATCATATAAATTGGTATAGCAATCACAAGCAAAAACAGAAAATTCAAACAAAAATGCTATAAAATTACTTTATTTAAGGAAAAATAAAATGAACTTAAAAGAAAGTACAATTTTAAAAATTGGAAATCATATAAAAACCGATGTATTCCATAAGAGAATAAATATTATTTTTATAGTCATTTTATTTTTTGGAATTATATTGGGTTCATTTTCTGTTGGTTTTTTTTCGACAGATGTTTTGGAAAAAATAAACGATATATTTATAAAAAATTTTATTGATAAAACATCTGGTTTTAACTTAAACGTTTTTTTATCTTCAATGTTTACATTACTTTTTTTTGCTTTTTTTCTTATTTTTTCTGCTCTGTCTTTCTTCGGTCCGTTCATTATATTTTTAATTTTATTTTTGCGTGGTTTCAGTATAGGAATTTTACTTGGTTGTATATATGTAACATATCTTTTTAAGGGTATTTTATTTTGTACTTTTGTGCTTTCACCAGGGCTTTTTATATCTTCGATGGCTTTGATAACCTTGTCTATTAAATCGTTGTTTTTTTCATTAAAATTTTCCAGAAAAATTTTTCCTAATGCCAACAACACTGAAAATTTATGGCCATGTTTTCTGAATTACATAAAAAAACTAAATTTTACAATTTTCATTTTCGTTATATCTGCCATTGTTGATCTTTTATTAATAGGAATTTCCCACAATCTATTCAAATTTTAAGTTGAAGCATTGTATAAGTTTCGGTTAAAAAGTAAAATTTAAATCAAATGAACTTTTTTAGGATAATTAATAAAAACAATTTTATAAGCAGGATTGATCCCAGAATCAAAATTCTGTTGTCGTGTGTTCTGACTTCTTGTATATTTATGTCAAGGAGATTTAGTTCGAAAATTATAACTATAGCTTTTGTTTTTTTTTGTATCTTTTTGGCGAGAATACCTTTGATTTTATGTATTAAAAAAATTAGGTTTGCGTTGATCGTTCTTGCCGTTTCTGCTTTTTCAAACATGTTTCATTTTTCGAAAGGAAATATCGCGTTTAAGATATTTAATTTTTCCTTTACGTATTCAGCATTGCAAAATTCATTAATCGCGTTTTTAAGTTCGTTAACTTTAATTTTAATTTGCACAATAATTACATGTAATATAACATCTGCCGAGATAACAAGTGCCTCTCAAATGATTTTTAAACCTTTAAAAACGTTGAATTTAGATATTAATGATATCGGTTTGATTTTTATGTTAATTTTCAGATTTTTACCCATGGTTTTCGAGGAGACTGATAGAATAATACAATCTCAAAAGCTCAGGGGTGGGTTCCCAAAAAGCAAAAATCTTTTAAAAATGATTAAATCGTTCAAAATTATTTTAATACCTGTTTTCATATCGTTTTTTAGGAAAGCTATGGAAATCTCTTTTGCCATAGAATGTAAATGTTACGGTTATACCGAAAAAAGAACTTCTTTACACTCGTTAAAATTGAAAAAAATAGATTTTGTCTCTATGTTTATTGTATCAATATTGGTTATTGGAGTAGTACTTTGCGAAATCAAGAAATTTTAGGGAACGTGCTTATGGTAATAAGTTTCGATGGCGGCAACTATCATGGTTGGCAAATACAGAAAAATGCCGTTTCGATTCAAGAGATTTTTCAAGAGTGTTTAGCAAAGGTTATTGGTAAGGCTATAGACATAAAAGGGTGTTCCCGCACCGATGTTGGAGTTCATGCAAACGTGTATTGTATCAGTGCTGACGTTCCCATAAAAATTTCAGAAGATAATTTAATTTTTGCATTAAATAATCTCTTGCCAAATGACATAGTAGTGATTAAATGTTTAAAAACAGGCGAAAATTTCCACGCGAGATACTCTTGTTTAGCAAAAGAATACGTTTACAAATTGTATTTCAGCAGAATTAAAGATCCTTTTTTGAATAGAAAAGTTTTTTATTATCCTCGCTGTTTGAATATAAAACTAATGAAAAATGCCGCTAAATTTTTCGTCGGAAAACATAATTTTTCTTCGTTTTATAATAAAAATAATCAAAAAATGGATTTAGATTTTACTAAAAATATATTTTATTTTGATATAGAAAAGCACGAAAAAATAATAGAATTCAGAATAAAAGCGGACGGTTTTTTATACAACATGATTCGAATAATGATAGGCACCCTCATAAAAATTTCCAAAGATAATTTGACGCCCGAAACTGTAAAATTTATAATGAATAAAAAAGACAGAAAATACGCCGGGCCAACCGTGCCTGCCTGTGGGTTGTATATAAACAAAATATTTTATTGTTCGTTAGATTTTAATAATTAATTCTCTATGCAGTAATTTATAAAAATTTCGAAGTTTAGCTAAGTAATTATAACAATGACAGGCATTGCTAAAGAAATATGTATTTATACATAAAAAGTAAAACTGAATATTCAATTATTCTTAAACTCTTAGGCCAACAATATGCTTTTCTTATAAATCTTGCTAAATAATGTCTAAGTAAACGATTCATTTACAGAAATCGCAGAAAACGTTTTTATATTAGATTTAATCTTATTTCTGGTATTTGTAATTTTGACATGGATGCTTAGTTTGGGAAGAAGTTTATTGAACAATTATGATATTTTTGCTAACATAAGATTTCGTTATTAAAAAATATTTTTTGAGGATTTAATGCTTTTCGCCATTTCTGATTTGCATCTCTCGTTGGGTGCAGAAAAACCTATGAACGACATATTTGCGAACTGGCAAGGATATGTAGAAAAATTAAGATATAACTGGCTTAATTTAGTAAAAAGTGACGATACTGTAGTAATTGTTGGAGATATATCTTGGGCTATAAATTTAGAGGAAAGCTTAAAAGATTTTTTGTTTTTAGATTCTTTGCCTGGGGAAAAGATAATAATAAAGGGCAATCATGACTATTGGTGGACAAGTTTAAAAAAAAATAATGATTTTCTTGCCAGTAATAACATAAACAGCATTAAATTTTTACAAAATTGTTCTATAGAAGCTCAAAATTTTTGCATATGTGGAACGAGAGGATGGAATTTTAATTCGAGATTGCCTCACGATATAAAAATCACAGAAAGAGAAATTGACAGATTGAAACTTTCCATAAAACATGCCGAGAAATCCAAGCTTGAAAAAGTGGTTTTTATGCACTATCCGCCACTGTACAAGAACAACATTTCAAAATTTGTAGATATTTTTCTTGAAAACAAAATAAGAAGATGTTATTATGGACATATCCATGTGAATAATTTTGTTAAAAGCAAATTGTTGGTGGATAACTACATGGGTGTTAAATTCACGCTTGTTTCTTGTGACTATCTTGATTTTCGCCCAAAATATTTAAATTAGCGTTTTGTTGATTTATTATTTTGTTTGTTTTATGATGGATTATGTATGTGAGATACATTCGGACAAGGGTTGAAATCATGAAAATCATAAATAGTAAGAAAGAGAATAAAGGTCGCTATGAAGTTTGTCTTAAAATAAGTGCTTTGGAATTTAATAAAGCAATCGATACTGTTTTTAGAAAAAACTCAAGGAGATTTTCTGTTCCCGGATTTTGCAAAGGTAAGGTTCAACGCCGTTTGGTGGAAAAGTATTACGGTGAGGATATTTTTCACGAAGACACTTTGAATTTATTGTTATCTTTTGAAATTATTGATTTTTTGGAAAGTGAATTAGATATCGAAATAATAAAAGGAGATGATGTCATGCAAGTTCAAAATCAAAACATTGAAGAAAACGGAGACGTTGAGCTTAAATTGAATTTTGACACAATGCCGGAAGTTAATTTAAGTGGTAATTATAAGGGTTTAGAATATAACGTTAAACCACCGTCTAATATTACGGGAGAAGACGTGAGAAAAAGGGTAAATAAGTTTGTTGAATCGAAGTCCAAACTTGTTGATGTTACGGAAGCGCGTGGTGTAAGAGACAACGATGTAATTAGCGGCACATGTGTTGTTCGTGTGGGCAATAAAGAAGATAGCCCAAAAAATTTCAAACTTAAAGTCGAACCAGGCAAACCGGTAAATATATTCGGATTTGAAGTTCCGGGTTTTCATGGGAAAGTCGTGGGCAAAAAACTCGGGGATGAGGTTGAAATATCTGTTCCTATTCCAGAGGGTCTTGGAAATATAGCTCCGGGATTTTCTGACCAGGATATGAAATTTGTGATAAATATTAATAAAATCCAGACAGTTAATTTGGAAAATTATAACAATGATTTTGTCGGGAAAGCAAGCAATGGTAAGTTTAGCACCACCGAAGAGTTTGATAATAATTTTAAGATTATTTTGGAAAGAGAAGAAAGACGAAGATTCTCGGATGAGAAATTTGAACAGATAAAGTCAAATTTGTCTAATATGGTGAAAGAAGGAGACGTTCCTGAAGTTTTGATTGAACAAGCAATGCGGGGAAGGCTTAGCGAACTGGAAGAAATTTTTAAGATGCAGGGTGGAACTTTGGAAGCCTTTTATAAACAAACGGGGTCGGATGAGCAAAAATTAAGAAGTCAATTGAGACCTGAAGTGTTAAGTGAGTTGAGGTATACGTTGGCTTTGAGGGCAATTAAAAAAATCGAGTCAATAGTTGTAACAAATGAAGAATTAGAAAAAGAAAAGAATGCCATAGCCGAAGAAGATGGTATTGATAAAGAAAAGATATCCGACGAATATGTTGAAAATATGTTGGCTTTACAAAAGGCTTATGAGATAGTATCTCTTAATGCGGTAAATGTATATAAGGCTTAAGTTTTAACGTTTTGTTTCGAGGGGGTAAATGTTTGAGTTTAGTACCTTATGTTATAGAGCAAACGAGTCGAGGCGAAAGGTCGTATGATATATATTCTCGTTTGTTGAGTGACAGAATTGTTATGCTGCACGAAGAAGTAAATATGACGACGGCGAGTTTGATAATATCTCAGTTGTTGTATTTGGAGGGTCAAGATCCTTCAAAAGATATCTTTCTTTATATAAATAGTCCTGGCGGTTCTGTATCTAGTGGATTGGCGATTTATGATACTATACAGTATGTTAAGTGCGATGTTCGTACTATCTGCCTGGGGTTGGCTGCCAGCATGGGTGCATTTCTTTTGGCAGCGGGTACAAAAGGCAAACGTGTTGCCTTACCCAACAGTGAAATTTTAATTCATCAGCCGCTTGGCGGAATAAAAGGCCAAGCCACGGATATTAAGATCCATGCCGATTGGATGATTAAAACAAAGGAAAAGCTAAATAAAATGTTGGCAAAAAATACAGGTCAAAGTTTTAAAAAAATCGAGGAAGATACAGAAAGAGACAACATAATGGACGCCGAACAGGCTGTGGAATATGGTATAGTTGACAAAATTATAGTTTCTCGCGAAGATGTGAGTGAGGATGAGTCTTCCGATGAGAAGTAAAATTTGAGATTCACTGGTTTTTAGTTCTATAAAAAAAAGAGGAAGCTAAATGGTTCAACACATATGCTCTTTTTGTGGCAAAGATCAACAAGAAGTGAAACGAATTGTGGCAGGCCCCGGGGTTTATATTTGTGATGAGTGCGTTCGCTTATGTAGTAATGTATTGGATGAAGATGAAAATGAAGACAAAAGTAGTAAACCACAAAAAAAACACACCGATTTTTCTCAGATGGGCAGAACGTTGCCGAAGCCCAAAGAGATAAAAAAAAATCTGGATCAGTATATAATAGGTCAAGATGATGCTAAGGTTACGTTGTCGGTTGCTGTTTACAACCATTACAAACGAATTTATTTCGGGTTAAGCGACGATGTTGAGATAAATAAAAGCAACGTCTTGCTTTTGGGACCTACCGGTGTGGGTAAGACGCTCTTGGCTCAGACAATTGCCAGGATATTGCATGTTCCTTTTTCCATAGCCGATGCAACCACTCTGACAGAAGCTGGATATGTTGGAGATGATGTTGAAAATATTTTGTTGAGACTCCTACAAGCAGCAGATTTTGATGTAGATAGAGCGCAAACAGGTATAATTTATATCGATGAAATAGATAAAATTTCAAGAAAATCTGAAAACGTCTCAATAACACGTGATGTCAGCGGGGAAGGAGTTCAGCAAGCTCTTTTGAAAATTTTGGAAGGTACCATTGCCAATGTTCCTCCTAAAGGCGGCAGAAAACACCCACATCAAGATTTTATTCAGTTGGACACTAAAAATATATTGTTTATCTGCGGTGGTGCTTTCGATGGCATAGAAAAGATGATCGAAAAAAGAACAAATTCTTCGTGTTTAGGTTTTGGAACGGTTATAAAAAGTAAAGAAGATAAAAAAAAGACTGATTGGTTTTCTCTCGTTGAACCTTATGATTTAGTTAAATACGGTTTAATACCGGAAATTGTCGGAAGACTTCCGGTTATAACGACTTTAAAAGCTTTGGACGAAAACTCATTGAAAAAAATTTTGGTAGAGCCTAAAAATGCTCTCATAAATCAGTATAAGAAATTATTCGAATTAGATTCGGTGGAACTTGAGTTTACAGATGATGCCTTGAATTGTATAGCAAAAAAAGCATTTAAAAATGATACCGGCGCGCGTGGTTTGCGTACAATTGTTGAATCTAAGCTTCGAAAAATTATGTATGAAATACCCGACGATCCGACGGCTGAAAAAGTTACAATAAATAAGGATGTCATACTCAAAGATTCTGAACCTGAGTATGTGCGAAACGAAAACAAAAAACAGAACAATACGAATTTTAATTTCAATTGGTTTAGAAAAAATAATAAAAAAATTAAATAGTTTTTTATTAATTATGGGGGATTTTGTGGAAATTCTAACTTACGGCGATAGAGATTATCGTTTCTCTCGGGGTAGATTTGTAGAAAATGCGAATGTTAATCGTAAGAAGGTAATTTTAAGATGTGATTTGAACGTTCCCGTAAAAAACAACGTAATAAAAGACAGTAGTAGAATAGATGAGAGCCTTGAAACCATTAATTATTTGATTTCAGAACAAGCAAAAATAATAGTGTGTTCTCATTTGGGACGTCCTCGCGGAGAATATGAGTCTTCTTTGAGTTTGATTACAGTAAAAGAATATTTAGAAAAAAAAATAAATAAGGAAATTAAGTTCGTTCCATCGATTATTGGCTCTGAAACAAAAAAAATAATAGATGAGATGCAGTTCGGAGAAGTTTGTTTGCTCGAAAATCTTCGTTTTCATATCGGCGAAGAAAATTGCGATTTCGAATTCGCTTCAAAGCTTGCGGAATTAGCAGATGTTTATGTTAATGATGCTTTTGGTACCTGCCATCGCGAGCATTCTTCAATTGTGTTGGTTCCAAAAATGTTACCGGCATTCTACGGTTATTTAATTAGGAAAGAAGTTAACAAAATAAGAGATTTTGTAAAAAATATTCAGAAACCATTTGTTGTTATTCTTGGTGGAGCAAAGGTTTCTGATAAAATTGGGGCAATAAGAAATTTGCTGGGTAAGGCCCAAACAATAATTATAGGCGGTGGGATGTCTTATACATTTATAAATGCCTTGGGATATCCGATAGGAGATTCAATTTGCGATAAAGATAAAATAGAATTGGCTAAAGAGATTATGACGATTGCCGTGGAAAAAGAAACTAAACTTTTATTTCCGTCTGATGTAAGAATAGGAAGGAAGTTTAATCCGAAAACTGAAAATAAAGTAGTAGATATAAACGAAATTCCGGAACATTGGCAGGGGTTAGACATAGGCATAAAGGCTATAAAACATTTTTCCAAAGAAATCGAAGAGGCGAAGTACATTTATTGGAACGGGCCCGTGGGCGTATCTGAATGGAAGGCGTTTGAAAATGGGACTTATGCTATTGCGCAAGCGGTAGCAAGGAGTTCTGCAGAATCGATTATAGGCGGTGGAGACTCAGGAGAAGCCGTGAGAAGAATGAATCTAGAAAGCGAAATTTCTCATATTTCTACCGGAGGTGGTTCATCTCTAATGTTTGTAGAGGGAAAAGAGCTTCCGGGGTTAAAAATTTTTTCCTAGTATTAGATATTTTAAACACAAGTATTTTTGTCGTGTCCCCGTAGTTAAATGGAAATAACAAAATCCTCCTAAGATTTAGTTGTAGGTTCGATTCCTGTCGGGGATGCCAAGGTTTGTTTGCCGATTGTTGATAGTTAGACCTGCCCTAAAACTAAATTATTTTTGTAAATTTCAAGAAATGAAAACACAGAAACAAGATGACATTTTCTATATTCCCAAGGCCTGTTCACGCGAAATAAATTTAAAATTATAAGAAAATAGAAAAATTGTTTCCAAAACAGAAAAGTTTTTCTAAAATCAGCAATTTAGAAATATTAAACACGCTTTACATGTTCTTGAAAATGGGTGTAAACATCACAGTTTAGGGAAATAACTGGCATACGATTTATATGAGTATTAATCGTTGGACTAAAAACGTAACGCCAGAAAAAGTGTTCAAATGTTTGCAAGGTAATGGAATGATTGCATTAAAAAGTCGGATATTTTCTCTAGATTCTAGGTGCATAAAATTTTACCATGATGTGCTTTGGAAAAGGTAAGCAAACAAGCAATCGGCAAGACAAAAAGAGACCGGAATACAAAAAATTCATATGATTTGCGGAAGTAAAGATCTGTGATTTTTATGCTCTTGCTTGGTCAAGACGGCAATGCATTTGGAGAAAAGATGGTTTCGAAAAAAAGCTAAAAAGAAGAAGTATTTACTTATGGATAAAGCATATGAAGAAGATGAAACTCGAAGTTTGGCTAAAGATTCGGGTTTTTAAATTGTTTCACCTAAATCAGATCTAAAAACCTTGGTTATGTGATAAAATTTTATACAAAAAACGTAATGAATCGAACGGATATTTCGTAGATTGCTCAGATTTCGCCACATTTTTACACGTTATGATAAGCTCGCTTTAATATATATTTCTTTTCTTTACCTTGCATTTATTTTTTGATGTTTTATTTCATATGAATGGACTCTAAAAAAAGGCTTTGCCAAGTTTTGCAGCCATTTTTTTCTTCATTTTTCTTCTCTTCTTTTCAACTTTAATAAACAATTTCGCCAATTCTTCCGACACAAGGACATTTCCGATTACTTCTTTTGATTTATTTTTTAAAATTAAATAAAAACTTGTCAAACGAAATTCGGGTTCGCAATCACTCAATAATTCACACAATTTTTCTTTTAAGCTTTTTCTAGTTAAATTAGAAATATTCTCTTGGCCCATTGCGACCTTATAAACAAATCGAGAATACGGATCCATTCTTTCTACTTTTGTTTCAATTTCTTCTCTAACTTCTTGAGGGGATAGTTGAGGGGGTAGATGAATGAAATGAATTAAATTACAATGTGCAGGTGGTATTCCTCTATTAATTTTTGCAAAAAGATAATCATTGGCGCCATATAAAATACTTGAAACATCACCAAACGTTTCGTCCAAACTATAAAAAAACGTTACGCCTTCGTCTTCTTCATTTTTGCGAACCACTGTCTTCTTTCCCAAAGCAAAAGTAAAAACTTTCCATCCAAAACAATTAAGAAAGCTTAATTCAGAAAAATCGTATTCTTTAGAATTGTTTTCAAAAGAATTTACTTTTAATCTTCTGTTTTTCTCATTAAGTTCTTTATCTTTTTCATTAAGTTCTTCCTTTAATATTTCGATTTCCTCATTTTTAAATTTTAAATCTTCATTTTTAGTTCCATAAAACCGTAAACAACACGCAGTGGTAAGAAATAAAATAACATCTAAACTATTTCTTATTAAACCTGAATTATTATTTTTTTTGCTTTTGATGTCTTTTACTTCTTCTTTATCTTCTTTATCTTCTTTATCTTCTTTATCTTCTTTATCTTCTTTATCTTCTTTATCTTCTTTATCTTCTTTATCTTCTTTATCTTCTTTATCTTCTTTATCTTCTTTATCTTCTTTATCTTCTTTATCTTCTTTTACTTCTTTTACTTCTTTTACTTCTTTTACTTCTTTTACTTCTTTTACTTCTTTTACTTCTTTTACTTCTTTTACTTCTTTTACTTCTTTTACTTCTTTTACTTCTTTTACTTCTTTTACTTCTTTTACTTCTTTTACTTCTTTTTCTTCTTTTTCTTCTTTTTCTTCTTTTTCTTCTTTTTCTTCTTTTTCTTCTTTTTCTTCTTTTTCTTCTTTTTCTTCTTTTTCTTCTTCTTTTTCAGACCCATCTGCAGCTGGATTATTATCAATGACCTTATCCGAAACAAATTCCCTATTGTCCGAATTTGGATTGGCCCCAACAAAAGACTGACAACACATAACAACAGCTAAGATAGAGGAAATTATCTTATTATTTTTATTAATCTTCTTATTATTTTCATTATTACTTATTTTTTCTTTTTTCATAGAGATAACCCCCTGATTTCTCTCTTTCATCTTTATCTTCAAGCGTCATTCCTTCAGGTTGAATCCCACCTTCTGTTAATTCTGACGCAAATGCAATACTCATACAGAACAAACTCAAAAACAGAATCAAATACTTTTTGATAATCATAATCAGTCAATCTTGTTATTAAGTTAAAAACAAGCTGTATACATATTTATAGTAGACTAAATTTTTAAAAAGTCAAAAAATCAAAAAAATTACTTTGGCCGGTTGTAGAATATTGATCTGCAATAAGATCGGTCGTTTTGAATTTAAACGTTGCGATTATATTTAACTTTTTAATGTTTTTCAAACTTGCTAGTGTTGAAATTTAAAACTAATTTGGTATATTTTGTAATCAGTGTTATTATTCTTGCATTATAGATTATTTTTAATTTTATTTTGCATTATTAAGCCTAATGGTTTATAGTGATTTCTGTTTGGGGTTTATGTCGAATAAATAAGAAAGGTGGTGTAGTTTTTAGTGTCAAGAGAAAAAATAAGAATTCGTTTGAAAGGATACGATCATGAGATAGTTGATAAGTCTGTCGAAAGGATCATATCGGTGGCGAAGCGTTCGGGAGCTGTCATATCGGGCCCAATTCCGCTTCCTACTAAGAAAAAAATAATAACCGTTTTGCGCTCTACGCAGATAAATAAAGATAGTCGTGAACAGTTCGAGGTGCGGACTCATAAGCGTTTGATCGATATAACTAATACCAGTAATAAGACAGTCGAGTCTTTGAGTAGTCTTGAGTTACCAGCAGGTGTAGAGATAGATATCAAACTTTGATTTAAAGATTTTAGGAGATATAGATAGAATGAAGAAAGCCATAATAGGTAAAAAGGTCGGTATGACTCATTTTTTTTCGGATTCCGGTAATTTTATTCCGATAACGGTTATAGATACTTCGAGTTGTTTGGTTATTGAAAAGAAAACGATCGAAAAGAATGGTTATAACGCATCTAAAATTGGTTTCGGTGAAGTAAATAAAAAGCGATTAACGAAACCATTGAAAGTTTTTTTTGAAAAAAATAAACTCGAGCCGAGGAGAGTTCTGCATGAGTTCAAACTCGATGATTGTAAGATTTATGATATAGGAGAAACTCTTGGCCCGGAAATTTTTTCGGTAGGTGAAAAGGTAGATGTGACGTCGAACAGCAAAGGTAAAGGTTGGGCCGGTGTTATAAAGAGATGGAATTTTCATCGTTTGAAGGAAAGTCATGGTACCGGACCTGTTTCCAGGCATGGCGGTTCAATAGGCGCTTGTACCCGTCCTTCGAGAGTCTTCAAAGGAAAAAAGATGTCAGGGCATCTCGGGAATGAAAAAACAACCATTCAAAATCTTGAAGTTGTAAAAATAGACGCCAAGAAGAAATTAATGGCCGTAAAGGGATCGGTTCCGGGGCCTCGCGGTTGTGTTGTTTTTATAAAAAATACCGTAAAGGTAAAATAGGAGGATTGTAGGTTATGTCAAAGCAGTGTGTAATTGATATGCAGGGTGTCCGGGTAAAAGAAATAAACTTGCCGGATTCGATATTTGGTTTAGAACCCAATAGGTCGGCCATGCATTTGTCTATAGTTTCTTATTTGGCTTCGCAACGCAGAGGGACTAAAAGTACTCTTACCAGGGCAGAGGTTTCTGGAGGCGGGAGAAAACCGTGGAAACAAAAAGGTACAGGACGTGCAAGACAAGGTTCGACACGTTCTCCACAGTGGAGGCACGGAGGTTTGGCTTTTGCTCCCAAACCTCGTGATTTTTGTATATCTGTTAATAAAAAAGTTAATCGTTTGGGTATGAAATCGGCGCTTTCTCTGAAATCGTTGAGTGGTGACATTATTGTTTTGGACGATTTATGTTTTAATGAGATAAAAACCAAAAAGATGGCTGAATTTTTGAAGTTGATAAATTCTAAAGCTAAGTCTGTAATAGTTTTGTCGAAATTAGATGAAAATGTTATAAAGTCAGCCAGAAATATAGAAGGACTGAAAACGGTGTATTTTCAAAATTTAAATACTTACAATATATTTTATTCCGGTAGTCTTATTTTGTCGTTGGAAAGTCTTAGTAAAGTGGTGGAGGGTATTTTTAATGAAAACCTATAGTCAGGACATAATAATTAAACCGATAATTTCTGAAAAATCTAATTTTGGAATTCCTGAGCATCGTTATACGTTTAAGGTTGCCAGGAGTGCTAATAAAGTGCAGATAAAAAAGGCTGTAGAAGATATCTTTGATTTAAAAGTCGAAAAGGTAAATACCTTGAATGTTAGGGGAGTTGCCAGAAGAAGAAAAGATAAGGTGGGCTTTACACCAAGTTGGAAAAAAGCAATTGTTACTTTAAAACCGGGTCAGAAAGGCATAGAATTTTTTGATTCTATGTTATAGTCGATATAAATTTTAGAGGTGGATAACTTTGGCAATCAAGATTTACAAACCAACAACTCCGGGTAGAAGAGGTATGACAAGTTTAGATTATTCTAAACTTTCGAAATCTCCTGCTGCTAAGAAATTGTTGAAGGTTTTAAAAAAGCATTCCGGGAGAAACAACTATGGGCGCATAACCGTAAGACATCGCGGCGGTGGTTGTAGAAGAAAGTACAGAATTGTCGATTTTAAAAGAAACAAAGATGGTCAAGTAGGTGTTGTAAAAACAGTGGAATATGATCCAAATAGGAGCGCAAATATTGCTCTGGTGGAATATTCTGACGGAAGTTTAAATTATATAATAAAACCTCAAGGTTTGGATGTGGGTTCTAAAGTAGTTTCGGGTCATGATTCTGATATCAAACCCGGAAATACTTTAGAACTTTTGAAAATACCGGTTGGAACATTTGTTCATAACGTGGAATTACATCCGGGTCACGGTGGTCAATTGGCGAGAGCTGCCGGTATGATGGCGCAGCTGATGGCAAAAGAAAATAATCTTGCTTTGCTGCGTTTGCCTTCAGGTGAACTTAGGAATGTACAAATAAATTGTAGGGCCACCATAGGTCAAGTGGGAAATTTAGATCATGAAAATATAAACGTAGGAAAAGCCGGAAGGAATAGGCATAAAGGCAGAAGACCTCAGGTTCGTGGCGCCGCGATGAATCCGTGTGATCATCCTCACGGAGGAGGGGAAGGGAAATCGCCCGTCGGCAGAAAGGGCCCTTTATCGCCTTGGGGGAAACCGACTTTGGGGTATAAAACCAGAAAAAAGAAAAATAAATCTAGCAAGTTTATAGTCAAAAGAAAAGATAAAAGATAATTATTTTTAAGGAGGAAGGTATTGTGAGTAAGAGCTTGAAAAAAAAACCGTATGTTCATCCAAGATTGCTAAAAAAAATCGAATTGATGAATGAGAAAAAAATAAAGGAAGTTATTAAAATTTGGAGTCGTGCTTCTACAATTTATCCGGATTTTGTCGGACATACGATTGCTGTTCACAACGGCAGAAAACACATACCTGTATATATTACAGAGGATATGGTTGGCCACAAATTTGGTGAATTTGCTCCGACCAGAACTTTTAAAGGACATGCTGCTTCGAGGGCTCAATCCAGCAGTAAAGAAAAGTAAGAAAAATAAGACTTAGATATTTTGATATTTTTATGAAAAAGGGGGTTGGAAAATGAAAGCGTCTGTCAGTCATGTGAGAATTTCACCACGCAAAATAACCGCTATCTTAGATTTAATAAGAAACAAGAACGCGAATTATGCATTGGCCATACTAGATAATTTGAGGAAATCTGCAAGTCCGTGCATTGGAAAACTTTTGAGGTCAGCCATGGCAAATGCACAAAATAACAAAGGAATATCTACAAGTAATTTGTTTGTCTCGGAGTGTTATGTTTCGCCCGGGCCGATTATTCGAAGAATGCTTCCTGTTTCAAAGGGGCGTGGACATAGGATTTTGAAACGTTGTTCACATATAAAAATTTTTTTAAAAGAAAAAGGTGGTGATGTAAATGGGACAAAAAATTAATCCAAATGGTTTTAGGATTGGCATAAATAAAAATTGGTCTTCGCGGTGGCTCGCTAAAAAAAACGAGGTTCCGGGTTTGCTGGTCGAAGATAGCAGGATAAGAAAGAATCTGAAGAGTAAGTTCTATCATTCGGGAATTTCCAAAATAGAAATTGAAAGAGATAATTCCAAAATTAGAATTTATGTTTTCTGTGCAAAACCCGGTATAATGATAGGACGCGGAGGATCAGGAATAGAAAAGGTTAGATTCGAATGTGAAGCAATTTCAAAAAGACCTGTTTTGATAAATGTAGTCGAAATTAAACAGCCGGATTCGACGTCTCAGTTAGTAGCGGAGAGTATAGCCCAACAACTTGAAAAGAGGGTTCCTTTCAGAAGAGTAATTAAAAAAGCAATGGGTCAGTCTATGAAATCCGGAGTTTCAAAAGGAATAAAAGTACAGGTAGGTGGTCGTTTGGGTGGTACAGACATAGCAAGATCTGAGTGCTATCGAGAGGGAAGTATTCCTCTGCAGACAATTAGAGCCAATATTGATTATGGTTTTGCCGAGGCGTTTACTACTTACGGTCAGATAGGTGTGAAAGTTTGGATTTATAAAGGCGAAATTTTTAAGAAGGAAACTAAAGACAATTTGGATTTTCTTAAAAAGACTGAAAATAATAAAAACAGTGGGGTGAAATCTGGTGTTGTTGCCAAAAAAAACGAAGTACAGAAAGGCACATAGAGGAAGAATGACAGGAAAAGCCGTGAGGGGTTCTAGAGTGACGTATGGAACGTTTGGTTTGCAATCTTTGGAATGCGCCTGGATTACGTCTAATCAGATAGAGGCTGCGCGTGTGGCTTTGACCAGATACTGCAAAAGATTGGGCAGAGTTTGGATTACTATATTTCCGGATAAGCCCGTTTCCAAAAAACCGGCAGAAACAAGAATGGGTAAGGGGAAGGGTGCTCCTGAGTTTTGGGTTGCTGTTGTAAAGCCAAATCGTGTAATGTTTGAACTTGCGGATGTTTCCGAAAAGATAGCAAAAGAGGCCATGAGACTGGCAGCAAATAAACTTCCGGTCAAGTGTAAATTTATAAAACGCGAAGATGTTTTTGTAAGCAAGGGGGTTAACATAAATGAAAGCGGTTGATGTAAGGAAGTTGTCTTTAGAAGAAATAGACGGTAAAATCAAAGATTACAAGTCTGAGCTTTTTAATTTGCGTTTCCAGTTGTCGATTAATCAACTTAAAAATATAATGCGTATATGCAAAGTAAAAAAAAATATAGCTAGACTGTTAACTGTCAGAAATGAAATTGTTAATGCGAAAAGTTAGTATATTTTAGGCATCATATTTTACGAATGAGGAGTTAATATTTTGATTTTAAATTCCGAAAAAAAAATAAGAAATCATAGAAAAGTTAAATTGGGTAGAGTAGTAAGTGATAAAATGAATAAAACGATAGTGGTTTCTGTTTCATATTTTATCAAGCATAAATTATATAAGAAAATATTGTCAAGAACCCTTAAGGTTAAGGCTCATGATGAGAATAATGAGTGTCGTACCGGGGATATTGTTAGAATAATGGAAACACGCCCTCTTTCCAAAGAAAAAAGATGGCGTTTGGTTAGTGTGATTAATAAGGCGAAATGATCGGTGCATACTAATTAATTGATAGAGGTGTGGAGTGATTCAGGTACAATCGAGATTAAAAGTAGCGGATAATACCGGGGCTAAAGTAATTATGTGTATAAAAGTTTTAGGCGGCTCAAAACGGAGGTATGCTTTTATAGGAGATGTCATTGTAGCGTCCGTAAAAAAAGCAACACCTGGCGGCATGTCAAAGAAAGGCGAGGTTGTTAAGGCCGTAGTTGTCAGAACAAAAAAAATTACACGCAGAAGAGATGGAACATATGTAAGGTTTGATGAAAACGCGGCAGTTTTAATAAAAGATGATAAGAATCCGCGCGGTACAAGGATTTTTGGTCCCATAGCCAGGGAATTGCGCAAGAATTTTCTAAAAATTGCCAGCCTGGCACCGGAAATAATATAGTAGTTATTTTCGGGTGTTTTATTTTTTTTGTAAATAATTGACATAAAGGTTTTGTTATGAAAGAATTAGAACACTTTGGGTGAGCTTATCTGTATTTTGCTTATTTTGTTAATTGGAGGTGCTGAAAATTTTAAAGAAATGTATTAAAGGAAATAAGGTTCATGTCAGGCGCGGCGATACAGTTGCTATTATTTCAGGTAAAGATAAAGGAAAACGTGGGAAGGTCTTGGCCGTCAGCTTGAAAGAGTCTAAAATAATGGTTTCCGGTGTAAAGATAGTTTCTAAACATGCCAAGGCCAGGAATCAAAGCGAGGAAAGCGGTATTATTAAAACGGAAGGTGCGTTTTATTCCTGTAAAGCGCAGCTGGTGTGCCCGCATTGTAATCAATTGACCAGAATTATGCATGTGTTTGAAAATAATAAGAAACATCGTTCGTGCAAAAAGTGTAGAAAAATAATATAATTTTGTGTAAAATTTTTGCGTAGGAGGTCATGTGCTGTTGTCTAGATTGAAGGAGCTTTATAGGAATGAAATAATTCCTAAACTTTCTGGGAAGTTTGATATTAAGAATTTGATGTCTGTGCCCAAATTGGAAAAGATAATTGTCAGCGTGGGAATAAGCGAGGTGAAAGATAGTAATAAGACAATAAGCTCCATTATGGATTATATATCTTTAATAACAAGTCAAAAACCGGTGGTTTGTCTTGCTAAAAAATCGATATCAAATTTTAAGATTAGAGAAGGTATGAAGATAGGTGTTAAGGTCACATTGAGAAGGGAAAGAATGTACGAGTTTGTTGACAGATTATTTAATCTTGCTCTGCCGCGAGTGCGTGATTTTCGCGGGATAGATTCGAAAAGTTTTGATGGTAAGGGGAATTATAATATGGGGATAAAAGAACAACTTGTTTTTCCGGAAGTGGAATATAATAAGATAGATAAAATAAGAGGAATGAATATTTGTATAGTAACTACAGCAAAGGAAGATGGCCACGCTAAGGAATTGCTTACGCTTTTGGGCGCTCCTTTTTCCCAGTAGTAGTTTTAGTCAGGAGGTGTATTGATGGCAAAATTATCTTTAATCGCACGTCAAAAACGTAAGCCGAAGTATGCAACGCGTGCCTATGCTAGATGTAATTTGTGTGGTAGAACGCGGAGTTTCATAAGACAGTTTGGTATTTGTAGAATATGTTTTAGAAATTTAGCGCATAGAGGCGAGATACCCGGGGTAAAGAAAGCAAGTTGGTAAAGATTTTTGTTTAAAAAATTTTAAGGGGAGTGTATAATGCAAGTTACGGATTCTATAGCAGATTTGCTTACTCGCATGAGAAATGCATATCGTGCCAAGCATTTGAGCGTAGAGATTCCTGCTTCAAAAATGAAACGTGAAGTAATCAGAGTTTTGCTGGAAGAAGGATATATTAACAGATATGTGTTTTTGGGCGACGGCAAACAGGGAATTATTAAGATTTTTCTTAAATATATCAACGGTAAAATTCCGGCTTTAAAATCTTTAAAAAGAGTTTCCAAACCGGGATTGCGGATATATAGCAAGGTTAAAAATTTGCCGGTTGTTATGAATGGATTAGGGATTTCAATTTTAAGTACTCCCAGAGGCGTTATGACGTCTCGAAGAGCTAAGGAGTATTGTGTCGGCGGAGAGGTATTGGCTTATGTTTGGTAATTTAGGATAAGGTGGTGAAAAGTTGTGTCAAGAATAGGAATGAAACCTATAAGTATTCCGGAAGGAGTTAAGGTAGGTTTATCGGATTTTGTTTTGAGAATCGAAGGTCCTAAGGGTGAGTTAAGTCAAAATATACATGAAAATATAAAAGTTGAAATAAAACCCAATGAGATAATTGTAAGCAGGCCTGATGAAACTAAATTTAATAAATCATTGCACGGGTTAATGCGTTCTCTTATATTTAACATGGTTAAAGGTGTGACCGAAGGATTTGAAAGGGTTCTTGAAATAAATGGCGTTGGTTACAAAGCTCAAAAGCAGGGTAATAAATTGCTTATGAATTTGGGCTATTCACATCAGGTTTTTGTAGAAGAACAGGATGACATAAAGTTAGATGTGTCTGGTAATAAGGTTAAAGTATCTGGTATCGATAAACAAAAAGTTGGTCAGTTCGCCGCAAATATCAGGTCGAAAAGACCTCCTGAACCATATCAAGGAAAGGGAATTAAATATTTAGAGGAAATTATTAAGAGAAAAGAAGGTAAAGCTGGTAAATCTGCGAAAAAATAGAAGGAGGTGTTTTAAAATTGATTAAAAAGATATTAAGAAACGAAAGAAGAGTTAAGCGCCGCAGAAGAGTTAGGGGAAGAATTTTTGGCACGATCGGGCGCCCACGCCTGAGTGTTTTTCGTTCTTTGAATCACATTTATGCTCAGATTATAGACGATGAACACGGCAATACGTTAGTTTCTGCTTCGAGTTTAGAACAAAAGATAGTTCAATCTAAGATGCAGTGCGCCAAAGAAGTTGGAAAGATTTTGGCAGTAAAAGCCCTGGAAAAGAAGATAGATACGGTGGTTTTTGACAGAAACGGGTATTTGTATCATGGCAAAGTTAAAGAATTAGCCGAAAGTGCCAGGGCGCAAGGTTTAAAATTTTAAAATTAATTGATTATAACGAGGTGAAAAGTTGAAAGATAAGAAAGTAATTTCCATAGAAAGTCAACCGGTTTTAAAAGAACGTTTAGTTACGGTTAATAGGGTGTCTAAAACCGTGAAAGGCGGGCGTATTTTTAAATTTTCTGCTTTGATTGTGGTCGGTGATGGCAGAGGAACGGTTGGAATAGGATTAGGCAAGGCAAGCGAAATACCTGATGCGATACGTAAGGGTATAGAAGACGCCAAGAAAAATGTTGTTAAAGTAAACTTGAAGGGCGGTACTATTCCGCATGAAATTTTAGGCAAATTTGGCGCTGCTATGGTTTTATTGAAGCCCGCTCCACCCGGTACAGGTGTCCTTGCCGGTGGCTCGGCGAGGGCCGTGCTTGAAGCTGCCGGAATTTCCGATTTGCGTGCGAAGTCGTTGAGATCTAATAATCCGTGTAACGTTGTCAGGGCAGTTATTTGTGGATTAAAAAATTTGAGTACCGAAGAGCAAGTTTTTCAAAGGCGTTCCAAGGAAACAGAAGAGTTATTTTTTTAGTTTATTGATTGACTTTAAGAATCAAATGTAATATCATCTTCGTTTAGAGTTTTGGTGATTCTTTATAAAAAAGAGGTGATAAATTTATGAAAAATATTGATTTTCAATTGAGTAGCGAAGCAAAAAAGAAAAAACGAAGGATAGGTAGAGGACATGGTTCCGGTTGGGGTAAGACATCTGGGAAGGGCCATAAAGGTCAAAAGGCTCGTTCGGGCGGAAGAATTCGTTGGGGATTTGAAGGTGGTCAGCTGCCATTGCAACGTCGTTTACCTAAGCGCGGATTTAACAACAAATTTGCGTTGAAGGTTGTTGCAGTAACTTTGGGTAGTTTAGAAGTTTTTGACGAAAATTCGGTTGTTGATATTTCTGGTTTGTGCAAGGTGGGTTTGGTTAAACGGAGATTTGATAAAATTAAGATAATCTCCGGCGGAGAGCTAAAAAAGAAGCTCAACGTGAGAGTAAATTCGTTTTCCTCCACGGCAAGGCAAACCATTGTTTCGCTTGGCGGAACTGCGGAGGTGATGTAGAAATGATTTCTACTTTGAAAAAAACTTGGAAATCTGGAAACTTAAAAGATAAGTTGCTTTTTACAATTTTAATAATGATTGTGTTTAGAATAGGCTCGATAATACCTATACCGTTTTTGGATCCTCATGCTTTAAAAATGTTTGTGAGTAACATGTCTGGTGTGGGAGCTTTGATGTCCTACCTTGATGCATTGTCCGGTGGTGCTTTTGCTCATGCCACGTTATTTGCGATGTCAATTCAGCCATATATTAATGCACAAATAATGATGCAGTTGCTGACGTATTCAATTCCTTTTCTTGAAGCTATACAGCGCGAAGGGGAGGAGGGTCATAGGCGTATTATGGCAATTACTCGTGGTTTAACTGTTGTTATAAGTATTATGCAAGGTTTTGGCTATTATTCGTTATTAAGAAGTCGTGGCACAGCTGGTGTGAGTATAATAAAGTATACTCAGGGTTTTGAGGGCGTTTTTACGATGTTGGTTATTGTTTCTGTATTTACCGCCGGTTCGGCGCTGATGATGTGGTTAGGAGAACAGATTAATGAAAAAGGGATAGGCAACGGGGTTTCTATAATGATGTTTGCCGGTATTGTTTCGAGAATGCCATCGCTCGTTACACAGTTAGGGGCTTATTTGTACTTTGCGATAACACAACCTGCCGAATACTGGAAGTTTTACATATTCGTTGCTGTGTTTATTTTGACTTTTTTGGGCATGATGTGGTTGATTGTTTTTACAAACGATGCAGAACGCAGAATACCAATTCAGTACGCCAAAAGAGTTGTCGGGCGAAAAATGTTTGGAAGCGAAAACAGTTATTTGCCTTTTAAGATTGGTTTAGCCGGTGTTATGCCGGTTGTGTTTGCAAGCACAATTTTAGGTGTTCCTACCATTGTAAGTCTTTTTCTCAATCCTTCTGGCTTTTTCAAAAAAGTTTTGGGATTATTTTCGATGGATAGCTGGTTCTACACTGTTGTGTTTTTCTTTTTGATTATATTTTTTGCATATTTTTACGTTTCTATAACATATAATCCAATTGAAATTTCAAATAATTTGAGGCAAAGCGGAGGCGCAATACCTGGTTTGAGGCCGGGAAGGACGACTACGCTGTATCTAACGAAAGTTCTTAATTATGTAATTTTTACCGGGGCTTTATTTTTAGCATTTATATCTATTTTCCCGATATTTTTTATAAGTTTTCCGGAGTTAAGAAATTTGTCCATAAGCGGCACCTCAATAGTAATATTGGTTGGTACTGCTTTGGAAACGATTAAGATTTTGGAATCTCAAACTGCGATGAAACAGCATAAAGGATTTTTAGATGCTTAATAAATAGTATGATATAAATATTATATTAGGAGGAGTTAACAGGTCTGTATGATAATTATTTTTCTTGGTCCCCCCGGTGCCGGCAAAGGTACACACGCTGCGATTCTTAGAGCTAAGTTAAGTATTCCGTTGGTGTGTGCCGGAGATATAATAAGAGAAACGATTAGGAACAAGTTAAAATTTGCCGATGAACTTAAAAAATTTACAGAAAAGGGTTTGTTGGTTCCGGATGAGTTAGTAATAAATATAATAAAAAACAGAATTTTGTCCGATGATTGTAAAAATGGATTTATTTTAGATGGGTTCCCTCGAACGTTAGTTCAGGCTTTGGCGCTAGAGGAGATAAAGATCAAAGCGGATTTTGTAATAAACGTTGAAACTTCTGATGAAGTTATATGTAGTAGAATATTGGGCAGGCGTGTATGTTCATCATGTGGGGCTGTTTATAATGTTTTCACGGAAATGAAACCTAGAGTTGAAGATATTTGCGATGTATGTGGGAAAGATTTAATAAAAAGAAAAGATGACGTTTCTTCAGATGTTGTGATGAAACGTTTACAAGTATATCAGGAAGAAACTTCTCCTCTTGTGGATTATTACAAAAATATGGGTAAAATTTTGACAGTTGATGGCGCAGAACCGTTGAATGAGATCTCGGAAAAAATTTTAAAGGTAATAAATGGCGATAAATAATGATTGATTTAAAAAACTCCGAAGAAATAAAAATAATGCGACAAGCTGGAAGAATTTCTGCTCTTGCCTTGCGTGCTGTCGGAGAAGCTATTAGGCCTGGTATTTCCACAATGGAGTTAGATATAATTGCCAAAGAATTTATAAAAAAAAGCAATGGTGTACCTTCTTTTTTAAATTTTTTGGATTATCCTGCCACTACTTGTATTTCAATAAACGAAGAGATAGTTCATGGAATTCCTGATAAGAATAAAATTTTAAAAGAAGGAGATATCGTGAGTGTGGATGTTGGCGCCTGCTACAAAGGGTACCACGGCGATAATGCTCGTACATTTCCGTGTGGTGTGATAAGTGAAGAGGCTAGCCGATTGCTTAAAATCACCGAAGATAGTTTATATTTTGCCATAGATTTCATCAGCAAAAATAAAGATATCACCACCGGAGATTTGGGATTTGCGGTGCAAAATTTTATAGAATCTAATGATGGTTATGGAGTTGTCAAAAATTATACAGGGCACGGTATCGGTAGAAGTATTCACGAAACACCGAGAATACCGAATTATGGGAACCCTGGTGAAGGTGTTAATATTGTCAGCGGTATGACCATAGCGGTAGAACCTATGGTCACCATAGGGTCTCCGGATTACAAAGTTCTTGATGATAAATGGACGGTCGTTACATTGAGCGGTAATCTTTCCGCTCACTTTGAACACACAATCGCCGTTACAGACAGCGGTGTGGAAATTTTAACTTTGGAGTAATTTCTAAAAATTTGACTAATAAAATTTTATGTGAATAATAAATTTATGTGAGAAAGTTTTAGTTTTTTATAAATAAAGAATAATGATAATGGGTGTTTCTATGGCAAAAGATAATTTGATCGAAATGGAAGGAAAAGTTGTTAAAATTTTACCTAATGCATGCTTTGAGGTTGAATTACTTTTGAATGGCAGTGAAGAAAAGAGAGTGGTTTTATGTACTTTATCCGGAAAATTAAGAATGAATAATATTAGGGTGCTGCTTGGTGATTCGGTGAAAGTGGAGGTTTCTACTTATGGTTTAACAAGAGGAAGGATTATATGGCGTTCTAAAAATAAGTAGGTTTTTTTAAAAAATTTGTATTTTGTGGTTAAATAGTATTGACACATGGTTTATTTAGTTGTAGACTTCAGCGGTATTGATTTTTTGATTTGGTGGTTCTTATGAAAGTTAGGCCTTCTGTTAAGAAGATTTGTAATAAGTGCAAAATAATTAAAAGAAAAGGCGTAATAAGAGTAATTTGCGAGAACGCAAAACATAAACAAAGGCAAGGCTAAATCTTATTTTACGGAGTTGATGGAGTTTATGGCGCGAATTTCAGGTATAGATTTGCCCGAACATAAGCGTGTTGAAATTGGTTTGACATATATATATGGCGTGGGATTGACTTTATCTTCAAAGATATTGAAAAGTGTCGGTATAGATAGCAATATGCGGGTGAAGAATTTGACCGAAGAGGATATTGCTAGAATTAGAGAATATATAGACAAAAACTGTAAAGTAGAGGGTGATTTACGCAGGGAAATTGCTCTTAATATAAAACGGTTGTCAGAAATTAAGTCTTATAGAGGTCTTAGACATAAAAAAAGTCTACCGGTGAGAGGTCAGCGTACCAAAACAAACGCCAGAACACGAAAAGGGCCTAGGAAGACGATGGCGAATAAAAAAAAGGAAAAAAAGTAGTTTCATAATAAATAATATATAGGAGTTTAGGTGTATGTCCGGAAAATTTAAACAAAAACGTCAAAATTCTAAGAAAGACCGAAGATGTGCGGATAAGGGCTTAGCTTTCATACAGGCTACCTTTAACAATACAATAGTTACTGTTACTGATTGTGGTGGAAATGCAGTTTCTTGGTCGAGCGCTGGTTCTTTAGGTTTTAAAGGTTCGAAAAAATCGACTCCCTTTGCTGCTCAGTTAATAGCAGAGAATGCGGCGAAAAAGGCTTATGATTGTGGCATGAGATCCGTTGAAGTTTTTGTTAAGGGTCCTGGTTCCGGAAGGGAAGCTGCCATAAGAGCTCTTCAAACGACGGGTTTGGAAGTAAAAATGATAAAAGACGCGACACCGATTCCGCATAATGGTTGTCGTCCTTCGAAGCGTCGTAGAGTTTAGTAAAATATTAAAAGAGGTGTGGAAACATATTGGCCAGATATTTGGGTTCATCGTGCAGATTATGTAGAGCAGAAGAAGAGAAGTTATTTCTGAAAGGTTCAAGGTGTTATTCGACTAAGTGCAGTATGACTAGGCGCTCGGGTTTGCCGGGTCAACATGGTCAGAATAGAAGGAAGGTTTCGGAATATGCACGTCAGTTAAGAGCAAAGCAAAAGGCGAGACGTTATTATGGTGTTTTAGAAAAACAATTTAGGCACTATTATGATTTAGCATTAAAATTTAAAGAAGGCAAAACCGGAGAGAATATGCTTTCGATGCTGGAGTCCCGCCTTGATAGTGTTGTTTATCAATTACATTGGGGACAATCAAAAGCTCACGCAAGGCAACTTGTGTTGCATGGACATTTTTTGATAAATGAGAAAAGAATAAATATACCTTCTTATTTGGTTCAGATAGGAGATATTGTTTCGTTGTCTGAAAAAGGAAAAAAATCCGAACCACTACGTAATTTAATTTCATCTAATTTGTCGCAAAAACCTCCTAAGTGGATTGAATTTTGCGACGGAGAACATTTTAAAGCAAAGAAGATTTTTAAGCCGCAAATGGAAGATATAGGTTTGGAATTTGATGAGACTTTAATAGTAGAACTCTTTTCTAAATAGTAAGTTTGTTTTTATCGGGAGGATTTAATGTCAGGGGAAATGCCTAAAATAAAAGTATTGGAAGAATCTGAAAATGGCGAATTCGCAAAATTGGAAATCGAACCGCTCGCAAGGGGTTTTGGTAACAGTTTGGGAAATAGTTTGAGGCGTGTTTTGTTGTCGGTTTTGCCAGGGGTGGCGCCGTATTCTGTCAAAATAAACGGTGTAATGCATGAATTTTCTACAGTTCCGGGTGTCAAAGAAGATGTAACTGATTTGATATTAAACATAAAGGGTATAATCGCCAAATTTGAAGGTGTGGATAAAAAAACGGTTTTGTTGAAAGTTAATGGTCCAACAAATGTTACTGCCGGGATGATTGAGCAAGACGCGGAATTTGAGATTATTAATAAAGATTTGCACATCGCAACTTTGGATGAAGGTCATAGTTTAGATATGGAGTTAACTTTTAATTCCGGCGTTGGTTATGTTTCGGCAGAACAAAATCGTTCTTTTGCCAGAGATTTTGGTTTGGGAACCATCGCTGTAGATTCTATTTACACTCCGGTTAAAAAAGTTAATATATATGTTAGTAACACAAGAGTTGGCAGATTTATCGATTTTGATAAATTGACGATTGAAATATGGACCAATGAAGTTTTGAGTGCGAAAGAAGCCGTAAGTCTAGCTGCTTTGAAACTGATTAAGCATTATGAACTTTTTTCTTCTTTGTCAGATTTGTCGCCTGAAATTTCTGAAGTTTTACAAATCGATATTCCGAAAGAGGATATCGAAGATAAAAGCATAGACGACATGGGATTATCGGTTAGAACGCATAATTCACTCAGACGTGCCGGCATTCAAACTCTAAGGGAAATTATTGCTATGCCAATTGGGGGGATATCAAAAATAAGAAATTTGGGTAAGAAGTCTTTTGATGAGCTTATGTTTAAATTACAAGAGTATGGTTATGATCTTCCTACAGATTCTTCACTTACTCCATTTCTTTCCATTAAAAATTAATTTTAAAAGAGGTGTAAAAAGTGTATTTGAGAAAATTAAACAAAAAAACTGATCATCGTATTTCGATGTTGAAGACTATGTTTACCGAACTTTTGGAATGTGGTGAGATTAAAACGACGTTAAGCAAGGCGCGTGAGATTAGTTGTTACACCGAGGGAATTATTTCAAAAGTTAAAGATGATTCGCTCAGCACAAAGCGTAGGCTTTTCAGTATTATAAGGAAGCGCGAAATTGTTAATAAGTTGTTATCGAATATAAAACCTGATCACAGAATCGGTGGGGCAAGCAGAGTTATCAAACTCGGAAAAAGAAAAGGGGACGCTGCCGAAATGGCTTTGGTTCAGTTATCATTTATGAAAAATTAGGAGGATATTCAATAGCATGGATTTAGTCAATTTGGTTATAATTATCGCTTGTGTTTCCTTGTTCTATGCGTTATTTTTATTCGTAAAAGTGAAGTCGCAAAGTGCCGGCAACGAAAGAATGCAGGAAATATCCTCGAAAATTCGCGAAGGGGCGATAGTTTATTTAAAGAGACAGTATAAAAGTGTTTCTATTTTTTTTGGAACTATTTTTTTAATTATGATTGCTCTTTCGTTTTGCGGAATAATAGGTAAGTTTATGCCTTATTCCTTCTTACTGGGTGGTCTTTTATCCGGAATCTCCGGTTATATAGGGATGCGAATGGCAACAATGGCCAATGTTCGTACAACAGAGGCGGCTAGAAAAAGTTTGGTAAAAGCGCTTGATATTTCATTTTCGGCCGGTTCTATAATAGGCTTCGTTGTGGTCGGTGTGGGGCTTTCCGGTATTGGGATTTGTTATTACTTGCTAAAACAACATTTGATACATATGGACACGGCATATAATATCGAAAGCATATTGGGTGAAGTCATAACAAATTTGCTTACATTCGGGATGGGTGTTTCAGCCATGAGTTTGTTTGCAAGAGTCGGCGGGGGAATATTCACCAAGGCTGCAGATGTTGGAGCGGATTTAGTAGGGAAAATCGAAATGGGCATTCCGGAAGATGATCCTAAAAACCCTGCCGTAATCGCCGATAATGTTGGGGACAACGTCGGAGATGTAGCGGGAATGGGTGCAGATTTGTTCGAATCGTACGTTAATTCCATAATTTCATGCTCTGCCTTGGCTCTAGGTTCGGGTTTTGGTGAAAGCGGGGTTATTCTGCCATTTTTATTGGCGGCAGTTGGAATTGTTGCTTCGATCATAGGCTCGTTTTTTGTGAAAACGCGAGAAGACGCGGGCCAACCTCAGCTTTTATTTACACTCAGAAAGGGAATTTATTTAAGTAATATTTTGATGTGTGTTTTTTCATTTTTTTTGATAAAAAATATTTTCCCGAATAATTTAAATTTGTTCTTCTCCATATTTTTTGGGCAAATATGTGGAATGGCAATAGGATATTGCACCGAGTACTTTACTTCGTCTGCGTATCGTCCCACTAAAGAACTTTCGCGTTCGACCAAAACTGGAGCAGGTACTGTCGTGATAAGCGGTCTATCTTTGGGGATGCTTTCGGCGTTTTTGCCTGTAATAATTGTGTCCGCATGTATTTTGATCAGTTTTTTCTCTTCCGGCGGAAGAATAGTTACAGATTTTCAGATTTTCTCAAAAGGTCTTTATGGTATCTCTTTGGCGGCGGTTGGAATGCTTTCGACATTGGGTATAACGGTGGCAACCGATGCATATGGTCCAATTGCCGATAATGCCGGTGGTATCGCGGAAATGTCTGGTTTGACCGAAGAAGTAAGAAAACGTACGGATATGTTGGATTCTTTAGGAAATACTACTGCGGCGACTGGTAAAGGTTTTGCGATAGGTTCGGCGGGACTGACATCACTAGCATTAGTTGCGGCTTATATTAACCAGGCTAAAATGATTAATCCAAGCCAAATTTTTGATTTGAGTATAATCAATCCCTGTGTTTTAATAGGTTTGTTCGTTGGTGCATCATTGCCATTTTTGTTTTCTGCTTTTACGATGAGCTCTGTAGGCAAGGCGGCCATGGATGTTGTCTGTGAAGTTAGACGTCAGTTTAAAGAAATAAAGGGGTTAATGGAAGGCAAAGCCGATCCGGATTATCAAAGCTGCGTAGATATTTGCACCAAGGCATCGGTAAGACAAATGTTGGTACCTGCATTAATAGGGGTCGTTTCTCCTTTGGCCATGAGTTTGTTTTTGGGTGTCTCTGGAGTTTCTGGAATGTTAGTGGGGGCTACGGTTTCTGGGGCGGTGCTTGCGTTGACTATGTCTAATGCTGGCGGTGCTTGGGATAATTCTAAAAAGTATATTGAATCTGGTCATTTTGGCGGTAAAAAATCGGAAAATCATAAGGCTGCGGTTGTGGGTGATACCGTCGGGGATCCCTTTAAGGATACATCGGGTCCGGCTATAAATATCTTGATTAAGCTTTTGGCGATGGTTTCTATAGTTTTTGTAAGTATTGCAGTTTCCGGAAGTTTGTTTTAAAATTACAATTATAGATTGCGATTTCTAGGGGGAAATTAATTTGTTGACATCGACACAAAAAAAGGAGTGCGTGTGTAATTTCGTCAGGCATGAGAAAGACACAGGTTCTTCCGAGGTGCAAATTGCACTCTTTACAAAGCGTATAAATATTTTGTCGGAGCATCTTAAAACACACAGAAAGGATTTTCATTCTCGTAAAGGTCTATTTAGTTTGATTGGAAAACGTAGAAGTTTGTTGGATTATTTGGCCAAGCACAAGATCGAAAAGTACCGTGAAGTAATCGAAGCTCTTGAAATTCGTAAGTGATTTTTGGGTCGCATTAGATTCGGAGTAGATACAATAACACGTTGAATATACCTGTTCTAAAACTGAGTTATTTTTGTAAATTTTAAAGAAAAACACACAGAAACATGTGGCACATTAGTTGTATGCGAGCGGTTTCGGGTGCTGTACAGGCGATTAAATTTGCAAAAATAAATTTTAAAACAGGTTTGTTGAGAAGTAAGTCTGTTTGGCTTTTTGCCAAACAGATTTAGTTATTAAGAATTGCAACAAGAATTTCCGTCAGAGTAAGTCCTAGTAGGAATTCCGCTTAAGGCTTGCAATATAGAATCGGAATTATATGGGCTTGCTGAAGAAAATGGGCTTGAAAACGGAGATATTCCACCAACATTAACAGGAGATAAGCTATAAGACATTGTAACCGGTATGTTTTGTGTAAAAACTCCGCTTATGCTATCGTTAGCAACGACTCTTTTTTCGTGGCAGCAATTACAGCTGCAACAAGAATTACATGAACAACACATTTTTAATCATTCCTTTATTTTTATGTCCGTGACCGGCTTGGCCACGTTTATATGATATTCACAGCTTTGTAATTATGTTAATCGATCGTTAGATTTATTTTCAAACTAAGTAATTATATCAAAATTAGGCATTGCGAAATAAATATATAAGTGATATTATTTAACTATATATAGAAAAAATAAAATGCTCAAAATGTTCAAAAAGAAAAAATAAAAAGAAGAAAAAATCGAAGTTTTAGAGTTAGATGAACTTTGCATAAATTTTAAGAAAAATATTTGGCTTTATGATTGTGGTAAACCCGAAAACTCAAAAACTTGATAGATTTTAATAAATTAAATTTGTAGGATTTCAATAAATATGAATATCAATCTCGGATCTATATTTTTCTAATGCTAATGCCAATTCTTCAGATATCAAAAGATAATCGCCTCTTTCAGTTACACAAACTCTAATATTAGTTACACGAAAATCAGGACCAGCTTCGTGCAATAGATCATGTGCATGACATCTAACATAGTTAGAATAGTCTTTTCCGGTGGATTCGCTTGGTTGTTTTTCTCCTAGTTCATAAACAAACTTAGAGTATTTATTTTCCAGTTCTCCCATTATTTTTTCTCTTATTATATCACTAGGAGGAGAAAAAAATAAAGCTCTTGCTATGCCCATGGATTCTGCAACGGATGATTCAAATATATATAATCTGCCACCACGTCTACTAAATTTACCTAAATTTTCATAATACCCTCCATTAGGATCATTTTCATCTACTAATTTGCCTATATTACAAGTTTGGCGAGTTTTTCCACACATTTCGATGTGTCCAATTTTTGGTTCTTCTTTTGGTTCTTCTTTTGGTTCTTCTTTTGGTTCTTCTTTAGGAAAAAACAAAAGAGAAAAATTGAAATTAAAAAAGAATCTGAACCAAAAGAAGAATTGGAATTAGAAAAAGTAGTAAAGTCATCGGAAGAAAAAATGAAATTGCTAATAGAGGAGTTGCTAACAGAAGAGAGTTATCGTAAGTTAGATTTTATTTCCACCGGAATAGCTTCTGGATTCAACGATAACTGGTTATCCAAGGCAGCCGATATTGTCTCTTGTGATTGTTATCTCGCGTCCGCGTTGGTAAATTTATGATATAACGATCCAGATAGCATAAAAAATGTTTTTTGAATTATAAAAGTTTTATATCCGACGGTTATGCTATTTTTAGATTTCATAAAATGAAGACTCGACATTTTCCCAAATTTAAGATAACTGCTGAACCTAACGAAATCTTGGAAATAAAAATCGACTTTAGTTATCTCGCGAGAAAAGCAGGAGATGTTTATCGTTATGTAGTTAATAGAAAAATTGTATCTAATAATAATAAATGGGAAAATTGTTGGGTTAATCTTTTTGAGAAAGCTTTTTCTGTATATCTTAATTCGGCCAGTAGTATAGAAATTGGCGGCGGTATTTTTAAGTTTTTTTTTCGGTATTCGGGTGTTTGATTTAGTGTTGGATTTAGGCAAATATGGTATTTATGATATTAAAGGTTATAAAGATTTTTTGAAATTTATGATAAAACGAAGCCCTCCTTTCATTCCGTCTTGCGCAATTACGAGGGAGATTTCATAATTTTTTCGTCGCAAAAAGATACGACGCGTACAAATATTTGCAAAAAGGAAAAAGTTTCAGCGTCATGGCTCTTAAAGAAAGCAACCTTAATGGTATAAAATTCATTAATGGTATAAAATTCATTTAGGCCGCGCATATTCTGTAGTTAGCCTCGACGAAAAAGGCAAAGTTATTTTAATCAATCCAAGAAGGCTAAGAATTTCGAAAAGAGAAATCAGGTGCTCATTTTCAGATTTTTACAGTTGCTTTTCAAATCAACTGCCAGAGATACTTATAAATTATGAAAAAAATATACAAAAAGCAAACATTATTTCAACGAATTCGTGATTTCTTTAAGGTGGATGGTCACACTTGGCGACGATTACCATCTTGATAAAACATTTAAAATGTTATATAGTATTTTAATGTGCACACTGAACTTAAATACAGTTTTTTATTCCGGAAAGTAAGGAGTGGGTTTATGTTGGCGAATATAAAAAGAACAATATCCTCCGTTTTGGTTGTTGTTATATCTTTTCCAGTTGGTTGTGCGATTGATGGCGCTAATCAAGTTAAAAGAGTTAACGTTGTGACTGGTGCCGATTCGACTACGGTGGTTAGTAATGATCCCAAGACGTGTGTTACCACCAATGTGACTGGTGCCGATTCGACTACGGTGGTTAGTAATGATCCCAAGACGTGTGTTACCACCACCAATGTGACTGGTGCCGATTCGACTACGGTGGTTAGTAATGATCCCAAGACGTGTGTTACCACCAATACTGGGATTGATAACGTTGTGGGTTCTCAAGATCCAACAAAAATACAACGTGTAAGCTTGGCTGAGAATATAAACAATAGTTTGAACGAAATTAGAAAAGTCAAAGGAAAAGTAGATGATATATCTGTCGCACTTTTTGCTATAGCTAGAACACTTATTAATATATCTGAAATTTTAGCATTTTGGACTGTTATTAAGATTCTTTCTTGCTTTTTTGGTGCTATTCGTTGTTTTAAGTGATTGATTAATTTGAATTGTTTTTTAGGTGACAGTACATTAAAAAATTAATTGGTTTTTTTACTTTATTGTTTTTTTGTTTTCATGTTGGTTTGCCGTGCACTTTTTGTGCTTTAAACGGCAGAGAAGTTGTGGTGCTTCACACAGGTGGTATCCACGGGCAAATAGAAAGTAAGCGAAATGACAATAAACTAGAAAAAATAGGTTTGGATATAGTCAAAAATGTCAAAGATTCGTTTCCGAATTCTGTTTTGGTCGATGCCGGAAATGCGATTCAAGGTTCTTTTTTGGGAAAATGTGAAAAAGGCAGTAAAATAATCAATTTAATGAATTTAGTTGGATACGATATTGCTGGTTTGGGTGATCAAGATTTTGAAAATGGCGTAAATGAAGTAAAAAACATGGCCAAAAAAGCAAATTTTCAAATTTTGTCTGCGAATTTGAAGAATGAAAAAAACAAAGTCTTTTTGGATGGTATTAATGGTAGTAATGGGGCAAATTTAATTAAGGAAATTAATGGAATAAGAATAGGATTTTTTGGTATAACAACCAGCGGGACGAAAAATGCCACACCTCCTTCTAAACTAAAAGGAATATCGTTTGAAGATGAGCTCGAATGTTCGAAGCAACAGGTGAAGAATTTAAAATACAAAAAAAAAGTAGATGTGATAATTGGTATCATGAATTCAGATGACGAAATATTTAATAAAATCACCGCTGGAGCTATCGCCGAGAGTATAGGAAAAGATTTAAATATAATAATCAACGGGCATCGTGAAACGAGTATTGAAAATATAAACGGTGTGACTATATTACAGGCGGGTGAAGAATTATCCGGAATAGGTTGTATAAAAATAAGCTTTAAAAATAATAAATTAAATATAGAAACCAAACCCATAAGAACCGAAGAAGCTGGAAGCATGTTCAAATCTGATGTTAATATCGAAAGACATATAAATGGTTATCTAAATGAAATAAATTCACAATCTGAAAAAGTTATTGGTAAAACTCAAAATTCATTATTCGGTGGTATCTTTTTAAATAAAAACATAAATTGTTTTTTCGAAACACCGATGGGAAATCTCGTATGCGATTCTATGGTATGGCGAATAGAAAAATTAGTTGATAACGATCTTAAAAAATTTAAAAATTTACACATTGTTGCTTATGAAAAAGGCAGCTCAATTAAAAAGTCAATTAATAAGGGATATATAACAATGTCAAACTTGTTGGAATCTTTGCCGTTGGACAATAAATTAACATGTCAGATTATATCGCCGAAAGATTTATTTTCTTTATTGGAGAAAGGATTTGGGAAAATAAAGTTACCGGATAGAAAAAATGGATGTTTTACAGGCAATTTTGGAGAATTTCCTCAGGTATCTGGGATTAAAATCGAGTACGATATTACAAAAAAGGCATACGATTATGAAAAAGATGCCGGTGGGAATCGAGTTGTAAATTTGTTTTTGACAGACAAACACGGAAAGGAAATCGAAAGGCTTTCCCGTGAAGACGACAAACCAAAAATTTTATTTTTGTGTGATGATTATGTTTTACACGAATTTCCATCAATATCTAGTAAAGAAATCATATATAAAGAAGATAAAAATCTTTCTAATACTTTATCTGAATATATTCTTCATTTGACATTAGAAAATAATCGCGGCTTTGAATGTCCGTTTTCTAAAAAAAGAATAGTCATGAAAAATTATAAAAATTATCGCTTTGATGCCGAATTAATCTTAAAAAAATCGGGTGAAATATTACCTTTAACTCAAATAGAAATAAAAATTGACGACAAACATGGGAAAAAATATTTCACAGATAAAAACGGAAAAATATTTTTGAGAAATTTAGATGGAGGGCCTCACAAAATTTTGGCAAAATACGGCAACGATATTCAAGAAACGTTGGTTAGCAATTTTGGAGATTTAAAAAATATAGAAGTTGTTTTTGATGGTGTTTCTTCCGGCGACGATTACGAAAAAGTATCGAATATTATAGGGCAAATACCATACAACATAACGAAAGAAGATATAGATTTTATAAATTTCGCGAGAACATCTTATGATTTGTTGGAACAGGAATTCAAAGAAATGGTGTTTAATTACCCCAAATTAGAAAACGCAGAGAAAGAAATTTTAAAAATAAGAGGAAATGTATTTACCGAGTTTTTCCCCAATAACAACATCAAAAAAATTGCATCTTTATTTTTTTTAATAATTAGTTTTGCCTTGCTTGTTTATATATTTAAAAAATACAAAAACAAACTAAAAATTATGGGAGAATAATCTTAGCCCCATAAATAATATTTTAATGACTAAAAAACAGAAATATTAGGTCGTTTAAAAATGAAAATTTTAGCTTTTAACACAACTTGTAAAGAACTTTCGGTGGCAGTTTTGGAAAATGAATCAGTATTAGTTGAATTAAATTTGAAAACAAAACTAAGCCATAGCGAGGTTTTGTGTCCTGCTATTCGCTTTTGTACGGAAAAAGCAAATTTAAAAATTAACGATTTGAATTTAATAGCCTCGAGTACGGGTCCGGGATCTTTTACCGGCATACGCATAGGTTTGTCTGTTTTGCGGGGTATGTCATTGTCGCAAAGTATTCCAACCGTAGGTATATCATGTTGCAGAGCTTTGGCAAGTTCTGTAAATGCCTCAAATACTTTAATCTGTTCGTTTATAAAAGCCAATAAAAATGAAAATTATTATGGGTTTTTTAAATTGATTGAAAATAAACTAACAAGAATTTGCAAAGATAACATTTCAACGACGGGAAATTTAATTGAAAAAATTAAAGAGAAAACAATTTTCGTGGGAGATGTCGAAGTGATATCCTGCTATTGTTTCGATAACAAAATAGAATCAAATGATTTTATATTTATAAACAGCAATATAAAGGCTTCGAATATTGCTAAAGAGGCATACTTTAAATTTTTAGAAAATAAGACATTAAAAAACAATCCTCCAAAGGCAAATTACTTGAAATTATCAAAAGCCGAGAGAGAATTACGTAAGTAAGCACCAGAAAAATAGTTTTTTCAATGATGATTTAATCCCGTTTTATTCTTGCTTTTTTGCTAATTCTCTAGAAATAAGAAATCTTATACCTACGTCTATAGAATATACTTAAGAGAGTACAAAACATAATGGCGAAAATCGAGGGATATCAAAATCTTATGCGTATAAAACTCTATCAAATGGGTTGAAGATGTGCTCATAAAAGACGGAAGGTTCTACCTTCCGGGATGCAAGGCATTAAAAAAGTGATGTGGAATATGAAGTTATTCTAACTGATGCAGCCGAAACACCAATCGAGTATCAAAAAAAACGGACAAAAGCACAAACACCTGATAAAAAACAGTAAGAACAAGCAGAAAAATATTATTCCGGAAAGAAAAACGACATAAGAAAAACAACATGCTTTAAAATCTCAAGTAGTTGCTGATAAAAAATCTGGACAGATAATTGCACAAATTTTGCTAATGGCAAAAACATGATTTCGGATTTTTAAAGAGCTAAAACTCGACATAAATTAAAAGTTCAAGGCAGTAAAAGAAAGAAGAATACACAACGATAGCGGCAAATGT
The DNA here is from genome assembly GCA_036322855.1 of Candidatus Improbicoccus pseudotrichonymphae. Taxonomy (GTDB): domain Bacteria; phylum Bacillota; class Clostridia; order Oscillospirales; family Acutalibacteraceae; genus Improbicoccus; species Improbicoccus pseudotrichonymphae. Next base: position 134,612 of record AP027924.1, read on the forward strand.
GAATCGCAATCCCACACATATGCGATTCACATTTGCCGCTGTGTGTGGGATTATGTTATATTGCGGTGACAATGATCTGTTATTGCTCTACCTGTGTAGTCGGTATATAATATTGCGAAACTGTGTGACATCTAGAAAAATTAAATTTAAGAGTAATAAAGAGATCTGTGCAGCTGGCCAGGTTAATTAAAAGTCAAACAAGTCGATTTAGGATGGTGCGTTTATGAAAAGTGATTTACAATACGAAAATTTAAATAAACTTCTAGTGAATGTTTTGGATTTGGGAGAAAAGATTAAAAAAATAATAAATAAAACCATTGAAGCTTTGGGGAATTTGGATGTTAATCTTTCACGCGAAATTAATTTATTTGAATGCGAAATAAATAAAATCGAACATGAAATAGAAAATGCATGTATAAAGATTTTGTCTTTATATCATCCTCTTGCATCTGATTTTCGCAAAGTAACCGGTTATTTAAAGTTTATAACCGATATGGAAAGAATTTCAGACCAATGCACCGATGTATGTGAGATTATTATTTCCGGAAGTATAGATACAAATTTTTTTTTAGATAAGATTTTAGAAATGTTTAAAGAAGTTTCCGGCATGTTCGAACGTGTTTTAAATATAATAAAAAATCCAAATGAAACAGAAGCTAATGAAATATGTATTTTTGATGATAAAATAGACTCTCTGTTCTCCGGAATAGTTCACAAGATTTGTTGTGTTATTTCCGACAATAAATTAAATGACACCAACAAGTCCGCAAAAAACGAAATTTCTTTAGAAGTGAGAGCGGCAGTAGATCTTCTTTTTGTGGCCAAATACATAGAAAGAATTGGTGATCATTGTACAAACATCGCCGAATGGGTAATATATGTGGAGAAAGGATTTCATCCAAATTTGAATTAATATTTATTTTATGATAAAGTCTCCTAGACGTTCGGGGGTATAGCTCATTTGGTAGAGCGCTTGAATGGCATTCAAGAGGCGAGTGGTTCGAATCCGCTTATCTCCACCAAGGTTTGATTTAACGGGGAAAATAAAACACTTCCTCTATCTTATTCGATAGTTCCAAAGGGAAGGGGATTATACCGCGCGCACTATGTCCTTTCCTTTTTCTTGGAATATTAGGTGGGTTCCAATTCTATAAATTAAATAAAATTCTGGGTTTTCAATTTTACTCAACAAATTACGAATGTGTGACTCGAGTCCTTCAACGCTCATACTAACATTTTCTACACCAAAATATCTTTCTAGAGTTCCAAAATCTTTAATATTAACAATGTCGACAATAAATCTAGAATAATCACTAAGTCACCAGTTTGACATTACGAAATAAATATAGTTAAGATGAATTGCAGCGCATAAAAAGCAAAACTGAATTTTTTATCATTTCTATTTTTTTAGAATAACAATATGTTTTCCTTCCAAATCTTACCAAATAATACCTGAGTAAACGGTTCATTTTTTCTATTGTAAGTGTGTCGATCAAATTATAAGATTCCCAATCGTTTTATTACTGCAACATGGCTCATACCAAGTAATCTTTCAATTCTCCAAAATCCAATTCCTTACATAACAACAGCTAAGATAGAGGAATCTAATAGAAGAAATGGGTGAAAGAGAAATAAATTTTAGGTCCTGTTCCTACTATTTTAAACAATCGCATTTTGTTAATTTTTTATATTAAATTGTGTTAAATTTTTTCATAATACACCAGTATTATTTCAAAAATTTGCCTTATTTAATTTAAAAATTATTCAAAAATCGATTATTTAAAATAGTAGGAACAGGACCTAGATCTTTAAATCATCGGAAATTTCTGCTTCTAAATCAACTAGAGCCTGTTCCCACTAAAAAATTGATACAAAAACAAGAGCGAGTTGTATAAATCCAATGAACATAATATCTAATTTTTCAAATCTACAAAATATACGACGAAATCCACAAATTCGTCGAAAAAGACGTTCAATTTCATTACACCTTTTATAGAGAGTTTTATCGTATTCCCAAGGTTTTTTACGATTTTTCTTAGGAGGCACAATAGGACTAAAATTAAGTATTTGAGCAGTATATCGAGTAAGATCATCTTCATAAGCTCTGTCCATAACTAAAGGTATTAGTTATCAGGTTTATCTACCGTTTCCATAAGAAGTCTTCCATGCGGTGCATCATGACACTGGCCTTCACTTAAAATAAAATCAACAGCTCTTTTTTCATTTGCGCATATCATATGAACTTTTGTAGTTAGCCCGCCTTTAGAGCGTCCTATGGCTTGTTTTCCGTTTTTTTAAAGCCCCACAAGCGTCTGTGTGTACTTTGACGCTTCTAGAATCCATAAATAAAGCCTCGGGATTAATTTTAAGAACATTTTGTACGTGCAATTCTCTAAATAATTTTTCAATAATACCGACCTCAACCCAACGCCTAAAACGCTTGTATATCACGTGCCAATTTCCAAATTCAGACGGCAGTTTCCTCCATTTACAGCCGTTTTCACAGATATACAGTAATGCATTTATAAACACCAGATTGTTTACTGCCACATTACCTCTTTGTACATGCAATAAATTTTTAATTTTTTCATATCCTTCTTCTGTTATTTCCATCTATTTTATTATAGTATTTTTTGTTTATTTTTTTTTAGTGGGAACAGGCTCTAGAATTCTTAATATCATTGAGTTTTCAAAAAAGTATAAAGATGAATTCACAAAGATTATTACTAATGAAAATTACAAACAAACAGAGCTAAAACAACGTATGAATCAAGAAAAACTAAGAGAATTTATTAAAAGAGACCAAAATTTTGATTCGATATGTGAGAAATTCTATGAAGATAAAGTAATGGGAATTCTCAGTGAACAAAGGTTTCTAAAACATTCTGCCAAGTTTGAAGATGAGCAATTGGAGTTAAGAAAGAAAATAAAACATCTCAAAGAGATAGTCGTTCAAGAAAAAGCCAATGAAATGAATAGCAATAATTTTTTGAAACTGACAAAGAAATACGAAAATATGACAAAACTTAATTTTGAAATTCTTCATGAATTTATAGACAAGATTATAGTTCATCATAGAGAAATAATAAATGAAACCAGATATCAAAAAATTGAAGTCTATTACAGATTCATTGGCAAAATAGAAACACCTGATGCAGAAAAGTTTGATACATTAACAACCAAAGAAATCTTTGGCAAACAAGGAGGATATTTCGGAAATGAAAATGCAAAAAAAGATTTTTAAAAAGATCTCGAAAAAGACCATTAAATAAAAAACTAGTGCCCTTATGGGCACTTACGCTGGTGCGGATGACAGGACTCGAACCTGCAAGAATTAATTCACTGGGTTCTAAGCCCAGTACGTTTACCGATTTCGCCACATCCGCCTAAGTCAACCGAACAAACTTCGCCCAAATAATCAAATGAGCTTCGTTTAAAACAATTTCCATTCCAAAAATTATATCAGTAATGAAATAATTTTTGAAATTTTTTGTTATTTGTGGATTTCAAAAGAGTTAATGGAGCATTAACTTTTTCTAAATTTTAGTATTTTTTCATAAAAAATTTGATTTTATTTTAAATTATATGTATATTTTTCACGATAAGCTCTCATATTTTTCAAAAGTGTGGTGTTTCTTGTGTTTAAAAAAATTATAAGTTTTCTTATTGTTATTTTGTTTATTTTTAATTTTAATTCGGCGCTCTATTTAGTTAATGCAGGAGGTACACCAAATAGGCTTGATTCTTCCATTCGGAGTAAAGCCGAAGTAGTAAAGGATATAATTTTGGAACTTACCGAAAGTTCAAACAGATTGAACCAAAGCGATATAAAAAATAAAGATGCATTAAAAAATAAGGTTAAAAGCACGAAATCCGGATTTGTTTATATTAGAAATTTAGAACAATTGAGAAGTATTGCTCGGGAGATCAATAATGCGAATGAATCTTTCGCAGAAGCTAATTATATATTGGATTTTCCGAATAAAGTCGTTGATTTAGGGTGCAATATAAATGAAATAAGTCTCGAAAAAAAAATTGTTAATGAAGAATTTAATCTCGTGGTTAAAGGCATTATTACAAAAAAATGGGAACCAATAGGAAATGGAACAAAATTTTATACAGGCCCCCCTGTTGTGGGCATAGAGCCATATTCCTCAAAAACCAGAGAAGTTGATTCTTCTCATTATAAATTTGCAACTTTTAATGGGACATTTGATGGTAATGGTCATACAATAAAAAATATGTTAGTTTGCACAGATGATTCTGAACTTTATGCAAACCCACCACCGTTAGAGGCAGAACCATATTCTTCTAAAACCAAAGATGCAAGCGGCTCCAGCAATGAAGGCAATGTATATGCAGGATTTTTCGGGCATGTAGAAGGTCCTGATGCTGAAATTAAAAATTTAACTATTGAAAATTCGATCGTAGTTGCCAAAAGCAATGCTGAAATGGATATGTCGACCGGTAACGGCGCGTGTTATGCAGGAACAATCGCGGGAAGAATTGACAGACATAAAAGTGGTAAATTTGAAAATCTAAACTGTAAAAATTGTAGAGTTATAAGTTCATGTAATATTAAAAAAAGTACAAACGCGAAAGCCGGAGGTATTTTCGGAGCATTAATTGTCTCAAAAGGAAGATATGATGAACCAATTTTTGAAAATTGTGATTTAAACATAGAAAATATTAATTCTCGAGACACAAAAGTTATATGTACAGGACAAGCCGGCGGTATGTTCGGGACCTTTGGAGGGTATTACGAAGTACCACCAGAACAAGGAGGAGATGGCAAACCATACGAAATAGGCTCAGCTTTTGGTCACGCTGCTTCAAAAATAGAAATTTCAAAACTTAATGTTCAAAATTGCAACATAAATTCTACAGATCAAGCAGGTGGAGTTGTTGGAGGATTTGTATGTTTAAAAAATTTTAAAGCCACAACGAATATAAATCTAGAAAAAAATATAATTCAATCCGGTGGCCAAGCCGGAGGTATAGTTGGGGGTTTTGGTTGTGGCTGTAAGCCATTTGATGGTATTTCGGGCAGAAACGAACTTATAGGTAGTGTTAACTTTCAGAATTGTTCATTTAAATCAGGTACTATTAAAACCAAAAATGCTTATAATACAGGTGGCCTTGCCGGAGGTTTTGGTTGCAACGGTGAAGTATTCTTCAGAGGATGTGTTTCTCAGTCTAATAATGGCAATTTCCCAGGATTAACCAGCGGATTTGGATGCAGGGGGAACGTTGGTATTTCTGAATGTGAATCAGCGGATGGAAGTTTGATAGATACAGGGTTTGGTACTATGGGAACTGTTACTTTAATCAAATTAAAAACGAAAGATAAAATATCCAGCGGTTTTGGTTGTAAAGATCAAATAGAAATTTCCCAATGTGAATCAACAAATGGAAACTTATTTGATACGGGTTTCGGCACCGCGAAAACTGTTATTTTAACTGATCTAAAAACAAAAGACAAAATATCTAAAGGTTTCGGTTGCGATAGAAATATAAATATTTCTAATTGTGAATCGACAAATGGAAGTTTATTTGATATAGATTTTTTTCCTTCTTCAAATTTTTATGGTTCTTCTGGAGGATTTGGCGCTCAAGGGACCGTTACTTTAAATAATTTAAAAGTAAAAGACAAAATAGCCGGCGGTTTTGGTTGTTCTGGGAATATAAATATTTCTAATTGCGAATCAACAGATGGGAGTTTATTTGATATATATTCCGATTCTTCGCGCTGTGGATACGCTTCGGGATTTGGTACTGCAGGAACCATTACTTTAACTAATTTAAAAGTAAAAGATAAAATAGCCGGCGGTTTTGGTTGCTCGAAAGATTTAAATATTTCCAATTGTGAATCAATCGACGGAGATTTGTTTAATTTTACTTCAACAAATCGTTGTAATTCGGGGTTTGGTGTTAACGGAACTGTCACTTTAACTAATTTAAAGGTAAAAAATAAAATAGTTAGTGGTTTTGGTTGTTCTGGAAGTATAAATATTTCTAATTGCGAATCAACAGATGGAAGTTTATTTGATGTTTCTCCAGACATCGGATACCCTTCAGGATTTGGTACCAAAGAAAATGTTAATTTAACTGGTTTAAAAACAAAAAGAAAAATAGTTGATGGTTTTGGTCTTGGAGGAACTTTTACTTTGACTGATTCAAAAATAGGAAACAGAGCATTTGATAGTTTTGGTTGCCATGGCAATATAAAAATTTCTGATTGTGAATTCGGTGAAAGTTTTTGTGTAAGGTGTGGTGCCGGAAGTGAAAAAATAGAAATCAATAATTGTAATGTAGGTTACTTATTTAAAGATATAGGCTGTAGAAAAATATCTTTAAATAAAGTCAATTCTCATGGGAAAAGTATGAGTAAAATAAAAAATCTTTGGAACACAAATAATTATCCGGGTTACAATCTAGATGCTAGCTACAACCCGAATTATGGCGGTACGATTGGTTCCATTGGCGCCGATGAAATTATTGTGAATGATTGCCATCATGTTGGCGATTTGGATTTAAAAGAAACTGTCTGGGGAGGAAATGAGTCAAGCACAGAAGCTGTAGAATTAAATTCAAAAATTGGTGGTTTATTTGGTGCGTTGGGCGCAAAAAAAGCAGTATTTACAAATTGTTCGCACAAAGGAAACATTAACGGTGAAGGAAAAACTGCCGGTTTAATAGTAACAGCCGGGGCAGAAAATTTTGAAATCAACAATTGTTGCGTTATTGGCAGTATTAATGGCAGAGACACATCGGGTGGACTAATTTGCGAAGAAGGAAGTGGCGAAAAATTAAATATTAATAATTGTTACTTTGAAGGAATTGTAAATTCAAAATCGAGTATTTGTGCGGGATTAGTGGCTTTGGGTGATCATTTAAATTTGAATAATTGCCACGTAAAAGGTCTTATAGTAGGAAATAAATTGGCAGCTTCGCTAATAGGAGAAAGTTTCGGTACAACTTTAGAAAAATGTTACTCGGACGCTGGTATTGCGGCTTTTAATTCAGATGGAAATCCAGAAATTTATTCCGGTGGATTAATTGGTAGAAATAGAGATAAAAGATGGGGATTTCGCGCCGATCTTCCTAAAAATCCGATTCCGAATAAGACAGGAGAATTTTATGAAGATCCGGACGATCCAAGATCATGGAACGGTATGTGCGATGTTAAAACCAACATAGATATTAATAATTGTTATGCCGTAGGCAAAGTAACCGTCGAAACTTCACCGAATGTTTTTTCTTATTCCGGAGGTTTAATAGCTTTGATTAAATCCAACGGTTGTACTACGAATATTAAAAATATTTATACTGCTTGTGAAGTTAATGAATTTGGTTCAGGCAATGCACAAAGTCAAAAAGGCGGAATCATAGGTTACTCTGAAGTTAAACCGAATATGGAAAACTTCTATGCTTACAATATAGATAAATCAAAACCCTTGGAAGCTGTTTCCAATTTTCCGGAATTCAGTACCGAATCTTCTAAACTCAATACTATTGAAATGACAGGTATTCTCCCGAACATATTTGACGACCTAGAAAGAAGAGCCCCATTAAATATGTTATTTACTACATTGGCAGAAAAATGGTTATATAAAGAAGACACATATGTAAAAAGTCAAAGAGAGCACTATTATGACAGGTATTGCAGTTATCCAATTTTAAAAAATACAAACGAAAATCCGCATGAAATTATTTATGAAAAATATAAAGATATAGATTTACAAGATGACGAAACAAAAGTATGGGTAATATCAGAAGGACCGTATCCATTAGATTCTAAATTATATGTAAACAAAATGGATACTGAAGAAGAACTAAAAACTGTAAGTCATTTATGGGACGATGTTCACGAACTTAAATCAAAATATTCTTCTTTTTATGATATTCATTTGGAGCACGAAAATGGAAAAGTATTTCAACCGATAGCACCGGTGATCATAAGAATTCCAATACCGGCACACTTTAATAAATCCAAATTGGAAAGTTTCAGGTTAGAAGGAGGACCCGATAAAACTTTTGAAAATGAAAGAATAGTTGAAATAAATAATATCGAATATCTAGAGTTTGTTACAGATCATTTTAGTTATTATGGGATTTCCGACGAGGGCGAAAAAAATACTGAGGACGATCAAAACGATAAAAACAATCCAAAAACCAGTTCCAAACTTCCAGTGTTTTCTAATTTACTAGTAAATAATTGCATATTGCTTTTGTTATATTTATTTATCAAAAAAAGAAAAAATACAAAAAATAAATTAGCATAGGGCATTTAAAATAAAAACGACTCCGATTTTATACAATAAAATCGGAGATGGTTGTTTTATTTGATTGTTTTAGTTATAATTTTATCAAGTTGAGGTAAAAATTAGTATGGAAATAATCGCGGACATGCATTGTCATACAGTTGCTTCCGGCCATGCTTACAGCACTGTTGTGGAGAACGCAAGAGTCGCCAAAGAAAAAAAAATGTGGGCCATAGCAATAACTGACCATACGGGAGTAATTCCAGATTCTCCTAGTTCTTGGTATTTTGATAACCTAAAAGTCTTGCCTGATAAAATTTTTGGGGTGAAAATATTCAAAGGAATAGAAACCAACGTTGTAGACAAAAATGGAAATATCGACTTGCCGAGTCTAAAGATAGATTTGGATTGGGTTATAGCTTCGATACATGCATTTTCGTTTCAGAAAGAACACGGCATTACTGAATGTACTAAAGCATGGATAGGTGTCGCGAATAATCCTATTGTGGATGTTATTGGCCACAGCGGTACCGTCGGTTTCGAATATGATTTTGAGAAAGTTATACCGATTTTCAAGAAAAATAATAAAATTGTAGAAATTAATGCAAGCTCTTACAGATCAAGACCCGGAAGCGAGAAAAATTGTATTCGAATTGCGGAATTATGCAAAAAATACAAAGTGCCGGTTATTGTTAATTCGGATGCACATTTTTGTGATAATGTAGGAGATTTTGATATGGCACTGAAAGTTTTGGAAAGTGTAAATTTCCCTAAAGAGCTTGTGGTCAATTCGAATATAGAACATTTTCAAAAATATACAAATTTAGTTTAGGCCCTGTTCCTACTATTGTTAAACAATCGCATTTTGTTAATTTTTTATATTAAATTGTGTTAAATTTTTTCATAATACACCAGTATTATTTCAAAAATTTGCCTTATTTAATTTAAAAATTATTCAAAAATCGATTATTTAAAATAGTAGGAACAGGCCCAATACAGCGGAGAATTTATGTATAAAATAATTATAAAAAATTTAGAAATTTTTGCCTACCATGGATGTTGTGAAGAAGAAAAGGTTTTGGGGCAGGTTTTCTGTATAGATTGTGATGTTTTGGTTAATATAGGTAATACAGATAATGAAATCAAAGATGATGTAAAAAATACGTTGTGTTATGCTGAAGTAGCAGATTTTATAGTAAAAAATTTTCAAAAAGATAAATTTAATTTAATAGAGACCGCAGCCGAGATGCTATGTAATCTGATAATTTCTAATTTTAGCAAAGTTGATTTTGCTAAAATTGTAGTGAAAAAGCCCAATGCGCCAATAGATAAAAAATTTGAATATGTTGCCGTTGAATACGAAAAAGCTAGATAATTTGTGGTGATTTTTTGGCAAAATACACTATAATTTCAGATGTAAGTAAGTCTATTGTCTCCATTTTAAGAGATAAACTCTCTCCAGAACCTATTGACAAACCTGAAAAAATAGGAATTTGCGATCCAAAAGACAGAGGTAATTTTGTGCTTGGTATTCATCTCTATGATATAAAAGAAGACACCTCTGGGCAAAACAGAGGTCCCGTGATCCTTCCGGATGGCAGGACTCAGGATCCTCCGGCGGTTATTGAGCTTTATTACATGATTTCTGTCTGCAGCAAAGCCGAAATTGAAATAAAATCAGTTGAAGAATCAAACATAATGGGAAGAGTTATACAAGTTTTCAAAGACAATCAGGTAATCCCAAGTATTTATATGGATAGTTCTGTTGGGAATGTAGAAAATGTTCCGATAAATTTGTTGTCGATCGAAATGGAAGAAAAGGTTAAAATTTGGACGATGTTTGGCGAATCTTATAAACTTTCAGTTTTTTATGTTGTAGGGCCGATAAATATAGATTCTGAAATTATTAGAAAGCCTCAAAAGCGTGTACAAAAAGTTATATTGGATTCATCACATTACATCGCCAGGAAGATAGTTCAGTTCGAAACCAGAATTAAAGACGAAGATATAGAAGACGAATACGCCGAAGAAGAAAACAAAGAAGAAAGTGAAAAGGAGGAGGATGAAATCCCCGATGACGAAGATTCAGAAAAAGAAGAAAACGCCGAAGACGAAAGTGAAGATATAGAAGACGAAGATGAAGATGAAGATGAAAATGAAGATAAAGACAAAGAGGATACAAAAGATGTAGAGATCACGAAGGAAGAAGAAACTGAGAATTCAGATGATGATAATAATACGCCCGAAAATGAAAAAATAGCCGATGAAGATGTAGATGAAAACGAAGAAGAAAAAAATGGAAACAACGAGGAAAGTGAAAATGAAGATAATTCATAGAGCTTCACTGGCTATTCGTTTAAATGACATAGGATTTAAAACTTCCGTTAAAGGTGCCGTTATTTTATTTAACAACGAACAAAAGCCCTATGTTCTTAAGTCTGACGGAAACTATGTTTTTTACGATTTAGAGCCCATGAATTATAAAGTTTCAGTGGAATGCAACGGCTATGTAGACTTAGAATTTGAGGTTAATATTAGAGAAAACGAAGTCAAACAAGTAATGTTTGATATGTCTTATAGCACAAAAAACAGCTCTATTTTAAGTATTCCTCGTTTTAATTTTAAATTAAAACAAAAAGAGTTATCGAATGTAATGATCAACGTTATCTTAATGGATTCAACCAATTTAAAAATTATTGAACCTGCCCCGAAAAATAGCGAGATGGTTAAACTAAATCTCGAAGATGATAAAAGTTTGATTCTTCAAAATTATATTTGCTTATCAAAAACGGCCAAAACCAAGATGTTTTTGATGGGTTATGACGCTTCGACAAAATCATATATATTAAATGAGCCTCTAAGCGAAGATATTAATGAAAATTTTAAAATTTATACTTGTTGGGATTTGAAAACAAATTCTGACGGAAGTATTATAATCCCATATGTTAATAGATTTATGAAAGATATGGAAAAAATCAATTTTTTGTTTTCTTTTAATGAAATCAGACGCAAAGGTACGGTTATCACCGAAAAATACGAAAGAAACAATAAAGAGATGATGATAAATACAAGAAAGACAAAGAAAGAATTGAATTTTTAACTTTAATTTAAATTTATAAATTATTTATTAATTCTTTCGTTTAGTATTGACTAACCAAATATATTTTACTAGAATTGAATAATACTTTCGGGGGTTTTGACTTGGCAAAAAAAGAATCTGGATTGAAATTTAGAGGCAAACCTTTGGTTAGATGTGGTGATGTAATTTTTTATGGAAATATCGCCGATAGTTATGTTGTAAGATTGACTGTTAAGACTAAAGTCTTGGTGTCGGATGTCAGTGTTTCCGATATTATCACAGTGGAGCTTTTAAAAAGTGCGGCTGTTTTTTACGGAAATTTTAAACCCTTGAAAAATAGCGATAAACGTGGTTTATATGAGGCTTTGGATTTAGGCAGCGCATGGCTCGAGAGGGCGCTTAGAAAAGATTAGAATCTAAAATACGAGGTGGTAATCATTATGAGCATTATCGAAATAATTTTAGGGGTTTGTGTTATAGTTTTTTCAGCAGCTATTGTTGGAATAATTTTGACTCAAGAAGGAAAACAACAAAATGCTGGCGGTTTTATTACCGGAGCGTCATCGGATACTTTTCTCAACAAACATAAAGGGAGGTCGAAGGATGCTTTTTTAGCAAGATGGACAAGATTTATCGCTATATCTATATTTGTTTTAGTAATTGCCATAAATGTTATTTCCTATTTTCATTTTTTAGGTGCATGATTCTAATTAATTAGGTGAAAAAATGTCTGACGAAGGTAAATTGTTTGCTAAATATGCAGCCGACGACATCCAGGTTCTTGAAGGTTTGGAAGCCGTAAGGAAAAGGCCGGGGATGTACATTGGTTCGACAGGCCCAAAAGGATTGCATCATTTAGTTTATGAAATAGTTGATAATTCAATCGATGAAACGCTTGCCGGATTTTGTGATTCGGTTACTGTTGAGATTTTGCCGGAGAATATTATAAAAGTCAGAGATAATGGAAGAGGCATACCAGTGGGGATGCATCCTAAAATGAAAGTTCCCGCAGTAACCGTTGTTTTTACGACTTTACACGCCGGAGGAAAATTTGGCGGAAGCGGTTATAAAATTTCCGGAGGTTTGCATGGAGTGGGTGCGTCCGTTGTAAACGCTTTGTCCGAATGGCTTGAAGTTTTTGTTTACGATGGAAGTTTTGTGTACAAACAAAGATTTGAACGTGGGGTTTGTGTTTCCGATTTAGAAAAGATTCCGAATGATGGCAAACGTGGAACTGAAATTATTTTCAAGGCTGATAAAGAAATTTTCAAAGAAGATGTTGAATACAATTATCTTACTCTGGCTAACAGAATGAGAGAACAGGCATTTCTTAATGCAAGTTTAGAAATTATTTTGATAGATAGACGTAATGAAGAAGATATAAAAGAAGATGTTTTTAAATACGAAGGCGGTATTTCTACATTTGTAGAGTACATACATAAAAAGAGGTCTTTGGACGTATTGCATAATGATGTAATTTATATTTCCGGAAAATCTGAAGACCAGTCTGCAAGTGTGGAGATAGCGATACAGTATAACTCGAGTTATAACGATCTTATAATTTCTTTTGCCAATAATATACGTACAAATGATGGGGGGACTCACGAAGAGGGATTTCGTTCGGCAGTAACTAAAGTTGTTAATTCTTATGCCAGATCCTTTAGTTTTCTCAAAGAGAACGATAAAAATTTTTTGGGTGAAGATGTTCGCGAAGGAATTTGTGCAATTGTTAGCGTAAAACTTACAAATGCACAGTTCGAAGGTCAAACCAAATCCAGGCTTGGAAACAGTGAAATAAAATTTCTTGTAGAGAAAATAGTGAATGATAAATTCAAAGTATATTTAGAAGAAAATCCCGCAACCGCAAGATCTATAATAGACAAGGTTATGGCAGCCTTTAAAGCAAGAGAAGCGGCGAAAAAGGCGAGAGAATTGGTCAGAAAAAAGAACATGATGGAAAGTGCTTCTTTACCAGGCAAATTGGCAGATTGTCAGTCTAAAGATCCGGAAAAAACCGAGATATATATCGTTGAAGGAGATTCCGCCGGAGGTTCTGCCAAAGGGGGGCGCGATAGAAAATTCCAAGCAATTTTACCTTTGTGGGGTAAAATGTTGAATGTAGAAAAAGCAAGGCTCGATAAGATTTACGGTAACGAGAAACTAATGCCTGTTATAACGGCATTAGGATGCGGCATAGGCGAAGATTTAGATATAACGAAATTAAGATATCATAAAATAATAATCATGGCGGACGCAGATGTCGACGGTTCTCATATCAGAACTTTGTTGTTAACATTCTTTTTCAGATTTATAAGGCCAGTTATAGAATTCGGCCACGTATACATAGCACGTCCACCTTTGTATCGTATCACCAAAAATAGGAAGCATTACTATGCTTATTCCGATCAAGAAAGAGATAAATTATTGTCTGAACTACAAGGGCAAGTTGATATTCAAAGATATAAAGGTCTTGGCGAAATGGATTCTGATCAGTTATGGGAAACGACCATGAATCCAGAAACCAGAATTATGCTTAAGATTACGCTCGAGGATGCCGAAGCGGCTGATTCGGTTTTTACGATTTTGATGGGCGATAAAGTTGAATCCAGAAGAGAATTTATCGAACAAAATGCCAAATATGTGGTCAATTTGGACGTTTAATTTATCTTGGAATTAGATAAAAATGTTAAATATCGGTATCGACATGGTGGAGATAGATAGAATAAGAAAAATTTTAAAAAGAAATAAAAATTTTCTTGGCTTTATTTTGGGCGAAATAGAATTTAAGCAATTGGAAAAAAGAAATTTTCCTTGTTCTAGTGTTGCGGCAAATTTTTGTGGTAAGGAAGCTTTCGTCAAATCAATCGGTTGTGGTATTTTTTCTTTTAATATGAAACATATACAAATAATAAGAAATGAACTTAGTCAACCTGAAATATTGCTGGGGTCTGAAGTTTCTAAAATTATAGGGAGTAATTTGAGTTTTTCCATAAGCATAACACACACAAAAACAACAGCACTAGCCGTTGTTGTATCATCGTGATTTATAAAAAGTAAAGTTGTTGCTATCTTCCGGGATAATACATTTGCAATTTTTCGCAATTAATGGCTAAGTTCTCGGCGAAACTTCCGAATCCCAGCGCAGGGTCTGAATTGAGGGCACCTGTAAGCACTCCCACCACTCGGTCATCTTGAATAATTGGGCATCCGCTCATTCCTCGCAGTATGCCACCGTATTCTTTCAAAAGCCTTGGGTCCATAATTTCTATAAATATATTTTGATAATTTCCGTATGTAATTTTTCTAATATAAACTTTATATTTTTCCTGATTGAAAATTAATTCAGCCCATCCGGTTTTTACCTCTTGTTTAAAAGCTATTGGCATAATTTTGGAATTTTCCGGCCAATAACTTGAACTTTGAAAATAACCATAAACTCCATTTTCTTGATTTATTTTTAATTCTCCGATCATATTGTTATTTATTATGCTACCTTTCAATTCCCCTACGTTATTTTTGGTAGATTTTTTTATAGAACTAATAAAAACCCGATATATTTTACCATTTCCAATTGGCAAAATACTGCCTGTGTATTTGTTTTTAATTCCGTGGCCTAATCCTGTAAAAATTTTTGTATCGTGCAAAATAAATGTTATGGTACCTAATCCCGCAGAGCCGTCTATTACCCATAACCCTATTTTATATGTATTTTCACATTTAGATGCTTTCGTTTCAACGCAAAAAGTTATGTTTTTTCTTTCTAAAGTGATATTTAAAATTTCACCTTTAGAATTTTCAATAAACTCAGTAAATTCTTCCGAAGAATTGATATTTTGATTATTTATTTTTGTAATAATATCTCCACATTTTATACTTTTATTTAATTTTTCTTCAACATCTACGACCATTACTCCTTCTGTGAAAATTTTTATTCCAAACGGCGTACCACACGGAATGGCTATATTTCTTTTTTTAACTTCTAAATTTACATTTTTTATGGGAATACAATTAAAAATTTTAGCTTTTGCTTTTAGATTTGAATTTTCATTTGCCGAGGCTAAAACGCTTTTATTGAATTTAGGTTTTATTTTTATTTTCAAAAAACAAATACCGTTCAAACTGATTTCTTCATCATGATTTTCGACGAAAAAAGTGTCAGGTACTTGTTTCTTCATAAAATTTGTAAATGCAAAAAAACAAATTAAATAAACAAATATTATTAATAAGTATTTCTTATATCTTGCAAGAAAAAATATCATGTTAATAACTATGTTTATTTTTTTACTCGAATGACTAATAAAATATCTTAGAATTTATTTCTTTCTATAAGAATTAGTAAAAAGTTCAAAATAAACACCAATATTAATATCACCAAAGCGGTACCGAAAGCAATATTATAGGCGTCGGGTGTGTTTGATTGTTTGGCGCATTGATATAAATGTAGTGTTAATGTTCTTCCGCTTTTGAATATGTGACTAAATATATTTTTCGGCATTTTATAACCCATGCCGGTTGTGTATATCAAAGCAGATGTTTCGCCCATTATTCTTGATGATGCTAATATAATCGACGTTATAATCCCCGAAAAAGAAGACGGTAAAATTACAGTAAGAATTATCTTTAATTTGGATGCACCCAAAGCCTCTGCGGCTTTTTTATAAGTTACCGGTACTGATTTTAAAGTCTCGGAAGATGATTTAATAACAACGGATAACGAACATAAAATCATTGTCAAACATCCGGACAAAATCGAAGTACCCAATTTGAAAAAATTACAAAAAACCGCCAAGCCGAATAAACCGTATATAATTGACGGCACCCCCGAAAGCATGTCTATAGCAATGTTAATTATTTTAGTCAAAATACCATCACGAGCATATTGGGTTAAATATATGGCACTACAAACTCCCAAAGGAATAACAAAAACTAAACTCAAAATTAAGATATATAAAGTATTTATAATCATAGGCAAAATACCTTTGTTTTCGGCAAAATATTCTGAATAAATATTAAATACAAATTTTAGCGATACGAATCTAATTCCGTTCAGAATTATATAAAAAATTATGGAAAAAAATATAAATAAAACCGAAAAAAAGGCAAAGCACATGGTGATTTTAAGAAAAATCTCGCCTAAGTTTAAATTTTTATTATTTTTTTCAAACAAGTAAATTCACTCTTTATTATTTTTTTTAGACAAAAATGAAAAAAATAAATTTATCACAAAATTTATTGCAAAAAGCACCAAAGCTATAGCAAACAGTGCTTTTCTATGTAAACCTGATGCATATGACATTTCAAGACTTATGCCGGTAGTCAATAATTTTACAGGCTGAAGAAATTTAAACATACTTATAGTATTTCCCGCAACCATTATTATTGCAACACTTTCGCCTATGGCTCTACTCAAACTTAATAACATACCGGCTATTATTCCGCGAAATGCTGATGGTAAAACCGCTGTGAAAATTGATTTTATTTTTGTTTGCCCCAACGATAAAGCTACTTCCTGATAATCTTCGGGAACAGATTTTATCGCGTCTTTCGCAAAACTTATAATCGTAGGCAAAATCATTATGCAAAGGACTATTATTACTGAAAGTAAACTGTCGCCTGTGGTATGACCGTAAAATATGAATCTTACCAATGGAACTATAATCAACATTCCGAAAAAACCAAAAATAACAGACGGTATACTCATCAAAATTTTTACCATCATTTCGAGAATTAATGTAATTTTACCGGAAGTATAATATAACAAATATACGGCAAATAATACCGCAAAAGGAGTCGCTAAAATTAAAGCACATATCGAAGATACTATAGAAGAAACTATTAACGGTAGAATTCCAAAAATGTTCTCCTTTGGTTTCCAGTCGATTCCTGAAATAAATTCTTTGAATCCAATTTCAACAATCGCAGGCAACCCCATAATGCAAACATAAATTCCGATCGAAAATAATATAACTACCGAAATTGAAGACAGAAATTTGAATATAACTTCTTCACCGGAATTTAATTTTTGGAAAAAAAATTTATAACTACAAAGAAAAAATAAAATAATAAAAGAAATTGAAATCTTATTAAAGTCACATAAATAAATCTTTGAAAAATAATTTACAAAAAAAGTACATGTTAATAATAAAAATATTGGCACTGAAATAAGAATAAAAAGATTATTTTTTTTAAACAAAAAATATGCGAATAATACTGTACAAAATAACGTTATTACTCCAAGTAATCTCAAAAACAACGGAAAATAAACAATCTGCCCATCGCAACTAAAGCCACTTAAAAATGGTATCTGCAAAATAGATAAATTATAAAAATTTTCATCAATCCTAATTTTGAAAAACGATATAAAATTAATTAAGAATAAATTAAAGAAAACAAACAGAAAAAAATTATAAAAAACGACTTTTTTACTAAGATTGTTTGAATTTTTATCATAAACAAAAATATTCATCTGCTGTTCCCTTAATTAGATTACAGGTATTAATTTTTCATTTTCTATTATCTCTTTTGCTTTATCTGATTTTATAAATTCGAACCATTTTTCTATTATATAATTATTATCGTTATATACTTGAATGAAAGGACGTATTATCGGATAAAGTCTATTCTTTAAATTTACATTATTACACTCTATTCCATTGATTTTCAATATTCTGACATTGTTATTATTAACAGAAGGATAAGAGACAAACCCTATGGCGTCTTTATCGCTTGCAACCCTTGAAACAATATCCCCTGATTCAGGCAATTCAATTTCAGCTTTTAATTTTTTTGGAGTATAGAAAGCATTCCGAAACGCTTCTCGAGTTCCCGAAGCCTCTTCCCTTCCTATGGTCGTTATTTTAACATTTTCATTTGTAAAAATTTGCCAATTATTAATTTTTCTTGTGAAAATATCGGCTATCTCTTGTAAGCTTAAATTTTCTATGGGATTTCTTTTGTTGACTATTACAACCACAGCATCGTATGCAATAATGTTTTTTTTTATTTTTTTAGATTCTTCTTCCGGAGTTAAATAACGCGAAATATCCCCTAAATTATAATTTCCATTAATAACCTCATTTATGGCAGCTCCGGAACCAGTTTCGGATTTTTCGTACAAATAATCTCCGTTATAATTTTCAGAGAATTTTTCTCCTAAAACATTTAGTAATCTGCTCATGGAGGTCGAACCAGTAGAAGTTAAAGTGTATCTTTGACGATTTTCATCTTTGTTTATATTTAACGGATCGATTATGACACTAAACCTAAAGCTAATAAAAACAAATGCAGATAAAAGCAATAACAAAAACAGAGTTTTTACTAAAATATTTTTTATGGTATTATGCGTAAATGCTTTTAAGTGTATCACTTATCCCTACTTTATTTTTTTCTAAACAATTTAGTGAAAATATGACTTGGCCGCATACGTTCTTCAATTTTCTATTCAATTTTATTTGTTCGACCAATTCTTTGCAATTTTTAAAACTGTCAAAAGGTGAATTTTCATCAAATCTGTACCCTGCTTGACCTATTAACAATTTAACGTTTGTGCCTTGGACGGCAGTGTTCCACCATTTGGCAAGTTTTTTATAATCGGCCTTTTCAAAATCTATATGCCAATAAATTTGAGGTATTATATAATCAACATAATTTCTGGTTACCCAAAGTAAAGTGTCACAGTAAATAGTATAATAGCTCTCCAACCCTCCTGTGCCGGCACCGCCTTCTTTAATCCCGTTTTTCCAAATTGCAAACGGACTTACACTTAACGTGTTATTTTTATCTATTTTTTTTATGATCATGTATGTTTTCTTTAAAAATTCATTTATATTTTCTCTTCTAAAATCAGATAATTCGCGGCCTTTACCATACAATTCATATTCGTTTTTATCGTAGGTATCTTCTGCATTGATTTGAGGATAGGGATAAAAATAATCATCCATATGAATGGGAGTATTATATCTTTTTACCAAATATTCAACTTCGTTTGTAATTATTTTTATAACGCTCGGCTCGCCTGGATTAAGAAAATATGTATTGCCGTATTTTACAATCCATTCCTTGTGATATTTTAGCAAATTCTTTTCGGGCAATTTTTCGATATATTCGTCTATACTAAAAGAAGCGTCAACATCCCCCTTTTCATTAATCAACAAAAACGGATTAATCCACGCTTCTAAAACTATGTCTCTTTTTTTGCATTCTTCTCTCATAAACAAAAGCGGATCGTATTTAGGGTCTTTACCTAACTCTCCGGTTAAATATTTCGACCACGGCCAAAATTCAGAGACGTATAAAGCATCGCAACGCGGTCTTATTTGAAAATAAACTCTATTTATTCCCAAAGATTTAATTAAATCTAAATCTTTTATTAATTCTTGTTTTTGTTCTAGTTCCCCTGAGGTTTTGGGCCAATTCGAATTTTTTACCGTAGCTATCCAAACCCCGCGAATCTCGTCCGCTTTTGGTTTATTAATAGATAAGCACAACAACACTGAAAAAAGAAAAACAAAAAAGACAAAAGAAAAAAAGCTACTTCTGGTTTTATTGTCACTATCTAAACTCGACGTCATCTTTCTCCACCACAATAATTTATCATTTATTTTAACCAAAAACTATCTTTTTATTAGGCTCATTCTTCACTAGAAATGATATCAGATAGAAACTTAAAATCAACAAAGAAAAATTAAATCCCGAATTAATCAAAACATAAAAACCTAGAACTGATAAAGGTATCAAGAAACCGATCGAGGTAAAAAAAAAATTTTTTCGGAATTATGTAAGCTAATTTTTTTCTTTAACAAAATTAAAAAAATTTGTCCTCCGTCTAAAGAAGATATTGGCAACAAATTCAAAGCTCCTATTAATAAATTTTCTATTACTATAAATTTAAGAATCACTGACTTAAAAATATAAAAGAAAATTAAAGAAATAATCGCGACTAAAAAATTAAAAACAGAACCAGATATTAGAATTAACAAGTTATCTTTATAATTTACAAAATTATTGTTTACTATATCAATGCTGAAAAGCTCTATCCTGACTTCCTTTATAAATTCGTTGTTTTTGAGATTCAAATGTCTTGAAATCATTAAAATATGGCCTAACTCATGAATTAACGTCGAAATCAAAGCTATGAACAGCCTATCGTGAGATTTGCTGTTGATTAACGCCAACGCCAAAAAAGCAACAAAATAAAAACTTATAGAAAATTTGGTATTGTAAATCTTAAAAATAAAACTCAACTGCCTTATAATAAGTTAAATTCAATTCAATTCTCACATGCATTCTAATATTTACATTTGTAAAAAATGTCAAGCTCTTTTGTTCTTCTCATTAAAAGTCCTAACACACATTTGTTTCCCGCATGATGATAACTTAGAAACCATTTTGAAAACTCCTCGATATTAATATTTCCTAGATTATATAATGGCACTAAAAATTTATTGCTGCAAAAGCCTATAATCCCGTCTTTTTCTATCTTTGTCCAATTTTCAAAAATATCAACAACTCTGACAATTTCATTATTATGTAATTTTAGTATTACATTACTATCGGTTGAGGCTTTTTCTCTCACGTTAAGGAAAGTTTCTACGTTTACTTTCTTAAAATCGGTATTAATTTTTTTTGTATCTAAAATTGTATTTATGATTTTAACATCAGAATTAATCCAATTTGTTCCAACATTATAGCTAAAACTAACCAAAGCATCGAATTGATTTTGGGTACAAATTATATTGTTTTTCATTAGAAAATCATTAATTTTTCTAGAAACAAATTTATTTACGTGATCTTTTAATAGAATAAAAGCTTCTATTCTGGGTATTTCGTTATAAAAAACTTCTCCGGGGTATATGACCTTGCCGTAACCTATGGTTGCGACGTCTACAATATCGAAATAAATTCTCGACGAAAATCCCTCGTGGCCCATTATAAATCTAACTCCGCCGGCGCTTATATCTTTCGGAGCAAAAAAACGATCTGAATTTTTTACGGCACGTAAACCATATATTCCGCTTTCTACCCATAAATCATCCTTCAGAACAAATATTTTCATACGATATTCATTCTCTGGCAAATTATCCAAATAAACGTTCCAAACAAAAACCCCGCTGTCTTCGAATTTTTTATCTGTTATAAATTCGTTTTTATTAACTTTATCCAGCAAAAGCTTAATTTTTGTTATGTTCGTATCACAGGGTGTGGTCACATAAACATTCAGCCTAGAAATAACATCGTACTCTTCGTTGTCAACAAGAAAAAACCTGATGTTTTTCTTGGGAATAACACTAATATTTATGGTTGTTTTTGTATTTGAAATTTTGTTTTGAAACGCAACCTTAGTATTACCCTCTTTCAAGGCGGTCAAAACCCCAAAGTCATCGATACGCAGAATCTTTTCGTCATAAATTTTCTCAAAATTTTTATTTCTGCAGTAAAGTTTACCCAAAAATAAAGACTGACCTAACTCCAAAACGTACGATGACAATAAAGAAGAACCGTTACCCAATACAGAATTTAAATTTCCAAAAAAGACAAATGAAGTAAACAAAAAAAACAAAAAATTTTTCAATGATTTCTATTTAAAATATTGAGCAAAATGTGTTTCTATTGCTTCCACCAAGCCGTCAATTGCCTTTTTTTCGTCTTCTCCTTCGGCAATCAACTTAACTTCTTTTCCTTGCGGAACGCTCAAAGACAAAACTCCCAACAAACTCTTGGCATTTACTCTTTTATTTTCATATTCAATCCATATCACAGACTTAAATTCATTTGCTTTTTGGATAAAAAAAGTCGAAGGTCTTGCAAGCAATCCATTTTCATTTTGAACCTTTACTGTCTTGGTATACAATGTGCATCCTCTCCTTGTTGCAATCTGAGTCATATATCTCGTTTAAAAATTTTTAATCAAGACCATACTGTTATATTACAGGTATTCCAAATTGCAGTCAATAAAAAATATTTTAAATATTTAAAAAAAATTGTAGAACTTGGCGTAAGTCCCATTTTTTTTCAGTAATTCTTTATGTGTTCCCTTTTCAACGATTTTACCGTCCAATATTACAAAAATTTTGTTCGCGTTTATTATAGTCGTGAGTCTGTGAGCAATTACAATTGTTGTGCGGTTTTTAGTGAGTTTTTCCATAGATTTTTGGATATATCTCTCGCTCTCATTATCTAGATTCGAAGTTGCTTCGTCAAAAATTAAAATAGGAGGATTTTTAAGGAAAACGCGTGCAATTGCAAGTCTTTGTTTTTGACCTCCAGAAAGTTTTAAACCTTTATGGCCTATGTGCGTATTGTAACCTTCTTGTAAACCAATAATAAAATCATGAGCATAAGCATCTTTTGCAGCCTTTATAATTTCTCCTTCGGAAGCTTCCGGTTTGCCGTAACATATATTTTCTTTTATGGTTCCGGAAAATAAAAACGTATCTTGCTGAACAAAACCAATATTTTGACGCAAATTTTTAAGTTTTACATCTTTTATGTTAATGCCATCAATTAAAATTTCGCCGTTTATTAAATCGTAAAATCTTGGAATTAAATTACATATGGTGGTCTTACCGGATCCGGAAGAACCCACCAGAGCGATACATTCCCCGGGTTCAACACTGAAATTTAAATTTTTAAAGACGTTTTTATCGCTTTCGCCATATTTAAAATATATATTTTTAAACTCAATTTTACCACGTACGCTTTTTAAAACTATGGAGTTTGGCGAATCTACGGTCTCGCTTTTAGAAGATAAAATATTATTTATGCGATTAAAACCAACGATTCCCTCTTGCAAAAATTCATTTAGATCAACAAAACTAAAAATCGGTCCTAACAAGATATCGATATAGAGCAAATAAACGATAAAATCCCCCGCGTTAATATTTCCGTTTATCATGAAAAATGCTCCTGCTATGGTAACAATCGGTATCAAACTTACGGCAAAAGAAAAAATTCCCCCGCGAAAAATACTTGAAAGACTGCAAATTTTGTTTCTTTCTTTTATATAGATGTCGTTATTGGAACGAAATCTTTCTATTTCAATATTTTCATTGGTAAATGACTGAACTGTTTTTATACCCGACAAATTTTCTTCTAAATATGCTATTAAATCCGAAAAAATTTCACGTGAATTTGCTGTTATTTTTTGAACTTTTGGTGAAAAATATAAAATAAAAATAAAAACACAAATAAAAACCAATAACAAAATAAAAGCAAAAAATACATTTTTTATGAAGAAAAATACAAAAGCCGCCAAAAACCTTATTGTAAAACTCAAAGCCACCTCAGGAGCACGTTTTATTACATTTGCCAAATTATAGGCATCGTTAGTAATATAAGATACTAACTTACCTGTTTTTTGTTCATCGAAAAAACTAAAGTTTTGTTTTTGTAAATGCTCGAAAATTTCGATTTCTATGTCAGAACTCATTTTAAAAGCAAACATACTACCCTGATATTCAATATACCTCTTGCAAAAATATACCGAAACGGACAGTAAAATAACTAATATCGAGAGAATCACTGTTATTTTTATTGCTTTGGTTTTTTCAAATTGAAACACTTGGTTCGTTATATAGTTGCATATTACGGGTATAAAAATAACTATAAAATCCGACAAGACCAAAAGTAATAAATCGAGAATAAGCACGTTTTTATACGGCTTGTAATATGAAATTAGTTTTTTAAATTTTTCATACATTTTTTTAATTCCTTTTCCTGAAAAAGCAAACTTTTTAATTTTATTGTATTGTTTTATGAAAATTTCATTTATTTAATCAAATTTTATTAAATTAATTCAATAATTCAAGAGTTTACTGTGTTGATTTTTTTATAATTTATTTTTAAAATTAATGTTTACAGATATCATTTATTTTGTTTTATTTATTTGTAAAAAATCAGAGGAGAAAGTAAATTTGAAAATCGATCTTCATTGCCATACAAAACTTTCAGATGGTTCAACAAGTATAGATGAATTTTTGTTTATTGCTAAACAAACTAATGTGGAAGTTGTTGCCGTGACGGATCATGATACTTTTGCCGGAGCGATTAGAGCTAAAGTTTTGTCTAAAAATTTTGGCATAGATGTTGTGTTGGGCGCAGAATTTTCTTCTACCTATGAGAAAGAAAATAGAGAAATTCACATTCTTTGCTATATGTGCGAATTTCCGGAAAGATTAGAACATATATGCCGACAGAATTCTGTGGCTCGCCAGAAAACCATGAATGTTTTTATCCGCAATGTTATGAAAAATTACCCTATTTCGCCTCATTTTATATCATTGAAAGCAAAAGAAAGTTCAAATGTTTTCAGAAATCATATAGTTCAGGCGATAATGGATTCTGGATATATGTCTGGAGATTATTCCAGTAGCCTTAGCAAATTGTTGGATGATGAATTGATAAAAGGTGAAATTAGTAAGCCTGTTTTTAGTTCTCCCGAGAATGTGATAGATACCATTCATCAGGCAAAAGGGTTAGCAGTTTTAGCCCATCCCAAAGATGGCGATGAAAAAGCTTTGTTGCCAGATTTGTTAAAACTGGGAATAGACGGTGTTGAAGTTTTTTATCCGGAAGCAAATAAAACTTTGCAGGAAAAACTTTTGGATTTCACTGATGAAAATGATCTGTTGGTTACCGGAGGTAGCAATTTTCACGGAATGTATTCGACAACAATAAAACCTTTGGGTTCTTTTTGCACAGAAGAAAAGCATTTTCGATCAATGTTCAATAAAAAAGATAAGATTTTTTCTTAATTTCAAAATTATGTTTGATTTTTTTTTCTGCAAGAATATAGATTTTTTGATTGTTGGTCTGGGAAATCCTGGTGGGGTTTATGATTTTACCAGGCATAACGTTGGGTTCATGTTTTTGGACAGTTTAGAAAATGTGGGTTACAAGAATAAATTTAATTCTTTGATAAAGAGGATTAGTTTGTTCGGCAAAAAAGTGATTTTAGTCAAACCGCAGACTTTCATGAATCTCAGCGGAGAAGCAATTGCCGAAATAATGAGATTTTACAAATTAAATATCAAGCAGTTAATTGTAATATTTGACGATATTTATTTAAATTTTGGTAAAATAAGAATTAAGAGAAATGGTTCTCACGGCGGTCACAATGGAATCAAAAACATAATAGAAAATTTAAATTCAACAGATTTCACTCGTATAAAAATAGGGGTAGATGAGCCTCCCTTTGATATAAAACTTAATGATTGGGTAATGGTAAAATTTAACAAAACAGAAAAAGATAAACTGAAAGATGTTTTTGATTATGTTAAATCATCTCTTGAATTGATTTTGACAAATAAAATTGACAAAGCCATGAGCATTTATAACTAAGTATCTTAAATTGATATTTTTTAAAAATTAGCATAAAATTCAGGTGATCTGTAAGAATAGATTGTTTTAGGATTTGATGGATTTATGTTTTAAAATAATCTGTTTTTGAATATATTTACACGACGCTTCTATATATTGCAGGATGAAAAATGCTTTTTTATTCAAAACTAAATAAATTAAACTTCAGACCAATTGTCCGGAACATAGGTGCTTATTTTTGTGTTCTTTTTCTGTTCTTTTCGATTGTAAGGCTTATGAATTTTTATAGATTTTTACCAAGTTCGATTAACATAACAGTTTTTGGTTTGCTGGCTTTGTGTGGGTTGTGTGGCGCTGCCATAAATTTTGTTTTTAATTTTAAATGTCAAAATAAATTTCTCATTTTTTTTTGGTTATCGATTTTAGTATCATGTGTCTTGAGAATGAGATACGGTTTCATAGAAAATTTAAAAGAATTGATATGGTACGCCATAGATTTCTTTTTATTGTACCAAATAAGAGATAATAAACACCTATTAGATGTTATAAAAAAAATCACGACGATGTCTTTTTTGGTTATAACGTTTTTGTCTTTAGTCACATATGTTATTCAACTAAATTTTTATGTAGAAATAGAACCGAACGATCCTCTTTTGCACGAGGATGATTTTAGGTTTGGTTTTATTGAAAATCGCTTGTTTGGTTTGTTTTCGAATCCGAATTCTGCTTCAACCGCTACTTTTATATCTATTTTGTTTTTGTTTGAAGAACTTACTAAAAGCAAAATTTTCAGCTGTAAATTTTGGCAGAATATTATTTTCATTTTCATTCAGTTTACTTATATTATTCTAGCCGGTTCTAGAACGGTTTTTTTGGCAATGATTTTAAATATTTTTATTGCAAGTTGGGGATACATAAGAAGTTTAAAGGAAATATCCAAAAGCAAAAGACCGCTGATCATCTCTATGTTGTTATCTTTTTTGTGTTGCGTTTTCTTTTGTTTTTTTTGTACGTTTTTTAAAAAAATTTTAAGCTTTCTGCCTTGCTTATTTAACGCAAACATAAAAAAAATCAATACAGAACGCATTGATATAAAAACCAGCGGAGACATTTCAAATCTAAGGTTCAGTATATGGTTAAGCGCAATTGAAATTTTCAAAAAAGCATGGCTTTTCGGCACATCTCCAAAAAATTTGATTATGTATGCCAACGATGTTATACCGAATACTTTTATGGTAAGACTAAAATATCGCATGGTTCATAATACTTACATAGAAATTTTTGTTTATACTGGAATTATAGGTGCGTGCTGTTTTTATCCATTCATCATAAAAAATGGATCGAAATTGTTAAAAATTTTAAGCGAATTTATAAGTAGAATTAAAAACGTAAATATTCAAACAAGAACAGCAATGTTTGCGGTTTTTTCGATCGCCATTTTTGGTTTTTTTGAGCCTGGTATCATATTTTCAAGTAACATTTTAACATTTTTTCTGTGGCTATTTGTTTAAAAATAATAAAATACTGCAAAAATGATATTGACAATGTTTTTTTATAAAATAAATTGTCAGAATGAAGTTTTGGGATTTTAGGAGGATGTTTAATTGAATTCCTTATTGACAAATATTGTTGGTTTTACGACTACTGTTATTACAATTATCAACAGCAGCGGGGAGACCGTTCAGATTAAAAAAGAAGAAAAAAAAGATTATTCTATTGTTTCCGGTGTCATAGATGAAGGTGTTGATGAAGTCTATGATTGGATTAACCCGGAGCAAAAAAAATGCCACAAAGACGAAAATTTAATTGAAGGATCGGAAGAAAAGAATATTTTGAATATTTTAAAAACAAATAAACAAGAAATGGTTGATATTTTTGATTTAAAAGAAGAAGATACAGATATGAAAGAATAAAAAATCAAAAAACTAACCGGATAATTCGAGGGAGTCGTATGGTTTCTGTAACCTTTAGTATGGGCCTCCTAGGTCTTGATTATTTTCTTGTGAACGTAGAAATTGATTTGTCGATAGGTTTACCGGCCTTTGAAATAGTAGGGCTTCCTGATATATCTGTAAAAGAATCTCGTGATAGAGTGCGCTCGGCAATCAAAAACTCAGGATTTAAATTCCCGGTAAAAAGAATAGTGGTGAATTTAGCTCCAAGTAATACCAGAAAAATCGGTTCAGTTTATGATCTTTCGATATTAATCGCACTTTTAAAAGCCGATCAACAATTAACTCGCCCAACGGACGATTGTGTTTTTCTGGGCGAATTATCTTTAAATGGTAACATAAATCCGGTACCTGGAATATTGCCAATGGTTTTAGGCGCAAAAGAATTCGGATTTAAAAAAGTTTTCGTTTCTTCTTTAAATTCGTCAGAAGCGGCCTTGGTAAAAGATATAGAAATTTATCCGGTCAAAAACGTAAGAGAGTTGATTGATTTTTTTGATGATAAAATCGAAATAGAACCTAAAAAATTTTCAGAAATAAATTTTTCCTTTCAGAAAGAATCTAACGATTTTTCACAAGTGAAGGGTCAATACGAAGCAAAGCGCGCACTTGAAATCGCTGCCGCCGGCGGTCATAATGTAATGATGATAGGTTCCCCCGGTTCCGGAAAAACTATGTTGGCGAAACGCTTTAGAACTATAATTCCGGAAATGACTTTTGATGAAATAATTGAAGTTACCAAGGTTTATTCCGTTACGGGCGAAATAAAAGAGGATTCTTTGCCTGTTTTAAAACGCCCGTTCCGTGCGCCTCATCACACTGTCTCGCCGGCAGGTTTAGTTGGAGGCGGCAGTATACCAAAACCCGGAGAACTATCTTTGGCTCACAATGGAATACTATTTTTGGATGAATTGCCGGAATTTGCAAGATCCGTGTTGGAAGTATTGCGGCAGCCCATGGAGGATGGTTTTGTTACAATTTCAAGAGCACGTTCGGTACTTGCGTATCCATGCAATGTTATTTTGATAGCGGCTATGAATCCGTGCCCGTGTGGTTATTTTGGTCATCCCAAAAGACTTTGTACGTGTTCTAAAAAAGATATAGACAAGTATTTGTCCAAAATTTCCGGGCCGCTTTTGGATAGAATAGATATTCATATGGATGTTTCTGCTCTTGATTTTGAAAATATTTCCTCTCCCGGAAGTGGTGAAAATTCCGAAGAGATAAAAAAAAGAGTAAGTTATGCGCGAAAAATTCAAACCGAAAGATATAAAAATTTTTCGAATGTTTTAAACGCAAGGGCCAATATATCAGAAGTAAAAAATTATTTTTGTCTAAATGAGAATACATTAAAAATACTAAAGTTAGCGTTTGATAATATAGGTTTTTCAGCAAGAGCATATGAAAAAATACTAAAAATCGCGAGAACTATTGCCGATTTAGATAATAGTGAGGAAATCAAAGAAGAACATGTTTCTGAAGCTGTACAATATAGGATACTTGACAGAAAATATTGGTTAAAAGATTTTTAAAAAGGAGATGTCGCATTGAGTCTGGTATTTATAACAGGGAATGAAAATAAAGCAAAATATTTTCAAAGATTTATAAGAGTTAAATTCGAGCGTAGAGATATTGACTTAAAGGAAATACAAAGCCTGGATTTAAAAGAAATAATTAAATTTAAAGTTTTTGAAGCATATGGAATTGTAGGATTACCAGTTATAGTAGAAGATGTTTCTTTGGAATTAGAATCATTGGGTAATTTACCGGGAACATTTGTTAAATTTTTTTTAAAAGCAATTGGAGCAGGCGGTTTATGTGATTTATTAAAAGATAAATCAAAAAATGCAACCGCAAGATGCTCGATAGGCTATTATAATGGCGATATATTCAAAACCTTCGAAGGTTTGCTTAATGGAAAAATATCAGAAAAACCAAGTTGTGAAAACTCAGGATTTGGTTGGGACAGTATCTTTATCCCCGAAGGTTTTGACATAACTAGAGCACAAATGAATGAAGAAGATTATGAATATACTTATTTAAAACTTCGAAGATTGGATCTTTTGGAAGATTTTTTAATGTCCGAAATGAATATGAGGTAAATTGCATTGTTAAAGTATAAAAAAGTATTGTTAAAATTAAGCGGAGAGTTTTTAGCCGGAAAAAATAAGTTAGGCATAGACCCAAATGTGATTTCTTCTATTTGTGAAGATATTAGTTTTTGTTTGAAAAGCGGCGCTGAAATTGGTATTGTCGTGGGAGGTGGAAATTTTTGGCGTGGAAGAGATAACAAATGTTCGGATAAGACAAAATCCGATACAGCAGGAATGCTTGCGACGCTTATGAATTCTTTAATTATTTCTGATAAATTAAATAGTATCGGGCACATATGCACAATACATAGCTCTATTGAAATAAAAAATGCAATTTCGTGTTATACTCATGAAAAAATAATAAAAATTTTAGACAAAAATAAAGTAATAATTTTCGGGTGTGGTTTGGGTATTCCGTTTTTTTCAACAGATACGGCAGCAGCTTTTCGTGCAGTTGAAATAAACGCAG
The DNA here is from genome assembly GCA_036322855.1 of Candidatus Improbicoccus pseudotrichonymphae. Classification (GTDB taxonomy): domain Bacteria; phylum Bacillota; class Clostridia; order Oscillospirales; family Acutalibacteraceae; genus Improbicoccus; species Improbicoccus pseudotrichonymphae. The sequence continues at coordinate 164,785 of AP027924.1, forward strand.
ATATTCTGCTTAAGGGTACGAATGTTGATGGTATTTATGAATTTGATCCAAAAAAAAATTTAGACAATAACCGAATATATAAAAAAATAAGTTTGAATGATATAATTAGCAAGAATATAAGCGTGATGGATGCATCGGCCGTTGCGCTATGTCGAGAAAACAATATGTCGATATGTGTGTTCAATGTCGGCCGTTCGGGAAGTATATACAAAATTTTAAACGGCGAAGATGTTGGTACATATGCATTTCCTGATTAAATTTTACATAAAATTTACCGGTGAAAAATTTGAAATATTCTAAAATAGCCGAGTTCGCAAGCCATTTAAATTGTGAAGTAGTTTTTAATGAGCTTCTCTCTAGACACACTACGTTTAAAGTTGGTGGACCGGCCGATGTTTTTATATATGTTTACGATGAGTCAAGTCTATCAAGTTTGATAAAAAAAACAAAAGATAATTTTCGTGTTTTTGTGTTAGGGAAGGGTTCCAATTTAATAGCAGACGAAAAAGGTTTCAGAGGTTTAATTATAAAACTCGATGGAAATTTTAAAAAAGTAAAACTTGATGATAATAAAATAATATGCGGGGCCGGCGCAACTTTGGCCTCGGCTTGTGTTGCGGCATTAAATGGTAATCTCTCCGGCCTTGAATTTGCTTGGGGAATTCCAGGAACATGTGGCGGCGCTCTTTATATGAACGCAGGAGCATACGGTGGAGAAATTTCCGACATAATATACGAAAGCACGCACATGGATTCCGAAGGAGAGTTCGAAAAGTTTTCAAAGGAGAATCTCGATTTATCATACAGAAAAAGTAATTACACAGATTCTGATTTAATAATAACTTCAATGCTTTTTAAATTAAAAAGATCATGTAAAGATCACATAAAAGATATTATGTTAAATTTGATAACCAAAAGAAAAAATAAACAACCTATTGAATTTCCCAGTGCTGGCAGCGTATTCAAAAGGCCTATTGGATGTTACGCCGGAACAATAATTCGAGAATGCGGTTTGGAGGGATATTCCATAGGTGGCGCTCAAGTAAGCGAGAAGCATACTGGGTTTATAATAAATAAAGGTAATGCTTCCTCGAGTGACATTTTAAAATTAATAGAATATATAAAAAGTGTAGTATATAAAAAAATCGGAATAATTTTAGAGTCAGAAGTAAAAATATTAAAGAGTAATTAAATTAAAATTTAAATTTTGACGAGTTGTTTGATATATATTGATGTTTATGCTAGTATTTAAATCATCTGGCGTTATTTTATAAAAGGAGTGCGGTGTCAACAATTAAAAATTTTCAGATAAATAATGAAATAAAAGATGCAGAGGTACGTCTTATAGGCGAAGATGGAATTTTAACAGATGTTATTAAAACTAAAGAAGCGATGGAAATAGCAACACAAAGAAATTTAGATCTCGTTAAAATGCCGGGGAAGGCCGATCCTCCTGTGTGTAAAGTCATTGATTATGGTAAATATTGTTTCGAACGTGCAAAAAAAATAAAGGAAGAAAAAAAAAATCAAAAGAATTTAGAAACAAAAGAAATCCATCTTTCGTTTAACATAGGCACCGGAGATCTAAAAACAAAAGCATTACACGCTTGTAAATTTATCGAAAACGGAAACAAGGTTAAAGTTGTAATAAGATTGAAAGGTAGAGAAATAGTCCATTCTAATATTGCTTACGAAGTCATTGACAAATTTTATGAAATGTGTTCTGAAGTAGCTGAAAAAAACGGAGAAATCATAAGCGATGGTAGGCACATAATTATGAATCTTACCAAAAAAAAGTAAATTTCTGATTCATTACAAATTCGTATATTTATTTGTTTAAGTAGATTTTATTTACAACTACCCGAAATAAGTTTCAAGGCAAGGTTAGTTTTATGGATGACAAAATAAAATATCTGTGGGATTTGTATCATTTTTTGGTTAAAAATGTAATTTCGGCTCATGAATTTAAAGAATCAATTGAAAAACTTTGTGGATTGTTAATTTCGGAAGAACCCTACATAAAAATTAAAACTTCTGAAGTTTTGGTTGTGGGTGACGTTCATGGAGATTTTAATTCTCATCTACTTACTGCTCTCGAAACAGTCAAAAGCGGAGGTTGTGTCGTTTTTTTAGGAGATTACATAGATAGAGGTTCGAATTCAATTGAGGTTTTATGTTGGTTGTTTCAATTTAAGCTGTTTTTCCCAAAAGATGTTTTCCTTTTGAGTGGTAACCATGAAAGCGTTCACTGTGGATCTTGTACTTTTCCCGAGGAGATTACGAGTAAATATTCTGAAAAAGATTATGATTTAGAAACAAAAATATATGATTTGTTCAATTTTTTAGGTGCTGCTGCGGAAATTCATATCGGGAGAAAAACTTTATTGGTCTGCCATGCTTGTCCTATTTCAAACATGATTGAATGTAATGACAGAATTGAATTTGAAAACAATATTAATTCAGAAATGAAAAAACCACACGATAGAGTTTCGAATTTTTTTTGGGATGATATATCTGAAGACGTTGAAGAAATTCAGACTTCTCATCGCGGTGATTTGTACAAAATTTATCCCATACGCATTATGAAAGATTATCTTAAAAAATTTGGTTACAGTTATATCATAAGAGGACATGATCATTCGGCTCAGAAAATAATTAAAAAAAATATTCTTGCATCTATAGCCACTCCGATTGTTTGCCCTCATGATCTAGAAGCTGGAATTTGGAGATTTAAAAAAAATTCAAAACCTGAATTTATTTACAATAATTAAGTTTCCTAACGTGTAATAGTTAGCTTGATTGTAAACCATTTGTATGGAGTTGGTTATTTAGTGGCGAAAGTCGTATGCGAAGACGTTCTTGTAAGGTTAGCAAGAGATTTTTATTTAAAGAATAGTAAAAAAATTTGGAGTTGAAGAATTTTTTCAACTTATCAGAAGAAACTCACGGTGCCCAACCACAACTCTTTTGATACAAATTGACAGATTTTTTGCTTGATTCATATAATTTGACGAATTTAAATTTAACAGCATTACTTTAATTTTTCGATTTCTTCTATTGGCAATCCTGTACCCTGCGCAACTTGTTCTACATTTAACCCAATTTTTAAGAAATTCCTTGTCTCTTCGACTTTTCTTTCTTAATCCCAATTTTTTCATACCGTGCATATCATTTTGATATTCTCATTCTGGCATTATCATGTTGCTCTGCATAGCTCATCTTTCCTTGGCTCATCTCGATTAATTTTTTCAACGACGCTCACGCGGCCCCTCTTGAACGGCAGCACTCGACGATTTTTCAATCAACTTCAATTCCCTCCTCTTTCCCAGCTGTGTCGGAATTGAATAAAAATCGGCATTGCGAAATAAATATAATAAGTGATACCATTAACTATATATAGAAAAAATAAAGCACCCAAAATGCAGTCAAAAAGAAAAAACAAAAAGTGGATTTGTATTTAAAAAACAAAGATATTTATGTAAAAATGGCGGATGTAATTACACACAAAATCATAAACACGGATATTCAAAAAAGCTAAAGATGAGACGATTCGTTATTACCTCGAAGGTATAGGGTTCAGAAGGATAGAGCGCTTGCTTGGCATGAGTCACCTCTGTAATAAATTGGGTCAAACAAGAAGCAGAAAAACTTAAAAAATTCAACCCAAAGAAGAAAAAAATAGAAGTTTTAGAACTAAACGAATTATTTGTAAATTTTAAGAAAAATATTTGGGCTTTGAACAACTGTAGACCGCAAAAAACAAAAATTAGTTAGATTTCAGATCAGCACTCAAGAAACTAAATTTTTTGAGAAATTAACACAAAAAGTCTCTCACATCGATACAAAAATATATGCAACTGATGATTGGTAATCTTACAATTTAATAGATCCTATTAAACATATCATAGGGAAAGCACATGCTTTTACCGTTATTTTTTGCTTTATTTTTTGTTCTTTATGTAAGTGTCTCTGTTTTGAGTTGCTGCGTACAGAAAATCGAGCAGACAGCAAAAAGTAACGAAGTGAGTTTTGGTGTAGCTTTCAATTATTTTTTAAACAAAAGTACTTTCGCGATCGAGAGAGATCTCAGATTTGCGAAAATATATTCTATTTTTGCACCGATTTTGCACCGAAAAATAAGTGTTTCTGCTGCACTATCGCGACTTTTAAAACTGTCATAAAAGTTTTTGTTTATGAATACAACCTATTTTGAAGCATTAAAATCAAAATTTTCAAATTTGAAAAATGTTTTTGCCTAATCGATTGTCTTTAATTTTTAAAACTAGACAATATCTTCTCAATTAGTAAACATACCTCTATCGTATTATTTTTAAGAAGCATGGTTTTTTAGCTTTTCGATGGCTGAAATTTTGATGCATAAAATTAATATTTTAGTTGCTTTTGATATTTCTTCTAGTGTTGGATATGATGGCGCTATTCTAATCATGGAGTCGTCTGGGTCTAGATTATACGGAAACATTGATCCGGCTTGAGTTAGAACTAAACCAGCCTCTCGGCAAAGTTGCACAATTTTTTTAGCGCTTCCGAAAGTTTTTATGCTTATGAAATATCCGCCCTTTGGTTTAGACCAGGATAAAATCGGATTTTTACAAAAATTAAGCTTAAACTTTTCTAAAATCAAATTAAATTTTGGTCTTAAAATTTCAGAATGTTTCAACATATGTTTTCTTAAACTCTCTTCTATATCTTTTGCCGAATTCGTCAAAAACTTAACATGCCTTGTTTGATTTATTTTATCGAAACCTATTGTTTTAAAAGAATAATGTTTACATAAAGATTTAAAATTATCACCTTTGCAACCTATTGCGGATATTCCCCCACCCGAGAATGTAATTTTAGATGTCGAGGCGAAGGCTATTACTAAATTTTCGTTGTTATTTTTTTTGATTTCTTTAAAAATATTTTTTATTTCGATTTTTTCATACAGTTCGTGAACAGAGTAAGCATTGTCCCAAAAAATCCTAAAACTTTTTGATGAAGGCCTGAGTTTTGCAATTCTTTCTATGATACAATCTGAATAAATTTCTCCGCCTGGATTAGAAAATTTAGGAACACACCACATGCCCTTAATGCTTTCGTCTTTGCTTACTAATTTTTCTATCTCATCAATGTCCGGGCCGTCGTGATTCATTTTTATGGGTATCATTTTTATTCCAAAATGTTCACAAAGAGCAAAATGACGATCGTAACCAGGGCAAGGAGCTAAAAATTTGGTATCATTTATATCCCATTTTTCGTTGTTAACACCATGCGTGAAAAAAAACGAAATTACATCCGACATCAAACAGAGACTTGAATTCCCACCTATTATTACATCCTCTGAACCACAACCCAAAATAACAGACATCAATAACCTTGCATCTGGAATACCACATAAAATTCCGTAATTGAATATATCCAAACCATCTTTTGTAATATCTAAGTCTAACATTTTCAAAGATAACTTTAATTGTTCCTGTGAAGGCTTACCTCTTGAAATATCTAATCTAAAATTTTGTTTTTTAATTTCTTCGAATTTTTCTAACAATATTTTTAATTCATTTTCAAGCTCACAGTTACTTAATTTCAAATAGTTCATAATCATCATTCCTAAACTAATCAATATATTTTTGCGGTATCCGATATCTCTTTAGGCACGGTTATCTTTAATTCACTTATGTTTTTGGAATTTAAAATAGTATTATTGTTTTCCAGATATTTTATTGGCATATTTGCTGGTTTATTTTTGTTTGTAAGTATCGTAACAGCCTGATACGCTGTTTCCTTGCCAAGATTGTAATAAGACATCCCGATAGTTGCGGTTGAAAATTCAATCAATGTAACTTCGCTTGCCACGACAATCTTTCTGCTTTCTAAAGTTTTTTTATAAATCAAAGGCATAGCTGCACTTGTTATTTTGTCTATTGGTATATAAAAAGCGTCCGCGACTTTAATCGCACGCTCTAAAACTTGTTGAACCTCATTTAAACCGGAAACAATAAAAACTTCAGACGTAAGTCCTTTTTCTTTTATTATATTTTTCGCTATTTCTGCTTGAAATTTAGGACTTATATCTATCGTAGAATAAAAAATCGCAATTTTTCTAACATTTGGATTTAATTTTAAAATCAACTCTATTTGTTTTTTTATAGGTGGTAAATCAGACGTACCTGTTACATTACCATTTGGTTTTTCGTTACTCTCCGCCAACCCCGCAGCCACATAATCCGTTATGGCCGTACCTACGATAGGTATGTCTTTAACAACACTTTTAGTAGCTTTTGCTGCGGATTGAGCGCAAGGTGTTGAAATTGCTAGAATTAAATCCAAATTCTCTTTCACGAACTTGTTAGATATCGTTTCGCAATTCGAAAGATCACCGTTGGCATTTTGAAAATCAAATCTTATGTTTTTGCCATCTTCATAACCCTGTTCTTTCAAACCATCTACGAAACCCTGCCTGGCCTGATCTAACGCCTTATGCTCTACAATCTGCATTACTCCTATTTTGTACATCTTTTCGTTTATTTTACTTCTCCTAAAACTCAAAAAGAAAACAAAAACCGCAAAAACAGAAAACATCAAAACAGTCAGCACGAAAAAAAGTCTACTTTGACTCATACGAAACACACAAAAAGCTCCCAACAGAAACAAACACACCGAAAACCAAAACCGTCGATGAAAACTCTCAAAGTTGGATAACACACGCCAGGAGTTCATTCTTTCGTTTAGAGAGAGAGAGAGAGAGATTGAACAAAGCGAATATACTATAAACCCGCCACTATAACGAATGGCCGAATTTAAATCAAATAATTAATCAAGGTAACATATACGAATAACTAATTATGAAAAACAACAAATATCAAATCATTTTTGCTGTACTACTGTATTTATATTTTAAGATAGTGTTATCCAACTTTCAAAGCTCTCACCGGACTTTCAAAAACCATCCGATATAACAATGATAAAACATAATAATTTTTTGTCAAACTTTTTTTAATTTTTTAAAAAAATTTTATAATTCCTTAATATAAATTAAAAGTTTTGTTCATTACAAACCTTAATTTTTTTTATACTTTCGATGTTAAAAACAAGAAGCTTTAATCTTGCACGATTGTACCTTTGTATAAATACACAAGGAATATTAATCATTATTACCAATAAATTCAAAAACAAAGATAATTTAAATCCAAGAAACAAGAGAACAAAAATTATGAGACAGCACAAAAAGTGATTAAATTCACCGCGATAGGTTTCCAATATGAATTTTCTAAGATATGAAACATCGTTGCTCTTTAATTCTTTCTTTGAGAATCTATCTATACCAAGTGGAACTCTATCTTTCCATTTCTTTATTTTAAAAACATTTTCATAAAATTTTTTTCTGAGTTTGCAACGTTTTGAATCGATTTTTAAACTCATCTCATTAAAAAATAGCGGATCAAAATTTATGCTGAAGATAAATACTAAGAAATGCCAAACGGTAACCATCAAAATACTAAACAAGACTTATTTCCTCTCGACATATTCATTGCTGCTAGGTGGCTGTTTTTTTGAATCTTCCTTTTCTTCAGAACTGTCCAAAGTTTCATGTGATATCTTAAGCACGGTGTTTTTAACTATATTATTTAAATCTGAAGGTTTATCGGAATACTCTTTCTTATCTTTCATAAAAACATATCACCTCGAATTCCAAAAGCACGTGACGATTTTATCAAACTGAATCTAAATTTACAAACTGAATAAAAAAACAAAAATTGCCAAAAATTATAAATGAGTAAATATTTCATTTAAAATACGAGGTAGTTTGAATATTTATGGTAAAAAAAATGTTGAATAATGTAGAAAGGTCGATAATTTTTGGTTTTGTTTTTATTATTTTATTCTCCATAGTTAGTTTCTCACGGAAATGCGAAAATATAAGTAATAAATTTTCTAACTTGCAAATTATAGCTCACCCCAATTTTGGAAATGATCAAAAAATTAAATTGAAAATAAATGATGAAATAGTGAATTTTTTTGATAATAATGAAAATTTTGCATCAGAAAATCCAGTAGAAACCAAAAAGAGTGTTTTAAAAAATATGAATTCGATAAAAAATGCAGTAAATCGTGAAGAAAAAATAAATTTTGAAGTGTGCGAAACTCATTTTGGTAATAGAATTTACGATGAATTTTGTCTTCCGGCCAAAGATTGTGATTCTCGACTTGCAACTTCGGAAAAAGATAATGGTAGAAACTTGCGGTATATTGTGCTTCTTCCGGGTTGTATCCCGGCATGCGAAAAGAAATCTAAAAAAAATTTACCACCAATTGAAGATATTTTAAATGGAGAAGAAGAAATAATAGTAATAAAAAAGAAAGAAAAATATGAAATAAGGTTTAAAACACTTGAAATGATTGAAGACGCAAGATGTAAGGTGCGTAGTGTTTTGAATGGGTTCAAATGTTGGGTTAAGGCAAAAAAAGAGCAAAGTGAGAACGATAGAAAAACCGAAAATAAAAAATCAATTTTAAAAAAAATTTTTAGAAAAAATTAAAATTATTGATTTATTAGATAAATGTGATAGAGTTCTAAAACAGAGTTTGATATTTTTGGTATTGTATGTTATTTAATTTTTATATTCCCAGGAAATTTAAGTGGCGGTATAGCTCAGTTGGTAGAGCGTTCGGTTCATGCCCGAATTGTCAATGGTTCAAATCCATTTACCGCTACCAAATTTTAAGTTTACATATTTTCGAAACGAGAACTTAAAATTAATTTTATCGTTTACTATTTTGGTTCGAAACAATCAAAGAAATTAAAATATTGGAGGTTTTTTAATTGAAAGAAGAAACCATTGATACGACAAATAAGGACAGCGAAAACATAAAAATAAAAGTTGTTGGTGTCGGCGGTGGTGGCGGGAATGCTGTAGATCGCATGATTGATCTTGGAATCAAAAATGTTGATTTTATCTGCGTAAACACCGATAAACAAGCTTTATCCCGTTCGAAAGCACCATGTCTAATACAAATAGGTGAAAAAATAACAAAAGGTAAAGGCGCAGGTTCTATACCGGAAGTGGGTCAGCGTTCAGCGGAAGAAAGTCGTGAGGAGCTGATATCTAACCTAAAAGGTGCGGATATGGTATTCGTTACTGCCGGGATGGGAGGTGGCACTGGTACCGGTGCAGCTCCTGTGATAGCTCAAATCGCGAGAGAACTTGGTTCTCTTGTTGTGGCTTTTGTGACTAAGCCGTTTTTTTTCGAAGGCGTTAAACGTATGCAACAAGCAGAGACCGGTATATCTTCGTTAAAAGATCAAGTAGATTCTTTGATTGTCATCCCGAATGAAAAATTAAAACTTGCAAGTCAACAAAGAGTGACACTTATGAACGCCTTCGGTATTGCCGATGATATTTTAAAGCAGGGTGTTCAAAGTATTTTAGAATTAATTTTAGGAGTAGGTTTTGTAAATTTAGATTTTGCTGATATTACCGCCATAGTTAAAAACGCAGGTTATGCTCACATGGGGATAGGTTTGGCCTCCGGGAAAGACAGAGCAGAAGAGGCGGCAAAAATGGCTATTTCAAGTCCGCTTTTGGAAACATCAATACACGGTGCCAAAGGCGTAATTATAAATATTACCGGACCGCCTGACATCGCACTGGATGAAGTCGATTTAGCTTCCAGTAAAATATCGGGACAAGTTGACCCGGATGCAAATATAATATGGGGCGCGAGATTCGACGAGAAATTGGATGATATAATGCGTGTAATTGTTATAGCTACGGGCTTCCCGACAAATAATTCAAATAATTCGTCCAATGAGTCTGACAATAAAAAAACAAGAAAATATGCAAATATTTCTGATTATGATCCAAATGTTAAAAGTAAAAAGGATAAAGTTCAGGATATTATGTCGATATTTGAGAACAATTAGTTTTGATGGGGTTTTATTAATGAAAAAAGATATTCATCCAAAATATGGTGAAGCCGAGTTTGTTTGCGTTTGTGGCAATGTCATAAAGACGAGATCTACAAAAACCGGTAAAACCAACATAGATATTTGTTCGGCGTGTCATTCTTTCTTTACAGGGCAACAGAAATATGTCGACACCGCTGGTAGAATCGGTAAGTTTAACGAACGTTTGAAGATATTTAAAGGCTAGGTTTATGCATTACAAAACTTTTTCTAAAAGTTTTGAGTATAAATTCAAGGAAAGAAAATCTTTGTTTGTTTGTCGTGGCGAAAATGTAGTTTCAGAAAATTGCGCCTTGGAGTGTTTGAATATTTTTAGAAAAAAATATTTTGACTCCAAACGTGTAGTTTATTCTTACAGTATTCTTGACGGAACTGTCAGATTCAATAGCGATGGTGAACCAAGAGGAACCGCCGGAGAACAAGTGTTAAACGTCATAAACAATGAAAGTCTTAAGAATGTAATAATAATGGTAGCGAGGTATTTCGGAGGCATTTTGTTAGGGGCGTCAAGGCTTGCAAAGACTTATAACGAAGCAAGCAAAAATGTAGTTGAGGGTTGCGGGATCAGGATTTTATCACTTTGTGTCTTATTTGTTATAAATGTCAAATATAGTTTTTTGGATAATTTTTTGAATTTGGTTTCAAAATTCGGTGCCAAAATTATTTGCAGTGATTATGGTGAAAATGTGGTTTTTAAGTGTGCGTGTCTAAAAGAAAAATTTAGTGAATTCTGTGGGAGTTACTGCGATATTTTTTTTGAAAAGATGGAATTTGATCTGGTTGGCGAAAATTATTTTTAGAAGTTGGTTTTTGGATGAATGTTAGACAAATAAGCGAAAATTTAGAAAAGGAAAGATTGTGTAAATTTGCTCAGTTTTCTAGGCTGTCGAGGGGCAGAAAAATAGAAGAAGTGTCTTGCGATATACGCACAGAATATGAACGTGATAGGGACAGAATCATTCATTCGAAAGCTTTTAGGAGATTAAAACATAAAACTCAGGTGTTTATAGCTCCGATCGGGGATCATTTTGTAACAAGACTTACTCATACGATTGAAGTTGCTCAGCTTTCGCGCACCATCGCCAGAGCCCTGAGATTTAATGAGGATTTAACGGAAGCAATTGCTTTGGGTCACGATTTGGGTCATACGCCTTTCGGGCATGCTGGTGAGAAGGCATTGGATATAATTTGCCCGACAGGTTTTGTTCATTCTCAGCAGAGCGTAAGAATTGTGGAAAAACTTGAAAAATTAAACTTAACCGAAGAAACGTTAGATGGGATTTTAAATCATTCGCGTAATGGCGATCCGTTTACGTCAGAAGGTTTGATTGTTCGACTTTGCGATAAAATAACCTACATAAACCATGACATAGATGATGCAATCAGAGCAAATAAGTTAATTCCTGGTAAAATACCCGAAAAATTTAAAGAAATAGCAGGGTCTGATGCTTCCGAAAGAATTGATAGTTTAATTAAATCTATATTGAGATCGAGCTTTGATGGTAAAATTCTTATGGAACCAGCCATACAGAATGCTTTTAATGAAGTTTTTGATTTTATGTATGAAAACGTATACATGGATGATGAGAGTAGCACGGGTTTTAAAGTTTCATTTGTGATAGAATCACTTTATAGATATTTCAAGAATAATCTTAAAAAAATACCTTCAGAATTGCAAAAAATGATTGACGAAGAAGGAGAAGACAGAGTAGTTTGCGATTATATCGCCGGAATGACTGATTATTTTGCCGTAAATATCTTTAAAGATATTTTTATTCCAAAATCGTTTAGTTTTCGCTAAATTTTTTTAGAGGAAGTCTTTAATGAAAATTTCGTCATCGGATTTAGAAAAAATCAAAGAAAATAATAGTATTTATGATGTGGTTTCTTCCTATTTAAGTTTAAAAAACAAAGGCAGAAATTTTTCCGCCAATTGTCCTTTTCACCAGGAAAGAACGCCGTCCTTTTTTGTGTATCCGGACAGTAATTCATTTTACTGTTTTGGTTGCAATACAGGTGGGGACGTCATTACTTTTATAAGACTCATTGAAAATCTGGATTATGTAGAAGCGGTTGCTTTTTTGGCTAAACGAGCAGGTATAAGCATTGAAGAAAATAAAGATTTTTATAATTTTGAACCAAAAAAAAATATAATTTATGAAATAAATCGTAAAAGCGCTGTCTTTTTTCATTCGAATTTATTTAAAGAAAAAAATAAGCCCGCATTGGATTATTTAATTTCTAGAAAACTTGAAATCAATACGGTTAAACATTTTGGTATAGGGTGTGCTTTTGGTCATTCTCGTTTCGAATTAATAAATTATTTAAAATCTCAAAACTATAAAGAAAGTGATATTCTAGCCGCAGATTTAGCTTATAAAACCAGAAATAATAATATAATAGATAAATTTTTTAACAGAATTATATTTCCTATAATAGACTTAAACGGTAACGTAATAGGTTTCGGCGGTCGTTCCGTAAATGAAAACAATGGCGCCAAATATATAAATACTTCTGATACGATAGTTTTTAAGAAAAGTAAAAATTTATACTCATTGAATTTTGCAAAAAAAAGTAGGGACAAGCAGGTAATTTTAACGGAAGGTTACATGGACGTTATTTCCTTGTATCAGGCGGGTTTTACAAACGCGGTTGCTTCCCTCGGAACAGCTTTAACTAGCGAACATGCCAATCTTATAATTAAGTATTTTGAAAATATTTATATATCTTATGATTCGGACGAAGCCGGGAAAAAAGCAACTCGCAGAGCCATAGAGATTTTTAAGAAATATGATATTTCTACGAAGATTGTGTCTATACAAAAATTTAAAGATCCCGATGATTTAGTAAACAAAAGCGGTTCAAAATCTAATTTTTTATTTAAAAAATTCATAGAAAATTCCCAAAATGATGTTTGGTATATAATTTCAGAAATAAGAAATAAATTTAACATTGAAAATTACGAAGAAAAAATTAAATTTCTCAATGAAGTATCAAAGGTAATTTCTAAAATAGACAACACAATAGATCGTGACATTTATACTTTAAAAATTTGCGCAGAAACAGGAATTAATAAACAAGCATTTGAGAATCAAATAAAAAAATTAATAAAAAAAAGAAACAAACTTTCGAATATAAATAAGTTAGATAAAACCAAAGAAATTTTCAAACAAAAACCGAATTATAATAATAAAAGCAAATATTTCCGTATATATTATATTGAAAAAATTTTGTTGTCATGCATAATAAAATATGGGGCTTGTCTATGGGATGTTTTTTCGTCTCTAAAAGTTTCTGATTTTGCGAGCGACTTTGCAAAGAGTGTCTTTGGTCGTATTTTGGAATTAAAAGAGAATAATGAAAAGATAGATATTATTAATGTTTCTAAAAATTTTGACTTTAAACAAAATAATGAATTAGCGAGGGTTTTTGGTATTTTTTCGGATTCAACGTTCTCGAAAGATGAGGTTGTTAATTATGTTAAAATTTTGAAAATGGAGGGTCGTTATATCGAGTTGCAGAAGTGCTCTTCTGATATATCCGACATACGTAAGTACATAAACATATTAAAAAGTGACAAAAATAAATTTATTGACATTTGATTTTAGTTTCTTATTTGCGAGGTGATCAACTTATGGCGGAAGATAAAGAAGATAAAGACGAGGCGGAAGAGGAAAAAGGCAAAATTGATGAAAATTTAAACGAGGATCCTGGATTTTTGAGTCCAAATTCGGATGAGGAATATAAGTCATCTAGCGAAGATAGCATAGAAAGTAACGTAAATGATATAGATCAGAAGTTAAAAACATATAATGAATTTTTTTTTTCAAGAAACAATTCATCCGCTGCTTCCGGCGATAATAATACGAATGTCGAAGATTCCATTAGGTTATACTTACGAGAAATAGGTAAAGTTCCTCTATTGACCGTCGAAGAAGAAATTAATTTAGCAATGAGGATAGCTCAGGGAGATAAAAGAGCAAAAGAAGAGCTTATTGAAGCAAATTTAAGGCTTGTGGTTAGTATTTCGAAGAGATATTTAGGTAAAGGCATGCATTTTCTTGATATAATTCAAGAAGGTAGTGTCGGACTAATGAAAGCCGTTGAAAAGTTTGATTATACCAAGGGATTTAAATTTTCAACATATGCCACCTGGTGGATTCGTCAGTCTATTACAAGGGCTTTGGCGGATCAGTCGAGAACAATAAGAATACCTGTTCACATGATCGAAACTCTCAATAAAATTAAAAATGTCTCTAATGTTATGCTTCACAGTAATGGGCAAGAGGCAACATTGGATGAGTTGGCAAGGGAGATAAATGTATCGGTTGATAAAATTAGAGATGCAATTAAATCGTCTTTGGATCCATTGTCTCTAGAGGCACCTATAAGTAATGATAACAGCGACAGATTTTTAAGAGATAGTATCCGTGACGATACGATTGAATCACCTCAAGATAATGCGACCAGAAAGATTTTAAGAAATGAATTGTTGAAGCAAATAAGAAAATTAACTCCTAGAGAAAGCCGGATTTTGTGTTTAAGATTTGGTTTTTATGACGGTAAAACCCAAACTCTCGAAGAAGTTGGAAAAGAATTTAAAGTTACAAGAGAAAGAATTCGCCAGATAGAAGCCAAAGCTTTGAAAAAGTTGAGATATATGAATAAGGTGAGTGGTTTGAGTGGCTATTTGCAAGTTTGAGTTGTTAATTTTTTTTAAGGTGTGTGGGTTCCGTATTAGGTTTATTTAGCTATAGTTTTATGCGTAATGCTTTTTCTGCGATTTTTGCTATTGGTCCAATGTTTGGCCTGATAAGTACAATGATAGTGAATAACAGGATGGCATTTTTTTCTGATGCACTTGGGCATTGTGCGTTGACAGGAATTGCGTTAGGTACATTAATAGGAATTCAAAATCCAACGTTTTCGATACTTATTTTTGCTTTAATTTTTGCCTTTTGTATTTCGAATATAATTGAGCTGGATATAATTCCCGAAGATTCAATCATCGGTGTGTTTTCATCTGTCGGTCTTGCTGTTGGTACAATAGTTATTTCATTTAAAAATAATTTTTCTCGTTATTCGGAATTTTTAATAGGAAATTTAATTTCCATAAGAGAAAACGAAGTAAAATTAGTTTTTTTTGTTTTTATAGCTGTATTAATTTTTTGGTTTTTATTTTTTAACAAACTAATGCTCTCGAGTTTTAACAGAGATTTATCCGTAAGTAAACAATTAAAATATAAGTTTTATAAAAACATTTTTGTAATAATGATATCGCTCACCGTAGCAGTAACAATAAGACTAATAGGCATACTCATGGTAAATTCCCTTCTTACTTTGCCAGCCGCCGCTTCGAAAAACATTTCGAAAAATTTGAGGGATTACCATATATTTTCCGTTGTATTTTCGTTGTCTTCCGGAATATTAGGCCTAATAGTTTCATTTTACTTAGGTGTTTCCGCCAGTGCATCTATAATTCTGATTCTATCTTTAATATTTTTTATAACACTTTTAGTATTTAGAAACAATCAATAATTTTTAAGGCATTTCTAAAAAATATACATTTATGCATAAAAAATAAAGTTGAGTATTAAAGTATATAGTTTGTACTTGATGATGAATGATCCAATAATGTGAAGGAAACAAAAATATTACTTGAAAACCATATTCATCTGCATAAAAATTTGATATTTTCAAGCAATAATTCTAGTTTTCGAATGAATTCTTCGTACTAAATTTTGTTTTTCGTGTTATTATTTTCGGCATTGCGAAATAAATATATAAGTGATACTATTTGACTATATATAGAAAAAATAAAGTGCCCGAAATGTGGCGGAAAAGAAAAAACAAAAAAGAAAAAACAAAAAGTTGATTTGTACTTAAAAAACAAAGATATTTATGTAAAAATTGCGGATGTAATTACACACAAAATCATAAACACGGATATTCAAAAAAAGCTAAAGATGAGACAGATTCGTTATTACCTCTAAGGTATAAGGGTTAAGGAGGATAGAGCGCTTGCTTGGTATGAGTCACAATTCTGTAATAAATTGGGTTAAACAAGAAGCTGAAAAACTTAAAAAATCCAACTCAATTTTTGTTTTTTCTTTTCCGCCACATTTCGGGCACTTTATTTTTTCTATATATAGTTAAATAGTATCACTTATATATTTATTTCGCAATGCCCGTCTAGCTCAATTACTACCGATTTGCTGTTAGGTTTGGGTTTTACGTAGATTTTCTTCTGCAAAAATCTTAATCCAATTAAAAATTGACTTGTAGTTTTTATTGTAAACATTACCTTTGGTCTTATGAATTTAATGCCCTTATGGGCTTATATCAATAGTATATATTTTTATGACTAAATCGTATTTTCTTTAGAAAAATACATTTCAAATTTTGGAATTAGATGTACAGGGGATGCGTTGTGGGTTTTATATCTATAACTCCTGGCTTGTTTTATCTTTCTGTTTTGCCGCATTTCGAACATTCTACATTTTCGATTTCTTTGCCATACCACTACTTTACACACTTTTTAGGAACACCTTTAGTTGTTATATTTTATATTTCTCATATAATATCAGAGAATGCCTGCGGAGAGGTGTCCGAGTGGTTTAAGGAGCACGATTGGAAATCGTGTAAGTCAAAAAAACTTCTGGGGTTCGAATCCCCATCTCTCCACCAATGTAGTGTTTTATAGGGGCTTTGGTTTTCTGTTTGTACAGAAAACCAGTTGGAAGATTTGGTTAGATTACCCTTGTTAATCTTTCTTCTTTTCTTCCGAAGGCCTTTTGTAAGCTTGGAATTTCGACCTTCTTGAGTTTTGGCATTTCGACTTTACCAATAAAGTTGTAATAGATTTCGATTTTTTGAAATACTTCTTTACCGATTTGTTCTCGGTGGTGAACTATAATCTTATCTATAAATTCATGAAGAATCTCGTAAGTAAGTTCATTCATATTTGAGTGTTTTCGGGCTATTTTCAAAAAAGCGTCGCTATTCATTTCGTGGTTCTTTTCCTCCGTAACTATTTCTTTCAGATATTTTATTCTTTGTTTGAGTTCTAATTGCTCGTCTTCGAACTTTATTGAAAGTTTTAGAAATTTTTCCTCGTTTAGAATGCCCAAGGCTTTGTCTTCGTAAACTTTTTCAAATAAAACATCAAGTTCATTGTTTCTTTTTAAAGCTAATTCTAAATTTTCTTGATTTTTTTGTTGTTCCATTTGAATTCTTCTATAATTCTCGTTGACAACAATCTTTACAAACTCATCTTCGAATTTGTTTGCAAACTGTATGATCTCATAAATTTTGTTTTTTATGTTATGAGTCAGACTATCAAGTCTTATATGATGTGTCTTGTTACATAAACCATTTCTGTGTCTATTATTAAAACAAGAAAAGTATTTGTTGTCCGGGTTGTCGTGTGTATATTTGAAATTTAGGTTTGACCCACAACTACTACATTTAAGTAATCCCGAAAACATGTTTCTTTCAACGACATTTTTTGATTGTCTGAATTTGGTTTTATTAAATGTCTTTTGAACATCTTCGAATAATTGGCGACTTATTATTGGTTTATGCACATCTTTATGAATTTCCCATTCTTCTTTGGGATTTGAAACTTGAACTTTAACTTTAAAAGATTTTTTTCTAGTCTTGAAGTTTATAATGTCTCCACAGTATGATTGATTTTTCAAAATTCTGTTTACATTTTCTTCTGTCCATAGATATTTATCTCTAGGGACTTTAACTGCTGGGGTTTTGTATCCTTTTTCAGCTGCATATTGGGATGGAATTAAAGTTTTCTTTCTTTTTAAAACGATTGCTATTTTATTCGCGCTTTCGCCTTGTTTTCTAAGTTCGAAAATTTCTTTCACAATTTCGGCAGCTTCTGGATCTATTTCCCAGAATTTTGTTTCCTTATTATATATATATCCATAAGGAGCGGTAGTTCCGATTGGTAAACCTTGTTTACTTTTAAGTCTCAAAGTAGACTTTATCTTTCGGCTGATGTCTTTGCAGTACCACTCATTAATAATATTTCTAAATGGTGTGAAATCATCTTCTCCGTTTTGGCTATCTACTCCATCGTTTAGAGCAATAAATCTTACATTGTGCATTGGTAAGATCGTTTCTGTTAATCTTCCGACTTCTAAGTAATTTCTACCTAATCTGGACATATCTTTGACAATTAACGTTGAAACTTCATCTTGTTCAATCATTCTGTACATTTCTTCAAAGCCTTTACGTTTGAATGTGACTCCGGAAATACCATCATCTATAAAGATTTGAAGATTTCTAAACTTGTTTCTTTTAGCATATTCTGTCAATAAAGTTTTCTGATTGGCAATACTGTTTGATTCTCCCTCTTGTTCATCCTCCCTTGATAGTCTTAAATATAAAGCGGTTATTTTTTCTTCTGTAAATATATTGTTGTTATTTAACATTTTAATCTCTCCTAATTTTTAAGATTAAAAGCCAAACAAGCAATGTTTACATTATCATTATACATCATTTAAGTTGAGATCGGAGCGCCATATTTCAGTTTTTATTAAATTTTTTATCTTATCCACAACGGTCTCGCCTTCATCCTTAAAATGTGATTCAATAATATATGTAATATTGCCTATTTTGCATATATCTTTTGTATTAAAATAAACAGTTTCTGACTGTTGATCGGTTTGCATGGTTTCACCTCTATTTTTAAAATTACACCCAAACATCACAGGATTTCACCTTCGCGCGGTTCTCGCCCGACTGCCCTCATTGCCTTAGACGGATCACAATGCAAGTATTGCTTCAACGCTCCAACTGTGACTGGACAGGAGTATCTTTAAACGTATTCGGGTGGTTTATTCAATTGTCAAAGCTCACTTTTACTCTTGCTATGTACCTTACATCTTAGAACGTAAAAGATTCTAAATTTGGTTAGAGTAATTTTTATTGTTTTAGAAGGATATAAAAAAGTCCTTCTATATATAGGGCGTTGAGAATGGCAAAACCCGAAACGTTTTTTTAAAAAATTTTTATATTTGTATACTTGAACAAAATTTTTAATTATATATATAAATTTATAATAAAAATTTCTTTATCATTTCTAATGATTTTTTTATGCTACATTCTATAGCTCTTTCGGTAATTTTTTCGGCTTCTGCTATTTGTTTGTTTGTGAAATTATGAAAAAATCTCAGAATAATGCGTCTTCTTTGTTTTTCTGGTAACTTTTCAATAGCTTCATGAAGTTTTTCTATTGTGAATTTTTTTATGTAACTTTCTTCAGTAGATTCTACTAATTTTTTTGATAACAAATTCAAAAGACTGGGATCTTCGTTAATTGAATCAAGAGTGTTTTCTTGTTTCCTTTTACGTTTTCTCCAGTCTTCTTGCCAAAAATTTTCTTTGTCGAATTTGTAAATTTCGTGTGTTACTTCTACTTCTATTATTTTTCCGTCATGATCTTCAACCTTAATTTTGTACATTTTTAAAACCTCTAATTTCCTGAATTTTTGAAATTCTTGAAGATTAAAGGTTTTAAGGGTATCTAGCGTAGTATGTGAAAAAGCGTTTATTTATATTGAAGCTTGGCAATGCGTACATGTTTTCTAAATTTATGTTTGTATTCAACAATATATACACATTTTTTTTATTGAGTTTTATTGAAAAATCTGACAATTTAAATCCAGAGACAAAAATAGCAACCGAATTGGTTGCTTGTTCTGTTTTAATCTGTTGATTAGTAACTTCTAACTAATTCTTTGCCAATAATAACAAGTAACATTTGCTAATGTTCCTGAGCCATTCAAAGTCCATGAGCCTCCAAAATAAGTGCTTGGATTAGAGTTATTTGTGCTGATGTAGATTGAATTTATTGGGTAAAAAGGGTTTGGATATGCCTTTTCGTTTCCGGTTTTTAGTTGAATTTGATTTGAAGTGATTGTATCAGATAGAGTTATTTGGTTAATTTTGAAGTTATCGTTGCCGGTGTTTGTGCTTTGATCTTTATAATATTGCAGATGTAAATACCAAACTTGGCCTTTTGTTAGAGTATAGCTTGCATTTGATGAAGATGAGCCACTTGCGTGTATGAATCGACCTGTTGTGGTTGTTGAGCTTGGATGTGATGAAGATGTGTTAGCTAAAACATTGCCATAATCATAGTTTGATTCAGATGAAATTGTATAATTTACTGTGACAATAGCATCGTTTTCATGGTTAATCATATCTATTTTTAAACATGTGTTTGAAGTTGAGTTTGCTATTCCTTGATTATTGCTTGTGAAAACTCCGTTGTTGTAGGTGAAATAGTAGCTATCGTTGGAAACTATTGTATATGATTCATTCCAATCACTTATGATGTCGTAGTTTAATGTCTGATTTCCATTTAGAATGTCAACATCAAGTGAATTGTCGTTTACTGGAAATTTATTGACTCCGACAGATATTTTTTGTGTATCAAAAAACATTATCGGAAGTCCTTTAGCCAAAGTTTGAGAATAAGTTATAGAATCAAACTGATCAGCTATTGTGAATTCAAAGTTCCATGAGATTGTGTTGTCAAAGATGGTGGTATAGCTGGTATTATTTTCAATTTCTGTATAATCTGACCAAATATCACTTGATGTAGGTCTATTTCTATACTTTATGTAGTTAATAGAGTTTTTACCGTTAACACTTGATATTTGAGCGTCTACTTTTAGGTTTGTTTCAGATTCAAAATTATTTATTCTTGCTAAATTTATTGTTGCTGTTGGTGGCAACCAATCATAGATGGTTATAGTTTTTGAGATAGTTGTTGAATTACCTCTGGAATCTATGGCTTGTATACTAATATTTGTATTTGATGAGAGATTTATAGCTCCAAAATTAATAGTTTTTGATTGAGAAAAAGAAGAATATGAGTAAGTATTTCCATTAAATGTGAGATTGTAACTGCTGATTGTAGCTGAATTTTTACCTGCGGCAGGAGTAAAAGTAACTGTTAGATTTGACTTATTTCTTACAATCCATTGATCATTATTTGTTATATTTACTACATTTGAATTTGTATCTTGATATGTAATTTGAGAACTACTAAAAGTTGGATTTGAGTTAGTAACATAAAATGTAAAACTTCTGTTTGCTGCTCCTATATAGGTGCTTCCATTATAGGTTTCACACCATAAAGTTCCAGTTCCACTATTTGAATTTGGTATCTTTGCATAAAAAGAAGTAGGAATCGTCCAAGTATAGCTAATTCCTACGTTTCTGGCAAATATTTCCCAACCATCACCTATATCATAATATAACATGTGTGTGAAATTTGTCGTAGCTCGACTAATTGTAATACTTGTTGTACTTCCAATATTACCATTTCCACCAGAAAATGAGCTTGCTCTTGGAATTGTTGTGAGTGTTTGAGAATAACTTTGTTCACTTGAACTAACAGTACTCATGCTAAACCATGAGCTACAAGTTAGAGTTTTAGAACCGTCAGAATTGTGGGTAATATCCAAAGTTTTTGAAAATAAAATTATTCCATTTTCTGTTATTTTTTGATCTGAAGTTATGCTGGCGCTATAGGTAGTTCCATCTATTTTGCAATAAATAGTTCCTGTACCATAAGTTGTGTAACCCGTGTTTGTTCTTCTAAATCTTACATAAACATAAACATTAGAAGTGTTATTTGAGACATTTTGACTATTTTGTGTGATTGTTATTGTATATTTTATATATTGATTGGTAGTGGACATATCTGATGAGGTGGCCATATTTTCAGCTCCAAAAGTAAGAAAAATAAGATATAAGTAATAAAAAATAAGAAAGTAATAAAAGATAAGATGATTAAGATAGGTAAGAAAAGGCAAAAAAATAAAGCGTCAATCTAGACGTTTATTTTGTTTATTATTATTAAAATTATTGAAATTTTTGTTATTAGTCATTTTTGTTATCGATTAACATATTTTATACCAAAGCAACAACTCCTATTCCGGTGTTTGTTTCGGTATCGAGTTTAATAAATCTCAATCTATTAGAAAGCGTTATTTCATGCTCAATTACTGATTTTTCCATGTGGAATTCATCTTTACTTACCCAATAAAGTGGAGTCGTTCCATCTATATCGTAGCCACAAAAGCCAATGTTGGCATTCATTCTTATGGTTGTGCCATCGTCACAATAAATGTTGATGCCTTCTTTGTTTACTTCACAGATTAGAGTGTTTGAATCATTATAAAGTTCTATCTTGCCTGATTCATTTAAGTTTGAACCTAGTTTTAGAGTTCCTCCTTTTACTAAGTCTGCCGTAAGATGAAGAGTCTGAATCATTTGCATATCAAGTTGACCATCAATGGTCCAGGCACTGTTGAAAGTTCCGTTGATTCCATTTTGGCTAAAGCCTATGCCACCAGAGTTTATTCTCATTACATTAGTTGCTTCTTCTTTAGGTATTTTGTCTAAAATTAAGATTTGACTTCCATCATAAATTACATAAGAGTTACCAAGGACGCTGTTTATTTTATTGGTTGCCTCAATTAGTTCTTTTTCTAGCTTAGCAGTAGTTTCCCCGGCACTTTTGTCTACTTCTTCTGTTATTTTGTTTTCAATATTAGTTATTAAGTTTTTAAGATTATTTTTAAAGTTTCCAAACTCAATTTTTGTTATTTTGTTGCTTATAACGTCGTATTCAAGGGCTATAACGCTGGTTTCTATATCAATTCTACATTTTGGATGTTTTACATAAATTATGTCTCCTACATCTGAGACGTCCTCTAGATATGCAGAGATTGAATAATTTACCTTTGGAACTGAATTGTTATTAAGATGGTTTAAACCTTTCGTTCTTAAATCTATTTCAAGAGCATTGTGATATCCGTTAGTATCTGGATTTCCAAACTCATCCATAAAATCTTCTTGAGTGAGTTCATTTTGATCAAAAGTTATAACTTTTGTGTAGGGAATATCATAGGGATTGGTTTCCCTTATGTTTTCATTATAAGAATAAAGCCATAATTCTGGAAGAAGGAGGCCATCTTTTCCGACTGGCATTAGTTTGGTGACAACATCATTCCAATGTTCTATGGATTTTATAGCTTTTATATTTTTACCGTAAGAAAGTACGACTCCTCTGTCTTGGCCGATTATGTCTCGAATCTCTATATGGAAGTTGTTTCTTACTAGGTGGCCACCCCATCTTTCTAAAATTGTATAAATTGCCTCATTTAAAGTTTTTCTGACACATCTATAATTTCTTACTACTTGTATATCAGATATTGTTGTGAATGGGCTAGTTATATCTGTTGCAGAATTTAGGTGATCTAGGGCATCATTACAGTTTTTATCAACAACGTTCGAATCCCTAATTATATAATTATTTGAATCATAATAAATATGAAAAGCTCTTACGTTTATTTTTTTATTTTCTATCTCGGGATTAGTTAATCTAAATGCTTGATATCCCCATGGAGTTGTTGCTCTTACTATGTTTCCGGCTTGATAGTATTCGAGGTTTTCAATAATATCTTTTAGATCGAGATAATAATCACCGTTGTCTTCTTTTCTAACTATTGCCTTTAGAGGCTTTAGGATTTTTAGTCCATTATCTGCAAAAGTAGTTTCGTTTGATGGATAAATATTAAGCATATTTTTAAATCACCACAATAAAAAAACGCTGCTAAGAGCGTTTAGAAATTTTATTTTTAAATTGCCGCTACTTGAATTATAGATAACTTAGCCTCGCATTCTGTGGTACTGCGAAACAAAAAAACCGTCATGATTTATACCACGAACATTAAAACCTCCGGGAGACCATTCAGTTCCGGTATCTCTATGAATTCCTTCTTCGTTAAATCCTTCTGCATTATAACCATCCGGATCATATTCAGTGCCAGTTAATCGATGGTTTCTTAATAAGTTAAATCCCTTTGAATTGTACCCTTCTATTTGATGTAAAAAACCTTCGCTTGTTACAAAAAAGCCAAATTCCGATGAAAAAAAGCCTGTCTTAGAATATCCATCTACATCATACCCCCGATCACTAAAACGTGTGCCCGTAATTTTATGTATACCATTACGGTCAAATCCTTTTGAAGTATATCCAGATTCATTGTATCCATAAATATCATATCCTCTGGTATTATACTTCGTACCTGTTTTACTGTTAATATGGGTTGCTTTATCAAACACACCAGATATACCAGTGTTGATCAAACCTGACTTTCCAGATGCATTTGAAACAGAAGTATTCAGTACACATAACGATGAAAAAATAAATCCAAAACAAATTTTACTAAAAGTTTTCATTTTATAAAGCCCACTTTCATAATATAAATTTCAATAAATTATAACATCCCATATTTAAAATTGCAAATTCAATTTTGGCTTCTCAAATTCATAGCAAATTTGCTTGAATCATATATGTATTACAGCACATTATCCCCACCATGGTGGGGACAATACACAACAATACCATATAAATTCATCAAATTAATTTACTATAAGTGGTAATTTAGCATGTTACAGTTGAAGGTTCGCTAAATAAAAATATATATTCCTCTCTATCTATTATGCCAGATAACCATTTTATTGGTTCAGGAGGATTTTCACCAAATGACGAAAGTACGCTATATATATGATCCCCAATACTATCCTTTGAAACGGCACATATAACAATTTCTTGTTTGCCATCATAATATCCTATTATCATTTCAACACGTTCAAGATAGGTTTTCTTCTGATCACCATCAAACGGTATTACAAGATGTGTTCCTGCTGTTTGTGGTATCGTAAGACCTATACAAGAATCTAATCCAACATATGTTATAGGTTTATTAGTTACTGCATATTCCATATTAATACCTTGATCTGTCCCTTGTACTCCTTTGTCCATCAATATAGGGCCATATTCCGCTTTAAAAATCTTCACATAATAATTCAGTACTTTTTCTGCTTCCTCTGGAGTTATTTTCCTTCCATCAACTTCCCCAGATCCTGATTTAGTTAAAACCTCTATTGATGCTTTATAAAGCTTGTAGAATAAAGGTTTGTCTTGTGGAGCATTTTCTTCTAAATTATTTAAAAGTTCATCTACTGTCATAAAATTTTTCTCCTGAATTTAAATTAAAACCCTAATGAACATTGTAACTAATTTATTTATTTTAGCAAATATATATAATTTATAATAATCAAATCCATCTACTTTTAGGTTCAACAACAATTCTTGTTAAATTTCCAGTCCAAGTAATTATATTTTCACCGGGATTTAAAGTAGGAAAGACTCCAGTCATACTGCGGTTTTTAAGATTACTCGGTGAATCTTTATAAGCATCCTCTGAGTTTGAATCAATTGTTATGTATTCTTCGTCAATTGTTACCTGAAATTGAGAGAAACCATTGATGCCTATTTCTACTAAATCACTGCCGTAAAGCGTAATTACTGGCTTTGATGTCTCTAATCCTTGATTTGTTACACTAATACTTGTTTGATTCGTTACTTCAATGTCAACATTTGGTTCATCTTTTAGATATTTAAACGGTTGGACATGAAATTTAATGTCTGTAATCATGAAATTAACTAATCTTTTGAGATCTATTTGATCTATTATTTCTGCCATATAAACTTTATCAGGTTCATTTGAGAAAGTTATTTCTCCTTTGCCTGAAAAATACTTAATTATTTGATTTATATCAAAATCATCAAAGAGACCAACTTTTATAGTTTTGTCGTAGGAAGAATACCCGACTTTGTCAATAAAGTCTCCATCTTTTCCATCTATTTCTGTAACTTCCGTTCTTATTTTTGGTTTTGTTATTGGTGGAAGTTCACAAATTAGTAATCCATCTATTGTTTCTGAATTGATTCCGTTCCAAATAATATAATTCAAGAATATATCACCCTTTCTATTTTTGAAATTGCCAACTCTCCGAATTTGTCGCCATCAATCATGAAGGCCATGCCGGATAGGGCTTCTTTAAAGGTGGAAATTAAAGAATTAGTGTTGCTTGTTGCTAGATTATTTATTGGATTTGTATTTATTGATGACGTATTTATTAATCCGTTTAAACTACTTAAACCATTTAAATTATTTAGATTGTTTAGATTATTTAAGTTAGAGTTTATATTAGCATCAAAACTTGTTGGTATTGCACTTTGCATATCTTTTGAAATTGTTTTCATTTCGTTTTCGAAGCCTTCGCCTAGTCCTAAAGCTAAGTTTTTTCCGATTTGATCTCTAAAAAGTTTTGATGGTGAATGGATTCCAAAAAAACTTTTGATTGAGCTCATGACACCATTTGCAAAGCTTTTAATTTTATCAGTTAGCCACTTTATTGAGCTGCTGATTCCGTTCCAAAGACCATTTATTAAGTTTTTGCCTATGTTCGTGAGTTCATTTGGAAGATTTTTGATTCCGTTAATAACTGTGTTTGTTAGATTTTGTGCTGCTTCTCTGCCTTTTGTTATAAGCTGAGTGCCCCAGTTTATGACTTGGTTTATGGCTCCTACTATTGCGCTATAGATGTTTTGAGGTAGTTTTGAGAAAATGTTGATTGTTGAATCGATAGCTTCTTTTGACTTTATTGACATGTTTGAGCCTAAATTTTTGAACCAATTTGAGATATTGTTGAAGGTTGTAGATAAATAATTATTTATATTTGACCACAAATTATTTAAGAAACTTGAGATTTGAGGCCAGAAGTTAGATAGAGTTTTGATGAGGGCTGCTGGCCAAGCTAATATCCAAGTTAAAATATTTTGCCAATTATTGTTTAAAAAGCTTTTTATATTTATCCAAAGATTTGAAATAAAGTTTGAAAGCCCACTCCAAATATTTGAAAATAATGTTGATATTTGAGGCCAAAACAGAGCTAAAGCTCCGATGATTGCTGCTCCAAGTGCTATTGGCCAAGTTATAACTAAGGAGCTTAGAAGGGCAAGTCCGCTACTGACAATTGGAGCTAATGTTGTGAATGCAGTCATTAAAGTTGGGCCAAAAGCTATTACTGCTCCGGCGATTAAGAGTAATCCTCCGGCAATTTGTGGTAAAAAGTTTACTATTGCTCCCATTAGGCCATCGAATATTGATTTTATGATTATGCCGCCAAGTCTTAGGAATTCTGGCATTTTTTCTGCGATTTTGAGTGTTAATCTAGTGATTGCTTGCGAAAACTCTTCCATTTGGGCATCTATATCTTCTTCGCCGTTCATGATTGCAACTATTAAATTGTTGAATGCACTTCCTACTTCGTTTGCGGATTCCATAATTTCTGTCATGGCTGGAGCAAAGAGTGCTCCAATTAAGTTAGCAGTTGCTTTTAAAGTTCCTTGCCAGATTTGCATTTGGTCATCAAGGTTTCCTAATGAGTTTAAGGTGTCTTCTGAGAGAATTGATCCCATTTCATAGGCTTTATTTTTTAATTCTTCTAAATCTTGGGCGCTCATTTTGATTAGAGGATTTAATTCTTGTGCAGATTTACCTAAAAGTTGCATAGCTAGAGCATCACGTTCTGTTTCGTTTTCCATGTTTCTGAGGGCGTCTATTGTTTCCCAGTAGACTGTTTCGCTGTTTCTTAATTGCCCATTTGCATCTTTTACATTTATTCCGAGCTTGGAATAGGCTTCGCTTGCGGTTTTTGATCCGTCTGCGGCGCTTGACATAGATTTTATGTTTTTAGTCATTGAGCTTGTGATTGTGTTTAAGTCTACATCTAAGAGTTCTGCTACTGCACTTAACTCTTGAAGAGTTTTAGTTGAAACGCCTGTTTTAGTTGACATTTCCAGCATAGAATCGCCGTATTTTGCAGCATTTGTTATAGAATCTTTCACATAGTTGAAGGCATCTTTGAAAGCATTGCCAAGCATTTTTAGGCCTTCGATTATTGCGTGAGAGATTAAATTTGCTTTGATGATATCTCCAAGAGTTAGAGCTTTCTGTCCGGCATTTTCAGCACTTTCACCAAATTCATTTAGATTTTCTTTGCTTTCATCTGTAGCCTTTGTGCCTTCTTCCATGGCTTTCTTGTTATTACCTAGTTCTTTTTCCATGGAGATTAATTGGGCTTCTGCCTTATTTAGCTGTACCTGCCAACCCTGAGTCTTTTTGTCATTTTCACCATATTTCTCAGATGAGTTTTCAAGAGCACCTTTAAGTGTGTTTATTTTATCTTTCTGTTTATCAATTTGTTCTGAAAGAACCTTATTTCTAGAAGCAAGACCTTCGGCACTTTTGTCATTTTTACCAAATTCAGCAGTTACTTTGCTCATTTCAGAGCCAAGTACTCTTAAATCTCCATTAATTTGTGAGATAGCTTGTCTGTATTCTCTTTCGCCTTCAAGCTTTATAGTTCCACCGAATGTTGTGGTGTTTCCGATTTTTAATCACCTCTTTTACTAAAACGGTAGCCAACCATTTGGATTTTCTTCTTTCCAGGTTTCTTTAAAAAGATACTGTTTTGTCTTGAAATTATAATACACTTGAAATTGTTGAAATAAAAGATTCCACTTTTTTATAGTAAAATGTCCTATTTCTTTTTCAGTAAATCCTAAAAGTTTAACACCAACAAATAAAAGCCACCCAAAATCTATTCTTGATTCTGAGTGGTTTTCTCGTTTTTTAAGTCTTGCTCACTTTTGCTATTTTCACTTGTTTTAGTTGAATTTACAATAAGATTTTTGATTGTTTCTGCTGATTTTTGAGTTCCAACTTCTGTGAGAATTCTTCCTACCTCTTTCATGTTTGGTGGTTTTGTATCTTTATTTTCAATCTCTATTCCTTCTTTGATTGCTTCCAAAATAAAGAATTTCAAAGCCTTTATGTTGGGTTCTTTTTCATCCTGAAGAAGTTTTGACCAATTATTTAGAGTTCCATACTCATTTTGTATAGATTCCATCACGTTTAATGTAAAAGCCATGGGATATTTTTCTGTTTTTGTCTCTAAATATGTGAGATTATCTAGCATTTTATTCCTCGTTTCTATTTTTTTTTTTAAAATTTTTAATTTTTATTTTATTTTATTTTATTTTATTTTTTAATCATTAATTGGTGGTGTAACTTGCACAAAAAATGCAGTTAATGCAGTTATTGCCTCAGCTTCGGTTGTTTTGTCTACATGTTGTTCCCAGATTCCTGAGTTATTGGCAATGGTTGTGCCTTCAATACTTGGGGTTCCATAAGTTATGGAGTCTCCCTTGGTGTTGGCGTCTGGAATAAAAGGCTTAAACTTAATTTTTGGAAAGAATTGTGCTCTATAAGTTTTTACATTATTTTTAACTTTACTGACAATGTAGCCAAAACCTATGTAAGGACTGTTATCGTTTATGCTAGAACTCACAATTCCTGAGGTGGTATCCATTGTTTTGCCAAGAATTTCTGAAAAGACAGTGTCATTGTCGTCGTCAAGCGTAAGAGTTACGTTTGCACTTTGAAAAGAAGTTTCAAACTCTGCAAGCGTATCGTCTGCATAGAGAGATCCTTCACTTGTGTTTATTGAAATGCTTGCCGATATTGCTTTGCCCATTGTTTTTACTATACCATAAGTTGTTTCGTCTTCGCTGAGAATTGCATATTTTAATAGTTTCATGCCTATGTTGGCCATTTTGATTACCTCTTTTTTTGTTAAATTTTTATATTTTTTGTTATTTTGATTAGCTTACCTCTTCCGATGATTCTATATAAAAATTCATCGGTAAATGATAATACTTAGTATCACTTTCATAGCTTTCAGGACCATTATCTATCCACATAAAATTGTTGTCTTTAAGTTTTTGCTTTACTGCTTCTGCAATTTGTTTGTAATTGGTTTTTGACCAGATATCAATTGTGATATTTGCCACTTCTTCTTGATATTCATCATCAGAAAAAGCTAAAGGCTTCTCTATCCAGGTATAATAAGTTAAATAAATATCAGATTTGCCACTATAATTCATAAAAAAGATGGGAATTTTAGTTCCATTCACTTCAAAATTCTGAAATATTTCTTCTATTTTTGGGTTAATATTCATAATTTGGCCTCATTTAAACTTATTTAACTTTACGTTCAAAAACTCTATTCATTGCAGCTTTTATCGCAGATTCAGAAGCTACAACAGCAGGTCTAACCATTGGCATTGCATCAAAATTTTCAGTTCCGTATTCGATCCAAATTGCCTTTTGAGCGTTTGCCATACCGTTTTTATCTTTGCCTGTAAAATTAACACCCCCAAGTACATCTCCTGCGCTTGTAACGCTAACTTTAGTCTTTTTTAAAGAACCAGATAGCGCACGTGTTTTTCCAATATGTTTGTTAGCGTTTCTTTGAATCGCTGGAAGTAAAATATCTTGACCTGCTTTTATCATTTCAGTCGCTAAGCCCTCATCTAACAGAGCTTTTGGAAAGATTTTGTCTGCATCAAAGTCTGTTTCGAAATTTGCCATTACTTTATCACCAACTTTGTCATAATCTCTGTAAAATCTTTGTCATAGCTATAATCGTTTATATAAATAATCTCAAAAATTTGATTTCTAAACTTAATAACCATGTCCTTGTTAATGGTTAAAATCGATTGATTTGGAGTCCTTTGATTTGGAGTCCTTTGATTTGGAGTCCTTATCAAAAACCTAGTTTTTGTCTCAGAAAAATCAGAATTAGAACGCTGCATTTCTGTTCCACTTGTATTTGTAACTTGTGCCCAAGTGTCAAGTTCTATATTTTCTGTTTTTATTGGGAATCCATTTTCATCTTTTGTGATTATATAACTAATTACTTGAATCTTTTTATTGAGATTGCCTATGTTTATGTACATATTTTCACCTCACAAAAGATTGGTATGATGAAATCCCAAAATAGCTTCAACAACTTTATTTAAATTGCTCTTGTCTATGTACATGCTTCTGGTATCGTACATATCTTGACATAAAACATAGATGGCAATTACAAATTCATTATAATCATCTAAATTTTCTAGATTTAGTCCTGTATAAGAAACAATAAAAGATTTCGCAGAGTCAAGAAAAATTTCTAGTTCTGCGATTTCTTCGTTTGTTAGATTTTGATGATCTAACTTTAAATAAAAAGCTAGGTTTTCTACTGTTATTTCACTTACTTTCATGAATTACACCTATATCTTTTTTCTTTTATTTTTTCTTTTATCTTTATTAAAATCCATATGTTTTTAGATTTTATGGAGTCACTGGTTTTATTTGAAGAACTGCAAGCTTTTGTTGATCCGTTACCTTTGAATCAACCTCAATCCAACCTACTATACCTATTGCATGCTGGATTGCAAAGTGTTCTCTTAGAACTTCTATGTTTATGTTTTCGTGAATATTGACGGTTAGACCTGTCATGTTGCCGTAAATTATAGCTTTTGTTCCCGATGTTGGTTGTGATAGTGAATCTGTTGTGTAGACAGGTTTACCTAATAGAGTATAACCCCAAGCTGCTGTTAGATCTGGATTTAATAAATAATTGTTATTTGAATCTTTTAATTTTCTTATTATTGCCCTTGTCTTGTGATTCATGATCCAGACAGAATTTCTTTGATATATGTCTGGAATGCTTTCTTGTAAGTCTATTAAATCGTCGGAGCTTATCGTTGTACCTGTCGTCGTTATAACGTTTGTTGCTCCGGTTATTATTCCTTGGCATGCATTAGTCCCGCTTCCGTTTAATAATTCGTTTTCTAAAAAGTTAGAGATTGCCTCAGACATGTGTTTTACTACAAAGTTTACTAGTTGAGTTGCACCAAATTCATTAGAGTTTATGAGCATTTTAGAGACTTTTGTGAGTGCTCCGGCTAGGTAACCATTAAGCTCTATGCTAGTAAACTTGCCACTTTTGCTGGTTAAATCAGTAAATTCTTGTTGATATGCGCAAGTTATATCATCTGTTCCATCTGGTCCATAATAGGGGACAACTAAGTTGCCTTTAATATTATAGATTTCTGCCAATGAATAAATAGGGCATATTTCCTTTATTTTTTCAATTATTCTCTTGGCAATAGTTTTTGGGACAATTACACCATTGTTTGCAAAATCAAGGTTTACTGATCTAGTTTCAATTCCAAGTGTTTTGGATTTTATGAAGTCTGCAAAGGCTCTTTCTTCCTTATTTTCTTTGTCGTTTTTGTCGTTTTCATTTATTTTTTTGGCTCTATTTTCTGTATTTGAGCTTGAATTTTCATTTTCTTTCATATTTTCTGTGATCTCCTCTTTTCTGATTTCTTCCTCGGCTTCAATAGTCTTTTGCATATTTTCAATTGCTGTTTTTAAATCATTAAAGCTTGCTAGTTCTGCTTCAGTCATGGCTCTTTTTTCTTTTTTGGCAGTGTTTAGAATCTTTTTCATTTCTTCGGTTTTCTCGTTTTTTTGTTCTGTTAAGTATTTAAGTTCTGACATATAAATCACTCCTGAAATTTTTGTTTAAATTAATTAAATTTAATTGATTGAATTTTGTTTAATATTTCCTCATATGGGGTATAGTCAAAAACAGATATTGCTTGAATTGTTGTATTTGACATATCTGTTGGTTTGACGATTTCAAAATATTTTGGTTTAAAATATTCGCATCTGTATTCGACTTTTCTTTTTTCTAAATTAATCTCATCTTTTGTTCCATCTCTTGATCTAGTCTCAATTGAAGTTCCAACATAGCAAGGGATTTTTCTGTCATCAATTATTGAAACCTCTAAAAGATTCATATCTTCAATGAATCTTCTTTTTAATTCATTTGGTCCATCTTTTATGAGTTCCTCACTTTCTTTTAGTGATTCAAAACCAAAAGACCAGCCTCTGAGCTTTTGATTTCTGGCTTTTTCTATGATCTCACTATCTGATATTTTGCAGATTGCTCTAAGACCGATGTTATCCTCAAAAAGCTCAAGATTACCTTGTTTTGTTGAAGCTAAAAATTTATTGTCTTCATGATTTAACAGACAAACTATGTTATCACTTCTATCAATTGCCCTTTGAAAAACTTTAGGCTGTATCTGTTCTACAAATCTCTCTCCGTTGTCATCAAGCATAATGCTTGAGTCTCTGGCAACGGCATTGACATAACCATCGACAGTTATTGAATCGTTTCTAATTTCTATTCTCATTAATTTGATCACCTCTCGTTAAGTCATCACCAATATTAACTGCTTGCCCAGTATTTGGTGTGAAAACTTCCTTAGTAGCTGGATTATAAAGCACATCACTAAGACCTAATTTTATGAAATTAAGTCCAAGAGGCTCTAAATCTTCCATATATCTACATTCATCAATTTGCATTAAATTTGAATCTAAAGCTGTCCTATAGGCCTCAAATCTAGTTTTAATATCGCCCTTTATTATCTCTTTGGTATCAAAAGCAAAGTATAAGGACTCTTGATCGTTTTTCTTTTCTTTTTCAAGTAAGAAATCTCTGTTTAAAGCACATTCTATAGCTGTTAGAATTGGCATAATTGCTGTTTTTATAAATAAAGAATAGTCAAAATTGTTGTTATTGCTACTATTGTTTGGAATCCCAAAAATACTTTTAATATCAGAATTCATAGATTTTTTGTTCTCATTTAGTTGCATTTCAACAGAAGTATTTGAAGATTCTTTGAAAGAGAGCCCTTTATTTAAAACAATTACGTTTTCTTGATTATTTGAATAAAGATTCTGCCAAGCTTGCTTTAAGGCACTGATTGTTTCTTTTGAGAGCGTATTTTCTGATGAGATGAATCCTCTTTTGTTCCCACCGGTTGAAATTAAGTTTTGTTCAAACAAAAGCGTCGAATATGCAACTGACAAAAGTTCTTTATTTTCTTCAATTATTCCTATGCCGGTTGCTCCATCTTTTGTTGATCTTAAAACTTTTATAAATTCAAAAGGTTTAAAAGTTTTATCATTTACTAAAATGTTATAATCTTTAAAAATTATGTCATTATTTGAGATTACATTTATGTATGAATTAGATACATAATTTATAGATTTAACCTTATTTTTCTGCTTATTTATGTAGGCATAGGCTCCACCAAAAAGAAGATAGTCTCTAACCATAGCTCTCTTAAATTGAATGCCATCAAGAGTATCTTTTGTGTCATCATTTAGAAGCGAAGTTCTTTCATCTTGGATTTCAACTGTTTTCTTAGTTATCTTACCATCAATTTGACTTATTTCTTCTCTATATAGCTTTATCGGAATCATAGAAACCGTCTCTGAAATCAAGTTAACCGATTCAGCAACCGCAGAAATATTCATAGCTTTCTTTGCATCAATCATCTGCGGATTCAAAAGAGCATTAAGTAGACAATCGTCTATTGGTGGAGTTATTGGGTTTTCTCTTTCATTAGCTCCTTTTAGAGAAATTGCTGGACTTCCTCTTTGCTGTTTATTTCTATTTTTTGTTGCTTGTTTTTTATGTTTAAAAATCTCAAATAAGCCCATATTTTAATTGTTCACCTCGTTTATATAAATTTTTTGGGTTACTTTATAACTACTTGTGACTAACTTGGGTGCAAATCTAAAAATAGCCCCAATCTACTTGTGATTGAGGCTAATTTATGCTATATTTTTAATATTTGTTACTTATTTTTTCCCGAATAGGCCGCCAATAAAGCCACTTACAGATTTAACAGCATTTACAGTAGCTTCAACAACCTTTACAGTAACATCTACAGTAGCTTTAACAGCCGGTATTATATTTTCTTGAAATATTTCAACGGATTTAAAAGCTATTTCATATTTTTCGTCCTTTTTTATCATTATTACTTCTTCTCCGTTGAAAATACCTTCAATTGGTTCACTTTTTGCAGATTTCTTTGCGCATCCCCCGATAAGAATACTACCATGATCTAACATCTCGAAACAATTCGGAGGAAGCGCCATGATACAACCCTTAGGAAACACCACACACCACCAGTTTCTTCCTAATCCGTCGCCTAATTCGATGTCCAGCGAATCATAATTCCCGCTTTCAAGCACCAATCCATTATCGTAATGTGTTTCACAAAAATATTGGGCTTTTAAACCAATATTAAAATCGTAAGAAACATTATTCGACAGCAATATTTCTTTTATATCTTGGCATATTTTTTCTCTGTTTTTAGAAAAATATTCCAAACAATCTTTTTTGCTTTCAAAATCAAAACTATCCAATAAATAATCACGTATTTTGTATTTCACATTTTGATCTTCTTCTGAACTTGAATTTGGTATAACTCTTAAGCGCAGTACTTCATCTTTATCGTAGGCTTTTACTACCACCGTTAAAAACATTATGCTGAAAATCAACGCCAAAAAATAACTGAAAAATGATTTCTTATCCATCACCATATACCTCTACTAATTTAATTAAATTTTACAACTTAAATTCTTCAATGAGGAAGCTGAAAAGTTTTCATAGTAAAGACTCTTTCCACCCGTTATATTATCTAATTCTTTTTCATCTAGAGAGTTTTTGTCGATATCTGCTAACTTTAAAAAACTTTTCAGAGTCTTATCATTTTTATTTTTATTAATAAAGTCAATAAAGTGTTTATTTTTTGAGATTTCTTCAACAAAATCTGAGACGCAATCACTATATTTTTTATCCATAATCCACCAACCATTAAATTTTAATTTAACTTAATTTTTTAAACACTGACACCCCACATTTGATTATAAACCCATAAAGCAGGAAAAGCACACATAACAGATAATTTATAGTGAAAAAGCTATATAACTTGAAACACAAACCCATCACTAAAAATTACATCTTTTTGCAGCAAATAAACAGCATTAATAAGAGCCATAACCATGTCAACCTTACCGTTTGACCTCTTTTTGGTGACATAACGATTAAGATTTGTATCATATACACACCTGGCATTCTCAAAGTTTATTTCAAGTAATTTATTTTTTTCATAGACAAACTCACCATTAATAATCTTTTCAGAAAGTAACTTTGTGGCAGGATGCAAAGTATCCGAGTGTTGTCTAATTTCAATCGTATTATACTTTTGATTCCACTTTTGAGCTGAAGACAAGCAGTTATATCTGTCAAAGCCAATAGCTTTAATTGTAACACCATAAGTTTTTTCAAGATTAAAAACAAAATCTTCAATAAAGCTATAGTCTATGGTTTTGTTGCCGCAAGCGAAACATTCACTTTCCTTGTTTCTTCTTTCTTCTTTTCTTTCTTCATAATCTATTTTTTTATTTTGAATCAAAGAAAAATAATCCAATCTCTCAAACTTACTTTTTTCTTCAATTCTTCCCTCTGGAATAAAACAAAAGACTTTAGCAAGTATTTTATTGTCTTCCTCGGCAACCATAGCAACTGCTGTGTTATCAGTTGTTATGCTAAGGTCAACACCAACATAAACTTGCCTTTCGTTCCAATCAATTTTGTTGATTCTGCAATTAATTAAATCTTTGATGTCAATAAAACTTTCAGTTCCAGCTCCTTGATATATGATGTTGCAGTGTTTTGTAAGAAAGTTTTCTCGAGCGCTTTCACAAATTAGAGCTCTTGCTCTTTTCTTTTTTAAATCTTCCCATATTTCGTTAATTTCTAGAGCTACAGGATTGGCATGAATCAAAATATTGTCGTTTGTTGTCCAATTCTCTATGTCATCCGGTTCATAAAGAAGGGCAAAGAGAGTTTCATCTTTTTCAATTTTATCTAAAACTTTCTTTGCGTAACTTATTTCGTTCTCAAATGGATTATTCATACTCGAATATTTTGTTGAAATTATACAGCCAAGCTTATTTAAGATGTTTAGTTGCCCACTTCTCATACTTTCAATAGCATAAGAATTAGGTAGTGCTCCAACTTCATCAGCCAAGAAAACGTTTGGAAGTTTGCCGTCTAGCCTACTATTTGAATAATTTAGCGGAATATATCGGTTCTCGTTTTGTGTACATTCGATATAATCTCTTAAAATCTTAAATCTGTTTTTAAGTTTTGAGATTGCTGTTTCATTATTTTGTTTATTTTCAAATTTTATATCATCTGATTTTTTTATATCATCTGAATTATTGTTACTATTACTATTACTACAGTTATAATTTTTGTAATAAACCAATGGACTAGACTTCAAAATCTCTTCAATTGCTGTCTTTACTTCACGAGAAAGAGCTCCATCAGGAGCTACCGAATAAAACTTAGAAAACTTTGGCTCTAATAAAAACAATAAAATAAAGATTGTTGCAATCGTGAAAGTCTTAAAGTTCTTCCTTCCGACTTCTAAAATTGCAGTTTCATAGCGCCTTTTATTTGGATTTTCTTTGTGTACAACACATAAAACAGATTCATAGAAAAGCCACTGATATCCACAAGAACAATCATAAATTGACTTACCAGACTTTAATCCTCTGGGCATAATCAAAAACTTTAAAATTGATTCAACTTGTTTTAGTTTCTTATGATTTAAGAAGTATCGAGAAGTATCATCATTTTCACCCTCATATATTCTAATAAATTCCTGACATTGAAGCTTTACATATTTTGGAGCAATAATCTTGTTGTCTATAACTGATTTAGCATATTGATATCCTAAAGTTTTTGTTGTTTTTAAATCTTTTAAATTTTCATAATTCTCCATAATATCATACTTTCTAATTATTCTTTATCACTAGTTATTATTAATTACCATTTAAAATTCTAAGTAATGGATCATCATCAATATCCTCAGTACTATTTCTCATATTCATTATAATCCTAATGAGGGTTGCAACCGTTTTATTGGCAGAATCTGTTGTCCGGTTGTAATCGTTTATTGCCGGATGAGAGTAAACATTTTGTCTACCTTTGACATATTCTTTTACAACTGATGTTCCTTCATCTTTAATTGTTTTTTCAAGATCATTTAAGATTCCAATTTGCACCTGATATCTTTTAAATGTTGTTATGAAAAAGAAATTTGCTTCAACTCCATGTTTTTGAGCTATTTTTAATATTTCTTGGGCTTGGTCATTTAAATTCTGCTTATTCAATCTTTTCACCTGTCTTTTTAGTTTTTTTAAATATTTGCTCATAAATTTGATTGGCAATTTTTTTCATCATGATGGGAGGAACGCTCATGCCACAAATGTAATTTACGTTGCCTTCACAAAAGTTAAAGTCTTGCGGGAAAGTCTGAATTATTTTAATATCTCTTTCACTTAAAGTTCCTGGCACATCAAATCTTAAAATCTTGTTTCCGGAAATGAGTGTTGGACAAACTTTGTTATTGTGAATAAATCTATTGTTAAATAGACTTTCTTTTCCGTTGAGTCTTAAATTTATGTCATCTAACCCCATATCTTTTGGGTTTCTTTGAAGCCAAAGTTCATAAATTTTAGTTTTTTTATTTACTGGTTTAAAATTTTTATCTTTAAATTCATCATAAACTATAGGCTTTTCATTGAATTTTAAATTTAATTTAGACAACTCTAAATCTTTTCTTTTAGCAATAAAAAAGACACGCTCTCGTGCCTGTGGAACTCCCATAAATTTGCTATTTAAGAGAAATATTTGAGGTTCATAATTTGCTTTTTTAAACGCTTTGATTATTTCATTTACATAGCCTTTTGATTTCCCTAATATTAAACCTTTTACGTTTTCTGCAACTACTACTTTAGACTTTAACTTTTGAGCTAAATTTATAAAATAAAAAAATAAATCATCTAATTTTTGAAGTTTTTGGCCTTCTTTAAATCTTTTCTTTTTATTCCAACATTCTTCTCTTTTTCCGGACATCGAGAAAACAGAGCAAGGTGGACTGCCATCTAAAATGTCTAAATTATAAAGTTCATCAGGGAGCTTCATGTTAATCATTTCACGAATGTCACAATTGAAATTATGTTTAGGATGATGATTCTTTACATAAATACTATTAATCTTTTTATCTATTTCGTTGTTACCAATAACTTCAAAACCCGCAAGCTTGTAGCCCATACTAGAGCCTCCACTGCAGGAAAAACAAGAAAAAACCTTAAGATTATTTGGTTTTATATCTTTTAAATCAGATAAATTCCAAATGTACTCTTTTGACATTATTTACACACTTTTTAATTTTTTATTCTTTACTTCTTATTCACTTTTTAATTTTTAGATTTTAAGTATTTAATTTTTAATTATTCCACCTAAATTTACATCTAGGACACTCATTTTCAAAAGCTTCATCATTAAATTCTTCTGTATCTATTTCTTTTGAATTGTTCTTTGAATTATTTTTAGATTCATCATCAAAATCAATATTCAGATCAAAATCAAAATCAAACTCGTTCATATCTATACTTTTAATATTTTCAATCTCAATGGTAAGTTTATCCAAATCAAACCCGGTGTTCATAGTTAATTTGTTATGAACCAACGAATATGCTCTCTTTTGTTCTTCATTTAAATGACAAAGCTTTATGACATCAACTTCCTCAAAACCCAATTCTTTTAAAGCTAAATATCTTCCATGGCCTTCGATTATCACATTATTTTCATCAATTGCAATCGGATCATTATTTCCAAATTCTTGAATTGATTTTTTAATTTGATCAATTTGAGCTGGAGTATGAATCTTTGCATTATTTTCATAAATTTTTATTTGTTCTATTGCCATTTTTTCTATTTGCATAATTCTACCTCTAATCCAATAACTAATTAATTCAATAACCAATAACCAATAATAACTGTCAAAATTATCAATTAATTTTAGATATAAAATCCAGCTAGACAGCCAATTACACGTAAATATTTTCCAAAAAACTCAGGGAAAATTTTTGTGTGTGTAAATGAGAGGGGGCGGTGGGTGTGGGGCTTTCGTTAGAATTTGGGGTTGAAAGGTTGGGGGGATAACGTAACAAGATTGAAGTATTTTTTTGATTTATTTTTATATAAATTATCTAGTAATTAGAAGTAACAGTAGCTATTTAATCACGTCTCATATAATTGCCTTGATACGGTTTACCAGCATTTTGAGGATCAGCATTGTAACTTTTAATGTACTGAAAACAAGAATCGTAATAAGGCGTAAAAGCGTTACGCAATTCTTTACGAACCAATTGCATAAGCACTGGACTATGCCAATTCCAGAAGTTTTTAGTTTGCCAATTATCTGCTTTGTATACGTTTACTATAATATCTATACCTTGATATTCCATATGTACTGGCATCAAAATATCTTCACCTGAAGAATTTTTATATCCCATAAAAACATAATGCCATACATAATCTGCTGGCATTAAATTAAGTTTACATTCTTCATTTGCTTTCTTATAATCCGCTTCATGATCTCCAGTTAATATAATTGAAGTCTGGCAAACGTTACCATCATTCACATATATGTTTTGCTTATGAAATAACGGAGAATAAGCATAGTTTCCAAAATCATAAGAGATTTCTCCCGTATAGATCGAAGAAGCTAATGGGAAACATGGGGAAGGGGAACTGATATTTTCTGAATTTATTTTGTTGTTATTAAACATTTTTACTCCTTGAATTTTAATTAATTAAACAAAATTTGGTATGATATTTATTTTCAAAACTATAATACCAAATACAATTTTTATCTATGTAAAACAATCCATCTTCACTACTTTCATATGCAAATGGAATTGCTGTTTTACTTGGTGGGCAAATATACATATTAGATATTTTTTTGGTTGAATGGTGTAAAATCAAAAATTCAATACCACCGATTCGTTCATCATCATTGGTCTTGTAAATTTCTATTAATTTATTTATACTCATTTTTTTATTTTTCGAGAGTGGCATTACATCGTTTACATATATTTTTTTTATATCTTCATTTTCGCTTTTAAATATTAAATCTCTGATATTAATTTTATGTGTGTACATGTCTTTCGCTAATTTAGGAAATTTTATATTCCATTTTTTTTCAAATTCCGAAATTTCTTTTTCACTATATTTTTTGATTTTTACAAACTTCGGTATTCTAAAATCACTCTTTATTTTACACGATATTTTATTTTCTAAATTACCTGATGCAAATATTTTGTTAAAACTTATGGCTAATATTGGAATTAAAAGACAATAAAATACTATTCTTTTGAATGAAATGTTTAACATTTTAAATCACTAATCTCCGTATTTAAGTGGCTGATCACCCATTATCTGTTCTAATTGATATTCCCATACATCAATAGAATCATAATGAGGCAATGTAGCATCATGAATTTCTTTTTCAACAAGTTGTAATAAAACTGGTTGTGTAAAAGTCTCGCCAAAACTATATGAATTAACTGGATATTGTAAAAAGTCTGCAGTCATATTCCATCCAATTGAATTGCTATTATTTGTTATTTGATAAGGCAAATTAACTGAAAAATTGTTATATAATTGAGGAGGAGGATAACCACACATAAGAACATAATGCCACACGTATCCTGTTGGAGGGTTATCAAACCAACGTTCTTGAAAAAATATATCGCAATCTATGGGTACGGATTCACTTCCCACGATATATCCAGAATTTTGCATTAACATATTAAGTTCGGAATTTGCTCGAAAATAATCTCCATTATTACCATGACGTTTGCCAGACATATATATCCAGACTTGACCATAATATGTATTATCATTGGTATATGTATTAACAATATTACCTTTCCATGAAAATAACCTTTCGTCATTAAAAATAGGTGAAACTATCGGCAAAAAACAATTATAGTCAGAAATTGGATAAAGATCGAAATCTATAGTATTACTGAACGGTGTGTCTTTTACTTTTTTATTTGCATTTAAAGTTTTTACTAATCTGTATTTTCTATTGTCATTTGTTGATTTATAGCTTAACATGTTTTTAAATTTTTTGTCATTAAAATTAAAAAAATTATTCATCGTTTAACCTCTTAAACATTTTGATCTATATACCAATTAGGAAAAGAACCAGAAATATTTGTATTTTTTATTTGCCAAATTATATCACAATGTGGCATTGTAGCATCGTGAATTTCTTTTTTGACAAGCTGCATAATTGCGAGTACCTGACCGTTTTGTAAAAAACTTCCGGATGAATAATGCCATACATATCCAGTTGGAGGTCTATCCCCCCAACGATCTTTAAAATTAACATCGTCTTCTACTGGATAAGGATTTGGTATCGATTCTTTTGTAGAATTGTCCGTTACACCGTTAAATATTCCATATTTTTGAATACCGTCTTGTTGTTGAATTAATGCAATTTCATGGTTTGCTCTTTGATAATCGCCTTCCATTGTTACGTTGCCATCTTCGTCATAGGCATTATAATATCTTCCGGTTAAAATCATTCCTTCAAAATGTGTTTGGTCTAATATTCCTATTTGGCCGTAGCGTATAACGCCAGCATTATCAATCCATTTATATAGTGTATTTCCGTAAAATAATGGTGTTGAATTATAATATCTACCGGAATGAGAAAATCTAACGATGTCACCATATTCATCAAATGAAAATTCTGCTAATAAATTTTTAGGATACTCAAATTCTCGATTTATCATTTATTTTATTCTCCGTATTTAATTCTTTATTTTAGCTTCCATACTTTGTTCCGCTTATTTTTTCATATTGATAAACGGATCCATTGTGTTCTTTTGATCTGTTGTGATCGGGTATATTTACAAGTTGCATAATTGAAAAATTATTTTGCGGTTGATTTACTGGATCATAATTATAAAGTATGTTGCCCTGATTGTTTAAACTTTGCCAGCTACTTGCATCATATTGAATACCTCCTAAAAGATTAGGCTTTTGAGGTGGAATGGCCGTAGGGGTTGGTAATACATTGTATTGATAAAAATTAGGAGGATAATTTGGAATATTGCCAGGATTTGGAATAAGATTATTATCGGCCATAAAAACATGATGCCATACATATCCAGGAGGTGCTTTATCTTTATAACTTGCCAAAAAGAGCCAATTGCCGGATTAAATCCTAATCCTCTCACGCGTCGT
Source organism: Candidatus Improbicoccus pseudotrichonymphae (assembly GCA_036322855.1). Taxonomy (GTDB): domain Bacteria; phylum Bacillota; class Clostridia; order Oscillospirales; family Acutalibacteraceae; genus Improbicoccus; species Improbicoccus pseudotrichonymphae. The sequence goes on from AP027924.1 coordinate 207,584, forward strand.
ACTCCGGTCATATTCATAATATTTTGTAATTCATTATTAGCACGATAATAATCACCTGTAGTATTATTACGTAGTCCTTGTCCTGTTCTTTTGCCTGATAATTGTATACAAACCGTAGCGTAAAATGTTTGACCGTGAAAATTACCCACGCCTATCCAAGAATACAATGATCTGATATTGAAATACGGACAATAATCAGATTTTTCAGTATAAATATTTTGAGCTAAATTTCCATATGGGTTCGGCCATCCCAATCCTTCACTATTGGTTTTAAAATTTTTTTCGTTATCACATATTGCCTTATTTTTAAAATTTGAAAAAATATTCATTTTTTCTCCATTGTTTTTAATTAATACAAAATTAAGTTTATTTTTTATTAACATAAGAATAGCATTTTAAAATTTGTATATCTTACTAATCATTTTGTTCTTGAATTATCTTTCTAACTTCATTAAAATCTATTTCACCACTTTCACAAAGCTTGTGATGAAAAGTACATACAGTCAATAAATTATTTGAATCTAAATTAAGCTCATAATTACCATTAATTGGAACATTATGATGAACTTGTAAATTTTCGTAATTGTATTGTCTATATGTGTTGTATAAGTTTCTGATACATATTTGGCAAAGATAATTATCTCTTGTTTTTATTTCTTCACGTTTCTTTTGCCACTTTAAAGTATTTCTAAATTTAGAAGCTTTTGTATTTTTGTTTTCAACCTTACTTGGCTTATTTTTACAAATATAACCTTCTTTATGAGATTGATAGCAATACTTGCAAGATTTTTCCATATGAACAACCCCTCTGGCTTATAATTGTGCATAAAAAAATCCGGCAAATACTTGCTGGAATAATAATTATTATTTCGAAAAAACATTGGACAAAGCAGAACTTTTAAGAAGTAACTTTGAAAATATAATTTATTTTATTATACCTTCACATTTTAATAATAGCATACACAATAACTAGAATCATATGGAATTTACTGGAAAGTTTTAAATTTTCGGAAATGAGATAAAAATCTTAAAGCTTTTAAATGAAGTTTAAAAACATTACTTATCTCAAAATTCATATTATTGGCAATATTATCCCAACTTTTATAGCATAAATATCTAAGCTCTAAAATAATTTGAAACTCTTTATTTTCAATAGATTTAATAAAGTGTATTGCTTCTTCTTTGGTTTTTACTAGATCTTTTAAATCATCAGAAATTTCTGCTTCTAAATCAACTAATTTACTGATTGTTTCTTCCATAACACGAGGATTCATTGCAGGGTTCTTGGGCATATCACTGAAAACAGAATTTACTTTTTCTGCTAAGATTTTTAATGTTTTGATTTGTTCTAACTTGCTATCTATGCGTTTTTCTATCTTATAAGATTGATTTAAGAATTCTTTTACTTCTTTTATTGACATATGGTTGCCTCCTAAAATTTAGATAAAATAAAATTAGTTAGATTATTTATAAATATAAAATAAAAACTTTGCAGTTAATGGCAAAGTTAATTATTAAACTTAAAACAAATAAAAATATCACCTAAATTAATAAGTGATATTTTTTATTAACTTTTGTAAGCGTTTACCGTAATTCTTCTATTTGTTGGATTGAGAGGCCGGTATCATCTGCAATATCCTCAATCTTATAGTTTCTTCTGAGCATTTTTTTAGCTATCTCAACTGACTTTTGAATCGCCATTTCTGCTCTGCCTATCGCGATACCTTCTGCTCTGCCTTTCCTTAGCGAATCTATTCTATCGCTAACAGCATCCTGCTTTTTCTTTTTTTCCTGAAATATTCTATCTCTAATCATTTCATCTTTACTTATTGTCAACAAAGTACTGGCGGCCATTCTAACACCTCTTTCTTTCTTTATAATTTTATTTATTAAATCTCTATTTTTTATATCCTCTCCATATTTGAAAAATATTGCCCAAGCTTCTTTGTCATTCATTAGATCTGGATCTTTTTTTAATATCTTTTTTAATTTGGAGAGTTCAATAGTGATTGGGAAGGTTTTACCTTTGTAGCTAACTTTATTTATTTTATCATAATATTCAAACTTGTGGAAGAATTCATCATCTTCTGAGATTACTGTCTCATTTGCTACGATTGTTATTTGATATGTGTTTTTAACTTCCGAATAACCTTTGCCTTTTAGTGGCTGCCCTGCGTGAAGTTTACAAAGATAGAGCTCAGATCTTACGAGTTCATTGTCTCCGGGATGAAGTTGCATCTCTATGTTGGCTCTTTCGTTATCATCAAATTTGCAACGTATATCGAATCTTAAAGCTTTATCCTTTTCGTTTTCAATTGGCGGTTCATTGGGCATTAATTTAACTTCGGTTACTTTTTTATCTAAAAAAGTGGATATAAAATCCATTAACGCTATTTTAGCTTCCGGTGTTTCCATTGTAAAGATTGATTTAAAAGTTCCGTCATAGCGAGGACTTAAGATATCATCTTCTTTTGAAAGCTGTATAACGCAGTCTTTGTTATTATCCAAATTTAAAACCTCCTAATTAATATAACTTATATCTAAGTTACAGTTACATTATAACATAAAAACAGTTCTAAAGTAAAGTGAATGTTTATTGGCAAACTAGCTGTAACTAACTGCCTTGCCAAGCTCTCTGAGTCTTATGAAAGTTGGGAATTGAAGGCTTTCTTTGTTATATTTTTTGTTTTCACTTTCTGTGAAATACTTAACTTCAATGACTCTGCCTTCAAGGTTTTCTTTTTGTTTCCAGAAGGTTACTCGTTCTTCGTTTGTGAAGCCAGTTCCTACTTTTAGTTTATTGCCTTTGTAGTTTGTTATGAATGCACCAAGCATGCCCTTTATTTTGCCAGTGCCTTCTTCTAGTTTTGTTATTTCTAGATCTACTGTATGAAATTTCTTTATCTTTAGAATTCCAGTATTTCTGTTGCATTTATATTCGGTGTTTCTATTTAGGATTAAACCTTCCTTATCTGCTGTTTCCATTAGTTTTAGATATTCGTTTATTTTATTTTGATCCGTTCCTGAATAGAGAATTGGTATCATCTCTAGTGGCCAGAAAAGGTCTAATTTATTAAGATTTTCTAGTCTTTCTCTATATTTTTGATTACTTTTGCCTGACTCGAATTCTTTTATTGGTAGCATATCGAAAATTATAAAATTGATCTCTGTTTTAAATTCTTCATTTGAATTTATGATACCTGTGCCTATTCTGAAATTTTCATTGTCCGGTAGATTCTCTAGATTTTCTCTGACAAGTTCACCATCGAACACCATATTTGGTAAATTTAGATCATCAATTGCATCTAAAATATGATCAAGTCCACTAATTTCTTTGCCTTGGCGGCTATAGATTTTGCCTTTGTAATAAGTTCCACGTACACCATTAATTTTTTCTGATAGACTAAACCATTCGTTCTCTTTTAATTTCTTTTTCTCGAATTTATGAGCTAGTTGCACTTTCCAGTTATTAGTTTTTATCGTTTTATTTACCATAATTTCTCCTCCTAAAACTTAGTGTTTAATTTAAGTTTAATATTATTTTAACATCTTTTTAAATCAATGTAAATTGACGAAACTCACGATCTTTTTATCTTTGTTCTGTGAACTTATTCTGTAAATTTATGACGAATTAATGAAATTAATTGAATCAAAGGCAAAAGATTTAATGTCAAACAAAAATTAAAAGCCTAAATTTTCAGAATTTATGCTATTTCTAAGATCTTTTCCTTCTATCTTCATGACAGCGCCTTTTGTCATCTCTGTAATTCTGCTAATTGTTCTTTTTGAGAGTTGACGCTGATTTATTAACTCATTAAGGGAGTAATTGCTGGAAAAGATAGTTGGAAGCTTAGCGTTATAACGTTTGTTGATTAGATCAAATAATAAACTTTGAAGCCAGTTATCTTCTTGGTTTCTGGTGAAGATTTCAGCTCCAAGGTCATCCATAAAAAGAAATTCTATGTTTGAGAACTGATCAATTAGTTTTTGTTCTGTTTGTTTAGAATCTTTGTTGAATGTAGATTTTACAGCTTTCGAGATTTCAAAAAGATTGGTAAAGAGTACAGAAACTAGATTTTTAATTAATTCGTTAGCCATACAAGCAGTAATATGAGTTTTACCCACTCCACTTGGGCCAAAAAGATAGATGCCAATGCCGTTTTCTTTTACTGTTTTGTAGATTTCACAGTATTTCTTACAGCGATTAAAAGCAATATCAAATGTAGGATTTATACTCGTTTTAGAGTTTTCAAAGCTAACATTTTTATATCTTTCGCCTAAAAGAGAATTTTTTATAAGTACATTCATTTTGCGTTTAAATTCAGCTTCTTTTTCGCATTTGCAGAACGAATGAACTGTATACCAGTTATCAAACATCTTTTCAAAAACTTCTTTTTCATTTGGTTCTCCACAGTTTTTACAATAACGAGTTACTTTTTCTGGTTTTTTATTTGAATTTTGTTCATCTTTTTGCTCCATGGTGCTATTCCGGATATTCGGTACACCAAGGTTCTCCACTTCTGTTGATTTTTCCTTCTTCATAGGCTGGTTTGTGGTCATAAGATCTATAATTTGACCAATATTTTTCATTTTGTCCATAGTTACTTCCTCCATTTTGGTAATTATTTTGTCTGTTTTCTTTGTCACTAAGTTCTTTTTCTTTTAACTTTTGTGCTTTTTCCTTAAGTTTTTGCTCATTAAAGGCAGTAATTACCCACTTTTTAATTGCCAAGTAGTGACTTTTTGATTTGTAGAAGCCTTTCATTTCGATCCAATCATCTAAAAATTGGATGATTCCGCTCACTTCGTCCTTGTATTTAGAAATTAATTTAGAGTACTCCTGCTCTGTGAGAAATACATGAGAGAAATTTCCGTATGGGGATTTCTTTGGTATATCTACGTCAGTAGATATACTTTCTTTGTTTTGTTTAGTTTTGTTTTGTTTATATATGGCTTCGGTTTTTACTCCGGTTTTCCCTCCGCTAAATACTCCGGTATTTACTCCACTTTTCACTCCGGTTTGTACTCCGGTTGATGCTTCAGAAATAAAAGCTAGTTTGTCGTTAAACTTATATTTATTGGGAACACCTTTTTTACCCTTAATATAAACTAACAGTCCCTTTTCAAGTAATTTATCTCTGTTATTAATAGCCGTTTCTTCGCGGTTCGTTTGAATCCAGGACATTAATTTCTGGTTATCGATTTGTAACCATTCGCTCCAACCACTCAAATTAAACGCATGAATAAATTTCAAGAATAAAATTTGAGATGGTAACGGCAAATAGTTGACTTCGAGCCAAGCATAAAACCCTTCGTTCAACAAAATGTAGTTCAAAAAACTTCCTCCTTTTTAACTCATCATTTACAGTAAAAAGAAGGAGCAACGCCCCTTCATATCCATTTAGTCTATTAATTTATAATCTATAATTTATAATTTTAAACTTTTAATAGTTGATTTTATTAGTATTTAGCAGCTAACTTTTCATTAAGTATAGGGTCATTGGCAATAGCTACTTTAACCATTGGAATCTCTCCATATCTTTTTTCAAACTCTATTCTGAAAACTTGGCTGTCGTCATGGAAAGCTATTCCATTTAAAGCATCAAGAATAGTTTTGATGACATTATCCGAATCTGGTCTCTTGGTGGGAGAAATCTTGCCTTCTATCATTTCTTTTCTTTTGATTTTGCTGATTCCTTTGGGAATCTTATAATAGGCAATTATTGCAACTGCAATTGGTATATCTTTTGGAAATTTATACCTTATTGTTTCTTTATATTCGTTTCTTACTTTAGTTTCATAACCTCTTGTTTTGGTTGGTGTAAAGGCTAAAACTTTGTCATTTATTTTTTTAAATCTTGGTCTGGCTTTGCCTTGGGGGTTTCCCGCGATAGTGAATTTAATTAACATGATTGTTCTCCTTAATATTTTTAAAATTTGTTGTAATTGCTTTGTTATTATTCGTTTCTCTCATTTATTGCTTCTATTGCTTCTATATATTCAAATTCTAAATAGTAATTCTTACCAGCTTGAGCTGGATATATCTTAATTTTATGGTTAATTAGCTCATCTTTTCTTTCAAATGAAAGATTAAATATCTTTTGAAAGTTTTGGTATGCTTTCTTTTCCAGAAGAGCATTTGGAAGAAATTGATTTCTTGAATTGATCCAATCTCCATATCTTAGCTTGTCTTTGTCTATAGTTATACTTGAATAATATCTTGTGCTTTCTACTTTAAATATTATTCTTATTCGATCTCCGGTATCTTCAATTTCATCTATGGTTGTTTCGATACCACCTCTATACTTTTTAAAGAATAATTCATCTGGTTTTGAGACTTCGTTTACTTCAAAAAGTGAATTAAATGGTCTTTCTTTGTCTTCATAGACATAAATGTCATGGGTTTCACCTATTGCTGTTTCTAGATTTTCAAAGGTTACTCCTAACTCTTGGGTTAACAAGTTATCAACTTTAGTTGCTTTTTCTTCGTCATCTTCAAACTTTTCTGTCTTTTTGTTCCATTTTTGTCTGTTCATATGTACCGAATAAGTCTTATTTGTTTCTAGATCCAAAAATATTAGATCTGCATTTGTGTTTTTGTCATTTCTTTTAATTTCTATTAACTCTAAATTTTGTTTAATTATCATTTGGTTCTCCTATTTTTTAATTTTTAAAATTTTTAAATTTATAATTGTGATTTGATTTTGTATTTCTAAATTTTATTGATATTTTTTATTTATATTATTTAATCTCAATCCTCTCATTTTGAATTAATCTCACATAAGGTAATTCCTTCCCATCATTTAATTTTTCTTTGATTTTTACTTTATCTGGCTCAGGAACTTTGTATTTCAATAGTTTTTCATCATTTTTTATTGCCCAAATAATAAATCCATCATCAATTTCAATAGATGGTGGATTCTTCTTTATAGTTATTTTATTTTTTGAGCTTTCTATTTTATCTTTCTTTATGAATTGCATTTCTTTCTTTAGGTAGTCTTTTAATCGTTCTAAAGTTTTAAATTTTGTAATTCGTCTTTTATTTAGAGAATCTACTTCATTTTTAATTGCTAATTGTTCTGCCTCTAGATTCTTTATATAACATGCTATATTGTCAGCTTTCTCTTCAAACTCGCAATTAATTAAATTAAGCTCTTCTTCAAAGATTTCATGACTCATTAATTCATTCTCGTAATCCTCTAGTAATGAATTGAAAACATTACTTATTTCATAGAGTTTCATTGTTTGTTCCTCCTTTTTTGTTTTTGATTTTAAATTTATTTATTTGATTTATTAATTTAAGCTCTTTGTTTTCTAATCTCTCGATTTTTAGCTGAATCAATATCAATCTTAATTTTTTAAACATTAATCCTGGTTTTAATTTAAGTCTTTTAAACTTCTTGATATGCTCAGGAAAGTCTAAGATGATTTCTATTATTACTAACGGTAACAAAAAAATAACTACCAATAACGAAACATAGATGATATTCCAATAAATTAATTCTTCTTTAAATTGCATATTTGTTACTCCTTTTTTATTTTTTAAATTTAAATTTATTTTATTTTTTGTTGTTTTATATTTTGTTTTTTACATTAAAATAGAGCTCTTTACATTTTTTTTGTAAAAAGCTCTTGCATTTTTATCGTTTAATTTGATAAGATAGTTATAGAGTAGTTTTTATTGTAAACATTGCCGTTTGGCTTTTGAAGTTTAACTTTAATTGGGTTAGTTTCAAGTCCCCTATTTATCGCTACACCAGTTAACGTTTTTTCTCATATTTTTTTCATAATTTACGTTCTCCATTTCATTTGATGCATATAAAGCATCAACAAATAACGGCGATTTTTTAGGCAAATACAAAACTACACCAAATATTGCTATACTAAACGGTACAAATAAAACTGGATTTTGCAAAAATATGGTTCTTCCTAGCCAAAAATAATAAAAAAATCCAATATACAAGGGGAACTGCATAACTAAATTTGCGGAAGAAAATATTTTTCCTTTCATAAACACAATTCACGCCCTTTAAATCATGCAAAACCTATGATTCCAACCGCTACGACTAATCCTTCAACTTTTTTTCATAAATTCACTCTCCTCTTTCTATCGCATCAATTAATAAAAGCAGTAAACCTTTGTGAAATTCACATTGACCAAATACTCCACTACGAAATGTAGTATTAGAAGATGGATTCCATTTCGATTTTGGCCTTAGAACTACAACTACTCCACTATCGCTAGTTGTATCTGTAATTTTGGGATTCCAAGTGCCATGTTCATAATAATGCGAATGCAAACCTCTACATATTCCATCAATACCAAAGCCTTCATTTCGTGATTCACTAGGCCCCCACTGAGGTCCATAGCCTGTCAACCAACATTGATGACTTGCTCTATCATCCCAGCCGCAATATTCCCGACCTAACTTATAATCAACATAATTTGGATAAAAAAACAAAATCAAACTTCCAACTAGTGTGACTGCACCGCCAAAAAGTGCCAAATCAGGACAAGTGTCGCCAATTTTAGAAAAAATCCACAAACCAGCAGAACCTACAGTTACCGCTGCTGATTTTGCTTCAAATGACTGCTTTGTTGAGTATCTTCTGTTAAGAAGCTCTCTTTCTGCTTGTGTGTAGCAATCTAAGACTTCGGGGATTCTTTCTGTTGATATATAAATTAGTTTAGTTCCATCAGATAAAGTCTCTTCTTTATCAACGCCCCCTGCAAACGCTGTTAAACAAACGTCAGAAAGAAAAATCAACCCTGTTAAAACGCCGATACTAACTTTTTCACTTGAACCATACCCTTCAAAATTTTAATATAATACTTTGTTTAAGAACACTTTTTGCAAACGAGTTTACTTTCCCGACACTTTCCGACATACATGTGTATAATATCAACTACATTGTGAAAAATACCACCAAATTTTTACAAATTTTTAGAATATTATTGAATTAAATTTAGTATGTTTAAGCAAAAAACAAGCGACAAATTTAATGAAATTACAATGTAATGCCTTAATTTTAATTCGTTTTGATTATATAAATTTTCATATTCATTATACTCTTTTCGCTTGAATGTTCTAAGGCACCCTTAAGTGTGTTCATTTTATCTTTATGTTTGCCAATTTTTTCAAAAGATTCATACCTTATAGAACTTTGTGTTTTTTGTCTGATGAAAGTGTGGATTTTACAGCATTTCTTTCAAAATGTGGAAAACCATTATGAATTTTTTGTGTTTAGGTTTCATCTTGTTTTGATGATTTCTCGTTTCCTTTTTTTGAAACATCACGTGAATTAGGATAAGCTTTTATGCACATAAAACCCAGAGAAAGTAACAACTTTCATTATTTTTATGCCCCGTATTTTACTACATCTTATTTTGCGCGGATAAATTTAAAACTTTATGGTGCGAGTAATGGGACTTGAACCCATACGTCTAAGACACACGCCCCTCAAACGTGCCTGTATACCAATTCCAGCATACTCGCACTGTCTTTTTATCATCACTATATATTTCGATTATAAAAATTTTTTAAAATTTTTCAATTTAATTTCAAAATAAAATTTTACCAAAAAAGTGTGCGGTTTAAAAGAAATTAAAGATAGAGAAGAAATGGATTTCTTTATATTTGTAAAAATATTTAGAAAAAATAGGAAACTTTAGGAAACGAAAAACAAGAAAATTTTTACAATCCGTCTTCATAACTTTAAATTACATGTTTTCGAGAAATTTTTTCGTAAAATGAAGGAAAAATTCGAATCAATATTTGCGTGTTTAAAAAATTTTTACAAAATTTTACGAAAAAATAACCTAAAATACATATTTTGGAAGCTGTAAAAAAACGGGTTCTAAAAATATAAGTCGCAAAGTAAAGTCTACTCTTTTAAGATTAAAAAGTAAACAAGGTCTACCAGTTGGTACATCTGCTCCTTATGGTTATAAATTAAACAAAGAAACCAAAACTTGGGAACTAGATCCAGAAGCTGGTGGGGACTATAGGATTCGAACCTATGAAGCCATAAGGCAACAGATTTACAGTCTGCTCCATTTGTCCACTCTGGAAAATCCCCATTCGTGTACTTTATTTTAATTTCGTTTTTTAAATAGTCAATAAAAAAAGTTGGCATCTACCTATTTTCCCGGATCGTCGCCAACCAAGTATCTTCGGCGTTACCGGATTTCACTTCCGTGTTCGGGATGGGAACGGGTGGTTCACCGGCACCATTAACACCAACTGTGTAATCAGTGTAATATACTCGAGTGCTCAATGTCAACAAAAAACATCTTTATTTTAAATATTCTTAAATTTTAAATCAAAATCATTAAAAATTTTGATATTTTTTATCTATATTTATAAAACTATTTAAGTGAAAAGAGTATATTATAAGCTCATTAACCTTCGTCTTCTCGCATTTTTCAAATGCTTTTTTATAAATTTGCAATTGATTCGCATATTTATTCAATAATTCATCAATATGAAAAATCTTATCTGTTTTGTAATCAATAATTATAAATTCGTTATTTTCCTGAAAAACACAATCAATTTCTCCTTGTATCATTGTTGGCTTATTATTTTTATCAAAATTTTCCAGAATCGAAAATTGATATTCTCTAAAAATTTTCTTGCTTTGCATCAAACGTTGGCCCAATTCACCAATTAAAAATTTTTTGATCCTGAGTTTATTTAATTCTTGAACCAAAATTTTAAATTGCCTTTCTGATATTTTTTTTTCAGAAAATAAAAGTTTCAAATGATAATCATAATTTTTCAACAAAATATCAAAATTCGAAATACTCAATAAGGTATGAATTGCTATACCGATTTCTGTCTGCGAAAATTTGTCATTTATAAATGAAGGAAATACTGATGCAAAATCCTGCCAATTGTTTTTAGAGGCAAGTTTTGATGCGGATATTTTTAATGGAATTTTTTCTTCAGAATTTTTATAAATAAAATCGAAACGTTTCTTCATTTTTTCTGAAAAATAATCAGAAAAATTTATGTTTTCTTCTAGCATTTCATATTTTTCTATGTTTTTGCTATTATTTTCGAAAATGTTTACTTCTTTATAGCTTAAAATTTTTATATTTTTGTCTAAACTAACTTTTTTTATAAAATTTTCGTAGTTATCTGAGTCGGTTTTTTTTATAATTAAATACAAAATCCAATCGGAGAAACTTTTGCAATTTTTAAAATAGAAATCTTCGATTAATTTATTTTCACATTCTTTATATATGACATAATATTTTATTATGTTTTCGATTTTTCTTTTTAAATCTTTTTCAGTAATCATAATGGTCAAGTTTTCTTTTGCGCGAGTTAAAGCTACATAAAGAAGTCTTATTTCTTCTGATATTTTTTCTTGGTTCAATTTTTTTTCACAAATTTTTCTTATTATGTTCTGAAATTTAACGGTCCCGTTTTCGTTTTTTAGTTTAATACCCATTCCGATTTTCGAGTCCATTATGACCTCATCGTAATCACTTAGAAATTCATTAGAACATCCGGCTAAAATGCATATGGGAAACTCAAGTCCTTTGGATTTATGTATGCTGATAATTTTTACATAGTCTAAATTAAGATCCTCTTTGTTTAAATTTATTTTTATTTTTTTATCTTTTAAGTTTTGAATATAGTCAACAAAACTGCTTAAACATTTGGTTGTATCTTGAAACTCTTTTGCTAAAACAGAAAATTTTTCAATGTTTAATATTTTTTCGTTTGAGTTCGGTTTTGAATAACAAAAAGCAAATAATAAACTGTCATCGATTATGTATTCTATCAATTCTTCTAAAAACAAAACAAACGATTTTTCTCTATAGTGATCTATCTTATCTAAAAATAATTTACATTTTTTTTCAATTTCATCTTTATTTTTAAATGATTCTTTTTTAATTTCGAAATAAATAAAGTCTTCATTATGTTCCTGACGTATTTTTAATATTTCTTCCAAAGAAAAACCAAAAAGCGGGCATGTGAGCAAATAAGTAATTTCCATATTGTCAAGTGGATTGTTTATTATTTTAAGCAAAGATACAATTATTCTTATTTCTTCGTTTTCGAAAAAATTATCCAGAGCATATGATTTTACTGGTATGGAATTTTTATTTAAAATATCCAAATGTGATTTGATCTTTTTGTTGGCATTTCTTAACAAAATACAAAAGTCGTTATAGGTTATTTTGCGTTTCTTGTTATCTTCATAAATAAATTCTTTTCGCATACTGTTACGTATAAATTCAGATATAAACTCAGCTTCGACTGCATTTTTGTCTTCTATTTCATCTGCATTCGTTAAATCTATAATATTAATTTTGAAATAAAAATTATCAATATCGTAATTGTTTATGCAGGACGAGATTTCATGATTGTGTTTATAATCAATCATTGATGTTTTTTTCGTCATTAGGTTTTGAAAAATATAATTTATTTCTTGTAGGATTTTATTTTTACTTCTGAAATTTTCGCTCAAAATTATCTTTTTTTCACAAACGTTTAAATAATTAATAAATATTTCGGGGGTCGATCTACGGAAGCTGTATATACTTTGTTTGACGTCTCCTACTATAAATAAATTTTTCTTATTTTTTGATATCAAATTAAAAATTCTGTCTTGTAGATGATTCACGTCCTGATATTCGTCCACAATAATCTCCTCAAATCTTTCGGAAAGCTCGGCCGCTGTTTTGCTTGGTTTGCCATTATTTTGTAAAATTTTTAGTGAAAAACATTCCAGATCGTTGAAATCAATTATATTTTTACTTTGTTTTATTTTTTTCAATTCTTCTTTGAAAATTTTAAAAAAATTAAATATATTACCTATTATCGATGATATTTTTCTAAGATCTTCTTTTTTCTGCTCGAAAAAAGAAAAGTATTCTAGTAAATCGTTGAAGATTTTTTTAGCTTCTCCGCGCGAAAAAATTATTTTTTGCTTTAAATGTTCATTAACACTTTTGGCCGGATTCAATCTAGAAAACGAAAAATAAAGAAAATCTTTTTTTAAATTAAATTTTATTTTTTTGATATTTTCTAAATCAAAATTCAATTTTTCTAAATAAGCTTTTTTTATATTTTCATCATTTGCAGATAAATTAGCACAAATTTCCAACAAGACTATTACAACATCGAGATTTTCGTTTAATATTTTTTTTAAAAAACGTCCTATGTTCGTATTTAAAAAATCTTCCAAATTTTCGCTTTTTAAATTAATAATTTCTTGATAATTTTTTTTGTTATTTTCGAAAAAAAACCCGTCATCGATAAAATTATTGTTAAATTTATATAATTTTAATATTATTTCAATTAATTTATCATCATTTTTTTCATCTATTAAAAACTCTATTGTTTCAATAATTTCTGTTTTTTTGTTAATTATATCCAAATTGTTTTTTATTTCTTTTGAATAAATTTTTTCCAAGGTTAAATTCATTGCAGTTTCTTCGATTAGAAGCATTTCTTTTTCATCGGCGATTCTAAAATTAGGAGAAATATTTAACTTTTCGAAGTTTTCTTTTAATATTTGATTACAAAAACTGTCAATTGTACCAATTTGAGCAAAATTTAATAAAAATTTTTGGCGTAATAGATTTTTATTAAAAGGATTTTCATTCAGTTCTTCCAGAATACGATCCAAAATTCTGTTTTTTATTTCTTCTGCAGCAGAAACTGTGAAAGTAACTATCAACAGCTTGTCTATATCGATTTTTTCTGAGTTTATTAATCTAAAAATTCTTTCAACAATAACTGAGGTCTTACCTGAGCCTGCTGAAGCGGAAACAACCATAAAACCATCAGAATGATTAATTGCTTTTAATTGATTATTTTCCCATTTTTTCATTTTATTACTTTTATATAAGAAAAATTATTTTCAACCAAATATTTCAATTCTTTAATACCTATTAACTGCCCCGGAAAAATAAATGGTACACCCGGCGGATAATTGCAAATTACTTGTGCAGAAACCTCGCCTAACGAATATACAACTTTGACGATTTTATACGGCAAAAATAAAGATTTTTTGATAGGAATTTTAAACAATGCACGACCGAAACATTTTTTTTTACTAAAAATAGAACGAGCTTTGAATTCTGATTTTAATTTTTGATATTCAAGAGCGTTTTCTAGTCTTGTAAAATCCTTATTTTTATTAAAAATAGATGATATCAAAACCACTTTTTTATCAAATACAAACTCAGGTTCGATTTTATTTTTAAAGAAATATTCGGATATCATTTTATCATTGCAACAGAATTTAGAAAAATCCAAAAGTATCCTCATAGGATCAGAACAACTTTTGTCCAAAACTCCGAATTTCAAAGCTTTATCTTTTATTTTTTTTATTTTTTCTAGTTTCTTTTTAAAACTTAAATTTATATAAGTTTTAAATTTAAATAAATTCAAAAATTCTTGTATGGAAATCAAAGTTAAAAACGAAGGACTGCTTGATCCAAACAATGACATATCATTTTTCATGAAAGATTTTATATCTTTTGATTTGAAATTTAAATTTTTTACAACGTTTTTACTTATATGCAACCAGGCGCCACCTGTAAGAACCGGCAGTGTTTTATGAGCCGAATCGGCGCATGCATCCGCCCCTAAATCTATTGGATGCATTGGCGGCCGACCATCAATTGAATTCAAAAACTTCAAATGTGCACCGTGGGCATTATCAACAATCAAGGGTATATTACCTATAATTTTTTTAATTTTTGAAATATCGGCAATTCTTCCGAAATAATCCGGGCTGGTAATAAAAACCGCACTTATATTTTTATTCCTTTTGAGCGAGTCCTTCACTTGTTCGACAGAAACTTGTTCATATGGTAAATCATTAATCCATATCGGAGATATCTTTAGTAAAATCATTGCGTTTAATGCAGATTTATGAATATTTCTCGCAATCAATATTTTTCCGCCGCACGGTAAAAAAAATCTGAGCATTGTTTGTATACAAAGAGTATTACCCCCCGTCGAGACTACACTTATACCAGAACCATATAATCCACATAGCCTATCTTCGATTTTTCCCACAAACACACCGGGATTATACAAATCATCTGTAGATTCCAATTCGGTGAGATCAAATTCGCTCAGTTTTTTAGCTTTGTTTAACCGATGCAATCTACTTAGAAAATTAAATTTCAGATTACCTTTATGGCCGGGCACATGAAAAGACGATCTATCTAGTTCCAAATATTTTTTTAATAAATCCCCATATGCCAAGATTAATTTTCCAGCTTCCCGGAGCGTATGCACCCAGAACAAACGTTAAAACGTTTCTTAATCCCATTAATTAAAACCCTAGCCTTACGTATGTTAGGTTTCCAGGTACGATTAGACCTCCTATGAGAGTGCGAAACCTTTATCCCAAAACAAACCTTCTTATTGCAAAAATCACATTTTGACATATTAATCACCTCGAGTTTCTTTCTTGACTAATTTCGATAAGGACGAAGCCAATCCGTCTAAAACATGACTGCCGTTTGAAACAACACTGCAAACATCCAACACAAAATCGGTATCTATGTAAGAGCCAACGTAAGAGCCAACGCCTCCGGAAACTTCTTCCGGAATTTTTTTGTTTTTTAAAATCTCAGATAAAAACAAAATCTTTTCTTTGTATTCATCAAATTCCATATTTGTCAAATACTTTCTGGAAAATTCATAAGTATCCTCAACTGTCTTTTTATTAGCAAATTCCTTGGATACTTTTTCATTTTCAACTAAAATCCTCAAAAAATTTACAAAACTATCTTTCTTGTCCATAAATAGCACCACCTACACTCGCTTCCTGATGATTTTAGCATCAAAAATATATTTTTGCAATTTTTTAGGTATTATTACACTGCCATCTTCTTGTTGGTTATTTTCAAGTATGGCGAAAATCGCACGATCTGTTATTTCTGTAGACGAAACCGTATGCGGAAAAAATTTTTTCCCGTTCGAATTTATTCTTATATTTAACCTTCTTGTTTGAAAATCTGTTAAATTTGTATTAGAATGTGTCTCCCTATATGACTCAAAAGATGGAAACCATCCTTCTACATCATACTTTTTGTAACCTGGAGCGCCCATGTCGCCAATGCAAACCCTAACAATTCTGTAAGGTATTTCCAACATTTGCATTAATTCCTCTATATTTTCAAGGCACTTTTTGTGCCATTTTTCAGATTCTTCGGGATGGCAAAAAATTATTTGTTCCATTTTATGAAACTGATGCACTCTGAAGCCCCCCTTTGAATGCTTACCATAGGAACCTGATTCGGTGCGAAAACACGGCGTAACTGCCGAGTATAATAATGGAAGTTTTTTTTCGTCTAAAATTTCATTATCATGAAAAGCCAATATAGTCTGCTCGGAAGTGCCTATTGGATACAGATTTTCGTTTTCGATTTTGTAATTTTGCTCAGGTTCAAACGGGAAATACCCAGTGCCCATAAAAGTACGATGAGAAGCCAAAACAGGAGGAATCAAAAATTCAAATCCTTTACTTCTTAATAAATCCCTTGCCAAACCATACACGGCAAATGCTAAATCTGCTCCCAAACCAACTAAATAATAAAAACCATTGCCAGATACCTTTGCCCCGCGCGCTAAATCAAATATCCCAAGGCGTTCCCCGATTATCTCATGAGATTCCGGTTTGAAATCAAACTTTCTTATATTTCCACATCTTTTTATTTCTTGATTATCAGCATCACTTGCGCCTTCCGGTGTATCTGCGGCCAAAACATTAGGCAAAGAGAGCCAAATTTTATTGCGTTTGTCTTCTAAAACGTCTACCTCTTCTTTTAACTTAACTATTTTATTTTTTAATTCCAAAGCTCTTTCACGGTTACCGGTACGTTTTTGCTCGGCTCTTAATGAATCAAATTCCATTTTTTTAGAATTCAGCTCAGAATTAATGCCGAGAAATTCTTCCACATTTACATTGCATTTTCTTTTTTTAAATAAATTCTGAGCCTCTGCCGGATTATTTTTTATAAAATTCAAATCAATCACAATAACATCCACCTATAATTATTTACTAAAACTAAATGTTCAAATCATAGATTGTAACATATTCTCGTAACTTTCTTCTTTGCTGATCATCAGACTTCTATAAAAATCGAGTCCTGTACCAGCCGGAATTAATTTTCCTACGATAATATTTTCTTTCAATCCAACCAAGTAGTCTGTTTTACCTTTTATGGCAGAATCTGTGAGTACTTTTGTTGTTTCTTGGAATGAAGCCGATGACAAAAACGAATCCGAAGAAAGTGATGCTTTGGTTACACCCAAAAGAATAAACTTCCCAACGGCTTTACTTAAATTTTCGCCCTTTTTATTTTTTTCTTCGATGATGACATTTTGATCATTAAAATCACAAACATCCACAACCGAACCCGATACCAAATTCGTATCACCGGGATCTTCTATCCTGATCTTTTTCATCATCTGTTTAACAATGATTTCAATATGTTTATCGTTTATATCAACTCCGTGTAACCTATATACACGTTGAACCTCTTTTATTAAATAAGTTTGAACTGCTTCCGTACCCTTTATGGCCAATATGTCATGAGGATTGATAGATCCCTCGGTCAAGACTTCACCTGGTTCAACTTTCTGCCCTTCTTCGACTAAAATTAAAGATCCAAAAGGTACAACATAAACGCCTTCTTCCTCATTTTCGTCATTTTCTACAATTATGCTTCTCAGTTTCCTGGTCTCATCAAACCGAATCCTTCCCTTTTTCTCATTTAAAATTCCAAGTTTCTTAGGTTTTCTGGCTTCAAAAAGCTCTTCAACTCTTGGTAATCCCTGAGTAATATCATCCGAAGCTATACCTCCTGTATGGAATGTTTTCATGGTAAGTTGAGTACCTGGTTCGCCAATGGATTGAGCCGATATAATTCCTACAGGCTCTCCTATGGCCGGCAATATACCGGTGGCCAAGTTTAAGCCATAACACTTCTGACACACTCCGTGTCTCATTCCACACGTCAAAATTGAACGAATTTCTACTTCTTTAATTCCTTCGTTTTCGATAATTTTAATGTCTTCATCATCAATCAACTTATCTTTTGAAATCAATAAGTTACCGTCTTTATTCTCTAGATTTTTGAATAAATATCTCCCTATAAGGCGCTCACGAAATGTTTCGATAACTTCTACACCATCGGTTATTGCAAACACCTTAAATCCTTTTTCTGTTTTGCAGTCAATATCCGTTACCGTTACATCATGTGAAACGTCTATTAAACGTCTTGTTAAATAACCTGCATCTCCCGTTCTTAACGAGGTGTCTGAAGAACCTTTTCTAGCACCACGAGACGAAATAAAGTATTCAAGAACGTTAAGCCCTTCCCGGTAGTTAGAACGTATTGGAACATCGATCGTCTTTCCAGAGGGTGTTGCAATAAGACCACGCATTCCGGAAAGTTGTTTTATTTGGCTCATAGACCCTCTAGCTCCGGAATCTATCATCATGTGTATGGGATTTGTTTCAGAAAAATAATCTTTAAGTTTCGCAGTTAAATCATCTGTTGCTTTAAACCAAATATTTATGGCTTGTGTTCTTTTTTCTTCGAATGAAATCAAGCCTTCTTTAAAATAATTATTGACAACGTCAATTTCTCTTTCGGCACCCTCTAAAATTTCTCTTTTTATATCAGGTATAACCGCATCTTTTACAGACACGGTAATGGCACCTTGCGTAGAATATTTAAATCCAATATCTTTTACGTCATCAAGAATTTTAGAGGTTTTCTGAATTCCATGAGATTTTATGCATCTATCGAAAATTAAATCCATCTTTTTTTTGTCTACAACAAAATCTATTTCAAGATCATATTTATTTTCTTCTATTGTGCGATCTACAAAACCAAGATCTTGAGGTATGAGCTCATTAAATATTATTCTACCGGGAGTTGTCTCAATGATTTTAAAAGAACAATTACCATCCGATGTTTCAATTTTTCTTCTTACTTTTACTATGCTGTGTAAGGATAAAATATCATTATCATATGCCAACAAAACTTCGTGAAAATCCTTAAAGACTTTATTTTCACCCTTTAGTCCCTCTATTTTTAATGTTAAATAATAAACACCCAAAACCATATCTTTTGTCGGAACAGTTATGGGTTTTCCGTCTGAAGGTTTTAGAAGATTTTCCGAAGACAACATTAAAAACCGTGATTCTGCCTGAGATTCCACCGATAACGGCAAGTGCACCGCCATTTGGTCACCGTCAAAATCCGCGTTAAAAGCACCACAAACCAGCGGGTGTAATTTTATTGCACGACCCTCCACCAAAATAGGTTCAAAAGCTTGAATATTTAGCCTATGAAGCGTGGGAGCTCTGTTTAACAAAACCAACCTATCTTTTATAACTGTTTCCAATGCATCCCAAACAAATTCACTGGCTCTTTCCACAGCCTTTCTTGCAGATTTTATGTTACTTGTCTTACCTGTTTCTACAAGTCTTTTCATAATAAAAGGCTTGAATAATTCCAGAGCCATTTCTTTCGGAATTCCGCACTGATAAATTTTTAATTCGGGTCCAACGACAATAACAGAACGCCCCGAGTAATCTACCCTTTTTCCCAGCAAATTTTGTCTGAAACGTCCCTGTTTACCTTTCAACATATCTGACAATGATTTAAGAGGTCTGTTGTTCGCAGTTGTTACTCCACTTCCTCTTCGACCATTGTCTACCAGATTGTCAACGGCCTCCTGCAGCATTCTTTTTTCGTTCTTCACGATTATATCGGGAGCACCCAATGATAACAAACGATACAGTCGATTATTTCTATTTATGACCCTTCTATACAAGTCATTTAAATCTGAAGTAGCAAACCTTCCGCCGTCTAACTGAACCATTGGTCGTAAATCCGGAGGTATAACAGGAATACAATCGAGAATCATCCATTCGGGTTTATTCCCGGATTTTCGAAAAGCTTCTACAACTTCCAATCTCTTTAATATTTTTAACCGCTTTGGGCCCAAAAAGTCGGAATTCAACAATTCATTTTTTAATTGCTCTGACAATTTGTCTAAATCTAACTCTGAAAGAAGCTTTTTTATAGTTTCGGCACCAATTCCGGCGTCGAAATCATCCTCATATTTTTCCCTTAAATCTCTATATTCTTTTTCACTAAGAATTTGGTATTTAAATACTTCGCCAACATCTTTCGGATTAACAACTATATATGAGACAAAATAAAGGACTTTTTCTAAATTTTTAGGAGTAATATCCAA
Organism: Candidatus Improbicoccus pseudotrichonymphae; assembly: GCA_036322855.1. Classification (GTDB taxonomy): domain Bacteria; phylum Bacillota; class Clostridia; order Oscillospirales; family Acutalibacteraceae; genus Improbicoccus; species Improbicoccus pseudotrichonymphae. Next base: position 227,842 of record AP027924.1, read on the forward strand.
CAATAACGCCATTTTTGACGGCGTTCCTTTGAAATACCATATATGAGAAACCGGGGCAGCCAGTTCTATATGGCCCAATCTTTCACGTCTATATTTAGATCTGGTTACTTCAACCCCACAACGTTCGCAAATCTTTCCTTTGTATCTGATACGCTTATACTTACCACAATGGCATTCCCAATCTCTTCGTGGGCCAAAAATTTTCTCACAAAACAAACCGTCAGGTTCAGGTTTAAGGCTTCTATAATTTATAGTTTCTGGTTTTTTTACTTCTCCGCGCGACCACGTCCTTATCTTATCAGGGGAGGCTAACTTTACTTTCATGGAACAAAAAATATCAAATACCATATTTACTCCTAAATTTTTCATATTCAAGATTCCGTAAATTTTTTCTAACTTAAAATTTGAAATTTGCAACTTATTTCTTAAATTCGAACGTTTAAATTACCACATTTTTTCAACATAAGAATTGCTCATTTCTTCGTTCTTCTTAAAAATTTTGTCAACATCTTTGCTTACGCCATCATTCTGTTGCCCGAGACCCAATTTGGCAGATTCTTCCTCGGATTCCGAAATAAAATCTATAACTTTATTATTTTTATCTAAAACGCTTATATCCAGACCCAAAGACTGAAGTTCTTTTATCAATACTTTAAATGATTCAGGCACTCCGGGGCGAGGTATATTTTGACCTTTTACTATCGCCTCATAAGTGTTAACTCTACCTGTAATATCGTCAGATTTTATAGTTAACATTTCCTGTAAAGTGTGCGCGGCGCCATATGCTTCTAGAGCCCAAACTTCCATTTCCCCCAACCTTTGTCCGCCGAAACGTGACTTACCACCCAAAGGTTGTTGTGTAACTAATGAATACGGGCCGGTGGAACGAGCATGGATTTTATCATCAACCAAGTGGTGCAATTTTAGATAATACATAACACCGACCATAACGGGGTTATCAAAAAATTCCCCCGTTCTTCCGTCTCGCAGATAAATCTTTCCATCTTCGGGATATCCGGCCGATTCTAAACATTCAAAAATCTTTTCTTCCTTTATGTTTTCAAAAACGGGCGAAACAACCTTCCAATTTAAGCTTTTAGCTGCCAAACCTAGATGACTCTCTAAAATTTGCCCTATATTCATTCTCGCCGGGACCCCCAAGGGGTTCAAAACTATATCAAGAGGTGTTCCATCGGGCAAATATGGCATATCTTCCACCGGTAAAATCCTGGAAACAACGCCTTTGTTTCCATGTCTTCCGGCCACTTTATCACCTACGTTAATTTTCCTCTTGTTAGCAACACAACATTTAACAATTTTGTCTATCCCTGTAGGCATTTCTTCACGATTTTGATCTTTTTCCATAACTTTTATACTTATAACAATACCGCCTTCTCCATGAGGAACACGCAAAGATGTATCCCTTACCTCTCTGGATTTTTCTCCGAAAATTGCTCTTAACAATCTTTCCTCGCTTGTCAATTCGGTTTCGCCTTTCGGGGTAATTTTACCAACTAAAATATCCCCGGATGTAACCTGCGCACCTATCCTTACCACGCCGTTTTCATCTAAGTCTTTTAAACTATCTTCGTTCACATTCGGAATATCCCTGGTAATTTCTTCAGGGCCTAGTTTGGTACCACGAGCTTCCAATACATATTCTTCTATGTGTATAGAGGTAAATATATCTTTCTTTACCATCTCTTCACTTATTAAGACCGCATCTTCGTAATTAAAACCTTCCCATGGCATAAATCCAACAATAACATCCCTACCCAAACTTATTTCTCCGTTTTCCATTGCTGGACCATCAATCAAAACCTGACCTTTTGAAAATCTTTGGCCTTTTTCTACAATTGCTTTTTGATTAAAACATGTACTTTGATTTGTTCTGCCATATTTAATTAATTCATAAGTTTTTTTGGTATCGGAATCAAATTCTACTTCTATTTTTTTTGCATCAACCTTCAAAACCACACCATTTTCTGGAGCTATAACACATGCTCCGGAATCTGTACCCGCTTTATATTCAATACCGGTAGCAACACTCGGTGCTTTTGAATAAATCAGCGGCACAGCTTGTTTTTGCATATTAGCTCCCATAAGAGTTCTTATAGCATCATCGTTTTCTAAAAATGGTATCATGGCAGTAGAAACAGACACCGCCATTTTTGGCGAAACATCCATTAAATCAACTTGTTCTTTAGTCACCTCTACGAAATCATCACGGCGTCTGCAGTTGATTTTTGAATTTATAAATCTTCCGTGTTCATCCAACGGCTCATTTGCTTGAGCTATTGTATATTCGTCTTCTTCGTCGGCACTCAAATATATAATCTCATCGGTTACAGAATTGGTTTTTTTATCAACGATTCTATAAGGAGCTTCTATGAAACCGTACTTGTTAACACGTGCATAAACGGCAAGATAAGAAATTAAACCTATGTTGATTCCTTCGGGAGTTTCAATGGGGCAAATGCGACCATAGTGTGTATAGTGCACATCCCGAACCTCAAATCCGGCTCTATCTTTTGATAATCCCCCAGGGCCGATAGCAGATAATCTTCTCCTGTGGGCAATACTCGAAAGCGGATTCACTTGATCCATAAACTGCGAAAGCGGAGAAGAATTAAAAAAATCTTTAATGGCCGATATGATAGGTCTGATATTAATAAGAGAGTGTGGAGTTATGGTATCTAAATCCTGAGATTGCATCGTCATCCTTTCTCTTATCACTCTTTCCAATTTGGCGAAACCAGATCTTACTTGCGCCTGTAAAAGTTCTCCAATTAACCTGATCCGTCTATTTCCCAAATGATCTATATCATCAAAATTACCTATACCATGATGTAATCCCAACAAATAGTTTATTGAAGCAAAAATATCATCGACAGTTATGTGGCGCGGGCACAAAGAAAACTTCGAATCTTTAATTTCTTTCTTTAATTTATCCTCATCTGATGAATACTTTCTAATAATTTCAACGAGAACGTTATGTTTTACAAACTCATCTATTCCGCATTCTTTTTTAGCATCAAAAGATACAAAATCATTTATATCCACAAAACCGCTGGAGATGACTCTGTATTCACCATCTTGAACTTTTACAAATACCTCCGAAACTCCATTTTTTTCAATTTCCAACGCCTTTTCATCGGTTATCAAATCACCGACATCGGCCAAAATCTCACCGGTCAACGAACTCACTATCTCTCTGGATACTATTCTATTTTTAATTCTATGTCTAAGAGATAATTTTTTATTGAGTTTGTATCTACCTACATCCGAGGTGTCATATCTTCTTTGATCGAAAAACATACCGTTAACAAAACTTTGTATATTATCTATGGAAGGAGGATCCCCTGAACGTATTTTCCTGTAAAATTCAAACAAAGCCTCTTCAGTATTTTTACTTATATCTTTTTCGAAAGTATTTCTTATGAATTCATTTTCACCGAAATAATCTATTATTTCTTCATCGGTGCTTAACCCTAAAACTCTTATGAAGCAAGTCAGAGGAATTTTTCTATTTTTATCAATTCTTACATAAAACACACCCATAGAATCACTTTCGTACTCGATCCATGCGCCACGACCTGGTATCACATTCGCCATATATAACGGTTGGCCGTTATTTTTATCATAAACTTTTTTAAAATAACATCCCGGAGATCTGACAAGTTGGGCGATTATTACCCTTTCTATTCCGTTTATTATAAAGGTTTTATTTTCCGTCATTAAAGGCAAGTCACCTATAAAAATCTCGGAATCTTTGACTTCGTTTTTTAGGTTATTCCAAAGCCTTACCTTTACTCTCAATGGAGCGCAATAAGATATATCTTTTCTTTTGCATTCCTCTGGTGTGAAAATCGATTCAGTCGACAAAGTAAAACCGCGGTAGTCAAGAACCAAATTGTTTTCAAAATCGCTGACACCAGAAACCTCTTTTAAAACCCTGTCAAGACCCTCATTCAAAAACCACTCATAAGATTCTTTCTGGTGAGCAATCAAATCCGGAATTTCCAGTATGGATTCAGAATTTTCCTTAAATGTAATTCTTTCAGTATCTCCGAAAAACAAAGATGTAACTTTCACCTTAAACACTCCAATAATATAATAACCACACAATCCAAGCCCCTACGGCTTAGAACAACCATTGTTAATCATCAACTAATTATACCATATCACCATACCCTTGCGCCCAACCTATTTTGACACGAAAAACTAATCTCGAAGCATTCTATAGCAAATAAATTATTTTGTCAACCAAAAATCATTAATTGCAGAAAATTTTTTTAAATCCATAAAAACAATCTCGTGATCTGTTTTTTGTTTCGACTTTGGTGGTATTTTCATATAATCTCCAAACGCTGTTTTCAGATACTCATCATAACCAATTGGGATTGGCACTGATTGACCTTCAAATTTCTTAAAAACGCATGAACCAAATATCTCTTTGGGGTATTCGTTAAAAATATACCTCGGACCGGCGCACAGCTCAGTTATTTTTTCGCAATCATCTATCGGGTATTTTGACATTTTTTTTTCAAAAAACGACGATAATTTTATTTTGATTTTAACACTAGGCAATCTTAAAAGCACCGTACACAAAAATTTTATAATCAACCCATGTTTTTGTGGAATCATATTCGAAGAATACAAACAGTACATAAGGGCACAAAAAATCTGCATGCATCTTTTTAATTTTGATTTAGGGCATCCATCTAAAGGAAAAATATCAAGCGAAACACCTATAATATTCTTTCTCAATATATCTTCTTTGTTTATCAATGTAGTATTTTTATCTATAAATTTTGTAAAAGAATAAAATTCGCTGTTTATATAATATTTTTCATTATTTTTCCAAAGTGATTTAAATTTTTCATAATCGTTTCTCAACATAAAAACATCCATATCATCATCCCAGGGAATAAATCCTTCGTGCCTTATTGTTCCTATACAACATCCCCCGCAAACAAAAAAAATCAAATTATTTTTCTCACAAAAATTTTTAAAATAATTAAACATCTCAAGATTTTTCATTTGAAGATTTCTTAAATCTTCTTTGCCAAGGAGCAAATTATTTATTTCTTTTTTATTTTTTTTTATGCACGATAATAAGAAACCAATTCCGTAGGAAAAATGCATAACAAAATGCACTAACAGAAGAAAAATTTTGTCAGAAATTTTATTTAATTTTTTATTACTTAAAGAAAAATATAGATTTAAAGCTAAATATATTGCAAAAACAGTACCGGACAATAACAAAAACATCTTTGAGAAACATAAAACAACAGACAAGAAAATAAACATTACGAAAAAAGCAGGAATTAAATGCGATATTCTAATGATTTTTTTATATTTTCTAATTAACTTCACCTTGTGAAAACCATAGTTGAAATATTGTTTAAAAAGTTTTGTTAACGTTTTTCTAGGATAATAAATACTTTTTATTTTGGGAGTTATGTAAATCTTACCAAAATTATTGTTAATTCTGAAATTTAATTCATCGTCTTCGCTTCCTTCAAGATTTTCATCATACATTCCTATTTTGATCAAATATTCTTTTTCGAAACATCCTAGAAAAACAGTATCTGTATAGCCTTCGAATTTTTCGTCATGATTCTTACCTCCTCCAAGTGCAAACTTGCTAAAGTACGCGGAGGCTATTATTTTTTGAATTCTAGTTTTACCTTCAGCAATCATTGGGCCGCCCACATTTTGCGATTTTGTTAACTCTAAAAAGTGTATGCATTTTGAAATATAATCAAAATTGTAAATACTATGCGCATCCATGCGAATTATATACTTACCTTTTGCGCTTTTTATACCTAAATTCAAAGCCATCGGAATTGAGTTTTTTGAATTATTTACTACCCGAATAAATTCAAATTTTTTTTTATATGAATTCAATATGTCTTTGGTTTTATCGTCGGAACAATTATTTATAAAAATGGCCTCGAAATTATACTTATCTTCTTTTTTTATAAAATCTTGTTTAACCATCGAATCTAAAAAATCTACAATGTAATGCTCTTCGTTATAAACAGGAACAATTACAGATACAGTAACTTCAATCATCGAATTCATAATTATGCCACACCGTTTGAATGTCGTCATCGTCTTCCAAAACGTCGATCAAATTTTGAATTTTTTTTATTAAATTTTCATCGTGGGTTTTAACGGGAGAAATAGGTAACATAAGATTTTCGCAAGATACAATATTATAATTTTTTTCTCTTAATTTCAACCTGATGTTTTCACCATCGCCTTTTTCGCCTAACAAAAGAAAAGAGCCTCCATCATCTTTGATATCGGTAATTGGAATATCAAAAATATTTTCTATCAATTCCTCTTCTGTCAAATTCTTCTTTTCTATACTTATCAAACTTTGTTCTTTGAATAAAAAAGAAACACACCCAGATGAGCCCAAATTTCCTCCATTTCTGCTAAAATATCTTCTTAAATTCGACACAGTTCTGTTGCGATTATCGGTCAAAGCCTCCACTATGAAAGCACTACCTTCGGGCCCATAACCTTCATAAAAAAACGATTCATAATTTTCGCACGAATTTTCTCCGGATACCCTTTTTATTATTCTTTCTATATTCTCATTAGGCACATTCAGTGATTTGGCTTTGGATATACAATCGCGTAAATAAAAATTGGTGTTAGGGTCAGGCCCCTTGTTTCTAACGGCTACGGCAATTTCCCTGCCTATTTTGGTAAAAATCTTACCCTTTTGGGCATCGAATTTTTCCTTCTTACGCTTGATAGTATTCCACTTCGAATGACCGGACATTTGTACCACCACATAATTTATATATTTATATGATTATAAACTAAATCGAAGACTTACATTATAGTACAGAATAGTACAAACAAAAATCAAATGCCAAATTGAACAAAACAACATTAAAATCACAGAATCTGCGTCACTTCCGCAAACCATATGAATTTTTGTGTTTAAATCACCTCGTATAATAAAATTGTTATTCCACAAACCATGTGAAATAATAAAGGCAACAGGCAGAGTGGCGCAGGTTTTCACTTTGAAATTTAGATTTCTACAAAAGGTGTTACGCCTCTGCTTTACGACTTGATACGAATTAGCTGGATAGTGTTTAGCGCTGAATATCTCTAACAAGGTTGTGTGTCGTAAAGAACAGAGGATTCCTTTTGTGTTTATCGAAGGCCAAATTATCGAGCTTGAACAACAAATTTCAAATTTGCTTAAACAAACAAATCAAATAATTACTATAATTTCAGGTATTTGGGAAACTCTGGGTGCTACAATTATAAGTGAAATTGGCGATATTAACAGAGACTTAGCGAACCTTCCAAACTTGTTGCGTTTGCCAGCCTTGATGTTAAAGTGAATCAATCTGGTAAATTTTCAGGTACTAAAAACAAAATTTCCAAAGGTAGTTCGCCTTATTTACACCGTGCAATTTGGCTAGCTGCCTATTCATGCTGCGTTTTGCGATTCCGTCTTATCGTGTGAATACTATCAATCACTTAAATCGCGTGGTAAACATCATTTAACTGCTGTCGGAGTGTTGTACGCAAGCTTTGCAATATCATTTTTACAATACTTAAAGAAAATCGTCCTTATCAAACTTTTCCACCTCGTAAAAATTAATTTTTAAATCTTTTCAAAAAACCACTTGACATTTTATGACTGGTCTCTTGTCGATTTGCCAATAAGCTGTTCTTCGTTTTTTAATGCCCACAAACGTCCGGATAAACTTTTATACATCTAGAATTCAGAGAAAATATCTGACTTTTTAATTGTCGTTTTCGTTGTTTACATTTTACCGTATTTTATTTCGTGTGAACAGCTCTAAATGATTTCATATCTTTAAAGCACAAACGTGATGTTAAATCATTTTTTATTAAAATTCCATTCTCTATAAGAGCAAATTTATTGGAATACTTTTTTACCCTGTCTAAATCATGCGAAACCAATATTATCGGCATATGAAAGTCAGATTTGAGTGAGTTTATAAGCGAATAAAAATAATCAATCCCTTCACCATCCAAAGCTGACGATGGTTCATCTAAAAGCAAAATATCGGGTTTTGGTTCAAGCGCAAAAGTTAGAAGCACTCTCTGGAGCTCACCACCAGAAAGACTTCCGATGGTTTTTTTTAAAAGGTGCTTGGAATTACAATGTGAAAGATTTTTTTCTATTCTTTCTGTTATTTTTTTTTTGCATCCAAACCACACGGGAAATTTTGTCAATCCCAAACAAAAAAAATCCAAAACAGTAATTGGCATATTTTTATCAACAGATAATTTTTGAGGCACATAACCTATCTTGGGATTAAATATTTTATCGCCCTTGTAATTAAAAAAAATTATTTTGCCACTGTAATTTGTTATGCCTAAAATAGACTTAAGAAGAGTTGTTTTGCCTGAACCGTTTTTGCCTATAAGGGCAAAAATCTCCCCGTGATTTACAGAAAAAGAAATTGATTTTAAAATTAACTTGTTATTATTTTTAACGCACAAATCTCTAATCTGAATGCTACACTTACAATTTTCATACAAACGATACATGATGTTTACTTCCTGTTTAAAAAGCGCCTTTTAAAATTTTTAAATTGTTTTCCATTGCATCCAAATAAGCATTCTTACGCTCCGGACCATTCCTTATTGGATCTAAATTTATGATTTTAATGGCAGTCTCTTGGGCAATGGTTTCCACAGATTTGTTTTTTTCCTCTGTGAAAATGTAACATATTCCATTTTTTTTAACAAACTCAATTATTTCGGTTATTTCTTTTGCGCTTGGCTCAGAATGATGCCCATTATTTACAATAAAACTAATTTCTAACCCATATTCTTTCGCAAAATAAGAAAAAATTGCACGATTAACAATTATTTTTTTATTTCTCATGCTTTCGGAATTATATTTTTTACCCAATTCTTCCAATTTTAATTTATATAAATCTTTGTTTTTAGATATCTTGTCAGAATATTCTGGTAAAATTTTAACTAATTCTTGCGCGATATTTTCAATTTGCTTTATATGATTCGATAAGGACAGCCAAATGTGATGGTCATATTCTTTATCATAATTTTCATCTTCATCCTCGACCTTCAGAAGTTCTATATTTTTACCTGAATCTATTATTGGAACATTAGGCAATTTTTCAGATATGTCTTGAACAAACGATTCTTCCAATCCGGCTCCATTAATTATAAAAGCTTTTGCATTTTCTATTTTTTTCATGTCATTTACTTGCAAAGAAACATCGTGTATACATCCTACATGATCTTTGGTTATGTTGACAGATTCAATATCATCTATTCCGTCTATCAAATTAAGTACAGCAATGTGTAGAGGATAGAAAGAAGAAACCAAAGTTATTTTTGTGTTATTATCTTTGTGGTTATTCGAATATCTAAAAATAAAAAATAAACAAAGCGTTAGAATAAATGCAAAAATAAAAGTAAGTAATTTTTTCAATGTAAAACTCCTCGATTATTTATACAAATAATCAGCACTATATTAGACGAAGGATAAGGATTAGTAAAGTATGGATTTTTTAAGTTTGAGAATAGGTCACGGATACGATGTACATAAGTTTGATAAAAAACGAAAATTTATCTTGGGTGGTGTAAATATAGAACATTATGCAGGGCTTTTGGGTCATTCGGATGCGGACGTATTAGTACACGCAATTATAGATTCGCTTTTAGGGGCAGCATCTTTGGGAGATTTAGGAAATTTTTTCCCGGACACAGACGACAAGTTAAAAAACATAAGTAGTTTAGTCCTGTTGAAAAAAACCACTGAGTTATTGTATGAAAACAAGTTTGCAATTATAAACATAGACTCGACAATAGTTTTACAGAGACCTAGAATTAAAGATTTAATCTTTGACATGCGTACGAATATATCCAATACCTGTAAAATTAATATGAGCCAAATAAATATCAAAGCAACAACCGAGGAAAATCTTGGGTTTACCGGAAAAGAAGAAGGTGTTTGCGTCCACGCAGTTTGCCTATTAAATAAAATAAAAACATAGAAACGCACATCTCTAATAATCCGCACCGAAAGACTTTTAAAAATCGGGGGTGTTGTTAAATAGCTATAAAGTTTGACATGATGTTATTTAAAAAAATCTCGTGTTTTGAGATATATAAGTTTTTTATCTAACAATTCTCTGGATAAAGGCAACCCAACACCGGAACCAGCTTCTGGATCTAGTTCCCAAGTTTTGGTATCTTTGTTTAATTTATAACCGTAGGGAGCAGATGTACCAATTGGCAGACCTTGTTTGCTTTTTAATCTTAAGTAGACTTTACTTTGCGGCTTATGTTTTTAGAACCCGTTTTTACAGCTTCCAAAATATGTATTTTAGGTAAATACGCAAGTATTAATTCGAATTTTTCCTTCATTTTACGAAAAAATTTCTCGAAGACATATGGCTAAAATAAAATTCCGATAAATAACCTAAGAAGTAATATTCTTAACACAATACTTGGTACTTGTTATTTATTTAAGCATATAAAAGGGCATTTGTTCTTCACCGTTACGTTACACTACCGTTACGTTGCTTGAAATGGCCTCTAAAACTTTATCGACACCATTTCCACTCTTGGCGGAGGTTTTGAAAAATGATCTATTATTATTACTAGAATCTTTTATAACTCTATTGCCTAATCCTAGAATCGATATTGCATTTTCTATTTCACCATCATCATTTGCTTCTTGTCCGGAATCACTTTTACATCCTATGAACATGAATTTTGCATCTTTTGGACAATATTGTCTCGCTTCATTTACCCAACCAGTCAAATAACCGCCAATGTTTCCATTATTTTCATCAGTGTGCCCATCTTTTTTGTTCAAATCAAAGCAAACACAGATAACTTGCGCAAATCCTAAATAAGTACCTAAAATTGAACGATACGCTTCTGCTCCTGTGGCATCATGAATCAACAAACCGATTTCTTTTCCTTCGACACGATAATTTTCTTTAAGTTTATAATCCACACCAATAGTCAATATGTAATTCTCATCAAAAGATCTACCGCATAAAACATTGGCAAAATTAGTTTTCCCAACTTGTGAATCACCAGTTAAGACAACTTTAAGAGTATCACCTTCGCTTACAACAATCTCACCCGAATCAACCTCCGGACTCGGATTAACATTCAGATCAATCTCACTGTGAAGCTTTTTATCATTCAACTTACGAAGCCATAAAGCAAAACCAGCAGCACAGAGAACAACCAAACCCAAACCACTAACAGCAAGTTTAAAATAATTATCTTTGATTTTTTCAAGTATACTTTTACTTTTCTTATTATTATCGCTACCATCTTCTTTTACGTTAAAATTTTCGTTACCGTCTTCACTGCCTTTTAAACCGTTTTCGTTTTTGTTTTCGTTTTTGCTTATACTTGATTCAACAATATCAACCGTATTATCTGTATTCAAAGGAGGTCCAGCCCCAACAAAAGACTGACAACACATAATAACAGCTAAAATAGAAGAAATTATCTTATTATTTTTACTAATCTTCTTGCTATTTTTATTTTCACCTATTCCATTGCTTTCTTTTTTCATAAAGAAACACCCGAGAGACCTCTCTCTCTCTCTCTCTCTCTCTCTCTCTCTCGAATTGAGAGAATTCATGAGAGATTTAATAAACTTATTTTTCATAACCTTTCCTCCTGATTTTAAAATATGAATCAGTAAAAACACTGATAGAATAATTATAGCATTTTGAACTTTTGCTGTCAATAAGATAATAAAAATAATTTTAAAATAATATTTATAAATTTTTATCTCTAAAATTTTAAATTAAACATATTAAAGTTTATTTCTTTTTCACCCATTTCTTTGGCGCAAAGAAACGGGTGAAACCCAAAGAAACATGCGGCTCTAAGTTGTCTCCTGCGGAGACAAAGTCGCCGCTAAATAGTGTCGCATTTAAAATGCTTCGCATCTCTTCTTTTATTTTAAACCACATATAATTTTAAGTTTCTATTTTTAAGTTTCTGTTTTTATATAAAGTTCATTCTTAAAAAACTCATTCTTAAATCACTTTCTTTAGAAAAGAAAGTGATTTTTTAATGCGACACTATTTAGCGGCGACTTTGTCTCCGCAGGAGACAACTTAGAGCCGCATGTTTCTTTGGGTTTCACCCGTTTCTTTGCGCCAAAGAAATGGGTGAAAAAGAAATAAACTTTAATATGTTTAATTTAAAATTTTAGAGATAAAAATTTATAAATATTATTTTAAAATTATTTTTATTATCTTATTGACAGCAAAAGTTCAAAATGCTATAATTATTCTATCAGTGTTTTTACTGATTCATATTTTAAAATCAGGAGGAAAGGTTATGAAAAATAAGTTTATTAAATCTCTCATGAATTCTCTCAATTCGAGAGAGAGAGAGAGAGAGAGAGGTCTCTCGGGAGATCTCTCTATGAAAAAAGAAAGCAATGGGATAGGTGAAAATAAAAATAGCAAGAAGATTAGTAAAAATAATAAGATAATTTCTTCTATTTTAGCTGTTGTTATGTGTTGTCAGTCTTTGGTTGGGGCTGTTAAACCTGATAGTCAACTTGTAGATAGCAAGGAAACGGATAGCAAGGAAACTGTTGAAATAATGGAAGGCAAAGATAAAGATGGTGTTGAAATATCAGAAGATAAAAATGATGTTAAAGAAAACGACGAAGACGAAGGTGAAGACGAAAATGAAGATAAAAGCAAGAATAAAAGTTTTTTAGTTAAAGCTATTGGTATTGGTGCGAGTGCTCTCGCTGTTGTTGGTACTTTAATTGTTGTTGTACGACAATGTGCTAAATGTAGTTCTGGAACTGACGAATTAGAAGAAGATACGGAAGAAGATATGGGTGATGATTCGAGTATTGAAACTGAAACTGTCAAAATTGGAGGTGTAGAATATCAAACTTACAACATAGGAGAAAGACTCGGCGGTGATGGTGATGAAATTCGTTTTAAAAATTTATGGATCGGATATGAATATCCTTTTGGAATATATGATTTTACACCTGAAATTACAAAATATGGCAATGAAACTTTGCAAGAAGTAAAGGTTAAGCCTGATTGCGAAAATGAAATCGGAGATTTAAGTAGTTATTCTAAATTTATTGTAAGCATTATTAGAGATGGTGATTATTTGTCAACTTATCTTAAAAATAAGAAAATTGATGAAAACAACATTAAAAGTATTGTGTTACATGCATGTAAGTTATTGGAGGAACGCAACGATCCTGAATTTCGTCTGGCTCATGTTTGCGTTTCAGTTATACTTTGGGATATTAATCATTGTCGTGAAACTAATTATTATTTTCTTATTCCTGCTGAGCTGGCGGAGTATTTAGAGTGAGCGAAGTATTTAGTAAATCGATGCATGGGCAGCATAAATTAATTTGTTTTTGGTAGTTTCAGAATTTGTCCGGCGTATATTAGGTTGTTTTTTAAGTTATTTATTTTTTTTATTTCTAAGTATTTTTCCGGTGAATTTAGATATTTTTCAGCTATGTCTAATAAGGTATCTCCGCGTTGTACGTTGTAAAGTGTCCAATTTCCGTTAGTGTTGCTGGGTATTTTTAATTTTTGGCCTGCATATATTTCATTCCCGAGCATTGAGTTTTTGTTAATTATCTTTCTGTAATCTTGACCTCTCCCTAAGAATTTTTGTGCAATGCTCCATAACGTATCTCCGGGTTTCACAATATATTCCACGAAATCAGTTTTGTTTTTCGGGGCTTCATTTGTATTTTGATTGATGTTATCAGAACTCGTATTTTTTATAATCGAATCATAATCTTTATAAGCAATATCGATGTTAACGTTGTCTCCTATACCTGGAATTCTGCCCGAATTGCCTTTTTGCCATATACTGAAATTTTTAATAGACGGAGGAGAAAATCCCCATTTTGCAACCCATAGATCAACGTCTGAAATTTTATTCAAATCAATAAAATTATTTATCCATTTTTCTCCCGAATAAACTATCGGATAATATCCAGCCTTACTAACCGCTTCGATAAAGATTTTTACTATATTTGTTACCTTTTCTTTTCCTAAATTTGCTATACTGCGTTCTTCTATAACCAGAGCCGCCGGATATTTAACTTTATAGGGAAAAATCGTTTTAATAAAATGTTGTGCTTCTTTGAATGATTCATTTTCAGATGTGGCATAACAATAGTGATAAACACCGGCTGAAATATTGGTTTTTCCTATGTTGTTCATATTTTCTTTAAATCTGTTATCGACCCCATTTTGTCCATATGTAGCCCTGATGATAGCAAATCTTATACCGCTATTATTTACTCTTCCCCAATCTATGTATCCTTGGAAACCAGAAACGTCGATACCATTGTATTCCATAACAAATTAACTCCCTATATTTTATTTAAAATTTGGATATATTTTTAATTATATTAATTTACATTTACGAGTGACACTATCTTTTATGAATATATATATTTAATACCGCCGGGGAATAATACCGTTTGGGTGATTGTAATATGTCTTTATTGGATTTTGTTCTTCCGGCCGGGATAGGTACCACTAAATATCGTACAAGCACAATGTATGATTTCAGCTGTGTGGTTAAAGCGGTGCTTCACATCTTAAAAGCAGAAGAAGTTACATCATCAGATATTTTCAGCAAAGGTTTTGATTATAAATGGGAATATAAGGAGAGTTTGCCAGTTCAAATTAATCCCTCGGCCGTCAGGAGAACTATGTCTGCTATGGGAGGGCCAAATGCGTTCACCGGCAAGTTAGATGACGTTGATTGGCACGGAAATATTTGTAAAGGCATAAATGGCTACAAAAAATACGAGCTTTTGACCAGAAAATCAAAAGATAATGATTCTGTTGAAATAAATCTAATTTTCGACCTATACGACGAATACAAAGCAATTACCATGGGATCCATGATATCAAATAGTGTTGTCTCGTCGATCTCAAACCCTTTAACTGGCCAAAGTTTGGGTGTAGAAGCTGTTACCCTTACTAATAAAAACGTCGTTATTATCGAAAAACTTTACGATTATTATGAAAAAGGTTGTTTCGCGATATTTGATTGGGGCGATTTTATGTTTTTAGGTTTAATAACAGAGTTAGAATGCGATTATAATTGTTTTTCTCCGTATGGAGAGCCTCTGAAATCGAGCATAAAATTAACTTTATTACGACAAGATTTAGGAAATGACAGTAAAGGAAAAAAACAAGAAGCCGATCCGTTTTCTCTTGGATCTAAATGTTGGTCAGAAATTCAAAGTTATTCCAAATTAAACAAAGTTCAAGTTGCTGCCGCCAGAGCAACAGAGGAAGCTGCATCTGTAATTGTTCCTAATATTTTAAGAAAAATAAGAAATGACTAGTAGGTGAAGTGTGACAGAATTTGAAAAAATAGATACAAATACTTCTCTGGTATCAGAAAGCAACTTATCATCTTTCCAAAAAACATATGGGCAAGTAAAAAGTATTTTTAAAAATGTACCTTTTAGGGATGATTTTTTCAGAAATTCTCTTAAATTTTTAAAAAACATGAATAAAAATTGGGAAAATGCTGAGCTCAGATTAAAAAATCCAAGATTTTGCACGGGAAACGATAACAGTAAAAAGGCAAAAGTTATTGGTTTTAGAGATAAAATCATGAAAAAAATAGACAGTGAAATTGGTGGAAATGAAGACGAAAAAGAAGGATTATCGCATTTTAACGAAAAAGTTAAGCAATCAGAAAACAAAAAAATGTTTGCAAGCGCAAAAAAATATTTCGAGGATATACACATCAGGATTTTTGAAGAAAATCAAGAAAAGAAAAAATTCTTAAATTCCCATAAAGAATTAGAGAAAATGCTCAACGAAAACAAATCAAATTCTTTTGATGCTAAAAAAAACACAAATAAAGATTCGGATTTCGAAGAATCATCCGATCTTCAAAGCAGATGGGAAGAATACGGAGAAATAATCAAACAAAAATCAGAAAAAATAAATAGTGTTTTTAAAGATATTGAAATAGAAGAAAACGAAGAATCGTTTGAAATATATAACACGGAAAAAATAGTACAAAAATTTTCTGAAGAAATAAATGATAATGATTCGGATTTTAAAAAAATTTTTAAAAAATTAAAAAAAATTGAAGAAGGAGAAGAAAATTTAAAAATTTGGGAAAAAAGATTGGAAGATGATAAAGAAAATAAACATATAGCCGATATTTACGAAAATGTAAAAAAATTTGTAACCTACGACAAAATAAATTATTTAAGAAATTTAATATATATATTTTTTGAATATTTAAAAATTTTAAATTTTAACGAAAATAAAAATGATGTGGAAGAAAAAGACGATGACGATGAAGAAAATTTCGCTGATGATTTAAATGATACAAGCACCAATGATTCCAGAAAGGATATTTTTGTTAGAATAATAAAAGCCGCGCAAACAGAACTCGAACAGCAAGAAGAAAGTTTGCTGAAAGAAAAAGATGATGATGAATATGATGATTATTTCGATGATAACAAACTCGAGGAAAAAGAAAACAAAAACGAAGACAAACAATACAGTATAGAAAGTCTTTTTGCTTTGCGTGATAAAAAAAGAGCTTTGTGCATGCTTTATTTATTTACCGCCTCGGAATTGGTATATTCATTGGGAAAACAGCAAGATTTTTCTGCTGAAAACAGTGGTTTGTTTGGAATACAATTTTTGGTTAAAAATTTTGAGGAAAAATTTCGTCAAGAAAATTTAGAAAAAATAAAAGAAGAAAGAGAAGAAATAGAAACAAAATTAACCCAATTGAATGACGATGAGGAAAAACAAAAACAAGAAAAAGAACTACAAGAGAATAGCAATAAAATAAAAGATTTTGCAAAAAATATTGAAAAATTCAACACCGAAAAATACAAAAACAAAATAATTAAAATTTTAAAAAGCAGAACATTATGGAGATGGAATTTGTCCGATGATATTTTGCATAGATTAATCAATGCCGAAAAATATATATGCGAAAAGTATAACAAAGGCGAGAAATGTGATAATGAAAAAGAAACAATAACTACACTTGATGTATTTTTGTATGCAGGAAAAGACAATAATGAAAAATTCAAAGAATTATTCAATTCTATGACTCAACAACCAAAATTTGAAAATATTTACGCAACGGTTAATAAAAGTAATACTACTGAAGATTTGATTTCTATATTTTCAAAGTACAAAAATAACACCGACAGGAAGATGGCATATGAGTTATTTGATACATTCAAAATCCAGAGAGCCATTTTTATTTTTATAGCAGAAACAGCAGTTAGAAAAAAATATGAAAACAAAAAGAAAGAAAATACGAGCAATGACGAAGAACTTTACGAATCACTGAGAAAAATTGTACTTAAACATGAAGAATTTTATCCTATTTTATTCAAAGAAGATTCGTTAACAGAAGAAGATTTGTTAAAAAATAAAAAAATGCTTATAACTTTTTTTGAAGGACATCTTACTACTATAAGTAATTTTTTCAAAAATATGTCAGATGAAGAAAAAGAAGATTACAAAAAGTTAAAAGAAAATTACGATAAAATAAAAGAAAATTACGATAAAATAATAGAAGAAAATCCTCGTCCAGAGGAAAATGAACTTCTAAGACGTGAATTCATAAAAACTCCAGACAAACTTCTAAGGTATTTCGATGAGAATAATAGCATATTTAAAAAAATAATAAACAGAACATCTAACTTTTCGGAAATATATTCGGCAATAAAAGAATATGATAGAAATAAAGAACTCGGTGGAGAATTAAGTGATTAGGATTAAAAAAATAATAATTTTATTATTTTATTTTGTATTTTCTATTTCTTTTATGAGCTGTTGTTTATCTAATGGACCAGATACGAATAAAAAAGATTTTGGTTTTTATGATTTACTTTCGAAGGACGCGCGGGATCTTTTTGACTCATTACCAGAAAAAAGTTTAGAGGATTTTTATAAATATTTTTCGTTAGATTATGGTTATTTAATAAATTTAGATTTGGATAAAACAATTCTAAGTTGTGTTTCCGACATAATTTTTAGACAATTTTTAAACAATGAAGGATTAATTAAAAACGAATCTTCGGCAGAAGAAAACAAAAATTCAATCGAAATTTTATTCGAAAATTTGCGCAACCGAGAAAAAACAAAATATAGCGATGATTTTTACAACAAATCAACTGAAGAAACAGAAAAATTTGCCGCCTGGGGCCGAAAAACGCAAGGATGTCCGGTGGGCAATGTCGTTTTGTTAAACGAAATTTCTTTAAAAGATCCTTCGATTTCTTATGACGGAACGGTATATGTTTCGATATACGATGGTCTAAATATAAGCAAGAAAAAATGCGAAATTGAATATATGTCTAATAACGGAGTGATAATTTTAAAAGCAGAAAATGATACAATAGAATTCGAGCTTGGCAAAAAAGAAGTTTACCTCAACGATAAAATAACAATCTTAGATTCTCCGCTTTTGTTTTTTAACAATATGGTCTACATTCCGATTCATTCTTTTATGCTTTTAATCAAGGGTCATTCCGTCGCACTAACGCAAATACCAGGCGTGATTATTTTTTAAATAAAAAATTAAAAAACAATAAGATAAAGAAAAGAAATATACATATTAGAACCCGTTTTTATAACTTTAAATTATATATTTTCGAAAAATTTTTTCGTAATAATGAAGGAAAAATTCGAATTAATACTTGCGTATTTAAAGGATTTTTACGAAATTTTAAAAAAATAGCCGAAAATACATATTTTGGAAATTATGAAGACCTGTTCTAAAGATCACGAAATCACTATTTCTAATTCCGAAACAATGTGTACTATTTCTTATCTTTACACTCTTTTTTGAAGATTTTGATTCTATGAAGACGACTTCTAAAAATTTATAAATATTATTTTAAAATTATTTTTATCATCATATTGACAACCAAATTCAAAATGCTATAACTCGTATGCTATAATCTATTTTATCAGCACTTTTGGAGGTAAAATTGTGAAAAATAAATTTATCAAATCTCTCATGAATCCTCTTTCAATTTTAGCAAATTTAGCAAAGATCGGTATCGGTGTCATCTCTTTTGTTTTCGCGGCTTTACTTGGTGGTGCTGCATTTTTTTTTGGTGTTGCTGCAGTTTTTTTAGGAGGTACTGTTAAAATTTGCGGTCAGAGGCATCCTATTTTTAAGATAGGTAATAAAACAAACGAAACAATCGAAAACGACGATTGGTCTAATTATTTTAGGATGAAGAATGATCTTTTGTGTTACATTTTTAGGATAAAGAATGATTTTTTGTGTTACATTTTAAAGTTATATTCTTGTAGATATCTAAAAAAAATAGATGTTAAATCCGATGAATTAGAAAGACTTAGTGAGTATTCTAAATTTGTTGTTAGTATTGTTAATTATAACGAAAACAAAAATTTTGAAGTTTTGAAAGAATATTTTAATAAGAAAGGTATTGAAATTATTGATCTAAAAAGCATCGAGTCACATGTTATCAGCTTGTTGAGTAAAGACCCAAATTTTTGTTTAATTGAGGGACTTCAAATTCAATTAGAGATCGAAAATGACGAAAATAATCCAGAAGGCCTCACCACGGTAACATTCCCTGCCCCTTTGGAGTTGGCAGATAAAATAAGGCCCGGCGATATTTTTTGATGAATTTCCTTCTTAGATTCTTGCCATAAAAATCCCAACCGGAGGATGGTACACTATCAGGGACTCGAACCCTGGACACCCTGATTAAGAGTCAGGTGCTCTACCAACTGAGCTAATAGTGCATATCTAAACGAAATCAGTACATCCAGAGCAATCAGAACATGACATCAGACACCCGGCGGACGAAAAAACACCAACCTCTCCCGATATTATGTTACAAATTTCACCTATTAAACTACCGTATTTTTCCTTTGTTTTTTCATATTTTATTTTTGTTTTATTGGTATTAATTTCTAGGTATATTGCACGCAGATTTTCGCTTATTGTTTTTATCTTTAAAGAATCCGGTTTATCGCTCGACATTTCCTCGTTCAATTTATCTTTTTCTATTTCGAAATTCTCGTTAAGCTTTTTCATTCGCTCGTCGCTTTCATACTTTTCTTTCATTTTGACGTAATTCTTATAATCCGAACCGCTTTTAATTTCATTGGCTAACTCCATTGCTTTTTTTATATATACATCTTTTTCTTTTCGAATAACTTTCACCCCTAACCAAGCCATTATAACACAAAAAATATTTTTTAGAATTACTATTGTTTGATTTTGCGCAAATTTTGACAAAATAAAAAACATGTGCTAAAAAGATACGTAATTGTTAATCATATCGTGTGTACTTATGTAAAAAACAATCGATAAATTAAAACGAATAAAAATGAAAACTAAACATAAAAACTTGCAATTGTTGTTTGAAAATAAATGAATTCGAGGAATGTTATTTTTTGGAGAAATTATTTAAAAAAGATTTAATAGTTAAGGATTGTTCGGTGGGTCTTAGCAATAGAGAAGTCGAGCGAATGATTGCTAAGGGTTTTCTGAATAAAGATACTTCCCCTAAGCCTAAATCTTTGTTTGAAATATTTAAGTCGAATTTTTTTACTCTTTTTAATTTTATAAATTTAATTCTCGCAATTTTGATTTTATTTACGGCTTCTTTCAGAAATCTTATGTTTATGATTGTGGTATTGTGCAATTCGACAATAAGTTTGATGCAGGAATTTAGAGCAAGAAGAGCCACGGAAAAACTTAAACTGATGGCAGCCGATAGAATAAAAGTCGTAAGAGAATCAAGAGAGCTTTTTATTGATATTAATCAAGTCGTAATGGGCGATATAATAATCTATGAACGCGGAGTTCAAATAGTCGCCGACTGTGAAATAATTTTGGGAGAATGTGAAGTTAATGAATCTTTTTTAACGGGAGAATCGGATTTAATAAGCAAAAAAGAAGGAGATATGCTTTTTTCCGGGAGTTATGTTGTCGGTGGCTATGTCAAAGCTCGTGCTCTAAAAGTTGGAGAAAATACATTTTCTTCTGGAATTGCGAAAAAACTTAAAAATATAGAAATTGCAAATTCAGAAATTATGCTTTTTATAAAAAAGATAATAAGAATAATATCCATAATTGTTATTTCTGTCGGGATTCCTATTTTTTTGAATCAATTAAGAATAAATTCGTTTAATTATTCTCCTGCGGCATTAAATACGTGTGCAGCGGTTATCGGGATGATACCGGAAGGGTTAGCACTTCTTACAAGTTCTGTACTGGCATTGGGAGCTTTAAAACTTATGAAGAAAAAAATATTGTCCAAAGATATTTATTCCATCGAAATTCTTGCCGGTGTTAACATGGTATGTTTGGACAAAACAGGTACCATAACGGAAGGAAAGTTTGAAACCGTTGGCATAATCACCCAAGAAGATTTATTAAAAAAAAATTCTTTTACAAAAATTCATTCAAGTTTTTCAAATAAAAACAGCAAGTTAACGGAAGCATTAAGATATTTGTCTTCATCCTTGGATGATAATAGCGAAACTTTCAGTTCTATTAAAAAAATTTTTTACAGAAGAGAATTTAAAAAAAAGCCTGATGAATATATAAATTTTTGTTCAGAAAAAAAATTTTCTGCAATTTATCTTGAAAACAAGGGAAGCTTTGTGCTGGGTTCTCTTGAATTTATTTTTAAAAATATTGTGTCAAGTAATTTTAATGAAATTAAAAAAGCATTAAAAAATTATGAAAATTACAGGGTTTTGGCAGTTGGGTTTTCAAGAAATAAAATAAATAAAAAGAATATACCGAACGACACTTCGCTTTTGGGTTTTGTTTTGTTGCGTGATAAAATAAGGAAAAACATTCAAGAAGTTTTAGATTTTTTTAAAACAAATAGTATTAAAATAAAAATAATTTCCGGAGATAGTTTAGAATCTGTAAGTAAAATTTCTAAAACGATAAAAATAAAAGAAAATGACATTAATTCGATTGATGTCAGTGAGATAAATGGCTTTTCTGAAATTTTAAATTCTGTAACGAAATATGATATTTTCTGCAGAACAACACCGGAAAAAAAAAGAGAAATAATCAAGGCTTTAAAAATAAAAGGTTTTAAAGTGGCAATGATTGGTGACGGTGTCAACGATATTTTAGCTTTAAAAGAGGCCGATTGTTCGATTACCATGGCGCACGGAAGTTCCGCGGCAAAAGAGATAGCTCATCTTATACTTATAAATTCGAATTTTTCATCTATTCCGTTTGCTATTTCGGAGGGAAGAAGAGCAATAAATAATATCAAAACAACTTCGAGCCTTTTTTTAGTAAAAACCATATATTCAATAATTTTATCTTTGCTTATTTTGATTTTTGCATTTCCATACCCATTTATGCCAATTCAAATGAGTCTCATAGGTGCATTAACAATAGGAATACCATCTTCTCTTTTAGCTTTTGAAGTTAATATCAAAAAAGTAAGTTTACCTTTCTTTCACGAAGTAATAAAAAAGGCCCTACCCACCGCAATTGTTATATGTATAAATCTGGTTATATGTTTTGTATTTAAAAATTGGTTTTCATTAGATTTAAAGGCATATTCGAGTATTTCGTTGATAACCACGATAATAATTGGAATTGCATTTTTAAAAGAAATTATGAATCCGTTAAATTTATTTAGAAAACTTATTTTTTCTATTATCATAGCTACTTTTCTAATTTCGATTATCGTATTTCATGACATTTTTTTAATATATAACCCAATTTTTTGGGGTCTAAAAAATATGATCTTAACGATAACGATTTCTGCGCTATCTTTAACTATTTACAAACTCGCCAAATAAAGAATTTTTTTCTATTTTGTTAATTCTAACAAAATAAAATTCCTTAGAGTTCGTCTCTTTTGTGTTTTTTATTTTTACTGTTAAATTGTTATCAAGTCTTCCTGTTAAAAAATTATCTTCATGATTTTCTATTAAAACTCTGAATTCTTTATCTAAAAGTTCGTTTAGCTTTCTCTCTGTTATTTTTCTTTGTATTTCGATAAACTCTTGCATCCTTTTGATTTTGCATTCTCTTGTGGTTGTATCTTTAAGATTATACGCAAACGTATGTTTTCTGGGGGAATATATAAAACTAAAAACAGAAATAAAATTAACTTCTTTGATTAAAGAAAGGGTTTGCCCAAAGTCATCTTCGTTTTCACCAGGAAATCCCACTATAACATCCCCTGTTATAAAAAAATTTGGCAGATAAAATTTTATCTTGTTGATTATTTCCAAGTATTTTTCTCTCGTATATTTTCTGTTCATCAAATTTAAAATTTTATTACTTCCTGATTGAAATGGTAAATGAATGTGATTACACATATATTTATTATTTTTTATCGCATGTATAAGTTCATCGGAAAAATCCTTAGGATGAGATGTCATAAATCTCAGGCGATAATCGCCCTTTATTTTATTTATTTCGTTCAATAAAACAGAAAAATTAATATTCGAATCTATAAAATCATTGCCGTAGGAATTAACATTTTGACCTAACAAAGTGATATCTTTACAATTTGATTTAATTAAAGTATTAACTTTTTCCAATATTTCGTTTATATCTTTACTTCTTTCTCTTCCTCTGACAAAAGGAACTATGCAATAGGAACAAAAATTGTTGCAACCTGAAATTATAGATATCAAAGCCCTAGATTTATTTTTACATTCATTTTTGGGTAAATAAGATAAATTAAAATCTTTAAAAATTTTTGAAAATTCATCAAAAGATGTGCCTAAAATTAAATCAACATGAGGATAAGATTTTAAAATCCTCTCTTTTATATGTTTCTGCTGAGTCATGCACCCGAGAATTATTATAAAAACATTAGGGTTACTGTTTTTGATTTTTTTTAATTCGCCCATATAACCAAAAATTTTATCTTCGGCGGAATGTCTGACGGCACAAGTATTTATTACTATTAAACCGGCTTCTTCTATTTTGTCAGTTGAAATAAATCCGACATTAACTAGAAATTCTTTTACTCTTTCAATATCAAATTCGTTTTGTTGGCATCCGAAAACTTTCGTAAAGAAGCCAATTTTATAACCAAAAGCAAATTTATTTAACCATTTTTTTAATTTCTGATACATAAAATTCGAACTATTTTTGCTCCGATTTTATTAGACTTGACAATACAATTTCCGGATGATTATAATTCAGAATGTCACTTTAGTCAATTCTTGCGACCGGCATATTTGAATGAAATACTGAGTAAGTAATAATATTGAGGTGAGTTAAATTTGTTTTACTATTATGATTCTTCTTATTTTTTCTACGCCATAATCACGACTGCTATTATGTTTTACGCCCATTTAAAGGTAAAAACGACATTTAACAAGTATGCGAATATTAAATGCAGAAAAAATATCACCGGTTTGTTTTCTGCTGAAAGCGTTCTTATGCAAAATGAAGTTGATAACGTCGTGATTTCTCAAATCCCTGGAAAATATAATGATTACTACGACCCCAAAACTAATAAAATATGTCTTTCTGAATTTGTATATTATGACAACAGTATAACCTCAGCCAGTGTCGCAGCGCACGAGGCAGGCCATGCAGTTCAATATTCTAGAAATTACACCTTTGGGAAAATCAGACAGGGTTTTGTTCCGATTGTGCAAATTTGTTCTAATTTATCCACTCCTTTAGTTTTTTTAGGTTTGTTTCTTCCGTGGAATTTTAACTTTATAGTAGACTTGGGAATTATACTTTTCAGTACGTCCGTAATATTTCATTTAATAACTTTACCGGTGGAATTAGATGCGAGCAGGCGAGCCTTATCTGCACTCGAATGTTCGGGTTATTTTGACGGCGAAGAGTTATTAGCAGCTAAGAGAGTTTTGAACGCCGCGGCTTTTACTTATGTTGCGTCTTTGTCCAGTTCGTTTATGTATCTTTTCAGGTTAATTGCGATATCTAATAGCAGAAAAAAAAATGATTAATCTTTTTAGGTGTATGAAATGCAAAAAATAAAAGTTGCCATTCTTGGTGCCACAGGAATGGTTGGCCAGAATTTTATTAATTTGTTGGTGAAGCATTCCTGGTTTGAAATAGGTTTTTTAGCAGCAAGCGACAGATCTTCAGGTAAAACATTAAAAGAAGCTGTGAAAAATAAAAATTTTCTAAAGAATGTTCCAGATTCTATTTTAAATAAAATAATTCTGAATATTGAAAAAGACGCCGAATATATCGCAAAAAATACAGATTTTGCTTTTTGCGCCGTGGATATGCCAAAAGAAGCCGTTCAGGAATTGGAATATAAATACGCAAAACTCGAATGTCCGATTGTGTCAAATAATAGTGCTCATAGATGTACAAAAGATGTTCCTATGATAATACCCGAAATTAATTATAAACATTTGGAAATAATCAAATTTCAGAAAGAAAGACTTAATACTAAACATGGTTTCATAGTAACCAAACCCAATTGCTCTATACAGACTTTCGTTCCGGCATTGCATCCTTTGAAAAATTTGGGTTTGAGAAATATAATTTTATGTACATATCAAGCGGTCTCCGGAGCCGGTAAAACAATTGAAAGTTTTTCAGAAATACAAGACAATATAATTCCTTTTATAGAGAATGAAGAATCTAAAACAGAGGAGGAACCTCTAAAAATATGGGGTGAAATCAAGGGTAAGGAAATAATTTCTTCAAATTTGCCGATAATAAGTTCTCAGTGCTCCAGAGTCCCTGTAAGTCATGGTCATATGGCTACAGTTTTTGTTAAATTTGATCAAAACATAAGTAAAAAAGATATAATAGACAAATGGACTAATTTTAAGTTTGATTTCGATTTGCCTAGTTCTCCGAAAAATTTAATTGAGTATAATGAAGATTTATTTCGACCACAAACCAGGCTTGATCGAGACAGAGGGGGTGGTATGACAATAACCACAGGTAGACTTAGGAAAGATCCAATTTTGGATTATAAATTTACATGTTTGTCGCACAATATTATCAGAGGATCGGCCGGCGGTAGCGTCTTATTAGCAGAATTACTTGTCAAGAAAAAATATATAAGTTCGTCTTCTTGCGTTTATCGTTGACAACAGTAATATAAGTAATTACAATTTCATATTATGTTTATATTGAATGGGGGTTTAATTTTGGTTTTTGAAAAAATAAGAAAGATTATAAGTGAAAAATTTGAGTTGAGCGAAGACAATATCACCGAGCAAACCGATATAGTTGAAGATCTAGAAGCTGACTCTTTGGACATGGCCGATTTGATTTCGAGTTTGGAAGGCGAGTTCGGAGTGGAGATATCTTTGGAAGACGTTAAAGATTTTAAAAATTTGGGCGACATAAGTAACTACATAGAATCAAAAATTCGTTGATTTTAGGCATATTTTTTAAAAAATCGAATACTTATTAATCGAAGAAAAGAAGTGCAAATTGATGAAATTAAGTGAATTAAATGTAGGCGAAAAAGCAAAAATAACGTTAATAAATGGTAATAAATCAATTAAAAGAAGAATTATGGATATAGGTTTAATCCCGGGAACAGTAGTAGAGTTGATTAAATATGCTCCTCTGGGTGATCCGATTCAAATTAGTGCGAAAGATTTTGACGTAATTATAAGAAAAGAAGACGCCAATTACATAGAAATAATTAAGGAAAATTAAAGAAGTAACAAATGAAATATTTAAATTTTACTAGAAAAAAAAGCGTTTGCGCCTTAAACAAAAAGGGAGATATCCCAAATGAAGTAGAAAAAATGATAAAAGTAGCTCTTGTTGGCAATCCAAATACCGGCAAGAGCACTTTATTTAATTACCTGACGGGGGATGCACAATATATAGGAAATTGGCCGGGTGTTACCGTAGAAAGAAAAAAAGGAAGAATAAAAAAGTCAAAATCGCCTATTGAAATAATTGATTTACCCGGGATTTATTCACTTTCTCCGTATTCGCCCGAAGAAATAATAACAAGAAATTATCTCCTGAGCACAAAACCCGATATAATTTTAAACATAGTCGATGTCACAAATTTAAAAAGAAATTTGTATTTAACTACCCAATTAATGGAATTGGATATTCCCATATTATTAGCACTTAATATGTGTGATTTGTTAAAATCTAAAAGAAAAACTGTTGATTTTTGTGAACTCGAAAACTGTCTTGGCGTAAATACCGTAATGATTTCGGCAAATAAAAATATAGGGATCGAAGATTTAAAAGAAAATATACTAAAAATATATAATTTCGATAGAAACAATAAAATAATTAATTTTTACAACGAAAGTATTGAACTTAAAATTGCAAAGATAAATAAATTAATGGGTAACGATCAAATTTCAAATAAAAGATTTATTTTAGTTAAATTTTTAGAAAACGATTTATTAATTAATAATTACATTGAATTAGACGATAAAACATTAAAAAAAATAGATGAAATTAAAGATTTTTCCGATGAAGAAGAAATAGTTAACTCTCGTCATGAATTCATTAGAAAAGTTAATGATAAAACTGTTAAAAATATCGAAAATAAAACTAAATTTTCATATAAAATAGATAAAATAATTACCGGAAAATATACTTCTTTACCTATTTTTTTCACCTTAATAGCGCTTATTTTCTATTTTTCTTTTGGACCTTTTGGTACTTTTTTAGAAAATTCTTTGCGAATTTTTTTAAAGTATCAATTTAATTTATTGGCAAACATTTTATCACAATTTGGTGTATCCGAAAAATTGAAAAGTTTGATTTTTGGTGCACTTATTTCTGGCGTCGGGGAAATTATTACGTATATCCCTCAGATATTGATACTATTCGGCTCATTAGCGCTTCTAGAAGATACCGGTTATATGGCTCGTTCGATATTTATAATGGACAAAATTTTAAAAAATTTTGGCCTTTCCGGTAGGGCTTTCGTTCCAATATTAATGGGATTCGGGTGTAACGTTCCGGCAATTTTAAGCACAAGAATTCTTAAAAACAAAAAAGAAAAAAAATTAAGTATATTTCTCATACCTTTTACATCGTGCAGCGCTAAATTGCCTGTTTACATTTTGTTTTTAAATTTATTTATACCAAAAAACAAACCATTGTTTATATTTTTAATATACCTATTTGGAATAGTTTTGGGGTTGATAAACACTTTGTTTTTTAAAAATATAATGATCAAAGATGAAGAAATGCTGTTTATGATGGAAATGCCAGATTATAAGTTACCGTCGTTAAAAAACATAATTATGCATGTTAAAAAACGTTTGAAAGATTTTTTAGAACGTGCCGGTACGGTTATTTTTGGTTGTTCTATAATAATATGGTTTCTTCAATCATTTAATTTAAGACTAAAGTATGTTGTTGATAGCTCCGAAAGCATACTTGCCTTCATAGGTAACTTGCTATCTCCGTTGTTTATACCATGCGGATTTGGAACATGGCGCCCATGTGTGGCATTAATATCTGGGTTATTTTCAAAAGAATCCATAGTGAGTACCATCGCAGTTACGTACCATAACCCAAATATGCAACTGGAGCAATCGTTAAAAGGTGATTTTAATATAGTAAGTATGTTATCTTTTATAATTTTTGTACTGCTCTATACTCCGTGCGTAATGACAATATCAACAATGAAACAAGAACTTAAGAACGGAAAGATAACATTTTTTATAGTTTTGTATCAAATTTTATTTGCTTGGTTCATGTCAACATTGTTCTATCAAATGGGAAGTTTAATGAAAATATTGTTGAAATTTATATATTGTTGAAATTTATATTTTGGTGTTATATTTAATTTTTATTAATAAATTTCATACTTCTCAAATAAAATATATATTAAATTCCTAAAAGAAGTGATATGTATGAACGCTGAATCAAAAGTAAAACATGTTCTAGTATTAGAAAATAAGCAATTTTTGAAATTAAATGGTGTTAATGAGTTAGGAAGGTTTGATGATCGTTGCGTAAGTGTGTTTACAAAGGACGATAAATTATCTTTATGCGGTTCAAATCTCAAAATAGAGAAATTTTGCGTTGGAACCGGCGAACTGGAAATTTCTGGAAAAATTTTTTCCATAACATATTCGGATCGCAAGAATATCTTAAACAAGGGCATATTTTCAAAAATTTTTGGTAAGTAGCATTAGGAAACATGAATTTAATTTATATTTTGTTATTTTCTCTGCTCACAGGGCTAGTTTTAAGTGTTTTATATGTCGCATTTAAAGTAATTAAGCTCTTTTTCGAAAGAAATAATTTAGTTATCCTTATTTTCGATATTCTATATTTTTTAATTTCTTCCATTATAACATTTGTATTTGTTTTAATAATAAATAACGGCCATATAAGATTTTACATAATTTCTGTGATTTTAATAGGTTGGTTAATTAATCACTTGACGTTAGGCAAAATAATATTTGATTTCTCAAAGAAAATCGTGAATAGGCTGAAAAAATTGAAATTTATATTCTACAAAAAATAAGTGTTGTATTAGGGCCTGTTCCTACTATTGTTAAACAATCGCATTTTGTTAATTTTTTATATTAAATTGTGTTAAATTTTTTCATAATACACCAGTATTATTTCAAAAATTTGCCTTATTTAATTTAAAAATTATTCAAAAATCGATTATTTAAAATAGTAGGAACAGGCCCTAGATTTCTTTAGTGTATCAAGTGTTACATAACTAAATTGCCTTGTATAATAAAAAAATATTGAAAATTTAATGTAAATAAACTGTGCAATAAATTTATTTTTAAAAATAAATAGAATTTTAATATGTAAGATACGATTTAAGATAGTATTTGACTTCAATTAATACTTCGTGCTACAATTCAAACACTGTTGTCAGTTGCTGTTATGGC
This sequence comes from Candidatus Improbicoccus pseudotrichonymphae, assembly GCA_036322855.1. Taxonomy (GTDB): domain Bacteria; phylum Bacillota; class Clostridia; order Oscillospirales; family Acutalibacteraceae; genus Improbicoccus; species Improbicoccus pseudotrichonymphae. Next base: position 257,730 of record AP027924.1, read on the forward strand.
TCAGTTGGCAGAGCACTTCCTTGGTAAGGAAGAGGTCTCGGGTTCGAATCCCGATAACAGCTCCACCCAGTTAGGATTTTTATGGTAAGAATCTAAGAAGGAAATTCATCAAAAATATCGCCGTCACGTATTTTACCTGCCAATTCCAAAGGGACAGGGAGTACTGTTACGGGTTTGTCATTTGTGATCTCTAATATAATAATGTTAAGTCCATCAATTAAACAAAAATTTGAGTTTCCACTCAACAAATTAATAACATGTGACTTGATGTTTTCTAGACTAATAGTTTCAATACCTTTATCATTAAAATATTCTTTCAAAACTTCAAAATTTTTGCTTTCGTTATAATTAGCAATGCTAACAATGAATTTAGAATAATCACTAAGTCTTTCTAATTCATCGGGTTTAACATCTAATTTTTTTAGATATCTACAAGAATATAAATTTAAATTGCGAAAAAAACTAATCTTTTCCGAAAATAAAGACACAATAAATCCACAATCTGAATCCAAAAAACATAAGTTCTCAAATTCAGAATCGTTGCATTTATTACCTACCTTAGAAATAGGATACCTCTGACCGCAAATTTTAACAGTATTTCTTAAAAAAAATGCAACACTACCAAGTAAAACCGCGGAAACAACAGAACCAACACCAATACAGACCTTTGCTAAAATCGAAAGTGACTTACTATTGTTTATATTTTCGTTTTCGCTATTTTCGTCTTCGCTATTTTTGTTTTCGCCGTCTTTATAATTATTTTCGTCTTCGCTACTACTTTCTAAATTATTATTATCATTTTTCAAATCTTTGCCCACAGGCTCAACAAATTCACTACCATCTACAGCCAAAGGAGGACCGACAGCCCCGACAAAAGACTGACAACACATAACAACAGCTAAAATAGAAGATATTATCTTATTATTTTTACTAATCTTCTTGCTATTTTTATTTTCACCTATCCCATTGCTTTCTTTTTTCATGGAGAGATCTCCCGAGAGACCTCTCTCTCTCTCTCTCTCTCTCTCTCTCTCTCTCTCTCTCTCGAATTGAGAGAATTCATGAGAGATTTGATAAACTTATTTTTCATAACCTTTCCTCCTCTGATCTTGAAATATAAATTAGCAAGAATACTGATGAAATAATTATAAAATTTTTGAATTTTGCTGTCAAACAGAATTATGCGAAGCATTTCAAATGCGACATTATTTAGCGGCGACTTTGTCTCCGCAGGAGACAACTTAGAGTCGCATGTTTCTTTGGGTTTCACCCGTTTCTTCTATTAGATTCCTCCCTAAACTTCGTCTTTTCTAAAGATTAAAAATCAAAAAAATCCTCACATACACAAAGTATGTTCCGGTGTTTTTTGATTTATTTTTAAAAATACTCGTTTTGGAAGAAATCTAAAGAAATGGGTGAAAGAGAAATAAAATGTTTTTAATTAAAAAATGAGTGCCAAATATAAAAATTATTTTACATAAAATACCAATCTATAGATTTTATATTTAAGTATTTATTAAATATTTTATAAAATTTATTTCTTCGCAGAAATAAGGACGCATTAAAAAATCACTTTCTTTTCTAAAGAAAGTGATTCCAGATATAATAATTATTTCTATTTTTATTTTTTATTCAATCAATACATTCCGCCCATTCCGGGATCTGGTTGAGGTGATGACATTGAATTTTGAGGTTCTTTTATTTCGGTAACCAAAGATTCGGTTGTAAGTACCATACTCGCGACCGAAGCAGCGTTCTGCAAAGCACAGCGTGTAACCTTGGTTGGATCAACAATTCCGCTTGGTATCATGTTGCCGTACTCTCCGGTCAAAGCATTGAATCCATAACCGGGTTGACCGTTTTTCTTTACATTTTCAACAATAACCGATCCCTCTAATCCGGCATTTTCAGCTATTTGTCGCAACGGAGCTTCTAAAGACTGTAAAACAATTGTTCCACCTGTTTTTTCGTCGCCTTGAGTTTTGTCAACTACTGATTTTACGTTTTTAATCGTGTTGACAAGAGCAATTCCTCCACCGGCTACAATTCCTTCTTCGACAGCCGCTTTTGTCGCCGCAAGTGCATCTTCTATTCTAAGTTTCTTCTCTTTCATTTCGACTTCAGTTGCAGCACCTACTTTTATAACCGCTACCCCTCCGGTAAGTTTCGCAAGTCTTTCTTGAAGTTTTTCTTTATCAAAATCGGAAGTAGAATCGGCTATTTGAGCACGAATTTGAGCAATCCTGTCTTTAATTTTTGACTTATCCCCACCCCCGTCAACGATAATTGTTCTTTCTTTTTCGACTTTAACTTGATGAGCCTTACCCAACTGTTCTAACTTTGCATCTTTAAGTTCGAGCCCAAGTTCTTCTGAAATTACCTCTCCACCCGTAAGGATGGCAATGTCAAGTAACATTTCTTTCCTTCTGTCTCCAAATCCGGGAGCTTTAACAGCTACACATTTGAACGTGCCATGCAAATTATTAACTATTAAGGTTGCCAAAGCGTCGCCTTCGATGTCTTCCGCTATGATGACAAGTTTCTTACCTATTTTTACTATTTGTTCGAGTAATGTCAAAATTTCTCTTATGCTTGAAATTTTTTTGTCCGTTATCAATAGATAAGCGTCATCTATTATGGCTTCCATCTTTTCATTGTTTGTGACCATATACGGCGTAACATAACCACGGTCAAACATCATTCCTTCGACAACTTCCGAATAAGTTTCCGCTGTTTTGGATTCTTCAACTGTTATAACTCCATCTGCACTAACTTTCTCCATAGCTTCAGAAATCAAATTGCCTATAGTCTCATCACCGGCCGAAATAGCAGCGACTCTCGCAATATCCTCAGAACCTCTTACTTTTTGCGAGTTAGACTTAAGTGCCTCTACCGCTGCATCTACTGCGATTTTTATACCTTTTTTCAAAATCATGGGATTTGCGCCTGCAGCAACATTCTTCATCCCCTCGCGAATTAAAGTCTGAGCAAGCAACGTTGCCGTTGTAGTACCATCACCAGCAACATCATTCGTTTTGATAGCAACTTCTTTTACAAGCTGAGCACCCATATTCTCAAACGCATCATCAAGTTCGATTTCCTTAGCTATCGTCACCCCATCATTAGTGATTAAGGGAGAACCATACTTCTTATCCAAAACAGCGTTTCTCCCTTTCGGGCCAAGAGTAGCCTTAACTGTATTTGCAAGTTTATTTATACCTTCCAAAAGAGCCTTTCTGGCATTTTCGCCATAAATAATCTTTTTTGCCATTAAAAAATACCTCCAAAAAAATTAAATAAAATAATCTAAAAAATCTAGACTTATCCCAAAACAAGCGCTAGAATCTCACGTTGACTCACTATTATATACTTTTCGTTTTTATAGGTTATTTCGGTACCGGAATATTTATTTATAATAACCTTGTCACCGGGGCTAACGTGCATTTTTACTTCTTTCCCGTCAACAATCCCACCAGGTCCACATGCAATGACCTCGGCTATAGCGGGCTCTTCCTTTGATTTACCAGTAAGTAAAATCCCACTCTGAGTTTTTTCATTACCTTCATTAGACTTTAGTAAAACTTTATCCAAAAGCGGTTTAATAGCCAAAATAAATTCCCTCCAAATTCTTTTATTAAATCAGCACTCTACACTGACGAGTGCTAATTAATTAAATATAACAAAAAACAATTAAATGCAATACAATTTAAAATATAATATTTAAATTTCTTAAATATAACCTCAATTTGACTTTTTATTTGAAAATTTATTTATAAAACAACTTGCTTCTATGTTTGAATTTACACTTTTTATCTCTTTTATTTCTGAATTCATTATCGCTATTTTTGTATTTAATTCAGAAATCATTGCGCGGCCTATCAAAAATACAAATGCAAATATAACAGCAACACCAATAAAAAAAGAAACCAAAGATATAAACATCAATCTTGCCTTATAAATCCTTCGTATCTTTTCCCTTTTTTTATTTATGCTAATTACTTTCATGTTTTTATTTTGACTTGAGTACATTTCGCTATGTTTTTTTACAGCATTTTTCATTATGTATTTGTTAAATCTCCTATAATTTTTCACAAATCCTTAATTTAGCACTTTTAGAACGCCTATTATTTTCCAATTCTGACATTTTAGCAGTTATTGGTTTTTTCGTGATCAACTTTACTTCGGGTTTATGCTTGCATACACACACCGGAAAATCATCGGGACAAACACAACTCTTCGCCCAAGTACCAAACGCAAACTTAACAATTCTATCTTCCAGAGAGTGAAAAGTCAAAACCAACAACCTACCACCGGGTTTTAAAATATGCAAAACATCCTTTAAAACAATTTCGAGGTTATATATTTCTTTGTTTACAAAAATTCTGATGGATTGAAAAACACGCTTCAAAACACCATTAAGATCATTGTAAACACCGGACTTTTTTATAATATCAACCAATTCAAACGTTGTAAATATTTTTCCGTTTTTTTTTCTGAAATTTAGTATTTCTAATGCGATTTTTTTGGCATATTTTTCTTCTCCATAAATTTTCATGATATTTGCCAATTCGCTTTTACTCATATTATTAACAACTTCAAAAGCTCCGATGCCTTCCTTACTCATTCTCATATCAATATTGCAGTTTTTAGAATAGGAAAAGCCACGTTCGGGATTATCTGTTTGGTACGAAGAAACTCCCAGATCAATAACGATTCCGTCTGTCTTTTCACAAATTTCTAATTCCGCGCATATTTTTTTTAGATTAGCAAAATTTTCCCTTAAAATTAAGACATTATTAAATTTTTTCAATTTTTCACGACAAATTTTGATTGCATCCGGATCTATGTCTATGGTTAATAATTTACCATTCGGTATTTTTGTAGCGATTTCAAAAGAAAGACCTGCTCCACCCGCCGTGCAGTCTATGTATATGCCATCATTTTTTATATTTAAATTCTCAATTGTCTCTGCAAGAAGTACGGTCTTATGTTCCAAATTCATTATTTCAAATTCACTTTCGTATAATTCGTATAAATTTTTAGCCTACCCTACTATGTTCCTCTCGGAGGATTTATTTTTCAATAGAAATTAAAAAGTTTAAGATGAAAAAATTAATTACCAAAATTAGTATCGCTTTTTATGTATGATTGTGATGCCGGTTCTTTCCTTAGATGTTTAAGCAGAAATAAAAGATTCATAAATATTATTTTAAGAACTTGTCTTCATAGAAAAAACATGGTAAGATTATAAAATAAGATATACAAGTGATTTAACAGATAGCCAATGGGAAGAAATCAAGAATTACTTTACTGTTGGAAACAAAAGTAAATGGGCAAAGCGTGAACTTGTCAATACGGTGCTATACGTCATCAAAACGGGATGTCAATGGAGAAATTTACCCAAAGACTTTTCGTCATGCAAACCGTTTATTAATTTTATAGACGCGCTAAATTTAGCGGTGTATGGGACGAAATCTTAAAATATCTTGTTGAAAAAACACGTATCAAAAATGGTAGAAAGGCTAATCCATCATATGCCTTGATTGATTCTCAAAGTGCGAAAACAGTTTACGCTAATGATGAAGTGCTTTGATGGGGAAAAAGGTTAAAGGCCGAAAAAGCTATATTGTAACTGATATAATTGGTAATTTGATTGCAATTTATGTTCATGCTGCGAATAAACACGATACTAAAGGCGGTGTTGTAGCATTTGATCAAGCGTTGCAACTTTATCCATCAATTAAAGCTAGAGCCTGTTCCCACTAAAAAAAATAAACAAAAAATGCTATAACAAAATAGATGGAAATAACAGAAGAAGGATATGAAAAAATTAAAAATTTATTGCCTGTACAAAGAGGTAATGTGGCAGTAAACAATCTGGTGTTTATAAATGCATTACTGTATATCTGTGAAAACAGCTGTAAATGGAGGAAACTGCCGTCTGAATTTGGAAATTGGCACGTGATATACAAGCGTTTTAGGCGTTGGGTTGAGGTCGGTATTATTGAAAAATTATTTAGAGAATTGCACGTACAAAATGTTCTTAAACTTAATCCTGAGGCTTTATTTATGGATTCTAGAAACGTCAAAGTACACCCAGACGCTTGTGGGGCTTTAAAAAAACGGAAAACAAGCCATAGGACGCTCTAAAGGTGAGCTAACTACAAAAGTTCATATGATATGCGCAAATGAAAAAGAGCTGTTGATTTTATTTTAAGTGAAGGCCAGTGTGTCATGATGCACCGCATGGAAGACTTCTTATGGAAACGGTAGATAAACCTGATACTTATATATATATCTTTAGTTATGGACAGAGCCTATGAAGATGATCTTACTCGATATACTGCTCAAATACTTAATTTTAGTCCTATTGTGCCTCCTAAGAAAAATCGTAAAAAACCTTGGGAATACGATAAAACTCTCTATAAAAGGCGTAATGAAATTGAACGTCTTTTTCGACGAATTTGTGGATTTCGTCGTATATTTTGTAGATTTGAAAAATTAGATATTATGTTCATTGGATTTATACAACTCGCTCTTGTTTTTGTATCAATTTTTTAGTGGGAACAGGCTCTAGAATCTTTACCTAAAGAAAGCGAGATATATTATGTGGGCGAGAGTGGATTTGATGAATATTGTTCTCGTGAATATGGATATGCTCCAAAAGGTGAGAAAGTTATCGGGGAAAAATTAGTGGAAGACATTTTGAAATAACCAGCATCGTAGCTGCAAAAAATAAAAATAATATTGTTGCGCCTTTTTAATTCTATACTTGTAGACGAAGGCTTCTCCGAAAAAGATATTTTTATACTAAAATAACTACAAAAAACTATTTGGCGATTTAGAGAAGTGTTTTCACAATTGTTTTTGGCACAGAAGTAGACATAACCTAACCTAAACACAATCCCTCGTGGGCACCATGTGATAAAACCGATTAGGTCATTTTAGATTTCTAAGATCCATTATTCTTCTCATTATTTCAACGGTTACTTGTTTAATTTCCTTGATTGTTGGGTTTTCATCTTGCAAAACAAGCATTGGCGATCCAAAGCTTATCAGCGTTTTTCTAAAAATTTTTACTTTATGGCTGTGAAGCGGAGTTATACAAACCGGCAATACCTTACTTTTAGTCCTGGCGGCCAAAAAAGCCGCTCCGGAGTGAGGTCTTAGAAATTTTCCGGTCTTAGAACGTGTTCCCTCTATGAAGATTCCAATAGAATTTTTATTTCTTAAGGCATTCTCCGCACGTTTCAAAGATTTTTCATTATTTACCCCTCTTCTGTCTATGGGTATTGCTCCCATGTTGTCTAAAATACAATTTATAAAAAAATTCTTAAAGATGCTTTTCTTGGCCAGAAAATAGATTTTTTGTCTATGAATTTTAAAATTTATTACTATAAAAAATAGAGGATCCACATTTGACAAATGATTAGAACACAAAATAAAGTCCCCGTCAATGTTTTCTATATTTTCTAGTCCTTTGACTTCAAAAGGAAAGCATATTCTAATAAATATATTTAGTAATTGAACAATAAAAAAATAAAACATCACTTTGATTTTAATTTATATTTTTTTATTTTTCAAATTTGTTTTAGTTGCAGGTATTGCCGAATAGAATCTTGGCTAATCATTGTCATCATTGACGATGAAATTTGCAAAAAAGAATCGGTTTTAGGATAGGGTCTGATAGAAAAACATTTGATAAATTCAATAAGTATATGTTGTGTGTTGCCGATTAGTTTAATAAAAAAGTAACATATGAATTTATAAGACATAAAATATATTAGATTAAAACGTGTGTAGATACATAAGGAGGTAGACGGGATGCGATGTTTCCGCCAGTATGGAATACTTGCATTATCGTTCGGTATAGGCCTTTTATTTTCGTTTTTGATGCCAGAAAAAATAGCGATAATAGTAATTTGTATCTTGGTTTTGATTTTAAGTTTTATGTTAATGAGCAATTGCTAATTTCGGAGGTTTGTATGAAAATTATTACCATTGATCGTCCTAAGTTTTGGGGATTTATTTTAAGAAAGATATATAAAATAAAGAAAGAAAAAAAATAGTTTAATTAATAAGAATCCATCTTCATAGTTTTAAATTATATATTTTCGAGAAATTTTTTCGTAAAATGAAGGAAAAATTCGAAAGAATTTTTACAAAATTTTACAAAAAATAATCGAAAATATATATTTGGAAGTTGTAATCGAGTTTAATTGAAAACATAAGCCAACACATCCCAGAATTTGTCAAATTTGCGCACATTTACCGTAATCGTCGTTTGAACGTTAGACCAGAACTTTTTTATTGAATTAAAATTAGAAAAATAAGAACATTGCTGCTTCTGTGTTTGTATCTGTAAGGATTTTCTTATAATAGACTTGCCATAAAAACTGAGTTATTTTTGTAAATTTCGAGAAAAAAAAGAAACATCGAAACGTGTAATGTGCCGATTGTATGTAAGTAATTTCGAGTACTGCATTGATAGTGGAATTTGCAAAAAGAAAACGTGCGTTCTCTTGATTTCATTGGACATAGCTTTCGAAGTATAAAATACCAAATCCATCAAATATTTCAACAGTAGTTATATCGTGAATACAATCCGACATTTGACTAAGGGATAATGCAGAAATCATACTTGTTCTCCCTTGAATTTCCGTCCTGAAAAACTTCCTCTCCGATTAGGAGCATAGCCGTACTCTCGTGTACAAAATTTATCTAGGAAGTTTTCGTAAGTTGTATAATGGATCTTCATCGTCGTTATCGCTGTTATCACTATTAACGTCGTTGGGCAAAGATTTCACGTTACCGTTGTATGGATTTTCATCGTCGTTATCGCTGTTAACGTCGTTGGGCAAAGGTTCCATGTTACCGTTGTATGGATTTTCATCGTCGTTATCAGTCGTTATCGCTGCTATCGCTGTGTTATCGCCGTTGGGCAAAGGTTCCACGTTACCGTTGTTAAGAAACAATCTATCACTTTCCCTATTATATCTTAATTCGATTACCTCTATTCTTTCTCTTCTTCTTGAAAAGAAATTTCCAATTCTGTTGGTAAAATTATCTCTATTTGCAGCAGATGGGTTAAATTCCGTCAATAAACCAACTAATTCAACCATTCTTCTTTCAACGCTTCTTGCCCCTTGATGAACATCTACGGCGTTTTGTGCCAATAATCTCAAAGTTTCATCATCGACTGAAATTCTTATACCACTTTCGATTCTTTCGAAATGTGCATTTAGTTGTGATATAGCTCTTCTAAACATTTCTATATACTCTTCTAATCTAAAAAACGGCAAATGACAACATGTGCAACGAGTCGCAAATGATTCATCTATATTTTGATAGACAACACCATGTTGATCCTCGGGTTCATCGGTTTTAGTATGCCAGCTTGATGCAGTTGTATTACTTGTAAATATGACAACAGAACCGTTTAAATTTAAGTTTGTAAAACCTCCTCCGATTTTTTCAATTTTTAAATGACCATAATCAACGACATCACGCAGAGCATTTAGGATTTCGATACGTTTTTCCGGTGTAATTTTATCAATTTCGTCTATTAATATTACAACAACACCACGTGAAAATACCACGACTCTGTAAGGAAAACTTCCCTCGGCAAAATATTTTTTAAAATCAATATTTTCTAAAGTGCTTGCGTTAAAACTCAAAACTGGATTTATCGGTCTTCCTGTCAATATTATGGCAATATTATTGGCTATAAATGTTTTTCCAGTACCCGGGGGGCCGAAAAACGAGAGCATTACACACTTTTGTTTGTTAGATACTGGAGAATTTCCTAAAACTATCGCTCCGGATAAAATTTTCGACAACATATCTACTAACTTGGTTCTACCGACTAATGTTTTGCTAAGTATATCTTTTACAAGCGCTCTTAATTTGACCGGACTATTTTTTACCTTTGAAATGCTGATTAATACTTTTTTTCCAAATTCTTCGGTCAAAACAACACCAGTACTAATCAAATTTGCGGAGCTTTTCGATAAAAATTTAGCAATTTCAACCGTGGTAGCTTTTACAGTGCTAACGACGATAAGTGAAAAAATAGGCACAATAATCTTTCTATTTCTTATAACAAATTTACGAAAACAAGAACTAACTAAATAGTAATTTAACATCATTTCAACTGGGCCTGATTTTGGATGAGGGTTGTCCGATTCATCAGAATTATTTCTTCGAATAACATTTGATAAAGCACCAAGAGTTCCCTGTATCAAATTTTCTCCAAAAATTTCTCCAAAGTAACTCATAATACTTCTGTCTAATCTTGGAACGACTGGAAAAAAATTTTCAACAAATTCAAAATGAATACCTGGGGAAAGAAATTGCTCTACACTGATTCTTTTATTTTTCATTGTTGCTTTGTTAATTTGGACTAAATGCCGTACAAAAATAGAAAATAAGTCCATCAAAAAACTTCTACAATTAATACTACCAATAATGTAAGCAAATCTGGTTTGATGATCACTTCCAGGGTACGGTCTACGATTTTTTATTGTGTATATAAAATCTACTGGTGATACAATTGCTCTCCAATGCATATTCGCTTCTGATTCAAACGATGATGATATATGTTCCGAATTTGATATTTTATTATCAAGACCGAATTCAATTTTTGAAAAAAAATCTATTGCAGCAATAATAGGTAAAAAATAATCTTTAAATTTTTCGTCAATTGAGGATTGGGAATGAATAGTAGTGTCTTTGTATTCTAGAGGTTTTCCTTCTCTTGATATATATGGTAATTTAGCATCATTTTTTTGATCTGCAGAAAAAACGTCGTAACGTTCAATATTAAGGAGTGAATTCGCGTTAATTTTAAGTTCTTTATTTTTTGAAAAACATCCTGAAAACAGGAGTTTAAGTTCTGAAAAACTAATTGTTAATCCCGAACCCCATGCTTCTTTTCCATCTTCACGGTGTGAAATTATATTTAATTCTCCATCTTCACAAAGGTTTTCAAATATATCATCACCTCCCATCCCGATGAAAAAACTTTCTCCCGAATTTCGAGGAGGTAGAGGAACAGCTTGATAATTAACTTGAGAACCAACGTTAGACCGACCTCCCACAAAAGCTGAAAAAACACCACCAAGCAAATTACCACCATTATTAGGATTATTATTAGTTTGACCAATTAAATTTCCATTTACTCCAAAAAGCGAAATATCATATCCGTTTCTTATGTTCGAGTTAATCACATTGTATATTTCTTCTTTCTTTTTTTGAATTGTTTTAATTATTTCTGGAATTTCCCAAGGTGCTTTTGTTTTGATGTCAAGAACACCCATTATTTCTTCAGCTTTCTCATCAGAAACATACATGAAAGGAAATGCCGAAGTTGATATGTTTGGATTCAAACCATTCATTAAACTTAAAACACAAATAAAGCTAAAAAATTTTTTTATTCTTTTATGCCATAAAAACACGTTTTTATCACTCCTGGTTACGAACTATCTCGGAATTTCAATAGAGATTGTAGCATTATTTATTTAATTTGGCAATAGTTATGAATCTAAAGGCTTTACCAAATTAAAACATTTTATTTCTTTTTCACCCATTTCTTTAGATTTCTTCCAAACGAGTATTTTTAAAAATAAATCAAAAAACACCGGAACATACTTTGCGTATGTGAGGATTTTTTTGATTTTTAATCTTTAGAAAAGACGAAGTTTAGGGAGGAATCTAATAGAAGAAACGGGGATACACCCAAAGAAACATGCGGCTCTAAGTTGTCTCCTGCGGAGACAAATTCGCCGCTAAATAGTGTCGCATTTAAAATGCTTCGCATAATTCTGTTTGACAGCAAAATTCAAAATGCTATAATCAATTTATCGGTGTTTTCGCTGATTCATATTTTAAAATCAGGAGGAAATTTTGTGAAAAATAAGTTTATTAAATCTCTCATGAATTCTCTCAATTCGAGAGAGAGAGAGAGAGAGAGAGAGAGGTCTCTCAGGGAGATCTCTCTATGAAAAAAGAAAAGATAAATAATAATGAAAATAATAAGAAGATTAATAAAAACAATAAAATAATATCTTCTATTTTAGCTGTTATTATGTGTTGTCAGCCACTTGTTGGGGCTGTTAAACCTGATAGTCAACCTGTAGATATCAAGGAAATGGATAGCAAGGAAACTGTTGAAATAACGGAAGATAAAGATGAAAATGAAAATAAAGATGAAAGTAAAAAGAACGATGCGGTTGATAAATCTGAAGGGTTTTCAAGTTTAGCTAAAACTATTTTTGGCGTTGTGGTGTCTCAGGCGCTATTATCTTAGGTTTATATTATATATATAATGCAATTAAATCTAAAGTTGAACCTGGTGGTGAACCTCCGAAAGTTGAACTTGATGCTGAACCTTCTGAGGTTAAACTTCTTAATAATGAACCTGGGGTAACTGAACCTAAAACTAGTACTGGAAAAGTCGAAATTGGAGGTAAAAGTTATGAAACTTACAATATAGGAAAAAAAAACGAAGATGATATAGGTTTTGAGAATTTAATTGTCAAAATAAGAAATTATGGGGGAATAACTAACTTTACGGGTGAAATTACACTAAATAGCAGTAAACTTTTGCGAGTAGAGGTTAATCCTGATTACGAAGAAAGAATCGAAAAATTAAGTAATTATTCTAAATTTATTGTCGCAATTATTCAAGGCAAGATTTTAAGTTATCTTCAAAGTAATGGTGTTGTTTTAACCATTGGCGATGTTGTGGCACATGCATGTGAGTTATTGGGGAACCAGGAAAACAGTTCTGAATTTTATCTGGTTAACGCTTGCGTTGGAGTTAAAATTGGTGGTAGTACTATTCGTTTTCTTATTTCTGAGGAGCTGGCGCCGTATTTAAAAGTGAAATTCATTTTGAAAATTTATTGATCGGATACTCTAAAGATAAATATTTTATGGGAAATTTTATGGGAATATATGGTTTCTCATTTGGAGTTGGATTATCACCTGGGTACTCACCCGGAGTTGTACCTAATTGTAAGAGCAAAAGCAAAAAATTAAGTGGTTATTCTGAATTTATTTTCAAAATTATTCAAGGTAAAGATTCTTTATCAACTTATCTTAAAACTAAGAATATTGATGAAAACAACATGGAAAGTGTTGTGTTACATGCATGTGAGTTATTGTGGAAATGCGGTCCTAGATTTCGTCTGGTTAATGCTTACGTTAAACCTAGATATGATGATTGTTCTATGTTTTTTCTTATTCCTGTTGAGCTGGCGGAGCAGTTTAGTTAGATCGTTTTTACTTAGATTGTTTCCATATTGATTGGTAATTACTTTCAAATTTTTATTTGCTCGTTCCTGTCATCGTTTACATCATTCTTTTTGTTTTCCGTAGTTTTTTATAATAATAAACTAAGATTTATTGAATTTTTATTTTATTTGCTATTTATAATATTTAATATAATTTTTTTTGCTTCTTCTAAGTTTGCCAATCCTTTTGTTGATTTCATAACTCCACCGAGCAGAGATTGAATGGCTTTTTCTTTGCCTTTTTTATAGTCAGATACAGCCTTTTTATTGGAAACCACAACTTCTTGGCAAATTTTGTTCAAATCAAAATCCACTCTATTTTTGCTAAATTCTTCGCACAATTCTTTTAATCCGGTATTACTATTTAAAGATTTAATAAGTATATTCCTAGCGCTCGTCAAATTTAATTTTTTTTGAGTAATGAGATTTAAAAAATCACAAAATTCTGATGAATTAAAGGGAATTTCAAAATTTTCTTTTTTGTTTTCTGTTTCTAAAAAAGAAAAAATAGAACCTGTGATTAAGTTACAAACTAGATTCACATCACTAAATTTTTTTAAAGTTTCATCGAAAAAATCCGAAATTTTTACATATTTTGCTATTAATTCTGCATTTTTATCACTTAAACCCATTTTTTTATAACGTGCCAATTTGCTGTCAAATAATTCCGGAATCTCACTTCTAATCTTTTCAACAAATTCATTATCTAAAGCTATTTCTTTTGTATCCGGTTCGTTGAAATATCTATAATCTAAATATTTTTCTTTTTCTCTCATGGATTCCGTTATATTTTTTTCTTCATTGAAGCGTCTTGTTTCGTGTTGTATTTCTCCAATGTTCTCGCTTAAAATTTTAACTTGCCTTTCGTATTCGTAACAAATGGCGCTAACTATGAACTTGATGGAATTCATATTTTTAATCTCTACCCGTGTACCCAATTCTGACGAATTCTTTTTTCTCACAGACACATTTACATCACAACGTATTGAACCTTCTTGCATTCTTCCGTCTGAAATTTTTAGATCTTTTACTATTTTTTGAAGTTTTTCTATATACTCTTTTGCTTCTTCCGGATTTTCTATATCTGGCTCACTTACTATTTCTACAAGAGGTACGCCGCTTCTATTGTAATCTATCATGATCGAATTGTCTTTTTTTATTATTTTTCCGGCATCTTCTTCGATGTGTATATGATTTAGTCTTATTTTTTTACCATTTGAAAGAGAAACAAAACCACCTATACATATGGGACTTAGAAATTGAGAAATTTGATATCCTTTGGGTAAATCCGGATAAATATAATTTTTACGTTCTAATCTTGAATTTAAATTAATTTTGCAGTTAAGAACTAACCCTAACATCACGACAAATTTTATGACCTGTTTGTTTAACACCGGCAAAGAACCTGGTAATCCCAAGCACACTGGGCAACATGAGGTATTAGGTTCTTTTCCGAATTCTGTGCTACATGCACAAAAAATTTTAGTACGACTGGAAAGCTCTATATGTGTTTCCAGGCCACACGTGAGTTTGAAATTCATAACAATCGCCCCCTGTATAAATTAAAGCATCAATGCCACAACTCTATTATTCTTACTATACATATCATATTCAATATTTATGAATTGTTTTGGATTTATATTTAATTTTTAGTCTTATATTATTTCTTCGCTGGGGCTTATTACTTGTCCCGTTATAAATTTTGATTTCGCCAAAAAAACAGCGGTTGAAACTACATCCGACGGTGATCCTGTTTTATTGATCGGGATGCTATCCAAAATTTCTTTTTTTTCTTTTGGACTTAGATTGCCGTTTATATCTGTATCAATA
Source organism: Candidatus Improbicoccus pseudotrichonymphae (assembly GCA_036322855.1). GTDB lineage: Bacteria > Bacillota > Clostridia > Oscillospirales > Acutalibacteraceae > Improbicoccus > Improbicoccus pseudotrichonymphae. The sequence goes on from AP027924.1 coordinate 272,855, forward strand.
AAACCCGGAACTATACAATTTACGGTTATACCTGACGATGCTACTTCTTTGGACAAGGCTTTAGTAAAACCTATCACCGCTGCCTTAGATGACGAATAATGAACTTCCATGGATGCTCCGTGAACTCCCCAAACAGAAGAAATATTTATTATTTTACCGTTTTTCTTTGGTATCATATGCCTAATGGCCAAATTCGAGCAATTAAACATAGAACCTATATTTACATTAAACAGATGTTTCCATTCTTTTTCATTTACATTCTGAAAAATCTTAGTCAAAGAAATTCCGGCATTATTTACCAATATATCCAATGAACCAAATCTTCTTATTGTGTTTTTGATTATTTTTTTACATTCTCTGTATTTGGAAACATCTGCTTTGAATGCAACAACATTCTTATTTGTTTTCTTTATTTTCTTTAAAACTTCATAAGCTTTTTTTTTAGATTTATTATAGTTAATAACCACATTATAATCCAATTCTCCAAACTTTTTGGCCATTTCTGCACCAATTCCCCGCGACGAACCTGTTATCAAAACCGTACTTTTGTCACTCATTTTTTCAGTAAATCCTTTTTATAAATTTTATCAATAATAATAGCTACCGCATTGTCTCCGCAAACATTACAGGCGGTTCCGAAACCATCTTGAAATATATGAAGGGCAATCATTAAAGAAACCATTTCCGGATTAAATTTAAGAAAAGATGTCAATAAACTCGAAGCGGCAAGAATTGCCCCGCACGGCAAACCTGGCGCAGCAATCATCATTAGGGAAAGCGCCACCGTAAATGGAAAAAACGTAATGAAACTAATTGAATATCCATTCAAAATCATGACGGCTATACTTGAAGAAATTATTGAAATAACACTACCGGTTAAATGTATAGTCGAACACAGAGGAGACACAAAATTTGCAACCTCCTCGCATACATCATTTTTTTTTGCCGCTTCAACCGAAACCGGAATTGTCGCAACAGATGATTGCGTCGCAAACGCAGTAAAGTAAACTTTGAAAATATTTTTTATTAAACCGAAAGGATTTTTTTTGGAAATGACCCCTGCGAATATAAATTGAACAACCAGCCAAGACCAATGCATTAAAATTATAACCAAAAACACTTTATAAAAAGTTTTTGCTAAAATCATAACTCTATTCGTGGAAGATAATTTAAAAAAAGTACCAAAAACATAAAATGGGAGCAGGGGTATTATCGTTTTTTTTACCACTAATTCAACAATTCTGTAAAATTCATCCAACACTTCTTTTATGACTCTAGAGTCAATTGCATTTGCGCCTAAACCAAGTATAAAAGCAATAATAATAGCAGGTATCACTTCCATTATTGGTTTTATTTCTAATTTAAAAAGACCTGAAGCAAATGAACTGCCTGAATTATCTGACAAACAAAAACTCGAAAAATTCTTAAAAAAACTCGGGAAAACATTGCAATCTACAAAGTAAGACGTAATTCCGGCAGCAAACATAAAAGAATAAGAAAGCAAAATGGTAATTATCAGAATTTTCCCAGAAGATTTTTTTATTGAAATAATACCGCGAGTAACGAAGGCCAAAACTATTAAAGGGACAAAAAAACTTATGAGAACGCCACACACATTGCTTATTATCAAAGCAAAATTTGAAACAAAAACCCAAGGATTATAGTAACCTAACACAACCGCCAAAATAATAGACACAAAAATACGTACTATGAATCCATATTTTCCCAACAAAATTTAGGTGACCTCCTTTTATGTTTTTACCGTCTTTGAAGAATCTATAAGAGCTATCTTGAATACCATATCCAAATCTTTTACTTTGATAAAATCTATCGAATTTCTTACTTTGCTATCTATCTTTTCTAAATCATTTTCGTTTCCCTCGGGAATTATAATAGTTTTTACGCCTTCGCGAAATGCCGCCATGGTTTTTTCTTTAAGGCCACCTATTGGCAACACATGACCCTTTAAAGTTATTTCACCAGTCATTGCAATATCTTGGCGAACAGGAACTTCATTCAGAGCAGAAACCAAAGCTGTAGTCATGGGTAATACCTGCCGAAGGTCCATCTTTGGGCACAGCTCCTTCCGGAGCATGAATGTGAATATCGTAATCATCGTAAAAATCTTTTTTAATACCCAATTTTTCTACATTGCTTCTTATGTAACTTATAGCGAGTTTTGCAGATTCCTTCATTACGTTGCCAAGTGAACCGGTTACATTGAGCTTACCTTTTCCCTTCATGAGAGAAACCTCAATTGGCATGGTTTCTCCACCTATTGGAGTCCAAGCAAGTCCTCTTACAACGCCTATTTCAGAAACAACCTCATTATTTTTTTTAAATTTACGCGGCCCCAATTCTTTTAAAACTTCCTTCTCTGTTATTTTGATTTTTTTGACATTTTCTTCGGTAACTATCTTTTTTGCGGCTTTTCTCATCAACGAAGCTATTTTTCTTTCTAACTCACGCACTCCGGCCTCGCGGGTGTAACCATCTATGATTTCTCTAATGGCAGAATCAGAAATTGAAAATATTTTGCCTTTGAGACCGTTCCTAAACATTTGTTTTGAAATCAAATGCTTTTTAGCTATATTAAATTTTTCTTCATAGGTATAACTGTAAAGATCTATTATTTCCATTCTATCATATAAAGGAAGAGGGATTTGATTTTTATCGTTTGCCGTAGTAATAAAAAATACTTCGCTCAAATCGAAATCCAAATCCAAGTAGTGATCATAAAAATTTTTATTTTGTTCCGGGTCAAGTACTTCTAAAAGTGCCGAAGCCGGATCACCATGCCATTCTTTATCAATCTTATCTATTTCATCCAAAAGTATCAGAGGATTTCTTACTTTTACTTTTTTTAATGAAGAAATTATTCTCCCCGGCATAGCACCCACATAAGTTTTCCTATGTCCTCTTATTTCAGATTCATCTTTAATGCCTCCCAAGGAAATACGAACAAATTTTCTTTTTATTGCTCTTGCCAAAACTCTAATAATTGAAGTCTTACCAACTCCCGGAGGTCCTACGAGACATAAAATCTGATTTCCGGTTTTCTTAGTTAGCTTATAGGAGGCCAAAAATTCTATTATTCTGTCTTTTACTTCTTTCAAACCATAGTGATGTTTATTGAGAACATCTTGTGATCTATTAATGTCAATTTTATTGTGTGTTAATTTATTCCAGGGCATGGACAAACAGAAATCAATGTAGCTCTTAAACATTCCGGATTCGCTCGACAATACGGGGACTTTAGAAAATCTATCAACTTCTTCCAGCAATTTTTCAGTGTTTTCTTTACTCAACTTGAGACTTTTTATTTTCTTTACGTATTTCTCTACTTCATCAATTGGATTACAGGTCTCTCCAAGTTCTTCCGAAATAATTTTCATTTGTTCTCTTAAAAAATATTCTTTCTGGTGATTATTGATATTGTTCTTCAATTTTATGGCTAAATCATTTTCAATCTTCAAAATATCAAATTCCTTAGACAACATAAAAATAATTTTTTCCAAACGTTTTTCTTGATCCGGTTCTTCCAAAATTCTCTGCTTTTCTTCTAGGTCAAAAGGCATATTTGTTGCTATAAAATCAGCAAGTTGCCCTACGCTTTTGATAGCATGCACACTCAGAGCCAAACTAACAGAAACCTTGGTGCGCATACGTAAATATTCCACGAACATTTCTCTTGCTTTTCTAAAAAACGCCTTATTTTTTACATTTTTCACGCTCGGAATTTCAACAAAAGAACCCACTTCTGCTTTCATAAATGGTTTATTCTGAACAACAGATATAAGTTTGCCTCTACCGATACCTTCAATAAACGCCTTGCCAAAATCCCCGGGTTGATGAATTATCTGCTTAACTTTGGATTTAATTCCAACTCTGTATAAATCACCCTCTCCGGGGTCGGTTAAATTAATATCTTTCTGAGTTACGATAAATACTGATTGCGCCGTTTTCATAGATTCTTCCAATGCAACTATCGACTTTGATCTGCTTATGTCGAAATGCAAAATCATATTCGGGAACATAACCATCCCTCTCAAAGGAACAACCGGCATCAGCTCAGAGTTTTGAGATTCGAAACTATTTAAAATTTGCTTATCCTCATTTATCATAATTCCTCCTTTGCGAAACGAAATTTCAGAAACTGAAACTTTGAGAATTATAACATTATATTCAAATTAATACAAATGTATGAAATAAACAACATGATCGCCTATTCACACTAAATAAAGAATCGAAAATAAAGGCAAAATAAAAAAAGAAATATACATTAAATCGGGGGAAGTGTTGTTAAATTAGCTATAGCTTGATATGATGTTACTCAAAAGAAAATGCAAACTCATTTAATCGATAGTAATAACATGCCTTAAAGACACTGGTTTGCCCGCTTTTATCGTAAAACTTGCGTGGTCTCAAGATCCTTCTCAATATGATAGATTTAACAACTATGCTCTATGCGGCGGTTCACGTCAATAAGATGATGCATATAGCTTATTTGAATAACATTTACAAATTTTGAAAAATGTAGTATAATTTTGAAGGATGTAGTGTTGATTAATTCCAACGCGAGGGAATCATGAGGAAGAAAGCGTTGTTTGTTTTGATTAGTCTGGTGTTTTCGTGTCAACCTTTGATCGAAGCCGGATCCGTTAACGAAATAAAATCTGTCTTCAGGGCGGATTATTTATCTGGTGAAGATATCAAAGGTAAAATTATCAAAGATAAAGATAAAGATAAAGATAAAGATAAAGATGAAGATGAAGATGAAGATGAAGATGAAGATGAGAATAATATCAACAACGGATCAACTAAATGCCGGAAAGGCTGGTTTTTGCCTCTTTTCCCGGTGGCTGTTTTATCAACCACAGGCCTGTACCAGATTTTGGCCAAAAGTTCAACTCTTAATGGATGGAGAAAAAATAAAAAAAGAAAAGAAATAAATAAAATCTTTCATGAGATACTGGAGAGCAAGCGAAACATAAACGAAAAACGCGAATCTATTAATTTACTTATTGACCTGCTTAAGGAAGAAAATTGCGATGATATAAGGTCGATAGTCGATTTAAACTCAACAGAACCAACAGAAGAAAGTGATAATAAATCATACGAATTGTTAAAGATTTTGAATAAAGAATCGATTTCGGAAAAATCAAATGGAGTTTTAGTAAATGAGATTTTGAAATTGTTAAATCATACCGAAATACCAAAACCCCATATGGTGATTTCTTATCCACAAGAGAACGAAGAAAAACCAAAAGAAGAAGAATTGCGAAATAATAGCGAAATTTTTGTAGGAAAATTATTTGAAATTTTCAAAAAAATGAATGTAGATGTTTTAGGTAACAATCGCACATGTGCAAGTTTTTTAATTGAAAATCCCAGAGTAGAATTTCTTGCAGATTTTTCATTTGAAATTTTCAAAAAAGGAATTGGAGAGATACTTAGTTTATTCCAATCAAAATGGAGAAAATGCGATCCTGTAACTGTTGAAAAAAGGTTACTTAACGAAGAATTTAAACGTGTTATAATATTTCATGAAACAAAAAATTTTTATGAAACAAAAAAATTTTTTATGAATTCAGATCTTGAAGGATTGGCTGAACAAATTCTTTTTGAATTCGATCGTGAGAGATACGATTTTAATCTTGATTCGGGTAAGCGCGTGATTTTAGTAGATATTCATAGATTGTATAATAACTCTACATTTAAAAGTCCTAGTCGTTTTAAATTTTTTGACAATAAAGCTTTCAGAAATGATTACGCAAAAGCATTACGGAGAAGTCGTGAATCATCTGGATTAAGCAATAAAGAATTTCAAGTAATGAAAAATAATATTAGAACCGAGGACGTAGTTCAGGGAGAATTTGGAAATTGTAGTTTAATGGCAGTGTTGGCTTCTTTGGCAAATACTGAACAAGGAAGACAAATAATTAGAGAATGTTTTGTTGGTTTCTGCGAAGAAAGTCAAATGATTACCATGCGTTTTTTCTGGACAGATCTCGAGGGAGAACTTGTTGAATTTTTGGTTAGATTTAAAGTATGTAATTTACGCGAAAACGACCCAAATTTTTGTCAAGAAGGTTATTGGTTACGAATATTTGAATTAGGGCATGCAGCTTTTGTATCCGAATCCGAAAGCGGTTTGATAATGTTTGGAGGTAATAATAGCTTCAAAAGATGTGAATGTAATTTGGAAGAATCTGAATTGTATATTCAAATCTTGGGTAAAGAAGCGAACTCTTACGAAAATTCTTTCAAAAGTGAGAAACTGGCACTGACATCGGTACGGAAGCAGCCACGTGAAATTTATTTGAAGAAGAAAAAAAAATTTTCTAAACCATATGAAAAAGAAGATGAAGATTTTTGTGATAGTTTATTAAAAAGCATTGAAGACGGTAGACCGGTTGTAGCTAATTTTGTATCACATTATAAAGCTATTGATAAAAATAAAGAAGTAAAGCAAGTAAGAAAATGTTATTTCAACCAGGACAGCCACCCCTACAACCCCCACGACCACCGCAACTACTTCGTCAGAATATTTCCACACCATGCGTTTTCGGTGCTGAGCGTGTACTATGGCGAAGATGGTTTTATATATGTGGAACTAAGAAATCCTCATGCATGCAAACAAAAATTTAGCTACGAAAAAAGTAATAGAGGAAATAATATGGTAGTTGTCTGTAATTCTGCCACAAAACCGGAAGATAACGGAAAAGTTGTAATGGAATTACAGGAATTTTTGAATAAATGTTATAAAGTTTGGTGGTAATTTTATTATTAAAATATTCATATTAATATATACTAAAATATGATTCTGAAACGTTAGCTTGTTTTTCGAGAGTAAATAATGCATAAAGAAGAAGTTGTTCAAATCAGAAAGCAAAATTCTTTTGCCCTGGGCGCTGTTATAATCACGGCGGGAATGTTTGCGGTCAAGATATTTGGAGCATTTTTCAAAATACCTTTAATGTCAATTCTTGGTGGCGAAGGTAGCGCTTATTTTTTAGGAGCATATAATTTTTATAATCCGATATATGCACTTTCTACAGCGGGTTTGCCGATAGCAGTTTCAAGATTAGTTTCCAAAAACGTAGCCCTGGGAAGATTTAAAGACGTCAGAAGACTTCACAAAGTCGTATCCCCGATTTTTATAATAATGGGCACTTTGGGTTTTGTGACAATAATATTGGGTTCTTTTTTCTACGTAAATATAGCAAAATCATCTGGATCGCTTTATTCCGTACTAATGCTGGCACCGACTTTATTTTTTTCTTGTCTTATATCAACATATCGAGGTTATTATGAAGGCTTGCGCCAAATGGTTCCAACAGCAATTTCGGAAGTAATAGAATCTATAGGGAAACTCATTTTTGGTCTATCTTTTACATATCTCTTAAATCTTTATGCTATTTGTGAATATCAAAGAAACAAAACTATATTCGGTTTGTTTTTTGAAACGCTCGAATCTGCGAAATCTTTTTTATTGCCATATTCTTCAAGTGCCGCTCTATTGGGTGTTGCCGTAAGTGCCTTTGCCGGATATGTTTACATGTTTTTAAGGCATAAATTAGTGGGAGATGGCATAACAACAAAAGAAATTTTGTCTTCGCCGGAACCTCATTCTCATAAGTCGCTTTTGAAATCGCTTTTAAGACTATCGATACCAATTGCTCTTGGAGCGATAATCATGAATATTTCCGGAGTAATAGATTCTGTTTTAATTCAAAGGCAGTTGGCGCAAACTGTGAAAATTAATTTGCCAAGATTAATAAAAACATACAAAGGTTTAATACCAAATAATATAATTTCTCGAGGCGTACTGCATAATTTCTTTTTTGGTTGTTTTGGTTATACATCTACAATAGTCATGTTTTTACCAACAGTAGCCCAAGGAATCTCAATTAGTGCTTTGCCTACCGTTACCGCATCTTGGTCTAAAAAACTAATTAATGATGTCTTGAGAAAAATACAAACAATAATTAAATTAACTTCTATCGTTTCTCTTCCTATGGGTTTTGGTTTGTCTGCTCTTTCTTTGCCCATTATAGATCTCATTTATAATTTTTCCGGCTCAAATGCGCACATTACCGAGATTAAAATAGCTGCAAAAATTATGAATATTTCCGGTATAGGAGCAGTATTTATTTCTCTATGCACTCCGCTGTGCAGTATATTACAAGCAATCGGGAGACCCGATTTGCCGGTTAAGATACTTAGCGCGGGTATGATAATTAAAATCATTTTGAACTACACTTTAGTAAGTATTCCTGAAATAAATATACAAGGTGCGGTAATAGGCACTCTTGTTTGTTATGTTTTTATGTTCATATGTTTAATGTACAAATTGCAAAAGATAATAAATATTAAGATAAATATTATATCGGTTTTTTTAAAACCTCTGATTGCGTCTGTGGGTTGTTATTTAAGTGCAAATTTATCGTATGCTGTGCTTGCAAATGTATTGAATCTAAATGGTAAACTCGCAACTTTGATATCTATTTTTTTTTCTGCTGTTTTTTATTTTTTTATATTGCTAATTTTAAAAACTCTAACCCGGGACGACATAGGATTTTTGCCTAAAATAAAAGTTATAAATAAGTTAATAGACAAGTTTAATTGATTTTATTTTTTCTAAAAAAGTTTTCAGGAGATATATTATTTGGCCTTAAAAACCTTCCTAGTGAATATGAATCCGATGGACTTTTTATAAAATTCATTTTCCCGTAACATGAAAATGATGCTTTAAAACCAAGTTTTTTAATTATTTCTTCGCATTCTTCGCATATTGCTCCAAAAGGATAGGTAAAGGTATTAGGCGGAGCAATTCCATGTATTTCCATAGATTCTTGAAATTTCGTTAAATCTTTTGCGAGTTTTTCTTCGTATTCAATTATATGCTCATCTTTTAGTATTTTACAACCGTAACGTTTTTTTTTGGAATGCATATCATATGTATGATTTTGAATTTCAACCAAGCCCGAGTCTGCCATTTCTTTTATATCTTCCCATGTTACACAGGCAGTGTCGGGGTTTCTGTCGTGCACGGTACTATATTTATCTAGACATTTACCTATGGGTGAAAGAATTATTTTAAAATTATATTTTTTTATTAAGGGGAACACATAAAGATAATTGTTTAAGTATCCGTCGTCAAAAGTTAAAATAATTGGTTTTTCCGGCAACGATTGATTTCCATTCATAAAGTTAATTAAATCCGAAACAAAAATGGTGTTGAAGCCATGTTTTTTCAAAAATTCTAAATCTTTTTCAAATAATTTAAAATTTATAAAAAATCTATTTTCGTGTTCTTTGTTTTTTGTAATACCATGATACATCAAAATTGGGAGAACCAACCCCGAGTGCTTATTCGCATCGATCTTGGTTTTTGTTTTAAAATTAGAAAACAAACAAACCCATACAGCAAAAAAAATAATCGTCATGAGTACTAAAATAAAGATTTTTAACGTCTGGTTTCTAAGATAAATTTTGTTCAAAAGAAACCACCTTGATTTAATTTTATGTGCGAATAAGAAAAATAGAATTTGTTTATCTAAAAAAGCAAATTAAATAACTTACGGCACAATCAATGGCGAAATAGTTATGAAAAATTTTTATCGTATTAAAGGTACAAAAGTTATCTAGAGTCTGTTCATATATAAAAATAAAAGGCCTGCCCTAAAATTAATTCTTTTTTGCAAATTTCGCCGTCAATGCGGTACTCGAAACTGATCACATACGAACCTATTATGCTACGTGTTTCTACGCTCCTTTTTCTTTGAAATTTGCAAAAATAATTCAGTTTTAGGATAGGCTTTGATGTTTTTTGATACACAAAAAATATCTGTCGGAGCCAATAAATTTTTAGTATTCGTACCCATTTCTTATAAAAGAAATGAGTACAGAAGAAATAAACTTTATAAAATATTAATTTAAATACTTAGAGATAAAAATTTATAAATATATCTTTTCAAAATTTTTCGTGTTATTTGTTTGACATCAAAATTCAAAATGCTATAATATAATTAATTTATCAGTATTTTTACTAATTCATATTTTAAAATCAGGAGGAAATGTTATGAAAAATAAGTTTATTAAATCTCTCATGAATTCTCTCAATTCGAGAGAGAGAGAGAGAGAGAGAGAGAGAGAGAGAGAGAGAGAGAGAGGTCTCTCAGGGAGATCTCTCTATGAAAAAAGAAAAAATAAGTAATAATGAAAATAATAAGAAGATTAATAAAAACAATAAAATAATATCTTCTATTTTAGCTGTTATTATGTGTTGTCAGCCACTTGTTGGGGCTGTTGCACCTGATAGTCAACTTGTAGATAGCAAGGAAACTGTTGAAATGATGGAAGGCAAAGATGAAAATGAAGATGAAAGTAAAAAGAACGATGCGGTTGATAAATCTGAAGGGTTTTCAAGTTTAGCTAAAACTATTTTTGGCGTTGGTGTCTTAGGCGCTATTATCTTAGGTTCATATTATATATATAATGCAATTAAATCTATTGGTTCTGAATGGGTCGAAATTAGAAATGAAAGTTATTCAACTCACAGTATAGGAAAAAGAATCGAAAATGATATAGGTTTTGAGAATTTAGTTGTCGGAACTAATTATGGCGATGTTTTGGGAATATCTGAATTTGTAGATAAAATTTCAGGAGATTACAGTAAAGCTTTTTCGCAAGTAAAGGTTAAGCCTAATCACGAAAATGAAATCGGAAAATTAAGTAGTTATTCTAAATTTATTATCGAAATTACTAAAGGCAAGAAATCTTTTTTAAGTTATTTTAAAAATAAGGGTGTTAATAAAAACAACAAGCAAGATATTGTGTTATATGCATGTAAGTTATTGGGGGAAATCAACGATCCTGAATTTTGTCTGATTAATGCTTGCGTTGAAGTTAAAATTGATGGTAGTACTTTTTATTTTCTTATTTCTCAGGAGCTGGCGCCGTATTTATTAGTGGCAGATGATTGGATATAATCATCGGATGAATTTTTGTGTTCCAGTTCACCGTGTTTTGCCGGTAGTAGAATGTATATTTCTTTTATCTTCGCCTTGAGTGTTCATTTTCGATTCTTTATTTTGTGTGAATTGGCTCCAAAGTAGATCTACTAAATATGAATAAGATTTCCAAAAACAGATTTTATCAAATTACACTTTACCGATAACTTTCATAATTTTTGTTTCTGCGTGTTTGTATAAATAACCAAGAGATTCGTCGGCAGCGCAGGCGCCATCCGATACGGCGGTAACGATTTGTCTTAATTTTTTTTCTCTGCAATCTCCGGCAACATAAACTCCGGGTATATTTGTTGCACAATTAGATTTTGATTTAAAATATCCGTATTTGTTCTTTGAAATTTCTTTGAATGCGTCATTATCGGGATAAAAACCTATTGCCACAAAGACCGCGTCAACAAAAATTTTCCTTTCTACATCTCCGGATTGAACAACAACCTCTTCAACAAATTCCCTACCTAAAATCTCCGTAATTTGGGTTTCAAAGTAAATAAAGATGTTGGGGATGTTTTTAACTTTATCAACTAAGAAATTTTCAGCTTTAAAATTGGATTTTCTCACAAAAATTACTACTTTTAAGCAAATTTTAGACAGGTATATGGCATCTTCAATGGCGGTATTTCCGCCACCGACAATGCACACAACTTTATCTTTGAAAAAAAAACCATCGCAAACCGCGCAATAAGAAACACCACGACCCCTAAATTCTGACTCACCTTTGCAGCCCAAACTACGATTTTTAAGTCCATTTGCCACAATCACTGTTTTACACGAATATTTTTTCGATTCTGTGTAGACATATTTCGTTTTACCCAATAAAGATGTGTCTTTAATCTCCTCATATTCAATATCTACACCTAAATCCGTTATACTATTTAACATGGAAAGGGATAAATCTGGACCCGAAATACTTAATATACCAGGATAATTACAAATCTCATTTGTCGTATTCATTTTCCCGCCACACACTTCACGCTCGAAAATGAGAATCCTACACCCGGAACGTACCGCATAGAGTGCTGCGGCCATTCCTGCCGGCCCGGCACCTATTATTATCGTATCAAAAACTTCATTTTTCATAAATCTTACCAAAAAAATATTTTATTGAACCGATTCTATCATGTCTTGAAGTCTGCTTTTGCTGATGGCACCAATTTCTCTTTTGATTTCTATTCCATCTCTCAAAAAAACAAAGGTCGGAACCGACATTATGTTCATTTTGGAGGCAATTTCATTTGAGAAATCAATATCTATTTTATAAAACTTTATTTTTTCTTTATTTTCCTCGAAAAAACTCTGAATAACAGGTTCCATCATCTTGCAAGGCCCGCACCATGAAGCAAAAAAATCCAACATTACTAATCCTGAATTTGTTTTATCCTCAAAGTTTTTTTCGTTAATTACTTCCATATATAACACCTCCTTTAATTGATTTTCGAAAACCCTGGAACAGGACTAATTATTTTAAAACATAACAAATAATATATCAAGTTGATTTGATTTGTAGATTTTACCAAAAAGCGTGTGATTTAAAAGAAGTCAAAGATAGAAAAAGGAGATTCTTTGTATTTGTGAAGGTGATTAGAAACAATTGAGTATTCAATCATTTTTATTTTTTAGAATAACAATATGTTTTTCTTACAAATCTTGCTAAATAATGTCTAAGTAAACGATTCGTTATTTCCCATAATTTCGAATTTATTTGCTTTTTTTATTTTTTGTTTTATAATTTGAATCGTGGCGCTTTTTTTAGTCGAGAATTTGTCAAAATTAAGTGCCTATTATTTTTAGAATGAGGTGTGTTTTATGACAGATCAATCATCTTCGCCAACAGAAGAAGTAAAGAGTTTTTTGGAGCGCGTCCTTGATTATGGTAAGTCGGCTCTTGATTATGGTAAGTCGGCTTATGCTGAAGCTAAAGACAAGGTCGTCGACCATCCCATTGCCACGAGCGCCGGAGTAATTGTTTTGGCTGCTTTAGTTGTTACCGGTGTTGTTTTATACAAAAATTGGAATAAATCAGGTGCAAAAGAAGAAGCCAAAGACGAAAACCTTCAACAAGGCGTGATAGTAGATGAGGAGGAGGAGGTGACACAAAGCTAAGAGAAGTCATTTTCACAAAATCAAAGTCTCCGAAGGAGGAGTGTAGAGATGATAGATAATACACATTGTTTCGGAATTAAAAATAGTGATTTTGTGATCTTTAGACAATCGTTTTGAGTTTCCAAACCAAGAAAAAGTTTGTTCAACGTGTTGTCTTTTTGGATGGAATCTCAAGCTTTGGGTTGATGCGCGAAATATCGATTCTAATATTTTTGCTAAATTCGAAGAAAAATTTGAAATAGTTACTATAGGTAGGATTTACACATCCAACTGCGATAGACATGTGTGATTGTGGCGTTTTGTCAAACACTGTAACTCGGCCTATAGTATTGTACTGTTTACGGTGTGAACATAAATCGCAAAGCAAATCGCACCCATTGTGTCAGTGACAATGTAACGTTTTCGCGCTTTAATCTTTTTTCCTCATCAAAACCCTTATCATCGGCATAAACTGTTTTCGCATTTTGCGAATTGATTAAAGCATGAAGGGTTGGAGTTTCTACCGTTCTTGATGCATATTTTTCAATAAGATATTTTAAAATTTCGTCCCATACTTCACTTAATTTAGTGCGTCTATAGAATGCGAAAATTTGTAGGCTGTTTTGTATGACGGAAAGTCCTTGGGTAAATTTCTCCATTGACATCCCGTTTTGACGATGTATAGCATCGCATTGACAAGTTCACGCTCTGCCCATTTACTTTTGTTTCCAACATTAAAGTAATTATTGATTTTTCCCCATTGGCTATTTGTTAAATCATTTGTATATTTCATTTTTTAAATTTACTGCATTTTTCCTATGAAGACGAGTTCTTATTTTTTGATTCGTTATTTTTATCTGTGCAGGCTCTAGAAACTATCTCTTTTTTATTTTATCGTGATGAAAATACATCTTATACGAAACTTTGTTTTCTTCGCAAAACTTTACAATTTTTTTTTCGAGAGTTTCCCAATATGAGTTATCTTTTGAAATATAAATCTTTCTGTATGAATCTGAAAGATCGGGGAAATTAGATTTTATAAAATTTAATACTCTGGGTAAATATGCTGCTCTCAAATTGAGATTTTCAAAACCAAAATAGTCAACAACCGACTTTAAGCGATTAATAATAACTTTAAAATTCGTTATATGAGGAAAAATCGGCGACATGAATAGATGTACTGAAATTTTTTCAGCTTTTAGTTTTTCTAGTGTATTTATTCTTTTTTCGACGCTAGAAGCACGCGGTTCTATAAGCTTTCTGAAATTATCATCTAGGGTGTTCATGGAAATACCTACTCTTATTTTTTTGAGTTGTTTGAGAAGTTCTATATCCCTTAGAACTAAATCCGACTTTGTAAGTATCTCAATGGATGCTTTACAATTAACAAGATTTTTTAAAATATTCTGAGTATTTTTATATTTAGATTCATAGAAATTATAGGCATCTGTAACTGAGCCAATGAGTACGTTGTCGGTTTCTTTTAATTTATCAAAATTGAATGATTTATTGTAGATCTTAACATCTAAAAAATCCCCCCAAACCTCCTTGTGACGAGTAAAACGCTTCATAAATTCTGCATAGCAGTAAATGCATTTATGTGGACATCCAACATAAGGATTAATCACATAGTCAATACCGGGAAGTTTTGAAGTAGTAAAGCAAGAATTTGTATTCATTTTACCTATTCTAATCATCCGTTCCGCCTCACATCGCTTTTTCCAATATTACATGTCTTTAGATTATATCTATATACCTCCGTCATATATCTATCACACATAATAGCAAAATATATTGAATTATGTTGAAATTTCCAGCATATTTTATTACATTAAATCAATCCGTCTTTTTAAGTATACCAACAAAGATATAGTTCCCCCTCCTGAATCTTTAACCATTGTTTCTTCTAATCCAACATATTTTTGTGATACAAAATTAGCATCGGAATAAACTTTTAATAAAAACGCAACAACTATGGTAAGTATTTGCTCTTGTGCTCTTTCTGGGCTAAAATTGCCTTCTTTGACTATATTATCATTTAAAATTATACTGTCCCAGATTTTAATCGATTGTTTTGTTGTAAATGAACTTATTCCACTCGTAAGAAAAGGATAAAAAAGTACATAAGACACAATTTCCTCAGCATCATCAACTAATTCGCAAGCTCCGGGGCATTTTATAAAATACTTCTTTAAAATTTTCAAAAATAAAAAGGTAAAGGCGTTTTCGCTTTTTTGGCGCAACACACCTTCAACATTATATTCTACTGTGCGTACAATTGTCTTATATACATAATAAGCTTTTGCTTCTGTTTCTTTTTCTTTTTCCGACTTTGACCCAAGATCATCAGGAGGATTATATATAAAAAATTTGATTATGGCCAATGTAGCATAGCGATCATACCCTTGTAGATAATCTATATCGTCAAGTACACCAATTTCTAAAATTCTTTTTAAAATTCCTACATAATATTCTTTTTTATCTTTAAAATGAGAACCTGGTCTAAGATAATCAGCTTTAATTACATCAATTCCCTTATCATACCGTTCTTTATTACTCATACAATTAATTTTTTTTTCAAGTTCTTCTCTTCTTTCATAATATTTATCAATATCTTCTTGTTTTCCACCTAATCTTTGGAACCATGTGTCAGCAGGAACCGAATGATATTCAGAACTGGCGTCTAAATATTTCGAAATAATTTCCTTATGATATTCAGCGTTATAATGACATTCAGAACTGACAGCTAACTGTTCAGCGCCATGGTTATGAAAATTCCTAGAACATAATTCAGTGGCAATATAATAAATACCTAAACAACAATGACCAACAACACTACCAACAAAAATAGTAGATTTAACAAAATTATCTTTGATTGTATTCCTACTATCTTCTTTTTTTTTGATAAAATCTTTGTTATCACCCTCATCTTTGCCTTTACTGTCTTTTAAATTATTTTCACTATCTATACTATCACTTACCGGTGGCCCAGCAACAACATTAACTTTACCATCTGTATTCAAAGGGACAGCCCCAACCAAAGACTGACAACACATAGCAATAGCTAAGATAGAAGATATTATCTTATTGTTTTTATTAATCTTCTTGCTATTTTTATTTTCACCTATTCCATTGCTTTCTTTTTTCATAGAGAGGCCCCCCGATCTCTCTCTCTCTCTCTCTCTCGAATTGAGAGAATTCATGAGAGACTTGATGAGTTTATTTTTCATAAAATTTCCTTCTGATATTAAAATATGAATCAGCAAAAATACTGATAAATTAATTATAGCATTTTGAATTTTGCTGTCAAACAGAAATTATGCGAAGCATTTTAAATGCGACACTATTTAGCGGCGACTTTGTCTCCGCAGGAGACAACTTAGAGCCGCATGTTTCTTTGGGTTTCTACCCTCTTTGCGCCAAAGAAATGGGTGAAAGAGAAATAAAATGTTTTTAATTAAAAAAATGAGTACCAAATATAAAAATTATTTTACATAAAATACCAATCTATAAATTTTATATTTAAGTATTTATTAAATATTTTATAAAATTTATTTCTTCCGTACCCATTTCTTTTATAAGAAACGGGTACACCCAAAGAAACATGCGGTTCTAGATTGTCTCCTGCGGAGACAAAGTCACCGCTAAATAGTGTCGCATTAAAATGCTTAGCATAATTCTGTTTGACAACAAAATGCAAAAACGCTATAATTTGTGTTTGTCGGCACTTTTGGAGGTAAAATTATGAAAAATAAGTTTATTAAATCTCTCATGAATTCTCTCAATTCGAGAGAGAGAGAGAGAGAGAGAGAGAGAGAGGTCTCTCAGGGAGATCTCTCTATGAAAAAAGAAAGCAATGGGATAGGTGAAAATAAAAATAGCAAGAAGATTAATAAAAACAATAAAATAATATCTTCTATTTTAGCTGTTATTATGTGTTGTCAGTCTTTTGTCGGGGCCAATCCAAATTCGGACAATAGGGAATTTGTTTCGGATAAGGTCATTGATAATAATCCAGCTGCAGATGGGTCTGAAAAAGAAGAAGAAAAAGAAGAAGATAAAGAAGATAAAGAAGATAAAGAAGAAGTAAAAGACATCAAAAGCAAAAAAAATAATAGTTCGAGTTTAATAAGAAATAGTTTAGATGCTCTTTTAAGTATTGCTGCTATGAGCGGTTGGTGGTTTTATGTAACTAAAAATAAGTCTGAAAAAATTGTATTAAAAGAAAAAAATGAAAAAACGCAACAATTAGAAGACCAGTGCAAAAAATTAGAGGAAGATAAAGCAAATTTGCAAAAAGAAGTGGAAGAATCAAATAAACAGTTATCAGGAATGGATAAACAAATGCGACAATTAGAAGACCAGTGCAAAAAATTAGAGGAAGATAAAGCAAATTTGCAAAAAGAAGTGGAAGAATCAAATAAACAGTTATCAGGAATGGATAAACAAATGCGACAATTAGAAGACCAGTGCAAAAAATTAGAGGAAGAAGAAGAAGAAGAAGAAAAGGACAAACTAAACACTAATCCATCTACAGAAGAACCACAACACCAGCCGAGTGCCGAAATTTCCACGGATGTAAAAGTCGTTAGTCTTGGCGAATCAGGATGCGGGAAAACTTGTCTTTGTAATTTTGAAGCAGATAGTAGTAGTAGTGAGTTCTTAGAAAATTACATGGCAACTGTTGGCGCAAAACCGAGAAAAAGATCGTTCGCAAAGAAAATTGGCAATACAGTAATGAAATTTATTTCTTGGGATACCCCCGGTGAAAAACGTATCAGTGCTACTTTTGCCTCGGTGTACTCTAGAGATGTAAAAATTATCAGAATTTGCTTTGATTTGTCGAAAAAATTGAGTGAAGAATATTTTAGTTATTGGATTAATTTAATGAAGAATAGTGCTCCGAATGATGCAAAATTTATGTTTTTGGGTTGTAAAAGTGATAAAGTTACAAATGATGATGAAGTAAATAATACAATTAATAATATAATTAATGGTGCAATTAGTAATACAGGCTTGAGTGAAGGTAAAATTATAAAACCTTTGGCCGAAGATAAAATAAATGGAAGTAATTCATTCTTCAAAACTTCTGTTAAAAATAAAACTGGTTTTGAAGAAGTTTTAAATGCTATGTTTTGTGCCTAATAGAGAGATGATTGCCGTTGGTGATAACCAATCATGGATGGTTATAGTTTTTGAGATAGTTATTGAATTACTTCTGGAATCTATATGTTGAGAGATTTATAATTCCAAGATTTATAGTCTTTAATGAAGAAAAAGAAGAATATGAGTAAGTGTTTCGATTAAATGTGAGTTTGTAACTGATAGGCCACATCCCCACTAAAAAATTAAAACAAAACAAAAGCAATCTGAACAAATTCGTTCCCTATTTTTTTTAGGATGCTCAGTTGATATTTCAGAGGCATAAATTAGGACAACTTCATACTCTATATCACTGTTTTTTATTTTAACTTGTTTTTTAGTTTGGTAAGAAGTTTATTAAATTATTTGACAAATTTTTTGTTTGTTTTAGAATTTTATGCGATATCACAGGTAAAATGAGTGAATATGGAAAATAGCGCGTATGAAATAATCAAAAAGTTTATATCTTTTTTTAAGGCCAATAATCATTTTGAGATTAAAAACTCTTCGATAGTGCCGAATAATGATCCGACGCTTTTGTTTATAAACTCCGGTATGGCGGCGATCAAATCCTATTTTACAGCCGAAAAAACACCGGAGCATGGTTGTTTATGTAATGTACAAAATTGCATAAGAACAATAGATATAGATGATGTTGGCGATAATTATCATCTGACAAGCTTTCAAATGCTCGGAAATTGGTCCATAGGTGATTCTTATTTCAAAAAAGGGGCTATAAAGTTAGCTTTCAGATTTTTAACCGAATGTTTAAATATAGACATAGATAAACTTTATGTTTCTGTTTTCGCAGGAGACAAGAATTTAGGCATAGATTTCGATGAGGAATCTAAAGAAAATTGGATTTCTGCAGGTATTGCCAAAAGTCATATTGTTGTTTGTGGATTAGAAGATAATTTTTGGGGCCCGACTTCAAAAACCGGTCCTTGTGGTCCTTGCACCGAAGTGTTTTATGATACCGGAAAAGGCGAAGAATACAAGCATGGTGGTTTTTTCGACACAAAAAGATACGTGGAAATATGGAACGCCGGTGTTTTTATGATGTTTAACAAGAATGAAATTGGCGAATTTGTTCCGTTGGCTTTTAGAAGCGTGGATGCCGGCGCTGGATTAGAACGTTTGGCAATGGTTTTGCAAAACTGTGATTCTGTATACGAAACCGATCTATTAAAGCCCATTAGAAATTTTTTGGAAAATAAAATAAAATCGGCAAACAACGAGTTAAATAGTCAATTTGAAAGATATATAAGAATTCTGACTGATCACCTGAGAACAATTTCTTTAATTCTTTCGGAAAATGTAAAACCCTCGAATGAAGGCAGAGGATATATTCCTAGAAAGCTTATAAGAAAATGCATGATGATATTGAAAAACTTAGATAGTAATTCCGGCTATCTATGTGGCAGTATTGAATTTATTTTAAATAGTTTTAGTAATATTTATCCAAGATTTAAAAGTAATAAAGGCTTTATATTAAAAGAATTTTCGAATGAAATTAAAAAATTTGAATCGATTCTTGACGATGGTTTCAAGAGACTTTCAGAATTTAAAAGCAAAAACATAAAAGAAATTTCCGGGGATTTAGCGTTTGATTTAGTATCTACTTTTGGCGTACCGTTTGATTTAATAAAAAGTTATGCTGTTCAAAATAATATAAAAATCAGCGAAGAAGAGTTTAACATTAGACTTGAACATCACAAAAATATTTCGAAAAAAGAAAATGTTGAAAAAAATAGCGACGTCAACAGTTTAGAAATTTCTTTTGAAGAAAAAATTAATTCTACCGAATTTTTAGGTTATGATAAGCTTGAAATTGAATCGGAAGTCATAAAAATGTTTTTGTTGGATGGAACTCAAGTTGAGAAAATTTCAGAAAATAAAGAAGTTATTCTAATTTTTAATAGAACACCCGTTTATGCTAAATCAGGAGGCCAGGAAAGCGACTTCGCAGTTGCTACTAGCAATAATGTTAAGATCGAAATTAAAGATTGTTTCAAGAAAAATATAAACGGAAAAGAATTCTTTTTGCACAAGTGTGAAATTATGTCAGGAAGCGTTAAAAAAGGCGATGTGTTAAAGATCAAAGTTAATTTTGTGCGCAGAACAAAGCTGTCAAGGGCTCATTCTGCCGCTCATTTGTTGCATAATGCGTTAAAGAATGTTTTGGGCAAGGAAGTTCAGCAACAGGGTTCTAGTATTTCGGAAGACAGATTTAGGTTTGATTTTAATTGTGATTCACTTGACATGGCTGGTTTGCAAGAAATAGAGAAACTCGTCAACAAAAAAATATGCAAAAATATGATTTGTTCTACCGAAGTGATAAGTCGAGATAAAAGTTTAAAATCCGGAGCGAATGCGCTTTTTGAAGAAAAATATGGAGATTACGTTAGAGTTGTTAGCTTTGATGATTTTTCAGTGGAATTATGTGGCGGTACGCATGTTAAATCCACAAGCGAAATATGTTCTTTTGCAATTATTTCTTCGGAAAATATTGGGAAGGGCCTGAAGAGAGTCAATGCTTACGTTGGTGAAAAAGCTTTTGAATACTTTCAGGAAAAAATAAGCACACTTCACGATGCATGTAAAATGTTGAATTCAAATTTTAATGACTTTTTAACTACATTAGATAGAAAAATTAACATTAAAATAAATAAAAAGAAATTTGACATAAACAAAGAAGATTTAACTCTTGCAAAGTGTAAAATGCCACTTTATTACGCCGATGTTGGTGCGTTTTCTATTTCTTCACAAAAAGTTTTGAAATTAACTGAAAAATTAAAAGCAATAGTGGCTATTATTTTCGGAGAAAATAGCAAGAACATAGTTTTTGCTATCGATCCAAGTTTGAATTTGAAAGCAAATTCAATTCTTAACGAGGTTCTGAAAAAACACAGTGGCAATGGTGGCGGAAACAGCAAATGCGCCTACGGTAATTTCCCTAATTTATCCGCAAAAGAAATAATAAAAGAAATAATAAATAACTTGTAAACCTATTTAGGCGGCAGTTTAAATTAATTTTACTTCTTAGTGAAAAGGTAGGTGTGAGACGTTTTAATGCAATTTTCTCCCGCGGCGACTTTGTTTACATTGCGTCAAAATATTCTATGAAAATTCTTCCTCATGCCCAGAAAGAATTTCCCTCGTCTAAAGATCTATATTCTAAAAGATCTTTCTCGTTTGCTCCTTTTTTCTTATTTTCAAATAATAATAGTACTAATTCTTCAGACAAAGGAAGTCTTAAATACGAATGAGGAATTAAATTTGAGTCAACGTCTATTAATTCTACTTCAAAAGATAAAATCGCCACGCGAAAACTGGATTCGCATTCATTCAAATATTTTAATGCTCCCTTTAAATCTGTATCTTCCGAATTTATTTGTTTTCCTTTCATAATAAGTTTACAGATCGATTGAGAGTATTGGCTCAATTTTTCTGCTTCACTTTTAACAGTTTCCATTTCAAACACTCTTTCGAAAAAATCTGAATCAAAAATATAATAACGAGTATTGGCTCCCAAAATTACTTCTTTTTCATCTCCGTAAAATTTTATTGAATCACATACTAGATCTCTAATTCCAATGTCATATTTACTAAATTTATAAGCATGTAAAAAACAAGTATTGGTAAATTCGTTTTCTTTTTTCTCTCCTATTTTTTCTCCAATATTAAAAGTCGGAATAAAAAAATTTATGCTTCCCAATTTGACTCCTAAAAATTTTAACCCCAAAACATATTTATTAAAAAAATCTTTCTCAAAAACGTCTTTATTACACGAAGCACGAACACCGATACGGCCGATTAACACACCACTAATAAGACCGAGACCATACTTAACAAAATCCGAAAGATTTTTAATCTTGTCAATAATACTCCCGCTTTTATCTTCATTATCTTCCCTATCTTCCCCGGTATTTCCATCTACATCTTCTTTCCCTTTCGTCTCTTCGACGATTCCATCATTATTGCCTACAAATTCATCAGGTTTAACAGCCACAACAAAAGATTGACAACACATAGCAACAGCTAAGATAGAGGAAATTATCTTATTATTTTTACTAATCTTCTTGCTATTTTTATTTTCACCTATTCCATTGCTTTCTTTTTTCATAAAGAAACACCCGAGAGACCTCTCTCTCTCTCTCTCTCTCGAATTGAAAGAATTCATGAGAGATTTGATAAATTTACTTTTCACAATTTTACCCCCAAAAGTGCTGATAAAATGAATTATAGCATTTTGAATTTTGCTGTCAAACAGAATTATGCGAAGCATTTTAATGCGACACTATTTAGCGGCGACTTTGTCTCCGCAGGAGACAACTTAGAACCGCATGTTTCTTTGGGTTTCACCCGTTTCTTTGCGCCAAAGAAATGGGTGAAAGAAAAATAAAATGTTTTTAATTAAAAAAATGAGTACCAAATATAAAAATTATTTTACATAAAATACCAATCTATAAATTTTATATTTAAGTATTTATTAAATATTTTATAAAATTTATTTCTTCCGTACCCATTTCTTTTATAAGAAACGGGTACACCCAAAGAAACATGCGGTTCTAGATTGTCTCCTGCGGAGACAAAGTCACCGCTAAATAGTGTCGCATTTAAAATGCTTCGCATAATTCTGTTTGACAGCAAAATTCAAAATGCTATAATTTACTTTATTAGCACTTTTGGAGGTAAAATTGTGAAAAGTAAATTTATCAAATCTCTTATGAATTCTCTCAATTCGAGAGAGAGAGAGAGAGAGGTCTTTCGAGGTTTCTTTATGAAAAAAGAAAGCAATGGAATAGGTGAAAATAAAAATAGCAAGAAGATTAGTAAAAATAATAAAATAATATCTTCTATTTTAGCTGTTATTATGTGTTGTCAGTCTTTTGTCGGGGCCAATCCAAATTCGGATAATAGGGAATTTGTTTCGGATGAGGGCATTGATAATAATCCAACTGCAGATGGGTCTGAAAAAGAAGAAGAAAAAGAAGAAGATAAAGAAGAAGATAAAGAAGAAGATAAAGAAGAAGATAAAGAAGAAGATAAAGAAGAAGATAAAGAAGAAGATAAAGAAGAAGATAAAGAAGATAAAGAAGAAGTAAAAGACATCAAAAGCAAAAAAAATAATAGTTCGAGTTTAATAAGAAATAGTTTAGATGTTCTTTTAAGTATTGTTGCTATGAGCGGTTGGTGGTTTTATGTAACTAAAAATAAGTCTGAAAAAAGTGTATTAAAAGAAAAAAATGAAAAAACGCAACAATTAGAAGACCAGTGCAAAAAATTAGAGGAAGATAAAGCAGCTTTGCAAAAAGAAATTGATAATCGTTTTACTTTTATGACGATTTCGAAACTAAATGGTGCAAAGAGAGAAATAAAAGCATATTATGGCAAAAAATATTTTACTTGCAATGTGGGGAAACTGGAATTAAGATCTCAAGGAAAAGAATATTTTCACAACTTGGATGGAGCACGTTTATTAGTATTAGCTGAATTCTCAAGTCCGTCACGTACTACTAATGATTTATTATTTTTTCAAGGATCTACTGTTAAAATATTTGAAGTTATTGAAAAATCTCAAGATAAAATTAACGAATTAAGTGAATATTCTAAATTTCTTTTAGGATTGATAAGGAAAAACTACGACAGAATTTTAGGCAAAGATGCATTTGAAGCAATTGAGACAGCATATGATCTTTTGCGTAAGGATTACAAAAACAAGAGGATTAATTCTGATTTTCGTCTTGTCAATGTTGCTTTTTTGGTTCCACAAAAGGTTCTAAATCTTCCTTCTCATATAAAGGTCAAGTTTTTAATTACCGAAGAATTGTTGGATGGCGGGTTTATAAAGATCGTAGGCACTTAAAATCACTTTTCTCTTAAAATTATGTTTGATTTATCTGTGTTGTAGTCGATTAGGATGTATTCGTCCTTGATCTTGATTATATTAGACTTAGGTATTTTATTTAGATTTCTTTTTATAAAATTAAAGTTTTTTCTTATTATAATATTTTCATATTTTATCTTCTTGAAGTTGTTTGGTAATCTGTATGCAAGTAAAATATTGCATTTTTTTGATTCTCCATCTAGATTTTCGGTATCTGCATGAGTCAATGCGGCTAACATAGAGAAATCATTTATGAAAATTTTAAGCCAGATTTCTTCTTTTATTTTCAAAGTTTGCAATTTAATTTTGTCTTCAAAGAACAAAAATTCATTGTTTTCGATTTTGTTTGTATCTATTAAATAATTTGTACGAAATTTCTTTTTAAAATCATAAAGATTATCGTTATCTTCTTCTTGCGAAAAATTAAATATGCATCTTACGCTTCTTATGTTTATATTTTTCAGAAAATTTTCAGTATATTTTTCATTTATTCTTCCTAAAAAAATGATAAAGCTCTCTTTATTCTGTTTAAAAATCAACGAATAATTATTTCCATTACACAAAATTATAATTCTTATTTTATTTTTGATATAAAAATTGTGCGAAATTATCCCTAAAAATAATAATATAATTGAAATTAATCCTAATAGATTTATCTTGTTATTTATTTTTAAATATAAAGACACAAAAATTAAAAATAATAAACAGGCTATCCATAGTTTTATAAACTGATAATTCAATCCGACTATTAGAAACGAAAATTTTGACGAGTAATTTATGACAAAAATTATGAGATCAGCCAGTGCGTTTGTTATATTTGTCACAAAATTTACGTTTATTAAACTGCTTGTTATTGCGAATATAGATAAAATTAATAAAATTGTTATTGGAAATATTAATAAAATATTAAAAAATATGAATAATATTGATATCTTTTTAAAATAAAAAACAGTAATTGGAAATATAAAAAGATTGGAAGACAAAGAAACCGATATATTTTCAAATAGATATTTTGTGATCGAAAAATTTTTTAAAAAAAAGTTTAATTTGGACGTCAAAAAAAAATTTATTCTTTTGGAAAACAATATTATTCCTAATACGGATAAAAAGGAAAGCCACAAACCCACATCTAAACAAGAATTCGGGCTAAATAAAGATATTAAAAAGACAGAAACAGAAAGCGAAGTTAAACCATGTGATTTTTTAGATAAAATATGGCCTAAAAGATAAATGATGGCCATGATTCCGGATCTTAAAACAGAAACAGGGGAACATGTCACTGACATGAAAAACAATATTATAAAAATTTGTATTGCGTATTTTAATTTACTGTTAATTCTTAAATATTTAAGTAAAGCATGACAAAATTGCATTAATATCGAGATGTGAATTCCGGAGATTGCTAATAAATGCGAAATAGATAAATCTGAAAAATTTTTTCTTAATTTTTCGTTTATGAAGCAACGTTCGCCCAACCACATTGCTCCAAATAAACTCGAAGCATTTTCGTTGAAAATATTTTTCACTTTGTAAATTATTTTTTTCTTAAAACTATAAATAGAATAACTATTTGAATCGCCTATTGAATAGCTATTAATATATCCGGTGGCTTGAATTTTTTTTGAATAATTTCTTATTTTGTTAAATGAATTATTTTGATTATCGAAAAAAAATACACTGGATTCTAATTCATCTCCTATGTCGAAATATAGCGGAGAGTTGGAAATCACTTCGATATTAAACTTTGGTGTTTTTTTAATTTTTTCTATTTTATGGACTCTTAAAAGACAACAAAATTTTTTATTTTTTTCATAAGGCATCTCTAACGCTATGGCTTTTATATTTAGATTTTTGTCTTTAATATATGGCAGATTATGCCTACTTATATTTAAATTTATTAAAAAAATAAACAAAGAAAATATAAACGCCGAACATGATATCACAAAAATATTAGACTTGATTTTAATTTTGATAAAAACAGACAAAATAAGAAACAAAATCAAAATTAAAAATACTAATTTCAATTTTACGAATGCTATAAATGTTAGAAAAACAAAAAAAGAAAGACAAAACAATATTACATTTAAATTTGCCAAACTATGCTAACAAGGAGGCCATCCTAATCTAGCTCCTCCCAAAATATGAAAATGTAAATGCTTTACGGTTTGAAGAGCATCTATTCCGTTATTATTTACAATTCTGCAGCTTCTATTGCATAAGATAGAACTTATCTTGGAAATATTTTCAAAAATCCTTGAAATTATGGCGCTGTTATCACGCCCGATTTCAAAAACAGAGGGTATATGAACCTTAGGAATCATCAGTAAATGAACCGGAGCCACCGGGTTTATATCTCTGAAACATATCGTTAAATTATCCTCAAAAATAATGTCACAATCAATTTTTTTCTGTGATATCTTACAAAAAGTACAATCCATACCTTCACTCATTATCTGTCGTTGCCTCTTTTTCTCCTTTCTTCTCTTTTTTGAACTTCTTCTTCAGAACGTTAATCAATTTCTCAATCAATTCCGGAGCTGTAGCTATCGCCCTATCTAAAGCACCATTATAGGCATCTATTTGCAAGAGACTAACCTCGCCACTATTTATCACCACAAAAGCAACTGGTGACACATTAACACCACCTGCCCCTACACCACCGAAAAGATTCTTATTTTCTGATTTTTTACTTGAAATATCAGATCCGCCGCTTCCGAAACCATAAGAAATCTTTGAAATCGGAATTAAAGTAACTTTAGAGTTAACTATTATCGGGCTGCCTATAATCGAATCAACATTCGCAAAAGCCCTAATCTTATCCAGAGTTGTTTCCATAAGGTTTTCTAAACCATTAGTCAAAAAACTCACCTCGAGCACAGTAATCCTACATTAATCTAATAAAATAATCAACTTAAAATAATCTTATTTTGATTATGGTACGGATTTTGTTATTTTTTCATAAAAAAGTTTTAAAATTTTTAATTTTATTGTATAATGTATTTACAATAAAAAGAGGTGAAAAAAATGGTAAATATCTTTGATGTTCTTAGCGGTATTACACAATGGATGCGTGGAGGCGAAGAAAGTATCACAGGTAACATAAGAGATGCTATTTTAAATTGGGAAAAAAATCTTAAGCCTAAAAATATTATCAATTATAAATCGATTGACGGTATATTAGATATTTCAAAAGCAGCAATCAAAGTTAACAAAAATTATAATATTGATTCAAAAAGTAAAAAAGAAATAGAAAAGAAACTAAAAGAAATTAATGCCAATGCCAAAAAAATAAAAAATATAATTGATTTTCTATCTACAAAACAATCGGAGAAAAGAGGTTTTTTCAAAAAAATTTATTACAATTTAACCCATGAAAATGACGAAAGAGAAGAATATAAATTAAGTAAGAGTTTTTTATTAATAGATGAACTTGAAGAATTTAAACAAGTTATATGCGACAGTAAAGAACTTATGAACAAAGAAACCATGAATCAAGTGAATAAAATATATGAAAAAATTAGTAGTGAATACGAAAAGCTTAAAATAAATGATTTTTTGACTTTACTTAAAACAATTCATTCATTTAAAAATATTTCAATCAAATTTAATAAATTAGAAGAAAAAATTCTTAAATTTATTGACGAAAAAGAAAAAGAGATGAAGAAAAAAAATGAAGAAGAAAAGAAAGAAGCGGAAAATAATCTAAATGAATTGAAAAAAATAGTATTGAAAAAGGAAGAAGAAAAAACACAAAAATTAAAAAATTTAGATGAAAAGACAGTTCGAATGATTGAAGAAAAAGAGAGTATTATTAAAAAATTCGAAGAAAAAGCTAAATTATTTACCAAAGAAAACAACAAAGAAAAAGGCAAATGGATGCTAGATTTGATAGAAAAAGAAGGTAGTTTGTCATGTAAAAATAAGGTGGCTGGATCTCGATTAGTTTCGTGGTTTGGAGTAGAAAGTAATGATAGTTGGATTGAATCATTCGGAATATCCGAAGTAAAAAAAATTGGTGATTTTAGTGATTTGTTTAATGATAAGACAGATTTAATTTTTTTGCATAAGGAAATTTCGAATATTATAGAAAATGGAAAATGCAGTGATATTTCGAAAGTTAATGGAAAATTACTTAAAGAATTAAGTCCCGACGTTGATATAAAAGATTTGGAAACCTATAGAGAAAAATGGTTGCTCGAAAAAATAATAAAAGGAAGCAATGGGTTTTTTTATGCGTTTGGGAATCTTGTACCCGGTTTTATCAAATCTCTTTTTAGCTTTGCGACCGATGATTATGTATCTTATTTCGAATTTGAAAAAATAAAGAAATTGGACGAATTAGAAGACAATATTGTTAAAGTCGAAACCGAACAAGAAATTTACATTAAAGAGCAAAAAGAAAAACTTAAAAAAGAAACGCCATTGTCAAATCTTGTCAAAATAGGAAATTTTGCTACAGAATTTGATGATTTTAAAAAAGCAGTTGAAAAATTGAAAAGAACAGAAGAAGAAAAAATTGAAAAAAACTCAAAGAAATTAAAAGAAATTTTAGATAAAAAAATTTTTCCGAAACTCAATAATTATATTATTTCAAAAGAAAAAGATGTTTTTAGTGTAAATAACCCCGAAAAGATTTTAAATATAATAGAACAAAAGATTTATTTCGTTAAAAATAATAGTGGAAAAAAAGAAAAAAAAGTTGAATTTGCGAAAAAATATCTAAAAGAAAGATGTAATACGGTTAAAAAGAAAACAGAGGTTTTGAAAGCTTGTCTTGAAAGATTAAATTTTAAAAATCATGAAAGCTCTCAAGCATTAAGTGAAAAAGAATCTAGTTTATCTATAATTTTAAATTATTTTATAATGATTGTTAAAAAAGTAGCCGCTTTAACAAAAGAATCATTGGACGAACTTATAAAATATGAAAAAATCGAAAAAAAAGGTACAGGTGTTTTGTATAAAGTTATTATTGACAAAGAATTTGTAGGCAAGGATAATATCGAGAAGTGATTTTTTTAGGATGGATTGTTTTATGATTTCTGCTGGGGATTTTAGAAATGGGACAACTTTTGAATTAAATAGCCAATTAGTTACTGTTATAGAGTTTCAGCATGTCAAACCAGGTAAGGGCTCTGCTTTTGTCAGAGCAAAAATAAAAAACGTGATCACGGGTAGTGTGATAGAGAGAACTTTTAACCCGAACGAGAAATTTCCAGATGTTTTTATTGAAAAAAAAATAGCTCAGTATCTTTATAATGATGGAAATTCGTATTATTTTATGGATACCAAAAGTTTTGAACAGATTTCAGTAGACAAAAAAAAATTAGATGAAAATTTTATATTTATCAAAGAAAATGTAGAATGCAAGATTTTGATTCATAAAAACGACGTTTTGGGCGTTGAACTACCTATTTTTGTTGAATTAAAAGTTACGGAAACAGAGCCCGGCATAAAAGGAAGCACTGCGACAAACGTTACCAAGCCCGCAACACTCGAAACCGGAGCTCAGATAAAAGTGCCGGTATTTATAGATAAAGATGATATCATAAAAATTGATGTGAGGACTGGAAAATATATGGAAAGAGCTTGATTTATGTGCTAGTTAGAAATTGTTTCTGTTAAAGCTTTTTAGAATTCTTCTTTTTTCGAGATCAGAATCTTTTTTTGCTATCTCTGCGCGTTTATCATAAAGTTTTTTACCTTTACATAATCCTATCTTAAGTTTTATCAGAGAATTTTTAAAATAAACAGAAAGTGGGATTACAGATATACCTTTTTTTTTAATTTGACCTAGTATTTTCATAATTTCATTTTTATGAGCTAGGAGTTTTCTTATTCTTATTGGATCGTGATTGAAGATATTTCCGTGGGAATATGAACTCACGTGAAGATTGTTCACATATAGTTCCCCGTGGGAAATTTGACACCATGAATCTTTTATATTTATTTTACCTGCTCTTATAGATTTTACTTCAGTCCCATTAAGAACTATCCCTACTTCGAAACTTTCCAGTACGAAATAATTATGATATGCTTTCTTATTTTGAGATACATTTCTGTAATTTTTATTTTGCATAACAATTATCGCAAACCTTGATTAAAAATATTTAGTACCTCGCCCGCGAGATATAACGAACCGAAAATTATACAAGCTTGCTTATTTTTTTGAATTACAATTCTAATCGCTTCTTCGGCGTTTTCGCAACATGTTACTTTTTTGAAAAAATTTTTGGCAATTTTATAAATATATTCAATGTTCGCGGCTCTAGAGTTTTTAACACGGGTTATTATTATCTCCTCAAACAAATTATCAACTTCTTTTAACATTTTTTCAATGTCTTTATCTTTCATAGCGGCAAATAAAGCTATTTTTTTAAAATTTTTAAGGTATTTTTCTACAGACAACCTTAAATATTTAACCGCACTTAAATTATGAGCGCCGTCGATGATTATCAAAGGGCGTACACTTATTTTTTCAAACCTAGCTCTTAATCTCACTTTTTTTAAACCGATTTCAACAGAACTATCGCTTATTTTAAAATGTTTTTTAAGAAAATCTACACAAGATAGTACGGTAGCCAAATTCAAAGATTGATATTCTCCCAAAAGCGGAATTTTATAACATTTGTCTTCATAATTAAAAATTTCGTATTTATCAAAAACACAAGTATTTTGATTTATCTCGATTTTGTTTTCTAAAAAAACAAAATTGCAATTTAATTTTTTACATTTTTTCTCAAAAATTTTTAGAATTTCCGGTTTTTGATTCGGAGAAACAACTACGAACGCATTATTTTTTATAATTCCGGCTTTTTCACGTGCTATTTCTAATAACGTTTTCCCTAAAATTTTCGTATGATCGAAAGATATTTCCGATATAACACACAAAACAGTTTTAGACACAACGTTTGTTGAATCTAATCTTCCTCCTAACCCTGTTTCCAAAATAGCAATGTCTATTCTTTTGTCGCTAAAAAATTGGAATGCCATGGCGGTTATAAATTCAAATTCGGTTACGAAAATTTTGTTTTTATTTGTAATTTTCAAAAATTTTTTTGTATATTTTATAAAAAATTTTTTACTTATTTTTTTATTATTTATTTTTATTCTTTCTCTCTCGTCTATTAAATGCGGAGAGGAAAAAGCTCCGACTTTTAAATTATCATTACAATTAATTAAAATAGAAGATAACATGGCGCAAATCGAACCTTTGCCGTTCGTTCCCGATACATGAACGGACTTAAAATTATCCTGGGGGTTGCCTAATTTGTCCAAAAGCGATCTGATTCGCTCAAGTCCGGGTTTTATACCAAATTTCAATCTGGAATTTATCAATCTCAATGCGTCTTTATACTTCACTGATTTCGCCATTTTTTATGGAAATAACTCGATCGCATATACTTTTTAAATCTTCGTATGAATGAGATATTATTATTACAGTCATGTCGAGTTTTTTATTTAGGCATTCGATTAGTTCCAATAAATTACTTTTTGAAAAATAATCAAGACTTGAAGTCGGTTCATCCAAAATTAAAATTTCAGGTTCCATAGAAATTATACTCGCGATGGCTATTTTACGCATTTGCCCACCCGAGAATTTAAAAGGTGAAATATTAAACTGTTCTTTTTTTATGTCCATGATATTTAAATATTTTTTGGCGATATCATAAGCATCTTTTTCCGACAAGCCTAAATTTTTAGGTCCAAAGACAACTTCATCAATTAATTTCTCTTCAAAAAATTGATTTTCAGGAAATTGAAATGCCATACCTATTTCTTTTTCAGCACCGTCTACGGCTTTATTTTTAAATAATATCTTACCCTGCGATGGCTTCAAAATGCCTTTAATTAATTTTACTAAAGTTGTTTTTCCGGAACCGGACTTCCCTTTAATGCCAACTATTTCTTTTTTATAAATATCAAAATTTACATTATTCAAAATTAATTCATTGGAATTATTGTAAAAATAAGAAAGATTTTTAACTTCTAAAATTTTTTTTTCTTTTTTATTTTTTTTTCTCTTTAAATCACATTTGATTTTCGTACCTGAAAAAAAGCAAGATTTCATAAAATCGCCATCTGTTATGTCAGAAACAAGTCGGCCTTCATCCAGAACCAAAAACCTGTCGGCTAAAATAAATTCATCAAAATGATGAGTCAGTAAAATTACGGTTATTTTTTTTTCTTTATTAATTTTTAATATCTTTTTTATTATTATTTTTCTACTTTCATAATCCAGCATGGAAGTCGGCTCATCTAGAACTAAGCAATCACTACGCATTGCTAAAATTCCAGCCAAAACCAATTTTTGCTTCATTCCGCCCGAAAGATTCTGAATATACTCTTCTTTTTTGTTTAATAAATCACTAAACTCAAGAGATTCATCAATTCTTTTTTTAATTTCTTCGATCGGAACACCCAAATTTTCCAATCCGAAAGCAACATCTTCTTCTACTTTTTCCGCTACAATCTGATTATCAGAATTTTGAAACATAAAACTAACTTTTCTTCTTATGTTAAAACGCTCATTTTCGTTTTTGGTGTTTATACCATCCACGTAGACATTTCCTTCATCGGGAATATACAAAGCGTTCAAATGCTTAGCGAGAGTACTTTTCCCGCCGGCATTCTTCCCAAATATAACTACAAATTCACCACGCTTTATGGAGAAAGAAATAGAATCCAAAATTTTGTTTCCGCCATGGAAACAACTTAAATTTTCTACTCTTATTATGTAATCTGAAAATTCGTTCATATTATGTTTTTATAAAAAATAATAGGGGTTTGCCCTGATTTTACTTTTTTTTCTTCGGTAAAATTTACATCAAAAAATTCCTTATTGAGAATAACTACCGGACTGTGAAGTTTATAGTTTTTACTTTTCAAAAATTCTACATCAAAACTGCCTATTATATCCCCGGTTTTAATTTTTTGATTTAATTTTGCAAAAAAACTGAAGCCTGTACCATTTAATTCAACTGTATCTATACCTATATGTAACAAAATTTCGATTCCATGATCACTTTTGAATGTACATGAATGCAAAGTGCTTGCAATTTGTATCAAAATGCCGTCAAAAGGTGAAACTATATTCCCATTTTCTGGTAAAATAGCCAATCCGGGTCCAAGCATTTCTCTGGAAAAAACCTCGTCCGGTACTTCTTTTAAACTTACAACCTTCCCGCTAAGCGGCGAAAATATTTTATTCTCCATATACATCCAACTCCGTCTTTGCACTGTCTTTTATTAAAACACCATTTTTTAACTCGATTTTTCTGAAATCAAACTTAGAAACCACATAAACATCGTGAGTCGCCATAATTATCGCAATCCCTTTTTTGTTTATATCCGACAAAAGCTTGACTATCCCATGAGACATTTCCGGATCTATATTACCTGTTGGTTCATCGGCCAATATTATTTCCGGTTTATTAATTAACGCTCTGGCAATTCCAACACGTTGTTTTTCTCCTCCGGAAAGTTCATGAGGATAACTCTTAATTTTGCCACCAAGTGAAACCATTTCAAGAACGTCCGAAATCTTTTTCTCTATGCGCGCACTACTCGCACCAAATATTCTCATGGGAAACGCGATATTTTCAAAAACATTCATTTTGTCGATCAATCGAAAATCTTGAAAAATAATGCCAAGTCTTCTTCTATAATGCGGAATTTGATGATTTTTTAAATTTTTTAAATTTGTACCGTTGACAATAACCTCGCCATTGGTCGCCTGTTCTTCTCTTGTCAATATCTTAAATATGGTACTTTTACCGGATCCCGAAGCTCCCATCACAAAAACAAATTCTTGACTGCCGACACTAAGATTGAAATTTTTTAAAGCATAAACCGAACCATATATCTTACTTAAATTTCTTATTTTTATCATTTTAGTACTTTACAGGCCTTTCTTTTAAGTATCTGTTGATCATAAAAGCAATTTTAAAAATGATTGCATCCTCAAATTTTCTTATGTTAAGTCCGGTTATTTTTTCTATTTTTTCTATACGATACACAAGAGTGTTCCTGTGAACAAAAAGTTCACGCGATGTCTCCGAAACATTTAAACTATTCTCGAAAAATTTATTTATAGTGAAAACCAGCTCCTCGTCTATACTGTCCACTGAGCTTTTTTTAAAAACTTCGTTTAAAAAATCTCGGCACAAAGTCTCCGGGAGTTGATATACCAATCTGGGAAGTCCCAACTGATTATACAACGCAACGTTGCTTTTATTTCCGAATATTTTCCTGACTTCAATTGCCATTTGAGCATTTTTATATGATTTGGCTAAATGTTTCAAATGCCTGACTGCAGAACCAACAGACGCAATACACTTTATACAATAATCATTCGCTAATGTACTCAAAAGCGACGCGGCAAGCTTCCCCAAATCCTCATTTGAAGTTGTCTCTTTTATGTCTTTTATGATAATAACATCCGAACTATTTATTTTTATAACAAAATCTTTTTCTTTATCAGGAAATAAATTCTGTAAGACCTCAAATAAAGAATACTCATCTAATTTTATACTTCTTACCAATATGCAAATGCGCAAAACATCGTCGGAAATCTTCAACTCGCGTTGCCTTAATGAAATATCACTTTGCAAAATATTATCTATAACTATATCTCTGATAAAACTGCACTTATCATATTTAAGAGTATAATACCTTATCGCTTCATTTAAAGTTGAAGACAAAATCGAAACACACGTTTTAGAAATGTCGTCGTTGCCCCTGCAGTAAGCGTACCAAACACCTATTTGTTTATTTCCGAGAACTTTACAAGAAACATTATTGTCAGTATATATTCCCTGTGCTTCCATCTGTTTCGAATCTAAACTTATGCTAAATTCTTTTCCTATTTCTTCTAAGCACGTACTCGCGACTACCTTATGAGAACTATCCAACACTCCAACAACTTTTAATAAAGAATTACCCATTTGATTAAAAATCTTTTGAAAAATTTGAACAACCATAACCTTGAAACCACACTTCTCCTTCAAATTTGAACCAAAAAACAATCCCGACAAGATTCTATTACAATAATTAAATTTGTGCAATACTTACAAACAAAATAAAAATCATAAAACTCCATAAGGTTTTAAATGATAGGAGCGTTATCTAAATAATTATAAGAAATTAATTCATTGACGTGAATAATAGCGTAGAGCGTAGAGCGTAGAGCGTAGTGATTAGTTATCTGTATAGGGGTACAAAATCAACCATGGGTTTCCAACGAAATCTTTCAAACCAAATTTAAATATAAAATTTATAGATTGGTATTTTATGCAAAATAATTTTTATGTTTGGCACTCATTTTTTAATTAAAAACATTTTATTTTCTTTCACCCATTTCTTTAGACATTTCTTTAGATTTCTTCCAAACGAGTATTTTTAAAAATAAATCAAAAAACACCGGAACATACTTTGCGTATGTGAGGATTTTTTTGATTTTTAATCTTTAGAAAAGATGAAGTTTAGGGAGGAATCTAATAGAAGAAACGGGTGAAACCCAAAGAAACATGCGGCTCTAAGTTGTCTCCTGCGGAGACAAATTCGCCGCTAAATAGTGTCGCATTTAAAATGCTTCGCATAATTCTGTTTGACAGCAAAATTCAAAATGCTATAATCAATTTATCGGTGTTTTCGCTGATTTATATTTTAATATCAGGAGGAAAGGTTATGAAAAATAAGTTTATTAAATCTCTTGTGAGAAAAGAAAAAATAAGTAATAGTGAAAATAATAAAAAGACTAGTAAAAATAATAAGATAATTTCTTCTATCTTAGCTATTACTATGTGTTGTCAGCCACTTGTTGGGGCTGTTGCACCTGATAGTCAACTTGTAGATAGCAAGAAAATAGGTAGCAAGGAAACTGTTGAAATAACGGAAGACAAAGATGAAGATGTTGTTGAAATATTAGAAGATAAAAATGATGCTAAAAAAAACGACGAAGATAAAAATGAAAATGAAAGTAAAAAGGGCGATGCGGTTGATAAATCTAAATGGTTTTCAAGTTTAGCTAAAACTATTGCTGTCGTTGGTGTCTCAGGCGCTATTATCTTAGGTTCATATTATATATATATGATCAATAGGGTCAAAATTGGAAATAGAAGTTATTTAACTCACAGTATAGGAGAAGAAAACGGAAATGGTTTTGAGAATTTAGCTGTCGGAATGAGAAGTTGTGAGGGAATATATGAATTTAGAAATAAAATTACATCAGTTACCAGTAAAACTTTGTTGCAAGTAAAGGTTGAGCCTGATTACGA
Organism: Candidatus Improbicoccus pseudotrichonymphae; assembly: GCA_036322855.1. Taxonomy (GTDB): domain Bacteria; phylum Bacillota; class Clostridia; order Oscillospirales; family Acutalibacteraceae; genus Improbicoccus; species Improbicoccus pseudotrichonymphae. The sequence goes on from AP027924.1 coordinate 309,280, forward strand.
AAATAAAATCGGAGATTTAAGTAGTTATTCTGAATTTATTGTCGAAATTACTAAAGGCAAGGAATCTTTTTTAAGTTATCTTAAAAATAAGGGTGTTGATCCAACCATTAGCGGTATTGTGACACATGCATGTGGGTTATTGAAAAAACTCAAAGATCCTAAATTTTGTCTGGTTAATGCTTGCGTTAGAGTTGAAATTGAAGGTGAAGGTGGTGGTGTTATTTTTTTTCTTATTTCTAAGGAGCTGGCGCCGTATTTAAAGGTATAATATAAGATGTAACAGATGAGAATTTAACAGATGATGAGATATAATCATCGGATGAGTTTTTGTATTCCAGTTCACCGTGTTTTGCCGGTAGTAGAATGTATATTTCTTTTATCTTCGCCTTGCGTTCATTTTCGATTCTTTATTTCATGTAAACAGGCTCTGGTATAAGTTCAACACATCATCTCAATCAGATCCCCGAAATACAAAACCTTAGAGCAAACTGGAAATTCGGATAATAATCCACGTGAAAAACAAGAACAAGATCATGAAAAACAAGTAAAAGAAACCAAATGATAGTATTTACAACAAAGCCAGCAAGAAAGTTTGTCTTTGCCAAAAATTCAGTCACCGCCGTCACAATCTTCATTTATTACACAGATCTTCTGCCGGAGGTAACTACCATCGTCATCATATCCCATAAGATATAAGAAAGAAAATAATTAACTCCGGTGAGTTTGGCGACGAAAATTATATGATCTACTGCGCAGATACAAAATCTTGATTTCGTGCTGATATGTAATTTTGTGTATGAACAATGTAATGACGATTATATTTTTCTTTTATTATCCGCAGAATTGATAACAAAGGGATTGTATAAATCGAAAGATTTTATAATTATTGAAAAAAGTCCGTCAAATGAGTATAATTCGAGAGTGTTTGTGTTAAATATAAATACCAAGGGGATTGCCAGGGCTAGTGTTTCTTGAATTATTGTGTTATAGAATATTATTGTTGAATGCTGTAAAATTTTAGAGTATTTTAAATTTTGGCGGGGTAATTTTTGTGATTGTTATATTTTTGGCAGATGGTTTTGAAGAAATTGAGGCCGTAGTTCCTTGGGATATCATAAGGAGAGCAGGCGGAGAAGTAAAATTTGCAGGAGAAACGGAATTTGTTACAGGTTCTCTTGGCTTGAAGATTTTCGTAGATATCAGAATTGAAGATATTGATACTACGGATTTGCAGGCGATAATTTTACCCGGAGGAATGCCTGGGACAAAAAATTTGGATGATGACAAAAAGGTTCACGAAATTATAAATTATTGCGCGAAAAATGGTATTTTGATATGTGCCATTTGCGCAGCTCCGATAATAATTGGAAAGATGGGTTTACTTCAGAATAAAAATGCTTGTTGTTACCCAGGATGTGAGAAATATTTATTAGGGGCAAAAATTTCAAAAGAAAATGTATGTTCTGATGGTAACTTTATAACGGCCAGGGGTCCTGGCGCCGCATTTGAGTTTGGTTTTGAAATTGTCAAAAAATTTAAAGAAACAGAAATAAAAAGAATTAAAAAAGAAATTCAAATATAATGGAGTTAGATTTTAATTTAAATCAGAAGAAGTTTGATTTAGATCAAACGTTTGATTGTGGTCAATGTTTTCGTTGGTTTAAAATTAAAGAAAAATGGTACGGAGTTGTTCAAGGTAGAGAGGCAGAGGCGTATATTTGTGATAACCTTCTAAAAATAAATATTCTGAATGATCAAGATCTTAACCATGAAGATGAGTTCAAATTTTGGGAAAATTATTTTGATCTAGATACGGACTATATTCTTGTTAAAGAAAAATTAAAAAATATAGACAATACCCTAGATTTTGCGATGGAAAAATTCGGAGGTATTAGAATACTTAATCAAAATTTCTGGGAAACTTTGTGTTCGTTTATCATATCTCAAAATAATAATATTCCGAGAATAAAAAGCATAATAAAAAATTTCTGCAGATATTTTGGTAAAAAACTTAAAAGTAATTACGCTTTCCCGGAGGTAAATCACATAGCCGATTTATGTCCTAACGACTTGAATATAATAAAGTCCGGTTTTAGATCTAAATACATAATCGACGCGGCGCGTAAAATCAAAAATGGAATAAAATTTGAAGAATTAGCTAATTATTCTAATAAGGATGTCGTAAAAATTATTTCAAAAATAAAAGGCGTTGGTCCTAAAGTCAGTTCATGTGTCTTGTTGTATAGTTTTCATAGATTGAACGCTTTCCCCATCGATGTATGGATAAGGCGTACCATGCAGGAGAATTTCAGCGGTAAAACATCAGATATTTTTGGTGAATTTGCCGGAGTTGCGCAGCAATACTTATTTAGTTTTAAAAGAACGACTAAAATTTATGAGAATTCGACATTTAAAAGTCAAAATTCTTGATATTTAACAAAAAATGTAGAACAATGAGATTTTAGGACAGATTGAGATTGTAGTTTATTGATAATTTGAAGGTAGTTTTTGGAAATTAAATTTAATTCATCTAATATGATGACTTTTTCAAGAATATTGGCAACTCCTGCGATTTGTTTGTTTTTGTTGTCGAATTTTAAATTCAAATTCTTATTTTCGTCGTTGTTATTTTTTGCGGCAATAATGACCGATTATTTTGATGGAAAAATGGCTCGAAAACGAAACATAGTAACCAATTTCGGAAAATTTTTTGATCCTACTGCGGACAAAATTTTAATGTTTTCGATTTTGATATGTTTTTTGTCGTTAAAATTAATAAATCCGTGGATAATAATTCTAATGATAATCAGAGACTTTTTATTAACAACAATAAGAACACTTTTGTTTCAAAAAGAAGTGGTTTTGCCAGCTTCCAAAAACGGGAAAATAAAAACTTTACTACAATGCATGGGTACGTTCGGTATCATGATTTTGCTTTCTCTAACAGAAGAGATATTTATTTATAAAAATCTTAATCAGTATTTATTTTTGTTTTTTGTTAGAATTTCTAAAAATATGTTATGGCTTTCAGTTTTGTTATCGATAATCTCATTGATTGAGTACATAAAAAGCAATATTAAGCACATAAAAGAAATAATATGGAGCGATTGATATTAAGTGTTTTTATATAATACCTTAACACGCAAAAAAGAAGAATTTATCCCCATAGACAAAGAAGAAATAAAAATTTATGTCTGTGGGCCTACTGTTTATGATTATATTCACATAGGCAATGCAAGACCTTTGTGTGTATTTGATGTTTTGAGAAATTATCTTGAGTATATGGGGTACAATGTAAAGTTTGTTCAAAATTTTACAGATATAGACGACAAAATTATAAATAGAGCCAAAGAAGAAAATACAGATTATTTGACTGTTTCAGAAAGATTTATAAAAGAGTTTAAAAAAGACTCTAAAGGCCTAAATATTCGGGTTGCAAATATTAATCCAAGAGCAACCGAAAATATCGAGACAATGATAGCGATAATTAAAGAATTAATAAAAAAAGAGCATGCTTATATTTTGGACGGCGATGTATATTTTCGCGTTAAGACATTTAAAAATTACGGAAAACTTTCAGGGCAAAAAACAGAAGAATTGGAATTCGGTATAAAAACAGAAAATCAAAGTAAAGAAGATTTGTTGGATTTTGCTTTGTGGAAAGCATCAAAAGAAAATGAACCATCTTGGTCAAGTCCGTGGGGAAAGGGAAGACCGGGGTGGCATATCGAATGTTCGGCTATGGTTTTAAAATTTTTGGGGAAAACCATAGATTTACATTGCGGCGGAAGAGATTTAATTTTTCCTCATCATGAAAATGAAATAGCGCAAAGTGAATGTTATAATCGAACCAAGTTTTGCAATTATTGGTTACATAACGGTCATGTGAATATAGATAACATGAAAATGTCGAAATCTTTGGGCAATTTTTTAACAGTTCGTAAAATTTCAGAAAAATATGGTTATGAAGTCATCCGTTATTTAATGATTTCGTCTCATTACAGAAGCCCAATCAATTTTAGCACAGAAAATATTAAATCTTGTTTAAATTCTTTGAAAAAATTGTATAATTTTAAAGAAAATTTAATATTTGCTCGAAAAAACAGAAGTTCTGAAAATGGCAAAAGTATATCTGAAGAAGTCGAAAATTATAAAATTCTTTTTTTAGATGCCATGAATGATGATCTAAATACTCCGGAAGCATTGGCTGTAATTTTCAAAATTGTAAAGAAGATAAATATTTTTTTATCCGAAGAAGATGCCACGTTTTCAATGGAGTCGGTAGACAACGTTTTAAACATGTTTAATGAATTAGTTGGTATATTGGGTATTATGTATAAAGATCAAAAAATAAAATTAGATGAAAAAAAAGTAAATTCTTTGTTGAAAGAAAGAGAAATTGCGCGAAAAAATAAAAATTGGGAAAAAGCCGACGAAATAAGAAATGTCCTAAAAGAAAACAATATAACTATAGAGGACACTGCTCAGGGAGTTAATGTTAAGATGTTCGAAAATTGATTTTCTTGTCTTAAAAAAAATTAACCTAGAAAATATTAGGAACAATTAAATGATAAATTGTATTTATAGATTAATAGGTACCAAATGTTTTGATATACACTATGCTAGTTCTGATTTTAACAAAAATATCTTAGTTAGGCCTGAATTTATGGCAATATGCCACGCAGACCAACGTTATTATCAGGGCAAACGCAATATCGAAGTTGTAAGAAAAAAGTTACCCATGGCTTTGATACATGAATGTTGTGCTAAAGTTATATACGATCCGACTAACGAATTTAAAATAGGGCAAAACGTAATTTTGATACCAAATTTAACTTCTCCGGATAACAATGAAAATCACTTATATGAAAATTATAAAAAAAGTTCTGTTTTTTGTTCGAGCGGATTCGACGGCTTCATGCAGGAGTTAGTTTCCGTTAGACCGGATAGATTATTACCTTACAATTTTGAAAGCGAGAATTTTATGGCAATTACGGAGCTTTTAAGTGTAGCCGTTCATGCTACAAATAGATTTCTGCTATTCTCGCATGAAAAAAGAGAAAAAATAGCAGTTTTTGGCGATGGGAGTGTTTCTTATTTAGTTTCGCTTACGATTAAAAAAATATTACCAAAGTGCAAAGTTGTTGTCATAGGTAAACACCCGGAGAAACTTAATTTTTTTTCTTTCGTTGAAGAAACATATTTTTTAAATGATTTACCTTCGAATTTAACGTTTGATCATGCGTTTGAATGTGTTGGCGGGCAAGGAAGCGAAAAAGCAATTGAAGATATAATTAATTTTATTTCCCCTCAAGGCACGTTATCTATGTTGGGCGTAAGCGAAGAAAAAATTTCTATAAATTCTCGCTTAATTTTAGAAAAAGGAGTAACCTTGATAGGTTCGAGTCGTTCAAGTTATGAAGACTTTGTTCACGCATTGAATTTACTTTCAAATATTGACTTTCAAAATAGAATACGTAGCATAGTATATGAGGATGAGCCTGTCAAAAGCATTAATGATATTCATCGGGTGTTTGGCACAGATTTAAGTACAAGGTTTAAGACTGTGTTCAGGTGGGATGTATGATGTGCTCATGTACGTCTTAATGTTTTGATTGTTTTGTAATTTTATAATTTTGAAAAAAGTTTTTCGAGGTGTGCATTTTGGTATTTAGCTCTTTAACTTCGAAATTGGCGGATGCCTTTAAAAAAATTACTTCAAAAGGAAGACTTTCGGAGCCAGATATAAGGGAAACCATGAGGCAGATTCGCCTTGCCCTATTGGAAAGCGACGTTAATTATTCGATTGTAAAAGATTTTTCAGAGAAATTGACGTCAAAAATAATGGGAATTGACATAACGAAAAGTCTTACACCAAGCCAAATGGTTATAAAGATGGTAAACGAAGAGCTTGTAAAACTATTGGGAGGAGAAGTTAGCGAATTAAATATAAAATCCAAAACGTTAAGCACAATTATGTTGTGCGGACTTCAAGGTTCGGGAAAAACAACACAAGCTGTAAAGCTCGCTTTACATTTAAAAAAAAAGAAGTATAAACCTTTGTTGGTGGCGTGTGATATTTATCGTCCGGCCGCTGTGAAGCAACTTGAAGTTTTTGCGAAAAGTGTAAGTATTGAGGTATTTTTTGAAGAAAATACCGATCCTGTGGATATAGCACGAAACGCTCGTTCATATGCTTTTGAAAATAATTTTAATATTATGATTTTAGATACTGCGGGTCGGCTTCAAATAGATGAAAAATTGATGAAAGAATTACAGAGCATGAAGATAGCAGTTAACCCAAGAGAGATTTTGTTAGTAATTGACTCGATGTCCGGCCAAGAAGGCATGAATGTTGCATCGGAATTTGATAAAATATTGGGTTTGACGGGGGTGATTGTTTCTAAATTCGATAGTGATGCACGCGGTGGTGTTGCTCTTTCTGTTGCGTCGCATACCGGTAAAAATATTAAGTATATCGGAACAGGTGAGAATGTAGTCGATTTTGAAGTTTTTGATCCTAAGAGAATTGCTTCGAGAATTTTAGGCATGGGCGATATTTTGACAATCATAGAAAACGCAGAAGAAGTTGTGGATAAACAAGAAGCCAAAAAATTAGCAGAAAAACTCGCGAAAAATAAATTTAATTTCAATGATTTTTTAAATATGATGGATCAAATAAAAAAATTAGGGCCATTGAAATCAATTATAGAGAGAATACCAGGAGTAAGTAATTTGGGGAATTTTAATTTTGACGAAAAAATCGTTTTTAGAGCTAGATCGATAATTCAATCCATGACGGAAAAAGAGCGAAATAATCCCGAGATACTAGATTTTTCAAGAAGAAAAAGAATCGCCGCTGGAAGTGGCAACAAGCTGGAAGATGTTAGTATTTTTTTAAATAGGTTCGAAAATTCACGTAAAATGATTAAAAAAATTGGTGAAAAAAATAATATGTTTGCTAATTTTTTCAAAAGGCGTTAGAATCAAAAGAAATAATTTCAAGGAGTGGTACTTTGGTTAAGATAAGATTGAAACGCACAGGCTCTCACAAAAGGCCGTGTTATAAAATAGTGGTTGCGGATGCCAGATCTCCTCGAGATGGCAAGTTCATAGAGCAGGTAGGTTTTTATCATCCGCTAGTAAAAGAAAATAATTTTAAAATAGACATGGAAAAGGTTAAAAAGTGGATTTTTTTTGGTGCCAAGCCAACAGATACGGTTAGTTCGCTCATAAGAAAAGTGGAAAAAATCGGTAGTTAAATATGTGATTTAGTTTAGGATTTGGTGTTTTTGATATCTGTTTTCAGGGTTTGAATTATTTTCGAGCTTGTTTTTGTTGTGCCGAACCACCAAATTAATTTAAAATTTAAAGTAGGAATGTTCGATGAAAGAAGATTTTGTGGATGCCTTAAAAGCATTAAATGCTGATAAGGGTATACCGGCAGATTATATGTTGGAAAAAATAAAGAAGGCTATGATTATAGTGTGCAGGAATAATTATGGCAACGATGATGTGCGTGTTGATTTAAAAAGCGACAATAGTTTTTGTATTAAATTAAATAAAAAAGTTGTAGAAGAAGTGCAAGACGAAAATTGCGAAATTTCTATTTCGGAAGCGAAAAAATATAAAGAAGATGCCGAAATAAACGATAAAATTTCTATCGAACTTGAACCAAAAGATTTCGGAAGAATTGCTGCACAAACTGCACGAAACATAATAAGACAAAATATAAGAGACAGCGAAAAAGAACGAATAATCAGTGATCTAAAATGTAATGAGGGGCAAATTATAAGTGCTAAGGTTTTGAGAATTAATCCGGAAAGCAAATCCATTATATTGCAACTAGCCGGCATGGAAGTTTTAGTGCCAAGGTCTGCATTGATTGAAAGTAAAAATTTTGACATAATCGAAGGGGAATATATAAAAGTATATGTCGTTAGCGTCAATACGACGAATTTTGAACCTGTAATTAACGTTTCCAGGGCTTGCGATGAGTTTATTCAAAAACTTTTTGAATTGGAAGTGCCTGAGCTTATGGATGGCACAATAGAAATTAAATGCATGTCTCGAGAGGCGGGCTCTAGGACGAAAATAGCTGTTGCGAGTAATGATATTAATGTCGATCCGCTTGGAACCTGTATAGGCGAGAGAGGTACGCGCATAAAAAAAGTCTTAAAAGAATTGGGCGGAGAAAAGATAGATATAGTTGAATATTCGATAACTCCTGAAGAATTTATTAAGTCTTCTCTTGCTCCTGCTGAAATTTCAAATGTTGAAATATGTAATGATCCCAATTCCCCCAAAAAAATGTGTAAAGTTTTTGTTTCCAAACAGCAATTATCTCTTGCGATTGGAGCGAAAGGACAAAATGTACGCTTGGCAGCGAAGTTGACTGGTTATAAAATCGAGTTATTCTCAATTGATTAAAAAATATTAAGGTGATATATTATAAATCCCGTAAGAACATGTGCTTCGTGTAGAAAAAAAGATCATAAAAATAATTTCATAAGGATAAGCAGAAGCCCTAAAAATAGAGAAAAAATCGAGTTACGAATACTTGCTTTTGAAAAAGCGTCTGAATACTTCGAAGGCAGGAGTGCTTATATTTGTCCAAATTTTTCGTGTTTTAAAAAGATCCAAAAAACGAAGCGTTTGGAAAGGTTGCTGTCGTGTAAAATCGGAGATAATTTGTATTCAAATATAAATTCGTTTATTGATAATTTTTTAAAGGAGGAGAAATAAATACATGGTATCAAAATATAAAATCAGCGAGTTTGCAAAAGATTTAGAAAAAACAAGCAAAGAGATTTCTCAACTTTTAAAGTATAAATTCAACGATGAATTAAAACGTGTAACTATATTGACTCAAGATAAGATAAATTTCGTTTTGGATTTTTATTCGCAGCAAGATCAAGTTGAAAATTTTGATGATTATTTTTCCGTAAGAAAAGTTAATTCTGTAAGCGAAGAAGATATTGGAACAATTATAGCAAGTTATAAGTCTAAAGTTGGTGAAAATGTTAAAGAAAGTAAATTAAGTAAACCTCTTCCTAAACAGAAAATTTCCGGAGAAACTAAACTTATTCAAGAATCGGAAATTAATACCGATGACAAAAATACGAAAGTGATAAATACAAAAGACGAAAGCGTAAATATCGATAAATACAACGAAAGATACGATGCAATAGCAAACAGCAAAAATATTGTAAAATCTGATATTTTTTCATCCAAGCAAAAAATTAAGCGAAAAATTAATCAATACAGAAAAATAAGCAAGAAAAAAGAAACTGAAAATGAACGTTTGGCAAGAATAGAAAGAGAACGCAAGTTAAAACCATTGAAAATCTCAATGCCTGAAAAAATCACTGTAGGCGAGTTTGCTGTTAAATTAAAGGCAAAAGTTTCGGAAGTAACTAAAAAATTAACGCAGCTGGGAATTACGCTTACGGCAGATGATTTTTTAGATTTTGATTCGGCGAGTCTTATTGCTTTGGAATTTCATGCTAAAGTCACCAAAGAAATACAAAAAAGTATTGAGGAAATGGTAATAAATTATGAGGAAGATAAAAAAGAAGATTTAAAACCCAGACCTCCGGTTGTCGTTATTATGGGTCATGTCGATCACGGAAAAACTTCGCTTTTAGATTATATACGCAAAACCAAAGTCGCAGATAGAGAATACGGTGGAATAACACAACATATCGGTGCTTATAAAATCAATTTCAAAAACAGTCAGATTACTTTTTTGGATACTCCGGGTCATGAAGCCTTTACTGCGCTCAGAGCTCGTGGGGCAAGTATTACGGATATAGCCATTTTAGTTGTTGCTGCTGATGACGGAGTAAAACCGCAAACCATAGAAGCAATTAATCATGCAAAAGAAGCCGAAGTTTCTATAATTATTGCCATAAACAAAATCGACAAAGCCGGGGCAGATATCGATAAAATAAAACAACAATTAGGCGAGCACGGAATTGTACCGGAGGCGTGGGGCGGAGATGTACCATTTGTTGGTGTATCTGCCAAAACCGGACAAGGAATAGATGAATTACTTGAGATGATTATTTTGGTGTCAGAACTTAAAGATTTGCGCGCCAATCCGAATCGTGAAGCAAACGGTACGGTAATAGAATCAAGGTTGGATAAGGGAAGCGGGCCAATTGCAACACTCCTTGTGGCCAATGGGACTTTAAAAAAGTCGGATATTATAGTCATAGGTTCAACTTTGGGTAAAATTAGAACTATTAAATCAGATGATAATAAATGGCTTGAAAAAGCATATCCTTCGGATCCCGTGGAAATTACCGGTCTTAGTGATGTTCCGTCAAGCGGAGATAAATTTAATGTTGTACAAAACGAGCGCCTGGCAAGGCAGTTAGTTGAACAAAAAAAATATTTAGAAAACTGCAAGCGTCTGAATCTAGACAAAAAAGATAAAGACGATAATATCTTCGAAAGTACAATCAAAAAAGAAGAATTAAAGTTAAAGATAATTTTAAAGGCCGATGTTCAGGGTTCTTTAGAAGCCATAAAGCAATCTATTAATAAAATAAAATTAGACAAAAATTTAGAAGTAAAAGTTGTTCATGATGCGATAGGAGCGATAAAGGAATCTGATGTAATGTTTGCAAAGGCATCCGAGGCTATAATTATAGGTTTTAATGTAAGGCCTGCCGAACGTGCCGAAGAATTGGCCAAAAACTCCAATGTTACTATCAAATTGTACCAAATAATATATGATTGCATAAATGATATTAACGATTTGCTAGATGGCTTAGTAAAACCGAAGTTCGAAGAGATTGAGATAGGAATTGCCGAGTGTAGAAGAGTTTATAAAGTAACCGGAATTGGAGTTGTGGCGGGGTGCTGTGTTATATCCGGCAAAATAGAAAGAAGTGCAAAAGTTCAAATTTTACGCGATGATGTAGTCGTTTTTACCGATAAAATAGAGTCTTTAAAAAGATTCAAAGATGATGTAAAAGAAGCTATATGCGGTTATGAATGCGGCATAAAGCTTGCATATTTTTCAGATGTAAAATTAAACGATAAGATAAGAGCTTACAGAGTAGAAGAGGTTAGCAGAGCTTAGTAGTTCGATCGGTGTGTTTCGGGTTTTACTTTTTCTTTCATATGTTGTAGAATTTGGAGTGTATATGTTTTAGTTTAAGTTCTACACATGTATTTTGTTGTATTTGTGGGGTGTTTAAGTTGGAAGATTGTTCTAATTCAGATAAAGAGGAGATTTTAGACACAGAGAAGTTTGGTATACATTTTTCAGTGCCAATATTTAAAACTAAAACTAGAACTATTTTGGAAATTTCGGGCATGGTAGCTATAGTGTCATTGATTGTGGTTAATATTTTATTAGTTAAAAAAGTATTCTTCGATAAAAGTAATGAACCCAAGGAGAAACGAGTCGAAATTTCAGAAGAAAATGAATAGTTTATTTTTATGTTTCTTTTTGGATGTTTGATTTTTATTTTTGGTGGTAGGATGCATCGTACGCACAGATGTGGTGAGATTGTAGATAATTTGATAGGAAAAGAAGTCGTCGTTGCCGGTTGGGTTAATTCGGTAAGAGATCATGGTAGTGTTGTTTTTGTCGATTTAAGAGATGAGAGCGGTTTAGTGCAACTTGTTTTTAAAAATCGAGATATTAAGATCTCCAAAGAATTTGTAATAAGTGTTTCCGGAATGGTCAAAAAAAGGGATAAAGATTTAATAAATACAAAAGTTCCGTCCGGTCATCTGGAGATTGAGGTAGTGGAAATCAAAATTTTATCGAAGTGTGATTTGTTACCATTCGAGATAGAAAATTGTGAGAAAATCAAAGAAGATTTGAGGTTGAAGTATCGATTTTTGGATCTTAGAAATAGTAAAAATCACGATAAGATAATTTTGAGATCTTGTGTTTTGGATTTTTTGAGAAACAAAATGAAAAAGCTTGGGTTTTTAGAAATTCAAACTCCGATTTTGTCCGCATCTTCACCGGAAGGTGCCAGAGATTATATTATTCCTAGCAGAAAACATAAGGGAAAATTTTATGCTTTACCTCAGGCACCACAAATTTTTAAACAGCTTTTGATGTCGTCTGGTTTTGACAGATATTACCAAATAGCTCCTTGCTTCCGCGATGAAGATTCAAGGGCAGATAGATCTCCGGGTGAGTTTTATCAGCTTGATTTTGAGATGGCATTCGCAGAACAAGACGATGTTTTAAAGGTTGCCGAAACAGTACTTTATGAGCTTTTTGTCAAATTTAAGAAAAATGCCGAAACCAGCAAAGCACCGTTTGTTCGTATACCTTATAAATTATCTATGGACAAATACGGTACCGATAAACCTGATCTTCGTAATCCTGTTACCATAAATGACGTGAGCGCTGTTTTTGCAAAATCGGATTTTGCTCCTTTTAGGGGTAAAATCGTAAAAACTATGTGCATTTCCGATGAAGTTTGCAATGAGGTCAAGCCTTCTTCTTTATCGAGAAGTTTTTTTAATCAGATGATGGATTTCGCTTTGAGTATAGGAATGCAGGGTCTGGGATACATAAAAATAGATGCTGATTTTAATTTTTCGGGTCCGATTTCAAAGTTTATACAAGAAGATAGGAAACATGAATTTATAAATTTGAGTTGTGCAAAGCGCAATAGCGTGGTGTTTTTTGTTGCTGGTGAAGATGAAAAAGTGTCTTTATTGGCTGGAAAAATAAGGAACCAGTTGGCTAAAAAATTAGATCTAGTTGATAAAAATAGATTTGAATTTTGTTTTGTTACAGATTTTCCTATGTACGAGAAAGATGATGACGGTAAAGTTGTATTTAAACATAATCCTTTTTCGATGCCAAAAATAGATTTAAAAAATATGGGCGGCAAAGACCCATTGGAAGTTGTTGCCTATCAGTATGACGTAGTATGTAATGGTATTGAAATTTCTTCCGGAGCGGTGAGAAATCACGACCCGGAAATGCTTATAAAAGCATTTGAAATAGCAGGTTATTGTAAAGAAGATGTAGTTTCGAAGTTCAATGCTCTTTATAAAGCGTTTTTACACGGGACTCCTCCGCATGCCGGTATGGCACCTGGAATTGAGAGAATTTTGATGTTTTTAACCGAATCCGAAAATGTAAGAGACGTTGTGGCATTCCCCATGAACAGCAACGCACAGGATTTATTGATGGGCGCGCCTTCGGAAATTAGCGAAGAACAGTTGAAAGAGGCTAATATAGAGGTGAGAAAAATATGAATTATTTTAAATTTTGATGAAATTTGTTGACTTAAGAAAAAATTCGTGTAAAATTCAGAATTTGGTAGACGATTTTAAGGTGGTAATTTACATAATGATAAATTTTTTAATGAAAATCTGCAGGTTTAATTTTGGGAAGTTTGAAGAAAAAGAATTTAGAAAGTTTCTCAGAATGGGTATTATTTTTATGCTAACAATAGGTATATACTGGTCTCTTAGGCCTTTAAAAGATTCTTTATTTTCTCAATTGGCGGGAGCTATAAATCTTCCGTACGCGAAGACTATTTCTCTTATTTTTATGATTCCTTTTGTTGCATTGTATACGAATCTTTTAGATAGATTTAAAAAAGAAAAACTGTTGACAGTTATGCCGTGTGTTTATGGTGTGGTAATTTCTCTGTATGCTATTTTTGTTTGGCTTTTTCAAAAGGGCGCTATTCAACCAAGTGTTATCACAAAGATGATGGGTTACGTTTGGTATTGGTTTGTTGAAAGTTTTGGTTCCGTGGTTGTTGCGTTATTTTGGTCGTTTTCTACCGATGTGACAAGATCTAATTCGGCGAAACAAGGGTTTCCGTTGGTAGTTGCCTTGGGTCAGATAGGAGGGATAATCGCACCTTATTTGCTCATAAATTTACCGGTTGCCATTGGGATCAGATATGATTCTGTTTCAATGATAATCCTTGCTGTACTTACATTCTTGTATGCACCGTTGATTAGGAATTTGTTGAGTAAAACTCCGGGTGAATTGATGAATTCCGGTGTTGAGACAAAATCGAAAGAAAAAGAAAAGAAAGAAGAAACCGGATTTATGGGTGGAATTAAATTGCTTTTCACACAAAAATATTTATTGGGTATATTCGCGGTTAATCTTTTTTTTGAGTTTATAGTGACTATTTTTGATTTCAATTTTAAATTACTTGCAAGCACGAGGTATTCGGGCGTTGAACTTACTCAATATTTGTCTTTTTACAGCTCGGTTGTTAACACCGCGTCGTTGATTTGTTTACTTTTGGGAATAAGTAAAGTTGCGAAGAAATTGGGTATTGGTATTTCATTGGCTGTTATGCCTTTGCTTTTAGGGTTGGCTGTTTTTGGATTTTATACCATTCATTCGCTCAGTTTCTTCCTGTATTTGATGGTATTTTCAAAGGCAATTAATTATGCTTTGAATGGCCCTACTCTCAAGCAATTATATATTCCTACAAGTCAGGATGCACGTTCAAAGTCTCAGGCATGGATAGAGACTTTTGGTTCCAGGATTTCGAAGGAAGCTGGTTCCGGTGCGAACATGTTGATAAAGCCCTTGGGCAAGTCCGGCTATATGCTTTTTAGTGTGTTGACGAGCGGAATATTTATCGCAGCTTGGTTTTTCATTGCTCTTTTCTTGGGCAGAACATGTAAAAAAGCGACTGATTCAAACAATATTGTATGTTAGTTTAGAGTTTTATGAAAAGAGAAGTTTTAATCAAGTTTGGTGAATTTTTTTTAAAGAAAGGAAATAGGTTTTTTTTTGAAAATGCGCTTGTAAGAGATATAAAATGTAAAATAAAAAAGTTTGGCAATTTTTCGGTATGTAGTTATTCCTCTTTTGCTGTGATTGCTTCGGATTGCGACGATGCTTTGGATATTCTGATTTCTGTTTTGCCTAAGATATTCGGAATATCTTCTTTTTCGCCGGCACTTTTTGTCGAAAAAGAATTAGATTTAATAAAAAATGTTGCCTTGAATATTTTGCAGGAACATGAAAAACGCAAAACATTTAAAATAGAAACCAAAAGATCAGATAAAAAATTTTTTCTTAACTCAATGCAAATAAGTTGCGAAGTTGGAGAATTTTTAGTTAATAATTCTGATTTTAAAGTCGATGTTAGTAATCCAGATATAACTATAAATATTGAATTACGCGAAAAAGGGGCATATTTACATTCAAAAACCTTTAAGGGTCTGGGTGGATTGCCGTCTGGTACCGGCGGAAGGTGTGCTGTGTTGTTATCCGGAGGAATCGACAGTCCGGTGGCTTTTTTTTTGATGGCTAAAAAGGGTCTTGACATAACATGTATACATTTCGAAACACCGCCATACACAAGCGAAGCGTCTGTTTTGAAAGTGCGAAAAATAGTGCGCAAATTGTCGGAATACAAAAGCAAAATAAAATTATATATAGTGAATTTTACGAAAATTCAGGAGAATATAAATAAACATTGTTCGAAAGAATTATTTACGATTATTTCCAGAAGGATAATGAATAGAATAGCACAAGAAATTTCATTATTTGAAAAATGTTCGGCTGTTGTTACCGGAGAAAGTCTTGGTCAAGTGGCAAGTCAAACACTTTCGGCAATGTTTTGTACGAACGAGTCCATAAATTTGCCAATTTTGCGTCCGTTAATAACTTTTGATAAATGCGAAATAATAGACATAGCCAAAAAAATAGGTACTTTTGAAATTTCTATCGAACCTCATGACGATTGTTGCTCAATTTTTAGTCCAAAACATCCTAAAATCAATCCTGTATTAAAATTTGTTAAAATAAACGAGCAAAATATTGAGAATTTAGATATTTTAATAGAGGATTGCGTGAAAAATTGCAAAATATTTGAGTATTAAAGGTTTTGAAAATATGGTTATTGGTAGTTTAAAATCAAGGTCTGTATTTGTGTGCACCGAGTGTGGTTATAATTCTGCCAAATGGTATGGTCGTTGTCCATCATGTGGTATGGGTAATACCCTTGTTGAAGAATTGAGAACATCCGCAAAAACAAATGTGAAATATTTTCTCAATGGAAAGAATATCCCTGTTAAAATAAAAGAAATAGAAATAAATAAAAATATAAGATACAAAACCGGTATAGGCGAATTTGACAAAATTCTCGGAGGCGGTTTAGTAAAGGGTTCTTTAGTCCTAATCGGCGGAGCGCCCGGTATAGGTAAATCCACTTTGCTTTTACAAATTTCTGACATGATAAAATGCAACAAAGTTTTATATGTTTCGGGCGAAGAAACAGTTCAGCAAATAAAAATGAGAGGCGAAAGAATAGGTTTGTCTCTCGAAAAACTTTTTATAATGAGCGAAACAAATATTGAAGAAATAATTTTTCAAATAAACGATTTAAAACCTGAGCTTGTTATATTGGATTCAATACAGACTGTATATAGAAAAGAAATAGCATCATTACCGGGAAGTATATTACAGGTAAAAGAATGTTCGAATATTTTATTGGAATTTGCAAAAAAAACAGACGTAACGGTGATAATTGTAAGTCATGTTAACAAAGACGGTGGTATAGCGGGCCCAAAGGTATTGGAACACATAGTCGACGTCGTGCTTTATTTCGAAGAGTTTTTAAAATAAGGAGTTTTTTATGATTATTGACGGTAAAAGCATGGCGGAGAAAATAATTTCTGAAGTTGAAGAACAAATTTCAAAAATAAAAAAAGAATATAACAAATACCCTTGTTTAAGTATTATTCAAGTAGGTAATAACGAGGCTTCTGAAATTTATATAAAAAACAAAATATCTGCTTGCAAAAGAGCAGGCGTAATCTCAGAAGTTTATAAATTTAATAGTGAAACTGATGAAAATGAAGTTATTGATTGTATAGAGCAAACCAATCAAAATACAAAAATTAATGCGATTTTATTGCAGTTGCCTTTGCCTGAAAAATTTAATAGAAGAAAGATTATGGAAAAAATTCTTCCTGAAAAAGATGTTGATGCTTTCACATATAGCAATGGTGCCAAAATTTTTGCAGGGGATTATGACATTTTGCCGTGCACTCCTTCCGGGATAATTCATATTTTAAAAGAAATTAACCTTAAGTTGGAAGGTTCGAAATGTGTTGTGATTGGAAGAAGTGAAATAGTGGGAAAACCTCTGGCATTGGCTTTGCTAAAAGAGAATGCAACCATTACCATTTGCCATAGTAAAACGACAAAAATAAAAGATATTTGCAAAAAAGCCGACGTTCTGATTTCTGCCGTCGGAAGACCTAATTTAATCACACATGAAATGGTAAAAAAAAATGCTGTAGTAATAGATGTCGGAATCAGTCGATACAATAACAAGATTTGTGGGGATGTAGACTTTGAAAGAGTTTCAGAAAAAGCTTCGCATATAACTCCTGTTCCGGGTGGAGTTGGTCCTTTAACAGTTGCTTTTTTAATTAAAAATACTTTTACATTATTTAAAAACCAATATTTTGTGTAAAATTTATAATTTTTTATTTAATTATAGTTGATTTTTATTAATTTTATATTATAATTTATTAATAGCGCCCTATTTTTGATGAAATAAATAAAATATAAGGAGTTGAAGTTTTTTATGGATAGAAAAATATGTTTTAAATTACACGGCAAGGGAATGAAAGAAGGAATAATATTTGCAAAATCAAAAGTAATTGATTTTAAATTAAATGATGTTAAATCAAATTCAGAGATCGAATATAAAGAAATTATCAACAAAGTCAATGCAGTCAATGAACAACGTGGAGAAAAAAAACTTGACGAAAAAGAAAAGAATTTTTACATTCGATTCTGCACACCAAGTGGTAAAATATTCGAAAAAAACAAAATCTTAAGTTATAACATAAAACTTGAAGATATACCCTTTGAAGCCATAGAAGGCGGAAAGGAAGAGTTTGAAATGTTTCTAAAAACAAATCCAGACGCAGAGAAACAAAATTTAGAAGAAAAAAAGAATAAATTAGGAAAAGAAATAGATGATATTAAAGAAAAATTAAACGAGAAGAGTTTCTTTAAAGTACGTGAAAATTTTAAATTTAAAAGTGAAATTAAAGAGAAATTAAAAGAAATTTCGAGTTTAGAAAAAAAAATAAGTTATCTGAATTCATGTGATCAAAACAAAAACGCCACACTAAATGTTCATATTATGTTTGAATCTTTAGGTGGTATGTTTGGTAAAATAAGAAAATTGATAATAAATGTGAAAAAAATCACTTTTGAAGGAGTTGGTTCATACGACAACGCACAAAAAGTAGATTTTGATTCGCCCTTTAAAATGACTTTCAAATCTAATGTGGTAGAAAAAGATATTACCAATAAATTACTTAAAAATATAAATGACACAATTAAAAAAAAGGAAAACTTTGAAAACAAAAGAGCGATGTTTTTAAAGAAAAACGAGACCGAAAGAATCTTTTATAAAGATGAAGTAAATGGGAGCGTTAGTAGTCAAGACGAAAAAAATTTTTCGAGTTTTATAAATAAAATAACAAGTCGTACAAATGATGAGAAAGGTGCAGTTCGTGACATTCACCTAATAATAAAAGCAAGGAAATAGTACGAGTTAGTTTTTTAAAAAATTTATGTATATTTTATAAAAAAATAATTGACAAAAAATAAATAACTCTTACCTTAGATTCTGCACGGTTGTTTCCGTGCATGACGTAGATTTTTAAAATCTTAGAAAATGATGTAAGGGTTATTAGATATTTAATTTTATTAAATTCTGCCCAAAAGTATGATTATATTTTTGAGGGTTGATTTTTTTATGTCTATTGAAGAACTTATGCAAGAATATATACAAGAGGCGCTTTATATGAAAAAATATATAAATAAAATCAAGAAAGAAATTAATCATAAGCTTCTAGCAAAGGATCCGGTATCATGTTACAGAATGTCCGTTCTTTGTTCTATGTATGAAAATTTAAAATCTATTTCGCTCTATTTGGCGACAAAGAGAGAAGATTATTTAAAATGAAATTAAAATTTAATAATTTAGTTTCAAAAAATAAAACCAAAAAAATTAAAGATAGTTATATAACAAAAGTTATCTTTAATAATAAAA
This sequence comes from Candidatus Improbicoccus pseudotrichonymphae, assembly GCA_036322855.1. GTDB lineage: Bacteria > Bacillota > Clostridia > Oscillospirales > Acutalibacteraceae > Improbicoccus > Improbicoccus pseudotrichonymphae. Next base: position 328,338 of record AP027924.1, read on the forward strand.
GTAGAAAGTTAATTCGTGCGAAAAAATTATTGAACAAAATAATTGAAAACGAACTGACTTTAAAACAGAAAAACATATTTAATTTATATTATTTGGATAAAATGAAAATGAAAGAAATTTCTTCTGTTTTAGGAATAAAACAATCCACGATTTCTGTTCATATTTCCAAATCTAATTTTAAAATTAAAAAAATATTTAATTATGTAAAATCTTTTAATTCAAATTGAATGAATTTTTTTATTCTTTGAACTTTTTACATTGCTAATAAGTAGTGTCAGTATTATAAAAAATACGGCAAGAGCGGAACCGGAATGGGGATTATATTCTCCGCCAATAAATTTTAACTCTATAAGTTCGCCTATCATTGTTATTTTGCCACCTAACATCTTGGATATGGCAAAGGCACTCATGGATGGTATAAAAGTTATTAGAAACCCGGATATAATCCCCGGTACGCTCAAAGGAAAAATTATTTTTGTAAATATTTTAAAATTATTAGCTCCTAAGTCTTTTGCTGATTCTATAATGTTCTTATCTATTTTGCTTATGGAAGCGTGAATGGGAATAATCATATAAGGCAAACAGTTATAAACAAGACCGAAAACTATGGCCTTTGGTGTATTCATTAAATTAACATTGGGAAATCCAAGTTTATTTAATAGAAAATTTAAAATACCATTGCTTTCCAATATCGTCATCAAGGCATAAATTTTTAATAAAAAATTAATCCAGTTGGGTATAGTAGTTAAAATTATTAAAGTATTCTGAATTTTTTGCTCAAATCTAGATATAATTAGTACAAACGAGTAACCAAAAATAAAACAAAAAAAAGTGGAGATAAAAGAAAGTCTCAGCGAACGTAAAAATATTGAAGAATATTCAAAAATATCAACAAAATTATTAAGGGTAAAATTCAGATTTTTATCAACTAAAGAAAAATACAGTATTAAAACAGATGGCAAGAAACAAAAAGCTATCATCCATATGATATAAGGCAAACTTAAAAATTTTGGTTTTTTTATAAAATCCAACATATTTTTCACCAATATTTTAATCTATATTTGAAGACTTCACCGGATGCAATCTTATAATTGCATGACAATTAAATTTTTTCTCTAAGTTTTCTTCTATTTCTTCTATTATTTCATTTATTACAAATATATTAGTATTTTCAACTATAATTTTGGCTTTAAAAGATATAACGCTCCAACTTGGGCCATAGTCATGAACCATAAGCTCCTCTATTGCTACTATTTCCGGATAAGAATTAACAAAATTTTTAATTTGCTCCACCAATTTCAGACTTGGAGCTTGCCCTACTAGCGGACCTAAAGATTCATGAAAAGTTTTAATACCTGTGTAAATTATAAACCCCGAAACTATCAGCCCGGCATATGCATCTAAATACAAACCGGTAAGCTTTGTTATAAACATACCACCAATTACCGTGATCGTTGCCAAACAATCGGAAAAACTGTCATTGGCAGTGGCCTTCATGGCTGAAGATTTTATTAATTTGCTTATTTTTCTGTTAAAAAATCCAAGCCACAGTTTCAAAACAATAGAAATTATTAAAACCGAAAACGAAAACAAATCAAACTCGATATTCTCGGGAGAAAAAATTTTTTCAATAGATGTTTTTATAAATCCTAAACCTGTTATTATAATAACCACGGATACTATGATTCCGGAAACATACTCAATTCTTCCATGGCCAAACGGGTGTTTTTTGTCTGCAGGGTTACCTGCTATTTTGAAACATACTAAAGTAACAATAGATGAACCTGCGTCCGAAAGATTGTTAAAAGCATCTGCCGTAACCGAAATAGAAGAACTTAATATACCAACCAAAAGCTTGCCTACGAACATCAACAGATTGCATATAATTCCTATTATCCCACTGAGTAAGCCACACTTTCGCCTCGTGTTTTTATCTCCCGGATTAATGTTTTTCCCTATGAATTTGCTTATTAAAAACTTGTTCACTGAATAAATCACCAAATTTTAATTTTCATTTTTTATAATATACTTTTACTAATTAAAAAGTTAAAAAGGAGAAGAAATTTCATAATATGAAAATACTGGTAACAGGTGCCGCCGGGTATATAGGGAGCCATACCGTGCTAGCTTTGATAGAAAACAACTACAAAGTTGTAGGAATTGACAACTTTTGTAATAGTTACACCATAATTCCTGATATTCTGAGAGAAATAAGCGGTAAACGGGTAATTATACACAAAATAGATATAAGAAATCAAGCTTTATTGAGAAAAATTTTTGAAAGAGAAAAACCCGATGCCGTAATACATTTTGCCGGATTAAAATCTGTATCCGAGTCTGTAAAATTTCCACTTCTTTACTATGAAAACAATGTATTGGGGACAATTAATTTATGTAAAATTATGCAGGAGTTTAATGTCAAAAAAATAATTTTTAGTTCTTCCGCTACGGTATATGGTGATCAACCTGCTCCGTTTGTAGAAACTATGAGCAAAGGAAAAATTACCAGTCCATACGGCAAAAGTAAATCTGTAATAGAAGATATATTAAAAGATTTGAGTGATTGGTCCGTGATAATACTGAGGTATTTTAACCCTATTGGCGCGCATCCGAGCGGCCTATTAGGAGAGATGACAAAAGAAAATTCTCCAAATAATCTAATGCCATATATTTTAAAAGTAGCAAAAAGAGAACATAAGTTTTTGAACGTTTTTGGTGGAGATTATCCAACAAAAGATGGTACATGCATACGTGATTATATTCATGTTATGGATTTGGCCTATGGTCATTTAAAGGCTTTAAAATATGCGCAAAAACAGATGTTTGAAATATTTAATTTAGGAACTGGCCAAGGCACAAGCGTTCTTGAATTAATAAAAACTTTCGAAGATGTAAATAAAATAAAAATTAACTACGAAATCACAAAACGAAGGCCCGGAGATGTTGCTGAAAGTTTTGCATGTTGTGATAAATCCAAAAAACAACTTTCATGGGAAACTAAACTGGATATCAAAAAAATGTGCGAAGACTCCTGGAGATTTTTTAAAGAAATATAAATATTCCAAACGTAATATTAATTCATAAATTTTTTATCTCCAAATATCTTAATTAAAATATTTTAATAAAATTTATTTCTTCCGTACCCATTTCTTTAGATTTCTTCCAAAACGAGTATTTTTAAAAATTAAAAATTTAAAAATACCGGAACATACTTTGTGTATGTGAGGATTTTTTTGATTTTTAATCTTTAGAAAAGACGAAGTTTAGGGAGGGATCTAAAGAAATTGGTGAAAGAGAAATAAATTTTAATATATTTAATTTAAATACTTAGAGATAAAAATTTATAAATATATCTTTTTAAAATTTTTCGTGTTATTTGTTTGACAGCAAGATTCAAAATGCTATAATCTACTTCGTCAGCACTTTTGGAGGTAAAATTGTGAAAATAAATTTATCAAATCTCTTATGAATTCTTTCAATTCGAGAGAGAAAGGTCTCTCAGGGAGGTCTCTCTAATGAAAAAGGAAAAAACAAATAATAATAAAAATAATAAGATAATATCTTCTATTTTAGCTGTTGCTGTGTGCTGTCAATCTTTTGTTGGAGCGACTGGACCTTCTTCGTCCAGAGTTAAAAGGTTAAATAGTATTATGGGACATACAGAAATTATGTAAGATATGAAAAAAGATTTGGATGAAATTAAAAGTAAAATTCCGCCGAAAGTCGAAAGAATGATTACGTTGAAAGCCGAAAGAATGATTAAAGGAGCGGTGTTATTTGTTTCTACTATGTTGATGATTACGTCGGTGATTGAAGCGTATAAGATGATTGTGGATTCTGAATAAAACGACAAAGAGATCAAAAATTATCAAAGAAATAAAAATAAAAAATCAACTTTGAGATATGTAGAGATAGCGTAAGTCCGATGGTTGTTTTGCCCCATTGACTTCAGTGCTTGAATAAAAATAAGTTAAAGGAGTTTTTAAGTTATGTCCTATTATATATACCCATTCGAATTAAAACCATTAAATTATAATTATGATAATCTGGAACCTTTCATTGATGCTGCAACTGTGTGTTTTCATCATGATAAGCATCTGCGGACTTATACCAATAATCTGAACAAAGCGCTTGAATCGCATTTGACTTTTCAATCTTGGGATTTAATAAGATTGGTAAGTGAATATGATAAATTGCCTTTGGAACTTCAAAAGCCTGTAAGAAATAATGCGGGCGGAGTTTATAACCACAATCTTTATTTTGATATAATGATGCCAGGTGGAAGTAAAATGCCTATAGATACTTTAAAAAATCTAATTGACAAGAAATTTGGTAATTACGATAATTTTAAAGCTGAATTTAAAAATATAGCTCTTGGTACCTTTGGTTCCGGATATGCTTGTCTTGTATCGAATAACGAAGGTCAAATTGAAATAATATCTGTATCTAATCAGGATACTACTCTATCTCGGAGTTTATATACGATAATTTTAATTGACGTTTGGGAACATTCGTATTATCTTAAATATCAGAATAGGAGAAATGAATACATAGATAATTGGTTTAACTTAATAAACTGGGAAGTTGCTGAAAATAACTATAAAAGAATTACAAGTAAAGTTTAAAAGGAAGATCTTAGATGAGCAAACCGTTGGCTGACCTATTAAGACCCACTTCGATCGATGAAATCGTTGGCCAAAGTCATCTTCTGGGTGAAGATAAAGCTCTTAGAAAAATAATCGAATCAAAAACCGAAGTAAATCTTGCGTTCTATGGTCCTCCCGGTACAGGAAAAACTACACTTGCAGAAATCATTGCCAAAAATTCTCAGAAATATTTCAAAAAACTTAATTGCACAACCGCTTCGACTGCCGATATAAAAGAAATAATTTCAAATATTGGTACCTTTCAAGCTTTAAACGGGATTTTGTTGTATCTCGATGAAATTCAATATTTTAATAAAAAGCAACAGCAAACTTTGCTTGAATTTATTGAAAATGGTTCAATCACGTTAATTGCTTCAACGACCGAGAATCCGTATTTTTATGTTCACAGTGCGCTTCTTAGCCGAATGACGGTCTTTGAATTTAAACTTGTTTCTCGAAACGAAATTATAAAAGCATTGAATCGTGCGGTTTTATTTTTGCAAAAAGAAAATCAAAATTTAACTGTAAATGATGAAGCTCTGGAACAAATTTCATTTACTTGCGGTGGTGATGTACGTAAATCACTGGGAATCTTAGAACTTGCCGCTATTTCTGCAAATTTTAGAAAAATCAATAGAGGAACCGTTTTGCAATTGTCTAATAAAAGTGCAATTAAATATGATAAATCCGGCGATGAACATTATGATTTACTATCGAGTTTTCAAAAATCAATGCGAGGTTCCGATCCCAGTGCTTCAATCCATTATTTGGCTCGATTGCTTGAATCGGGAGATTTGGCTTCGGTTTGTAGAAGATTGATGATATGTGCCTGCGAAGATGTAGGGCTCGCATATCCAAATTGTGTAAATTTCGTTAAGTCTTGCGTTGACATCGCATTTCAAGTCGGAATTCCCGAGGCTCATATTCCGCTTGCCGACGCCGTAATTTTTGTCTGTCTCTCACCAAAATCAAATTCCGCTTACAACGCAATAAACAAAGCCATTTCGGATGTAAAACATAACTTCGTCGGGGCCATTCCGAGGCATTTGCAAAATACACATTTTGATGGCGAAGACGCAAAAATCAAGGGTCAACATTATCTATATCCGCATGAATTTCCAAACCATTATGTTAAACAGCAATATTTACCTGACGAAATTAAAAACATTAAGTATTATGAATTTGGAGAAAACAAGACAGAACAAGGATTTAAAGAATATTGGAATAAAATAGATTCCACGCGTGGTTGATTTTTAAGTAATCTAGTAACCATTTATATAAAATACAGTGATCGTTTGTTTTCTTTTTTTGAGTTCCCGTCTTTTACGAGCACATCTTCAACCAATTTGATAACTTTTGCATAAAATTCTGATATTCCTAGATTTTCGCCATATGGAAATATGTTCTGTACTCTCTTAGGTATTCCAAAGTCATCAAAACCATTTCCTTTACAGACAGCTTGTTTTTTCATCCTCCTCTAGCTTTTTTACCTGATGTGCTACTTCTGCGATTTCTACCATTTTCTTAAACGTTTCTTTTTTACTCCTGTTAGTCTTTTAAAATTTTTGTCTTCCATACTCTGATGTTTTAACTTATTTTCTTTAGTTTGGGAAGGAGTCTAATAGACAAATCAGAGCCGCTTGCTTGACTTTATAGCAGCGTAGTCAAATTAATCTTTTGTTTACAGAGATCTTTGTAGTCGCACCATAGGCACATTTTTTTGTCTTTGCATTTGGGAGAGCGACCAGAAAAGAAGTTTGTTTCTTTGATTTCAGACACCATCTCAAAGATAGAATCTCTTAGGTATTTGTCTACTAATTTGAATTCGTTTGTGTTTATCAATTTTGTTTTTTTTGTTTCTTCGACACAATCACTATTTCTTAAAATTAACGCATCTTTTTTAATGTTTGTCATTTCTTCTGAATCATCTCGATGATGAAAATCATAGGATTTTGTTGCATTTTTATCAAAATAAAAATTAAAAATACCCGAAAGGGATTTGTGGTTTTCGTCGAAAATTTTGTTTTCTTTTATTGCTTTTAAGTACATCAATGCTTTAAAATTTTCGATCTCAAAAATTTTATTTAAATTGAGTTTTTCTTGTCTAAATTTGAAGTTGATAAGCCCAAGATATTTGTTTTTCTTGTGTTCGATTATGTTTAGATTATCATTCTTGCTGTTTATTATTTTTATATTTAAATTCTTTTCCAAATTGATTTCTTGAAATTCTTCTGTTTTTATTCTATTCAGAACAAAAATTTCGTTTTTTTTGAAGTATTTTTTAAAGTTTTCTATAAGTGAAACGATCAAGTTCGTTTGTCTTGATATTAGATATTTATATCTAGCGTTTTGTTTTTTTTCATCTATGTTTAAATGGGTTTTAAAAAGTTCATAAATATCTTCAAGAATTTTGTTTTTATCTATGTTGTTATTTTTGAAATTCTTTTTAATTAAGAAATTATTAAATAAATTATATCTTTTGAAATAATTGAAATCATTTCTAATTTTCAGCATGTACTTAAAAAAGTAAGCAAATTTGCATAGATAAAATTTCTCAATTTCCGAAACAGAAATTTCGTTCTTGTTAAAAATTTCAATTTTTTCTATTTTTTGTTCGCTTTTTTTTAGATCGAATAGATTTAATTTTCGTTTATATTTTTCGTTGTTTTGAAAATGCTTTTTAAGAGAAAAAATTATATTTTTTTCTTGATGGTTTAAACTGGCAAAATTGTTAATATATTTACAGTAAATTAAAAAAGAATTTTTTTCGGTCCAACAATAGTCTTCCAAACTGTAATTTACGTAGGATTTAACTTCGACATTTGTAAATACTTTTTTAATTTCTTTGATGATTTCGTTATTTGTATTTAAATTATTTTTGGCTTTTTTGGAGCATATAAAAATTTTTTCAGTAGCACTTGTCAATAAAGAATACATAAGAAACAATTCTTTGCTCAACATTTTGTCTATTGTATTTTCTGATTTTAAATTTTTATCTGCTGCTTTTTTAATTTCATCTAAATTCAAAATTTTATTTTCGTTTAAAAATTTATTTTTAAAATCACCCAATGTAAAAATAATATTGCATCTGCCAGAAAGTTCTTCTCCATAGAAATCAATGATGACCTCATCTTCATATTTTGGTATAAAAGAAATTTTTTTTGATTTAATTGATATCTCTATGCATTCTCTGAAATATTTTAAATCTATCTTTTTGTTTAGGAACAGATGGCTTATTTCCTCCAAGCTTTCTATTAAAATATTCCAGATTTTTAATTGCTCTTCGGCGGCAATTATCCTATTGTTTTCAGTAAGTGTTTCGCATTTTTTTTTAATGGTTTCCGGTAGATTTATTTCCATCAGAAATTCATAGAAAATCTTAAATATATTCTCGTTTTTTAATAATTTTTTTTTGAAATTCACGAAAGGAGATATTATTTTCTTGCGCAAATTATTTATATAATTTAGATTCTCAAATTCTTTTTCAGATTTCTTATCTTTTAGAAAACGAAAGTCATTAAACCAACTTTTGCCATTTATCTTCCAAATTCGGCAGTAATTTTCAATGATGCATACATCTTCGTATAGAAATCCCGAAAAACTTGTTTTTAGATATTTAAACAAATTTTCTGTTTCAAAATTTGAAATGATGAAATCTAAAGAAGAAAAAATCAAAATCATTAAATTTTTACTATATATCGGCTCGTTCTTATCCAAAAAATATGGAATATCGTAATTATTTAGTGTTTTTTTTATTAAGATTTCATAGCTCAAAGTATCTTCTAAAATCACAATAAGAAAATCTCTGTAACGATAATTATCTTGCATTATCATTTTTTTAATACTTCTAGCAACGAAATCGCATTCGTCGTATTTATTAGAAGCTTCGTAAATCAGAATATTTTCGGTAATATTTTCGTTTTTTATTGTTTTTTTGTCGATTCTGAAGATATTTTGCTCCAGAATTCTGAGCTCATCTGATTTTGAAAATGCATTTTTTTTATCCAGAAATAAAATGTTTATGTCTGAAAGATTTATTTTCTTACATGAATCTAATATCTTGTTCGTTGTGTTTTCGGTTAAAAAATACCAATTAAATACACTGCCATTTTTGATTTCACGATTTAGGCTATCATATTTAAAGGCAATAGTCACATCGGTTTGCAGAATCATTGTTTCTATAATATTCAATTGAGCAGGAGTAAAATAAAAAAATTCATCTATAAATATTTTAAAATTTTTGAAAAAATTATTATTTTTAACTAATTTATGTAGAAAAAATAATTCATTGATGCTGTCGTTTTTTTCTTTAATTATTTTTTCGTATTTTTCAAATACCAGTAAAACGTCGTTTAATTTTTTCTTCAGATTTTTGTTTTCCATCAATTCATATTCTTTTTTAAGAAAGGGCGCGGTTAGATTATCGTTTTTAATTTCCCTTATTATATCTTTAAAAATATTTATTATCTCGAAAGAATTTGAATTTTTGTTAAAAAATTCAAAACCACTTTTCGTTTCGTCTATGGATTGTCTCATCAGAATATTTCTGATGCTTTTTTGCATAAATTTGACATTGATATTACCCAAATAACGGTACACAAATTTTAGAAATCTTTTAAAGGTCAAAACTTTAACAAATTTAAAGTTTTCTTCTCCCAGAAAGTTTATTAGGTCATATTCAATTTCAAATGATTTTTTCTCAGGGACTAAAAGAATTACATTATTTTTGATTTTTGTTTCTCTTAATATCGCTTTTTTAATTTTTAACGTTTTGCCATATCCGGAGGGGCTTAAAATAAAATTTAAAATTTTTAATCTCCTTTCAACGATAAAATAATTGACCAATTAAAAAATATATAATAAAATTTATTGAAGTTTGTTTACAATTTTGTGAGGTGCTTGTTTTGCCAAATTTCTTAAATTTTAACTCAAACAATGGGTTCTTTTCAAATTCTCTAATGTTGTTTACTAGTTTGTTGTTGTTTTTATGGTTTATTGTTTCGTCGAGCAGAAGGAAAAAACGCGAAGAAGAGATGAGAAAAAATTTAAAGATAGGTGATGAGGTTGTTACCATAGGTGGAATTATCGGGAGAATAGTTAGTTTTAGGGAAGATAATGATTCTGCCGTTGTTGAATCCGGAAGCGATAAAATTCGTATATGCAGGTGGGCTATTTCGAAAATTGACGGAACAGATAACAGAAAGGTAAACAATAATGTTACGTAGAGACAAAGATAATTATTATCTTGATGTTGCCCAGATTATTTTGAGCAGGGCTTCATGTCTAAGAAGAAAGTTTGGTGCCGTAATAGTAAATAAAGATAAAATTATTTCGTGTGGTTATAATGGAGCCCCTCGTGGTAGGCAGAACTGTTGTGATTTAAATTTTTGTGTACGGAATAAATTAAATGTTTCACGCGGACAAAAATACGAGCTGTGTCGCTCAGTTCACGCCGAAGCGAATGCCATAATTCATTCCTCTCTGGAGAATATGATGGGTTCTTGTCTTTATTTAGTTGGAATCGAAGTTAAAGATTCTACTTATGTGGAAAATGCCGTGCCCTGCGATATGTGTAAACGTTTGATAATTAATTCGGGAATAGAAAAAGTGTTTGCGAGAAATACGGTTGATGATTTCAGCGTTATGAATGTTTCGAGTTGGATTGAAGAAGATAACGGTGTTGAAGGTTTAAATATTGGATAACAAAGAGTTAAGTTCTCACTATAATCTGATAGCAGAGCAGTCAGTTCTTGGTGCTATAATTATTGATTACAAATGTCTGAATGAAATTATAGAATATTTACCTACTTCTGATTTTTTTTATTTGTCAGAACATAGGATTATATACTCTGCGATACTTGGGATGTATTCACTCGGCGAGAACATAGACTATGTTGCTATTTACGAGAGAATTGTCGCAGACGATGAAATCGAAAGACAACGTTGCAAGACATATTTATTGGAATTGGCTCAAATTGTTCCCTCTGTTGCAAATGTAATTACATATGCAAAAATAGTTAAAGAAAAAAAGAATATAAGAAATTTAGTAGATACCGCCTATAGTATAATAGAAAAAGCGAATGAAATTGATGACGCCGAGAAAATTTTAGAATTAGCAGAACAGAAAATATATGAAATCCGTTCAAATAAGCTCAGCACCGGGTTTTGTCACATAAAAGAAATATTTTTTAATATTTATGAAAATTTAATTAAAATAAAGAAGGACGGAAAACCTGAAAGTTTGGATACGGGATTTACCGACTTAGACAGTGTTATGACCGGACTTAACGAGACTGATTTGATATTAATTGCCGGAAGACCCGGAATGGGCAAGACGAGTTTTGCATTAAATATAGCTTTTAATATTGCAAAAAAAGAAAGATCAAAAGTTGCAATATTTTCTCTAGAGATGAGTAAAGAACAACTAACTTCACGTCTAATTTCTGCTGAGGCGAATATAGAAAGCAGAAAATTGAAAACTGGCCTTGATAGAGGAAATGAAGATGATTGGGAAAAGTTTATGCACGCCGGAGAAACTTTTAGAGATTTAGATATAATGATAGATGACAGCGCCGGAATAACCGTCTCGGAAATGAAGTCCAAATTAAAAAGACTTAAAGATGTAAACCTAGTAATAATAGATTATTTACAGTTGATTTCGGGTTCTATGGCTCTAAGAGAAGAAAGCAGAGTTCAGGAAATTTCCAACATAACGCGGCAATTGAAAATAATGGCTAAAGAACTTAAAATACCGGTGATATGTCTTTCGCAATTGTCAAGAGCCAGTGAACACAGGACAAACCATCGCCCTATTTTGTCTGATTTAAGAGATTCAGGTTCAATAGAACAAGATGCCGACGTTGTTATGTTTTTATATAGGCCAAGCTATTATCCAAATATGAAAAGTGAGGAAAATGAAAATCCGAATAAATGCGAATGCATAATTGCAAAGAACAGACATGGAGAAACTTGCACGATAGACTTGTATTGGCAAGGGGAAATAACACGGTTTACAGGCATGGAAAAGAAATACTAGCGTTTTTTTATATTTATTTTTTCTTCTTCTCCTCTAAGTAATTTCTTAATATTCGGAACATGTTTAAGGATTATGCCGACGCTAATCAGCGATGAAAATATGAAAGAAAATGCGAGTAAATTTTTATCGTGAAAATTCAACAAGCAGGTAACAATAGGATAAGCAAGGGCCACAATTATAGATGCTAAAGACACTATTCTGAATACTAATACCATAATCAAAAACGTTGATATTAAAATTAGAGAAATTCTCCAATCTATTAAAAAACTCATCGACCAAGCAGTCAATATTCCTTTTCCGCCCTTGAAGCCAAAGTAGCACGGGTATAAATGTCCCAAAAAACAACTCAAAAATGAAAAATACAGATAGAAAATTAAAATTTTGTCATCAAAAATAAATTTACTAAGAACGACTTTACTCAAACTTACTGCTAATATACCCTTTAAAAAATCTCCAAAAAACGTAATTATCCCGGGAATTTTGCCAAAAGAACGCACCACATTGGAAAACCCAGCATTTTTACTGCCAAAATTTCTTATATCGTGTCTTACGAATTTAGATATTATGATAGCAAAATTCAAACTTCCTGATAAGTAAGAAAAAACCAAAATTAATAAAAAAATTAAAATATGTTTTGACAAAAAATCAATCAATTGATTATTTCTTCCTTTGATTTTAAATTTGTTTTACCAGTAAGAACATAAAATCCCAAAAACATGGATATCAACATAAAAAACATTGATATAATTAAGTTATGAGTAAAACCTAGAATTAAGAATCCTAGAGAGGAAATTATTGCAACAAAATAAGAATAGGGCGTTTGAGAGGCAACATGTTCCATATGTTTGCAATTGGCCCCTGCTGCTGCCATAACAGTGTTATCGGATATGGGAGAACAATGAGTACCAAAAATCGAACCCGAAAGAACTGCGGCACAACAGTAAATCATGACTTCGGTATTGTTTTCCGAAAGAATAGAAACAACTATCGGCAGCAATACACCGAACGTACCCCAAGACGACCCTATGGCAAAAGACAAAAAAGATGAAATAATAAAAAAAATAAATGGATATAAAGAAACTGAAAATTTAGGACTTCTCATTATTGAATTTATGTACACATCCATCATCAAATAATTTTTACATAACGATGACATGCTCCAAACCAAAGTTAAAAGCAACTGAGAAGATACTATCGACTTTCCGCCTTCAACAAAATAAGATACAAATCTATCAAATGGCAAGGTTCTGTTAACATAAGTCAAAATCAAAGAAGAAAACAAAGCAACAAATACTCCTGTAATTATGGAAATCGACACATTTGCGCCGCTTAAGACTTCTACCAAACCTAAATTTTTATTTTTAAAAAATCCACCAGTTTCCAGTATTAACAGAACAGATATGAATATTAAAACCAATATCGGAATGATCAAATCAAAAATATTACCATACTTATTTCCTGTTTTTTCTTCATTTTTTAAGTTGGACGACATATCATTACCTTCTCTTGCGCTTTTTTCCAAAACCGACATTTTGCCAAAGTCTCTAGACGATAATATTACAAAAAGAAGAAACACAATTGTAAAAACCGAATAAAAGTTGTAAGGAATCGTTTTTAAAAACACTTCCATGGAATTTATTTTAGAATTTTTAAAACACGAAATTATGGCCGCCGCCCAACTGGATATAGGCATCAAAACACACAATGGTGCAGAAGTTGCGTCCAATATGTAAGCTAATTTAGAACGGGAAATTTTGTAACCATCCGTAACAGGCCTCATGATCGCGCCTGTCGCAAGACAATTAAAATAATCATCTATTGAAAACAGAAACGACAGCCCCACAAAAAATAATTGCGAAAGAGTTTTGGATTTGGTTTTTCTTTTAAAATATTTAGCATAAGCAAAAGATCCGCCGGATTCCAAAAGTATCCTGGAAAGTCCCCCTAGAGCAAAAGAAAAAATAATGGTGAATATGTTACTTGATAAAGACCCCGCAATTAAATCAAATGGCATTCTCAGAGCTTCGAAAACACCTATGCCGATACCCACAGAATAAACAGCAACACCCAAAATCAACCCCATAAACAAAGAAAAAATCACTTCCTTTGTCAAAAGAGAGAGAACTACCGCGGTCATTGGCGGCAATAACGATAAAAAACCAAACACTAAAAATCCTCTTTACATTCTAATTCTGAACATTTCTCAAACAACCACGAAAATACACGTGCCCAAGGCCTGAAACTTATTTTATAAACAAATACCAAACCTTGCAACTGTAGTACCAACAATCAAAAATGTCAAATAAATTCTAAAAATTAGATTTTTGACTTTTTGTTGATGGTTTTATATTTTTATATTATAATGTCATTTGTCTGCGTTGGCATAATAATAACTGCCTTTGTAGGAGTGTAGCTCAGTCGGCAGAGCAGTAGTCTCCAAAACTAAAGGTCGAGGGTTCAAATCCTTCCACTCCTGCCACCCAGTTAGGGTTTTTAAGGAAATTCATCAATATCGTCGTCACGTATTTTACCTGCCAATTCCAAAGGGGCAGGGAGTGATACGTGGAGGCCTTTTGAGTTATTTTTGTCATTTTTGATCTCTAATTGAATTTCAAGTTCATCAATTAAACAAAAATTTGAGTCTTCACTCAACAAATTAATAACATGTGACTTGATGCTGTTTGCATCAATGGTTTTAATACCTTTATTATTAAAATATTTTTTCAAAACTTCAAAATCTCTGTTTTTATTATAATTAGCAATACTAACAATAAATTTAGAATACTCACTAAGTCTTTCTAATTCATCGGGTTTAACATCTAATTTTTTTAGATATCTACAAGAATGTAAATTTAAACTGTCACGCAAAAAACTAATCTTTTTCGAAATTAAATACACACTAAGTGCAGAATACGAACCCCAAAAACATAAGTTCTCAAATTCAGAATCGTTGCATTTATTACCTACCTTAGAAATAAGATACCTCTGACCGCAAATTTTAACAGTATTTCTTAAAAAAAATGCAGCATCATCAAGTAAAGCCGCGGCAACAGAACCAACACCAATACAGACCTTTGCTAAAATCGAAAGTGACTTACTATTGTTTATATTTTTGTTTTCGCTATTTTCGTCTTCGCCGTCTTTATAATTATTTTCGTCTTTGCTACTACTTTCTAAATTATTATTATCATTTTTCAAATCTTTGCCCACAGGCTCAACAAATTCACTACCATCCACAGCCAAAGGAGGATCGACAGCCCCAACAAAAGACTGACAACACATAACAACAGCTAAGATAGAAGAAATTATCTTATTATTTTTACTAATCTTCTTGCTATTTTTATTTTCACCTATTCCATTGCTTTCTTTTTTCATAAAGAAACCCCTGAGAGACCTCTCTCTCTTTCTCTCTCTCTCGAATTGAGAGAATTCATGAGAGATTTTATGAAGTTATTTTTCATAACTTTTCCTCCAGAACTTAAAATATGAATCAGCGAAAACACTGATAAGTTAATTATAGCATTTTGAATTTTGCTGTCAAACAGAAATTATGCAAAGCATTTTAAATTGCGACATTATTTAGCGGCGACTTTGTCTCCGCAGGAGACAACTTAGAACCGCATGTTTCTTTGGGTTTTACCCGTTTCTTCTATTAGATTTCTCCCTGTTTTTTAAGAACAAATCCACTTTTTGTTTTTTTCCGCCACATTTTGGAGACTTCATTTTTTCCATAGCAGTTAAGTAGCATCACTTGTATTATTCATCAGTATTATTTTCCAAATTATATTCTCTTAAAAATTCTATTTCAAATAATAATATTTTAAAAATGATATCCTTCTTTCGAATTGACGATTTAAAGCGACTAAATTACTGGCGTATGATGCGCATTTATTATTTAAATTTTGATATTGACTGAGTTCGTATTTGTTTCTTTCCATTTTTTCCAAAAGTGCCATCACTGCTCCCATAATACCTGCCATTTTTTGTAATATACTCAAAACACTATTCTTTTCCGTTGGCAATGGATAACCGGTCGTCGCCAGCACAGTTTTAAATTTATTATTAGCTAGTTTCAAAATAATGTTCTCCCAAATTTTTTTCGTATCATCTCCTAAAAGAAATTGCTTCGTACGAGAGTAATCAATTATCGTATTTTCTTTTTCTAATTTACTTATTTCTTGTTTTAATTTACTTACTTCTTCCGCCGAATCTTCTTTTTGTTGTGTTGATTGACTTATTTCTAGTTTTAATTTACTTACTTCTTCCGCCAAATCTTTTTTTTGTTGTGTTGATTGACTTATTTCTAGTTCTAATTTACTTACTTCTTCCGCCAAATCTTTTTTTTGTTGTGTTGATTGACTTATTTCTAGTTCTAATTTACTTACTTCTTCCGCCAAATCTTTTTTTTGTTGTGTTGATTGACTTACTTCTTTCGTCAAATTTTCTTCTTCTTGTGTTAATTGATTTACTTGTTCCTCCAAATTTTTTTTTTCTTGTGTTAATCGACTTACTTCTTTCGTCAAATTTTCTTTTTCTAATTCACTTATTTCTTGTTCTAATTGTTTTACTTGTGTCGTCAAATTTGTTACTTCTTGTTGTAATCGACTTATTTTTGTCATTGTTTCATTTTTTTTAAACTCATTCACTTGTTCCTCAAAATCTTTTTTTGCTTGTGTTATTCGACTTACTTCATTCGGAAATTTTTTTTCTTCTTGTGTTAATCGATTTATTTCTTTCTCCAATTTTTCTTTTGCTTGTGTTGATTGATTTACGTCTTTCTCCAAATTTTTTTTTGATTGTGTTGATTGATTTAATTTTATTCTAATTTCCTTATTATTTGCATCTAATTTTTCAGCCACTGCTGCTAATTTTTCTTGTATTTCCAAAAATGTCTTTTCAAGAATGTCGAAATCGTGCACGTAATCTTGGTTAAGAGATTCTTCGACTAATTCTTCTACATATAATTTCATTTTTTCAAATCTTTCTAACTCCATTTTTTTAGATTCTTGAAGATTCTGTGAATTAGAAACAAGATTTGGTACTGTTGGTTTTTGATTTGATTTTTCCATTTCAGACTTATTTTTAGTTCCATAGAGACACAAACTACCCAGAGCGACAAGACCTAAAAAAGCTTCTAAACTAATTCTTATTAAACCTAAAATATTATTTTCTTTGCTTTTGATGTCTTTTACTTCATCGTCTTCTTCAGACCCATCTGCAGCTGGACTATTATCAATGCCCTCATCCGAAACAAATTTCCTATTATCCGAATTTGGATTGGCCCCGACAAAAGACTGACAACACATAATAACAGCCAAAATAGAAGATATTATCTTATTATTTTTACTAACCTTCTTGCTATTTTTATTTTCACCTATTCCATTGCTTTCTTTTTTCATAAAGAAACCACTGAGAGACCTCTCTCTCGAATTGAGAGAATTCATGAGAAATTTAATAAAATTATTTTTCATAATTTTACCTCCAAAAGTGCTGATAAGACAGATTATAGCATTTTGAATTTGATTGTCAAACATAAATTATGCGAAGCATTTTAAATGCGACACTATTTAGCGGCGAATTTGTCTCCGCAGGAGACAACTTAGAGCCGCATGTTTCTTTGGGTGTATCCCCGTTTCTTCTATTAGATTCCTCCCTAAACTTCGTCTTTTCTAAAGATTAAAAATCAAAAAAATCCTCACATACACAAAGTATGTTCCGGTGTTTTTTTATTTATTTTTAAAAATACTCGTTTGGAAGAAATCTAAAGAAATGTCTAAAGAAATGGGTGAAAGAGAAATAAGCTTTATAAAATATTTAATAAATACTTAGAGATAAAAATTTATAAATATATCTTTTCAAAATTTTTCGTGTTATTTGTTTGACAGCAAAATTCAAAATGCTATAATCAATTTATCAGTGTTTTCGCTGATTTATATTTTAAGGTCTGGAGGTAAAATTTACGAAAAATAGACTCATCAAATCTCTCATGAATTCTCTCAATTCGAGAGAGATTCAGGGTGATTTTTTATGAAAAAGAAGACAATGAAGATTAGTAAAAATAATAAGATAATTTCTTCTATTTTGGTTGTTGCTATGTGTTGTCAGCTACTTGTTGGAGCTAATAAGCCTAAATCTTATTCATTTGGTGTTGAAAAGTTAGATGGTAATTATGAAGTTACAAAAGAAGATTTGGATAGAATTAAAAGTAAAGCTTCATCAAAGGATTTTGAAAAATTGTATGGTAGTTATGAAGTTACAAAAGAAGATTTGGGTGGAATTAAAAGTAAAGCTCCATCAAAGATGGAAAAAATAGATGATTTTGTGGCTTATTTTGTGGCTTATGTGGTTTATTTTGCGGTTTATGTTGTGGCTAGTATTGTGATTGAAGTTGTGTTTGAAGTTGTGTTTGAAGTTGTATTAGCATCAACACGTCTTGTAATTACTGCTTTAATAAGAAAATTTAGGGAAATTGGAAGAATGCTTTTTAGTTAAATTAAATTCAAAATTGGAGATATAAAATAGACTATGAAAATTGTAAGTAAATTCAAGCTTAGAAACGTTTTTTTGTGTATTACAGCTTTGGTCTTAATGTTCTTTTTGTTCAATATAACCACAGTAAACTCTTCTTTTGGAGAAGGATTTTCATGCGAAGAAGTTACTAAAGAATTTGAAAACAAAATGAACCAAAATGAAACATTTAGAAATAATGAGCACATAAGGTGTTCGGATTTAAAAATTGTAAAATTCAAAAGGTTTGGTTATGACGGCGAAACGCACTATGGAGAAATAGTTGTCAACGCAGAAATTGCAGAAGAAGTTTTAGAAATCTTGAGTGAATTATATGAAGCGAAGTATTACATCGATACAATTTCATGTTTTGAATTCAGAAACATAGCAGATACAGACGTTTTGTCCCAACACGCTTTTGGCAAAGCAATAGATATAAATGACTTCCAAAATCCTTGTTTTATAATCGACGAAAAAACAGGTAAAGTTATCAAAACCATACCCGCAAACCTTGAAAGGTATTCTGATAGAAATTTGGGAGAAGTTGGCATTATAAAACCGCATGATGCATGTTATGACGCATTCAAAAAACGCGACTGGGAATGGGGTGGAGAATGGACTCATCCTATAGATTATATGCATTTTCAAAAGCATGCTTGGAATGCACCAAAACCTGAACCTAAGTACAAAAAAACAACCGGTGGTCAGGACTCAAAAATTAATGAGCAGAAGCCTAATTAGATTTTCCCAAATTATTATTTTTTTCGATACTTGAAAGTACAGCATTCACGTAGGCAGACTCGTCTGTAGATGAATATTTTTTAGATATATTAACGGCTTCGCTAACACAGATGCCGATCGGAGTTAGTTTGCTGAAAACAATTTCGTAAATAGCTGAACGCAAAACAGCCAAGGTTACTCTAGATATTCTTGAAAATTTTCGATTTCTTGTGTTGTTTTCTATAATATTGTCGATTTCTTTTAGGTTACAAATAACACCTTTAAATGTCTCGATAATAAAGTCAACGTTTTCCTCCCCGATATTGAATTCATCAATTTCTCTGACGGCACCTTCTTTATTAAAATCATAAGAAAATAATAACTCAAAAATCCTATACCTGGCCTTGGTCCTATTCATGATTCACCATTTTATAATTAATAAATTTGTTTTTGCATTATAAAACACAAAATTCTAAGTTACCAATACATTGGCAATTTTTAAGTCGTTTAGGTTTGTTATTTTTATATTCGAAAACTCGCCTATAACTATCTTAACGGGATGATTATTCAAGGAAAAAATTTTACAAGCGTCCGTGAGAGATTTTTTATCTTCATCGCTCAAATTAGAATAAAATTCTTTAAGCTTTCCCATATTAAAACTCTGTGGGGTTTGCCCTAAAAACATAAATTCTCTCTCGGGTACTTCTTCGATCATCGTTTTGTCTTTATTTGATCTTATAACCGTATCATATGAACTAACAACCGTGTCACAAGCATCAAATTCTTGAGCAGCTTTTATATTTTCTTCAATAATTCTTAATGCCACAAAAGGTCTGACGGCATCATGTGTTACTATTATATTTTTTGCATCTTTACACTTCGGGAAATCTTTCTCTATGGCGTCTATTATGTTCATAATCGTAAGATTTCTATCTTTTCCGCCATTTACCAAAACAATTTTTTTATTTTCTAAATTAAATTTTTTTAAAATATCTTTTAAATAAAGTTTCCAATCTTTATGTATCCCCACATAAATGTAATCAAAATCAGAACACACCAAAAATTTTTCAATAGTGTGGATTATTATTGGTTTCTCGGCCAGACACATGAACTGCTTTGGAATATCCGTAAGACCCATACGTAAACCAAGACCACCAGCAACAATTGCGGCAAAAATCATAAACGACTCCTTTTATTGCTATTTGATGACTACTATGACACAAAATTAACCTCTATCGAGAACAATTCTCGTTTTTTTAGAATAAAATTTCAATATCTCGTGAATTTTTTCATTCGTGTTTGTCGTTGAAATTTTTTTTAAATTTTCAGCATATCTTTTCCTAATATTTTTATCATTCAAAATTTCATTTATCTTGGATTTTAAATTTTCCATCGTAAGATTTTTTTCTTCTATCATCGTCGCTGCATCTGATTCAGATAAAAACAATGCATTGAAATACTGGTGATTATTAGCCACATTTGGAGATGGTATCAGTATTGCCGGTTTTCTTAAAGAAATTATTTCGCTTATTGTCATAGATCCTGATCTACATATAATGACATCTGCTGCAGCCATGCATATATCCATGTCATAGATATATTCTCTTATCAGAAATTTACTTAAATTTTCAATTTTATCTAAATTTTTAAAAATTTTTTTGCCGTTTCTACCGTAGGCATGAATATGAAAAAATATTCCTTCTTTTATTATTTTTAAAATCACGCTGTTTATAGCGCCAGACCCCAAACTGCCGCCAAAAGAAAGTACTATTTTTTTATTTATTAAATTCTTTCCGTATTTTTCGTTTATCATCTTAATCGCTTGGTTTTTTTCTAAAAAAGTAGATTTCAGTGGATTTCCTACTAACTCAACCTTTTCCTTTGGTAAACATTCTTTAATATCGGGCATGGCGAGCATTATTTTTGAGGCTTTTTTCGCCAGAAGCTTTGTTGTTAATCCCGGAATTGAATTTTGCTCGTGGATAACAAACGGTATATTCATCTTATATGCCCTTCTCAAAAACGGCCCGCAAACATAACCGCCCGTCCCCATACATATATCCGGATTAAAATCTTTTAAAATTTTTTTGGACTCCATATCGGAAATTAATATTTTTAAACAAGAAATTAAATTTTTATAGGTTGCTCTTAAAGAGAATTTTCTTAAAAAACCTGATACGTTTATGGATTTAAAATCTACTTTGGCTTTTTTTGATAATTCTTTTTCCAGACCATTTTTAGACCCA
The DNA here is from genome assembly GCA_036322855.1 of Candidatus Improbicoccus pseudotrichonymphae. Classification (GTDB taxonomy): domain Bacteria; phylum Bacillota; class Clostridia; order Oscillospirales; family Acutalibacteraceae; genus Improbicoccus; species Improbicoccus pseudotrichonymphae. The sequence continues at coordinate 349,493 of AP027924.1, forward strand.
ATATAAAGAATTTGAGAATCGGGTTCGATTTTTTTTAAATATGACGCCATATTAAGTGCCGGATTAATATGCCCCGAAGTTCCGCCACCCACAAAAATAATTCTCAAAATAACCTCCGTTTAAATGGTCTTAATACTTTTTATTGGTTTTCTTCCGTATTTTCAAGTACCTGTGCGCCATCGTGCGAGACTTTATATCCTTCTTTGTACAAAAGATCCGAAAGTTTCACTATTTTATATCCTTTGCCTCGAATTAATATTATTATTTTGCTCAAAGATTCCACGGTATGTTTTCCACCATTATGAAATAAAATGATTGAACCTGGTTCTATTTTTTTATTTATTATTTTTATCATCTGTTCGGGTGTTCTATTTTTCCAATCTAAGCTATCTACGTTCCATTGTATACACAACATACCTAACTTGCTCAATATTTCGATTACAGCATTATTATAATGTCCATACGGAGCTCTAAAATATTTTGGAAATTCCCCGGTTATATTTTTTATTTTCATATTGCATTCTTTAATTTCTCTTTCAATTTCTTCATTATTCAAATTAGACATATGAGGATGAGTATTGGAGTGATTGGCGATATCATGTCCATCATCAAATATGCATTTTACAGACTCCGGGTACTTATCTACCCATTGTCCTACTAAAAAAAACGTAGTTTTTACATTAAACTCTTTTAAAATTTTCAATAAATCAGCCGTCTGCTCATTTCCCCACGCGGCATCAAAAGAAATACTTACTTTTTTTTCTTTTGTATCTACTCTATATATAGGTAATTTTTTACTTTTTTTAGCATGGGTAAACATCACATTCATAGAAAAAAATGTTAAAAATGCAGAAAGAAGAAAAGACGCCAGAATGAAAACGATTCTCTTTTTGGTTAAAATAAAAACTTTCAAAATTGCCACCTATCTTTAAACAGAATTACGTCCGTTTAAAAATAAGTACTATTGTGTTCGAACAATTATTACTTTTTAAATTTTTATGATATTTTTGTGTTTTGAAAATTTGAAAATAAATCTCTCGCGTAGATAAACTAAAAAACAAATTACTTAAAGTACTCTTCCGCTTATCTACAGAAAAGAAATCTTTAATAAAATACTATTTAAGTTTTCAGAATCCAAGAATTATACATGTGCTTTTAGTTTCGATTTCTTTTTTTCTATAATCCTCCTTATTTTCTTTGCCCTCCATATATCCACCACCTATTCCTGCATAAACACAAAATATCAATCCATAACCTTGTTCTACTATTAAATTTTCCGAATTTTTTCCAGTTACTAAAGATGTTCCTGCACCGGCCCCAACACAAATACCAAGCACTCCTCCGCTTATATCATCCAAAATTTCTTTATTTGATTTTGTTTCTTTTTCGAATTTTTCAAAATCTTCAATTTTCAGTTTTTCTCCAATGGCCTTGGAAGCAAGAGGAATTATTTTTCCCATGACTTGCTTCTTTTTTTCTTCCGTTAACTTTTCTCCAGGCTTTATGGTTTCGGAGTTAATTTTCATTATTTTTTCTCTTAATGTGGAATCGGAAGCCAAACGTTCATAAAATTTTTTCAAATTATTTTTCATCAAAAAACACCTCTTGTCAAAAAAGACAAACTTTTACTTCTTATTATTTTCTCTATCTTGGCCAAATATTCACCTTCAAAAAAAGAACACATTTGCGGATCATGACTTAGATAATTGCCACCTTCAAATATAGCACTCGCTCTGCAACCGCCATTACATAAATTCCGATTTTTGCAAATAAAACATTTAGGATTTTTATCCATAAATTCTTTTACAGTTAAATTCGAAACTTGAGAATAAGTTGAATTATTTAAAATATCTTTTAAATTGTTATGAATTTTGGATTTATACTCGAATTTATTTGAATCCAGTATAGAACACGGTAAAACCTCACCTCTGGAATTTAAATACAAAATATTCTTGGCATGTTCGCAAACATATGAATTCTCTTTTATTTTCTTAATCAAGGGGACACTTATTGTTCTGTTATTTGTATCATAATAAAAAACTCCTCCGAGTTGTAAATTTATACCGGTCCCTTTTTTTAAAAAGTATGGAATATATTCAATGAATAAATCGTAAATCTCTTTATTTGAAATTCCGTATTTCTCGGAATAATTGACCCAATTCCCAGTATTGACGGCTTTATTTACTTTAATGTAAGTCACACCTAAATTTTTCAAAAAATCTATAGTTTTTTTTATCGCACCGGCATTAATTCTGTGAATGCAAACTTCGCACGATATTTTAAAGCCATTTTTGTGCAATAATTTAATGGATTCAATTACTTTTTTTTCAGTTCCCTTAATTCCCCGAAGCCAATCGTGATAACCACAACCATCAAAGCTCAGAGAAAATTCAGGATAGATATTTCTTAATTTTAAATTTTTAATAATATTTTCATTAAGATTAAAACCATTGGTATAAATTTTTTTTATACGTATATCATTTCTGATTATCTCGTCTACAATTTCCCAAAAATCAGGTCTTACAAAAGGTTCTCCTCCGGTAATTGAAATTTTTTTAATTCCACATTGGGCAATTTGGAATATTATTTTTTTACATTCTTCGAATGTTATGTCATCATTTGCCGTCTTTTTGGAAGCATTCATGTAACAATGTTTACATCTTAAATTACAATTTTTAGTTATGGACCAATGAACCATATCTATAAAATTACAGTCATAATTTTTATATTTTTGACAGTAGTTACTTATTTTATTTTTTAAACTAGGGTACACAATTTTGTTTTTTATTAGTTTGTTTAAAATCTCTCTATGTTGATTTAATACAAAAACACTGTTAAAATCTATGTTGTTAACACAGAAAGTAAGTGTTTGAAATACGACGTCTTGTATTTTTTCGTTCTCACCTGTTTGCAAATTTATAAGACATTTGTTGTTTTTCCAGCTTCTTAATTCATATTTTTCATCAATAGCATATTTCATCGTCAATACTCCAAATTTGAATTTATTTTTATTTTCAAATATTATTTTTGTAGATATATAATAAAAAATTTAGTCTATTTATTTAGAAAATGTTCATTTTTAATAAAATAAAATTTGACTTATATACCATGAAATGTTAAAATTCGGAAATCTGATGATACTCACAAAAAACTTAAAAATTTATAATATTTTCTTTTTTAGGATGTGCAAATATATGATTAAATATAACATAGAAAAAGTAATTCTTGTTTTTTTAAAAATTTTACAAGACGATAAAATGCTTTCGGAATTTTTAGAATTAGAGTCAATGGATGATAGATACAATTTTTTTAGGTCGGTTGATCCTAATATTTATTTTAGCGAAGATGAATTTTTTCATTTTCTCAATTGTTTGTTTTCCATTTACGAGGAATTAATATTTGGAAGGAAAAATGATGATATTTTTGAAGCCATTGGGATTAAAATTAATAAAAAGAAAAAAGAAAAAAAAGATGTGATTGAGGAAATATATGATGTGTCCGGTGGTAGTGGTCATAAATTCAAAAATATTTTGACCGGTGCTTTGGCTGCTTTTACTTTCTTAAATGTTGCGCCGGGAGTTTACGCCGGACCAAATGTGTCCTCACAAGTACAGAATGTTAATGTTGTGGGAAATTCAAAAAAAGAAATTACCGGTTGGACTTTTAGGCAAGTGCTCGGTTGGGTTTTTAAAACCGCGATTGTAGTTGCTTCGATAGCTGTAATATTCTTTGTTGGCCATGCATATTTTAAAAGTGGTGGGTACCGGGAAAAACAAAGAGAAAGAAACGCAAATAAAGAAGGTTTAAAAAAGAAGATTGACGAAGATACAAAAGCTTTAAATGCAAAGCTGCTTGTGGAAGAATCACAAAGACAACAAGGAGATATGGCAGAAATTGAAAAATTGGAAAAAAGAATTGATGCTGGTAAAAGACAAATAGCAAGAGTTCAAAAAGAAGGCGAAGAAGCTTCATTTTTGAATTCTACAGGTTCGGCAGGTATGGCCATTGCCGGAACTGTGTCGTTTATTTGGGGTGCTGTTAATAAATTTTCTTCGTACTTTCAAGATGGTATGGGCTTTTTACATAAATTAACAAAATTTGAGAGCGATGTTCGAAGAGTGTCTGACTTTGCAAGAAGAGCACAGGACAACTTGTCGGAAAAAGCAGATGCAATGTTTAAGACTTATGAACCTCCGACGGCGAATGATTCTTTGAAAGCATTATCAAGTGCATTAAAATCTGTTGTAGGGCAAGAAAAAGCAAAACTTCAACTTAGAAATCACTGTCAATCAATAATAGTGGAAAGAGATATGCGAAAAAAAGGTGCCAGCAGTTCTTCGGGAGCCACAATTATGTTTTTAGTAGGTCCTTCAGGCGTAGGTAAAACCTTTGCCGTTAAACAGATTGCACATTTAATTTCGGATTCATCCCTTCCTCCCTTTATTTTTGAATCCGGATATATAAATAAGGGAGATAGTAGGTCTATAGTAGAGCAGATTTTTGGAGGAGTCAAAAAGTATAGTTATTTTGATGATTCACCGTTCGTCCAAGCAATAAAAAAAAACAACAAAGGAATTATTATTTTCGATGAATATGATAAATACGGTAACGCGGAAACAGACGAAAAATTAAGAACGATGGTCGATTCCGGTATATTACCATTGCCAAACGGAGAAAAAATAGATGTAAGCGGTTGTGTTTTTGTTATAACGTCTAACGAATATGGCCCAGATGAACTTAGAGATCAGTTTTTGAAAGGCTCAAATTCAAGAACAATAATAAAAAGAGATAAATCACTAATGAACAGAATCAGGTGGGTATACTTTGATGCGCATAACGAAAGAACACAAGAAATTATGTTAATAGATCACTTTAAAAAAACAACGGCAAGATATTGGAGAAGACAAGATGTGGCAGGCTTGCAATTAGAACTGGACAGAACAGCGTCTCAAGCTTTATCATATTGGCTTGTAGAAAGAGATCAAGGTGCTAGACCTATAGATAATGAAATTTTACCATCTTTAACCGCAGAAGTAATAGAATTCATGAAGCGAAGCGGAGGTATCGAAAACATAGAAGGCCAAAAGAAGAAGATAATTATCGACCCATTACAATGCAAAGTAAACGAGAAAGGCGATGTGGTATTAAACAAAACGATGGAAATAACCGAAATCAGATTTATGATAGTAGACACTGATGTTGAAGAAGAAATTGTTAAAAAGAAAGTAACAAATAAGACAGAGGAAACCCAACCCGAAAATAACGAATCAGAATCAGAATCAGAATCAGAATTAGAATTAGAATTAGTGCCAGAATTAGTGCCAGAATTAGTGCCAGAATTAGTGCCAGAATTAGTGCCAGAATCAGGATCAGAGTCAGATAAAAAATATCAAGATGAAAGTGATACTAGTGATGTAGATGCAAAAGTAACAAATAAGACAGAGGAAACCCAACCCGAAGATAACAAGTCAGAATCAGAATCAGAATCAGAATCAGTATCAGTATCAGGATCAGAGTCAGAATTAGTGCCAGAATTAGTGCCAGAATTAGTGCCAGAATTAGTGCCAGAATCAGGATCAGAGTCAGATAAAAAATATCAAGATGAAAGTGATACTAGTGATGTAGATGCAAAAGTAACAAATAAGACAGAGGAAACCCAACCCGAAGATAACAAGTCAGAATCAGGATCAGGATCAGAGTCAGAAGATGAAAGTGATACTAGTGATATCGATGCAACCGATTTTGACAACCATGATTTTTCTGTGTTATCGGAAAGTCTCGAAAATCAGGACAAATCAGGCCAAAATCAGGAGAAAAGTATTGAATCCGATTCTAATATTAAAAAAATAGTTTCTCAGGACGTTGGCGACAGATAAATTCGGCAAACATAACGTTACTGCAGAAGTTATAAAATGTTATAAGTTAAATAATAGTTTTTAAATTATTCGCTCAAGAGGTTTGCAGTTTTGGATTTGACTTTATATGAAATTTTGAAATCCGTGTTTGGTATTTTTAACGGTAATTCTTCATGTGAAGTCAAAATTAAAGATATAAAAATAGACAGCAAAAAAATAAACAAAGGAGATTTATTTGTACCGGTAAAAGGAGAAAATTTTGATGGCCATGATTTTATAAATGAAGCTTTTGAAAGAGGAGCATTTTTTTCATTGTCAGATAAAAAACACAATCTAAATAAAAATAAAAATATAATTTATGTGGAAGACACTTTAGATTCACTACAAAATTTAGCTAAATTTTATAGAGAAAAATTTGATAATGTAAAAATCGTCGGTATAACCGGAAGTGTTGGAAAGTCTACCGTGAAAGAGATGTTATATTCCGTTTTGAGTGCTTCGTACAATGTTTTGAAAACGCAGGGTAATTTAAATGGACAGATAGGCGTTCCCTTAACTATTTTTAATTTAAATAAAGAAACTGATTTTTTAGTAATCGAGATGGGAGTAAGTTTTCCCGGAGAAATGATTAAATTGCAAAAAATTGTTGATCCTGATTTTGCAATTATTACCAATATCGGTGAGTCTCATATAACTAATTTTGATAATATCGAAAATATTTGCAACGAAAAATTAAAAATCATAAAGAATAGCGGCAAAAATAAAATTTATATTAATTCGGACGATGAAATTTTGAAAAAAAATAATAAAATGAAGAATACAATACATTTTGGTTTCAATGAAAAAAAATTTTTCGAAATTTCTGATATAAAAAGCGATAGTTCAAAAACTTACTTTGAGTTAAAATATAAAAACGAGTTAAAGAGAATTATACTTCCATGCTTAGGTAATCATAATGTTTCAAATGTGCTTGCTGTCATAACATTCGCCTTAGATATTGGTATGAATTTAGAAACAATAATTTCAGGTATACAAAAATATGAAAAACTGCCTATGAGACAAAATATAGAAACTTTCGGTAATACGATTTTAATAGACGATACTTATAATTCGAGTTTAAATTCAATTCAAGCAGCCTTGTCCGTCATTGATAACATTGACAATGGAAAAAAAATATTAATATTAGGGGATGTAAACGAACTGGGTGAAAATGCCGAAAGAATCAATAAAAAAATTGGTGAAATAATCGCAAAAAGCAAGATCAATATCCTAGTAATTTTTGGCATTTCAATTATTTTGGCAGCAAATGAAATCACAAACAAAAATAATACGATAAAAGTCCATAAGGCAACAAGCATAGATGAAATTATTGAAATTTTGAGAAACGAAATCAAAAAGAAATGCATCATTTTGTTAAAAGCATCCAGAAAGGAACGATTTGATAAAATTGCTCTGGAGATTAAAAAAAGATTATTTTGCATATAAATTATTTAAATTTATAAAAATTTTGACAATTCTAATTTGAATTGTTAGGATTCATCATAGGTTTTGTTTAGGAACTTAAATTTTGTAGTTAATCACACACCAAAAGGAGAATGCGAATATGTGGAGAACTTATCAACCGAAAAAAATTCATAGAAAGCGTGAACATGGTTTTAGAAAAAGGATGAGAACCAGAAGTGGTAGGAATGTTATCGCAAGACGCCGTTCGAAAGGGCGTAAAATGATTACCAGATGAGTTGATTTTGATATTAAAATATTAACTTTGAATAGAGATTATCTTTTTAGAAGAACTTACAATAAAGGTAAGAAGTTGGTTATGCCCGGTTTAATTGTTTGTATTTTGCACAACAGAATTGAAAAAAAGAGAGTGGGTATTGTAACGAATAAAAAGATCGGATGTGCCGTTGAGCGCAACAGAGCCAGGCGTGTAATTAAAAATGCATATTTGAATATTTGCAAAAAATTGGTCAACGGCATTGATTTGGTTTTTATAGCAAGAAGTAAGATATTGGACTATAAGACCGGGGATGTCCAGAAGGAGATGTTTTTCAGTATTAAAAACGCGGGATTTTTTAAGTTTAATTAAAAAATTTTTAAAATAAATATTTTTAAAATTTTGGAGCAAAAAATGTCTTGGATTTCTAATTTATTTTTACCAATTGGAATGATTTTTAATTATTTTTATGCTGTTTCTGGGAGTTATATTGTCTCTTCCTTGTTTTTTAACCTTTCAATGAGTTTTTTATTTTTGCCTTCGTATATTAATCGGCAGAAGGGGTTATTTTTTAATATTAAAAGAGAGGTAAATAAGAAAAAACCTGGAATTGGGCACAAGAAAGATATCACGAAAATAGACGAAGGATTGATGAATCTTCAAGGAGAAAGAACAAAAAAAGGCTTAATATCTTCAATGACTTTTATATTTGTTAATCTGATGGTATTTTTGGCAATAGGAAATATTTCCAGAAAACCAATCAGTAGCGTTTTGAATATTCCCAAGGAAAAAGTTATTTTGTTAACGGAGAAATATGAAACCGAAGAAGAATTACGAGTTTTGGAAAATTTTGATAAAGTCTCCAGAAAAGATTTGGAGTTTCTGACGGATGATGAATATTCTAAAATCAAAAAAGCTTGTGATGATTTTCGTTTTGCCAACATGAAGCTTTTTAAAAAAATCAAGAATTCGGGTTTTTATGATTTTATTTGGATGATACCAATATTGTTGTTTATTACATTTATGATTAATTCAATCATAAATAATGTAGGTTTTCTTTCTGCTGTGTTTTCTGCTATTTTTCAAACGTTTATATTTTGTTCTAGTAATTATGGTATGATTGGTTTGCAGTTTTTGTTTTTGAACGTGTTTATCGTTATTCAAATGTTGATTATAAGAAAATTTTTTAATATATATTCGCGTAATGCCAAAAAGGAATTTGAACTTTTTAAAAAAATTTCTGATAAAGTATAATTTATTTGACTTTATCTGGTTTTGTTTTTAGAATTATCAGGTGGTTGTATTTTCGATCGGGAAGGTGTTTTTTTGGAGACTAAGTTGGCTTTTAACTATAATGTTTATGTTATTATTTCTAGATCTTTGGATGAAGAAGCGGTTGATAATGTAGTAAAAAAGATTTCAGATATAATAAATTCAGACGGCAAGGTTGAGAATGTGGATAATTGGGGAAAGAGGAAGTTTATGTATCCCATTAGAAAAGAAAACGAAGGGATTTACTTATCTATAAAGTTTCAAAGTTCTGGAAGTATTCCCAAAGAGATAGAAAGAGTTGCTAGAATTACTGATGGGATTTTGCGTATCTTAATAGTTAAAGAATAGTTTAAAATTTGGAGTTTAGTGAATTATGTTAAATTTAGTGGCGATGATTGGCAGATTAACTGCTAATCCAGAGTTGCGTCATACTCTTAATGATTTACCCATGACAAGATTTAGTATAGCTGTCCAGCGTTCTTATGCTCAGCAGGGGAAAGAACGCCAAACTGATTTTTTCGATGTAATAGCATGGCGTTCTACGGCCGAGTTTGTTTGTAATTATTTTGGCAAAGGTCAATTGATAGCGGTTGAAGGAAGCATGCAAACAAGGACGTATCAGGACGCAAATGGTGTTAAGCGCAAGATTTATGAAATCATAGCGAGTAATATTCATTTTGTTGAATCAAAAAATAGCGGCAACGCGAGTACTTCATCGGATGACGAGGTTCCTCCTCCAGACGAGGCTCCATATTCCAGCGGTAGCGATCAGGATTTTATGTCCTCTGGAGATGCGGACAACGATTTGCCCTTTTAATTATGTGTTTGGAGTTGATTGAATGGAAAACGAAAACAAAAATAAAGAAAACAAGAGTGAAAAAGATTTGAATTATAGTGGTAGTTCGGTCGGGGATTCCGGGGGCAGTAGAAGTGCCGAAAACGTAGGCAGAATAGTTGGCAATGATAGTAGTGATAACGTCAATAAGAACAAGAACAACAACGAAAATAGATCATCCGAGAGAAAATTCAACGATAACGAAAAAAGATTTCGCAAGAAAAAGCGTGTCTGTGTCTTTTGTGTTGATAAAAATTTAAAAGTAGATCTTAAAGATGTGTTTAAAATAAAAAAATTTACGTCAGAAAGAGCTAAGATTTTGCCGCGGCGCGTTACGAAAATGTGCTCAAGACATCAAAAGGTTATAACGCTGGCGATAAAAAGAGCACGTTATTTGGCTCTTTTGGCATATCGTTTGGATTAAGCCGTGCTGGAAAAAATTAAGTCTCCCGGGGACCTTAAATACACGGACAGTTTACGTTTTATTTCGGCGGAAATAAGAGAAAAGATTTTGTCTTTAGTTTCAAAAAATGGTGGGCATTTGGCCTCGAATTTAGGGGTCGTGGAGCTTACCGTGTCGTTATTGAAAGTTTACGGAGATAAGACAAATAGCATAATTTGGGATACGGGCCATCAATGTTACGCCTATAAAATGCTGACCGGAAGATTCGATTTAATAGATACCATAAGGACGAAAAACGGGCTTTCGGGTTTTCTGAACAAAGAAGAGAGCAAATATGACAAAATGACCACCGGGCATGCAAGCAATTCTATATCTTATGTTTTGGGTTTGTGTGGGTCTTTATCATTAAACGGTAAAAAGATTGCCGTCGTAGGGGACGGAGCAATTACCGGCGGCTTAGCGTATGAGGGACTCAATAATTCAATAAAATTTGGAAAAAATTTGCTCGTCATATTAAATGATAATAAGATGTCAATTTCAGAGAACATAGGATTTATAGCTAAATATTTGACTAAGTTAAGAACGTTTGATTCTTATTTGAGCATTAAATATAAAACATCCGAAGCTTTGAATTCTGTTCCGTTGGGTAAATTTTTCAAAAATTTCTTGGTTAAATCTAAAAAAATATTAAAGTCTTCTTTAATCAGAAATAATATATTCGAAGATATGGGTTTTAAATACTATGGGCCGATAGATGGCCATGATATCTGCGGAATGATAGATGTCTTCGAAGCGGTGAGAAATATAAGCGATCCTGTTTTGGTACATATAATTACTAAAAAAGGTAAAGGTTATGGTTTAGCGGAAAAAAATCCAAGCGCTTTTCATGGCGTAAGTAAAATAACAGATGATAAGACGGAAAGTAAGAATTTTTCCGATGTTTTTGGGCGTAAAATATATGCGTTAGCCAGTAAAAATAAGAAAATATACGTGATAACTGCGGCAATGACGAGTTGTTTAGGGTTGGAAAAATATTCGCTTGATTTTCCGGAAAGGTTTGCCGATGTGGGAATTGCCGAATCGCACGCAGTTACATTTGCTGCAGGTTTGGCTTTTGGCGGTATGAAACCTTTTTTTTGTGTGTATTCTACGTTCCTTCAGAGATCAATAGATCAGATTATCCATGATGTGATAATGCAAAAATTAAAAGTCATATTTGCCATCGACAGGGCTGGTCTAATAGGGTCCGACGGCGAATCTCACCAAGGTATATTCGATGTTTCGCTTTTAAACGCTATTCCCGAGATTAAGATTTACTCACCGAGTTTTTATTATGAATTAGATGGAATGTTAGAATTTGCATTATTTGACAATGTTTCCGCCGCCGTTAGATATCCAAAAGGAAGTGAGTTTTATAAACCTGAGTGGCAAGATTACGAAGGTGAAGATTTTGAAGTATATAAGAATGAAAAATCGCCAGAAAAAATTGTTTTTCTAGACGATTTTCTGTGTTCCAATAATGAAATATTTGTAATAACGTACGGAAGGATATTTTCTAATTTAGCTAAAATTTTAGAGGAATTTACCGGTAAGCTAATTATTGCTAAGTTAAATGTTATCAAACCATTGGATAAAGAAATCATCGAGTTCGCCTTTAAATTCAATAAAATTTTATTTTTTGAAGAAAGCGTAAAATCAAATGGTGTCGGCGAAAAATTTGCCTCCGGTCTTATGTTTTCGGGTTACAGCGGTAGTTTTGTTTTAAAATCTATCAGTGATACTTTTGTCAAACATGCCGAAACAGAAGAACAGTTGAGTGATTTTTCTTTGGATTATTTAGGCATGAAAAATGAAATTATTAAACATATGGAATTGGAAGTTTAGTTATGAAAGTATTGTTGTTATCTCATACTCCAGACCCGGAAAGAGTGGTTGTTTGCGCAGCTAAGCTTTGTTATTCCTCCTTAGATATTTCAGAAATATACGAAAAAAAAAATGAAAGCGACTTTGAGTTTATCAGAAAGTTAATAAAACTTGGTCATGAAAGTCCTTTCGAACATATTAGTTTTACCTTCGGCATCGAAGGCGTTTCCAGGGTTTTTTTGGCGCAATTAACGAGGCATAGAATAGCTTCTTATAGTGTCAGAAGTCAACGTTATGTCAAAGAAGAAAATTTTAGTTTTGTAATTCCTCCGGAAATTCTTAATTTCCCAGAAGCCAAAAGAGAATTTGAAAAAGCCGCAGAGGCGTCTAGAATTGCTTATGAAAAAATAACCAAAATTTTAAATGATAATAATGAAAATTCGGAAAAAAAATCTATAGAAGATGCTAGATACGTTCTTTTTGGTGCTATGGAGACTAAAATTGTGTGTACTTTTAATGCTCGGAGTCTTTTAAATTTTTTTAAATTAAGAACCTGTAAACGTGCTCAATGGGAAATAAGAGATGTAGCTTCTGAAATGCTTAGATTGGTAAAGAAAGTCGCGCCGAACGTTTTTTCAAATTCCGGTCCTCCGTGCATACAAGGTGCATGCAATCAGGGCAAGATGGGGTGTAAAAAATAATATATTACTACTTCAGAATGTGAATTAAATATTTGTGATCTGCAAATAATACAATTGTATGTTTTGCAGGTCCATTTTTTTAGGAAGTGATAAAATATTTGAAGAACAGAATAGAAATTTGCGGTATGAACACCAAAGATTTAAAAGTTTTAACCGAAAAAGAAAAAATGCATTTATTGTCAAAATTTAAAAACGGAGATATGAAAGCCCGTGAAAAACTTGTTGAAGGAAATTTGAGACTCGTATTGAGTGTTGTTCAAAAATTTTCCGGAAGAGGCGAAATTCTTGATGACTTGTTTCAAATAGGTTGCATAGGTCTTATGAAGTCAATTGACAATTTTGATGTCAGTAAAAATACAAGATTTTCAACATATGCCGTTCCTATGATAATCGGAGAAATAAAAAGATACTTAAGAGACAATAATTCTGTAAGAATCAGCCGATCGTTGCGCGATATTGCATACAAGGCCTTACAAGTGAAAGAAAAATTGATTTTCGAAAACAACAAAGAACCTAAGATTTCAGAAATATCAAGTGAGCTCATGATTCCAGAAGAAACAATAGCAATAGCTTTGGAATCTATTCTCGAACCCATATCTTTACAAGAACCTATTTTTAATGACAGAAATTCAACGGAAAATTTATGCGTTATAGATCAGATAGGTGATTCCAATGACGATGTGTCTTGGTCTGAAGAATTGTCTATAAAACAAGTAATGCAAGATTTGAACGAACGTGAAAAAAAAATCATATTTCTACGTTTTTTTAAAGGTTTTACACAAATAGAAGTGGCACAAAACCTAAGCATGAGTCAGGCACAAATTTCAAGGCTCGAAAAGAATGCGGTTAAAAAAATATACAAAATAAAAGAGGCATTGTAAATTATTCGGCAATATTTTCAAAACACTTTAGAGTCATTTCAAGAAATTCCTCGTTTTTTTGTTTTATTATTTTTTCGTTTTTATCTATTATCTTAATTTCTTTAAATTCTTCCGAGTTTATAATGTGGTATATATTTCTTTTGCATTGCTCGATGGCCTCTTCTTTGGAAACTTTTATTTGAGTTTGTTTCTTTTCAAAATAATGTTCTTTAATTAATTTAAACGGCAATTCTTTATTAAAAATTTTAAATTTTTTTATATTTCTGTTGCTGCCCCAATTTTCAGGAATTTTTTCCCAAAATTTTAAATTTATATTTTTATTTAAAAAACATAATTTATAAATATTTTTGAAATTATCAGTTTCAACATCTACATTTTTTAAAATATTAATTTTTTCACGTATTTGATGTATTGTCTTAGCCCAAACCTTACCTTCGGACTTATTATTGCTAAATTCAGAAGCATCGATCAAGATTTGCCCTTTTGTAACACTATCTCCGACTTTTACTATTGGTTTCCCCTGATAGACTTCTAATTTTTCTATTTGTCCATTGCGTGAAGCCCTGATTTGATTTGGAAAAATTTTTTGATCAATAATTTCAGGAGCATTTTCTTTTTCTTTTATTGATATATCCACAATAGAACCATCTATATTTATGGATATCCAAGAAATTTCAGGAATTTTTTCCATAATTAATTGTTTTGCTAAAGAAGCATCGATACTTTTTCTCAACACACCGGGTTTTATATTTATTTCTTTAAGAGCTCCATTAATTTTTGTTTTTTCAAGATTTTTTAACCCATTTATTTTAATATTCCATACAAACAAAGAAAGAATGTTAATGAAAATCAGAAAAAATAAAATTCCGATTACGATACCAAATCTTTTTTTATAACGTTTCCAGACAAAAGGTAATCCTTTCTTTGCGCAAATACCTATTTCTGATCTTGTATTTTTAGCAATTTTTAAAATGTGAAAATGCTGATTAATATCACTCTTAAAATAAAGAGTCTCTTCGATTTTTAAAATATCCCATAAAATTATTTTGTTTCTATTCAAAACATTTATAAAATTGACCAAATCTTTGCTTTTTACAAAAAAAGTTTCATAACCGAAAATCCAACGTATAATTTTTAATATCATATTTTTGTATTACCCTTGTTTTTAAGTATGAAATTCAATGCATTTTATAAATCCAATAATAATTAGAGAATCTCCTGAAAGGCACCTTATAAGCAAATTTCTCCCGCAAAATGAAATATTCATGTTTTTAACCAGAATTTTAATTATTGTGTCATCATAAACAAGAATTTTTTTAATTCCTTCAATTTTGGCTTCTCTGTTATTATTGACTTCCAAACGTACTGATGCCAATGCTGTACTAATACATGATGTTTTAAGTATGCTAAATGCTTTTTTAAGTTTTTCAGACATTAGCAAACCTCTTTAAAATTTAAATTAATTTAATCAAACACTTAGTTATTTATATTTCATAAAATTAATATATATGTATATCAAGCAGTTTTGTTTTTCGAGGACAATCAAAAATTTATGATAAAAAAAACACATGCCATATATATTTTAAAAGATATATTTATATTTTTTATTATTTTAACTTTTGCACTGGTAATAATAATTTTACCACAAATTTCATACAATGGAGTAATCAACGGACTTAAAATTTCAGTAGAGACTTTAATACCTTCATTATTTCCGTTTATGATTTTATCTTCGTTTATAGTCTATTTAAATTTAAATTATAAAATTTTCGAAAAAATTACAAAATTTATATTTAATTTGCCAAGTTCGAGTACCATTGCCATAATACTTGGTCTAATTGGCGGTTATCCAATGGGTGCAAAACTCATAAAGGATCTTTTTAATCAAAAATTAATAACCGAAAAACAAGCCGAAAGAATGATTTTATTTTGTTTTAACAGCGGACCTGCATTTACCTTAAATATTGTTGGGTATAATATTTTTAAAAGCAGAAAAATAGGAATAGCTATATTTCTTTCTCAAACATTGGCATCGCTGATCATAGGCATTGTTTTAGGTTGGCGTTCAAAACTTTACAAAACAAAAATAGAAGAAAAAATTCAGAGCAAATCCGAAAAAAATAAAAACCTATCATATGCCTTGATAAAATCATGTGAAACTTCGAGTATAGTAATGATAAATTTATGCGCCTTAGTTGTAATTTTTAATGTAATAAATAGTTTTATAAAATATTTTACTCCATGTATAAATAAAAATTTAACAACTTCAATATTTTCTATTTTAGAGGTTACTCAAGGAATATTGGAATCATCGAAAAACAATTTAGGAATTGAACACTATTCGATCATACTGGGTTGGGGTGGTTTATGTGTTCATATGCAGGTGAAATCTATATTTGGGAAACTTAAATTTTCTTATTTAAAATTTATTATTTTTAGATTAATAAATATAGCCTTGTCGTTTATATTTTTATGCTTACTGATAAAAATCTTTAAAATAAATGATAAAACATACTTTGTGAAAGAAATTTTTATGCCAAAATTGTCGTCAAACATATGTGGAAGCACTGTGCTTATTTTTAGTTGCCTATATTTTTTAATGAGTCTGAATTAACAAAAATTTCTCTAAAAGAATCTCTGAGCGTATTTTTGCAATTTCAAAAGCAACCATGAATTAACTGACAAAATACATCGAGGAAAAAGGCAAGTTTGGATTTGGAAGGCCTATTTTACCCGTCAACTCATCTGATTGGGAATGCAGAGATCAAGACACAAACATATTCACCAAGCTCTACAAACGGCTAAAACTCTGGAATGTTGAGGTTTATTTCAGCAATAAATGGCATTCATATCGCGGCATTGCGAAATAAATATATAAGTGATACTACTTAACTATAATTTAACTATAATAGAAAAAATAAAGTGCCCAAGATATGGCGGAAAAGAAAAAACAGAAACTGAGTTTGATTTTTTAAGTTTTTCTGATTCTTGTTTGACCCAATTTATTATAGAGGTGACTCGTGTTAAGCAAGCGCTATATCCTTCTGAACCCTTATACCTTCGAGGCAATAACGAATCGCCTCATCTTTAGCTTTTTTTGAATATCCGTTATGGATTGTAATCTCACACTATATCATCAACAATTGATTCTTGGAATCGAAACAAAGATGGCCTCATTTTTCGGCGTTGAAATGGATCAATAATCATGGTAACGGAATCATCGAAAAAATTCTCTTTATCATCATCTTCTTTTTCAAGAAACGCCTCCAATGAATTTAATCTTCCAACTTTCTTTCTTTTTGCTTTAATTCATTTATTTCATTACGTAAATATGAATTTTCCGTACGTAAATTTGAATTTTCTTTACTTAGTGCATCAATCTTAATTCCCGCACGTAACATTCCACTTATTATTTGTCTGAATGTAGACAAAAGATTAATATTACTTGCCAGTGGAGCTAGAAAAATACTCCCCTGTGTTGTCGCACCAAAAAAATCCATCAAAATTTTTATATTATCATTTTTTATAAGAAACTCCCTCGTTGAATTGTAATCTCCCGACTCTTCTTCTTTTTTTGCAAGCAACTCCTTCAATTCTTCTTCTTTTTGCTATGGTTCAATTTCTTGTATTAATCGATCTAATTTTATTTGTAATTCCCTAATTTTATTTTCCATCGCTTGATTTACATTTTGCGTTTTTTCTAATTGTTCTTTTGTTTCAAGAAATGATTTTCCAAGAATGACAAGATCACACATGGGATTTCCGGTAAGAGATTCTTGGGCTAATTCTTCTATACGTGACTTCATTTTTGTAAATTCTTGATTCTCTTGGGCTAATTTTTCTACAAGAGACTTCCTCAATTCTTCTTCTTCTTTTTGCGATGATTCAATTACTTGTGTTGATTGATCTAATTCTATTTGCAATTCTCTAATATTTGCATTTAATTCTGCAATTTTATTTTCCATCGCTTGATTTACATTTTGCGTTTCTTCTAATTGTTCTTTTGTTTCAAGTAATTGTTCTTCTGTTTCAAGAAATAATTTTCCAAGAATAACAAAATCACACATGGAATTTCCGGTAAGAGATATTTGGAATAATTCTTCTATAAGTGACTTCATTTTTATATATTCTAGACCCTCTTGGGCTAATTTTTCTACAGGCAACTTCATTTTTATAAATTCTTGATTCTCTGTATATTGGGGTCCTCGCATCTCTTGCATCTCTCGTATCCCTGTAAATTTGAATTTTGGATTATCTGTTGCTACTTTTGCTACTTTTCTGGTCATTTCCCTCAACTTCATATTTGGTACTATCAATTTTGGTACTATCAATTTCTCCATCATCATTGCTGCCAATTCTTCATTCTCCATTGCTGCCGACGCACAAATATTGAGATTACAAAAACCAAAGACCAAGATTGCTAAAAATTTTTTCATAAAACGACTTTTACTCATAAATAAACCTACACATCCTTAATTTTTAAAATACTGAACCAAATTCCTACACTTCACGAAAATTTCTTCTCTTTCCGAAATACCACATGATCATATCTACTTTTTACTAAAAAATCAAATTCTAAGAATTGGAATTTTTTGAAACCTTCAACAATAAGGGTGTAACATTTAGAAAGTATCCTAAACTACAACCTGAACTTTTTTGAAAATGTCACGACAGCGCCTTTACGTTTGTAATATGATTTTTGCGGCATTGCGAAACAAATATATAAGGATACTATTTAACTACGATGGAAAAAATAAAGCACCCGAAATGTGGCGGAAAAGAAAAAACAAAAGTGGATTTGTACTTAAAAAACAAAGATATTTATGTAAAAATTGCGGATGTAATTACACACAAAATCATAAACACGGATATTCAAAAAAGCTAAAGATGAGACGATTCGTTATTACCTCGAAGGTATAGGGTTCAGAAGGATAGAGCGCTTGCTTGGTATGAGTCACCTCTGTAATAAATTGGGTCAAACAAGAAGCAGAAAAACTTAAAAAATCCAACTCAATTTTTGTTTTTTCTTTTCCGCCACATTTTGGGTACTTTATTTTTTCTATTATAGTTAAATTATAGTTAAATAGTATCACTTATATATTTATTTCGCAATGCCGTTGAACGGATGAACCGTTTACTCAGGTATTATTTAGCAAGATTCTCAAGGGAAACTTATTGTTGGTCTAAAAGTTTAAAAATGATCGAATACTCAGTTTTGCTTTTTATGCACAAATGTATTTTTATTTAGCAATGTCCTTTATTTCGTGTGAACAAGCTCTAATTTGATTTAGATTTTTAATACATTATCATATATCGTTGTATGCCTTTACAATATAATTTTAAAGGGAGGTTTAAAATGACATTTGAAGAAGCTATAGAAAAACTGCAATTAATTATTTTAAATTTAGAAAACGAAACGGAAGATTTCTCAAAAATCATGAAAATGCATAAAGAAGCCCATAAAATTTTAAAGTTTTGTGAAAAAATTGTAAAAAAAGCAGAACAGGAAATTGTTATTATCGGACAAGATAAAAAATTATCTTAAAAATAAAAAAACAAAATATTACAAGACAAAATAATAAGAGTGTTAATTTTTTTATGTTTTTGTAAAGTTTTAAGTCGTAAAATTTGATGCTTTTGTGTTCGTTCGTAATCGGTGTGGATATATCTGGTTTTATTTCTTCTTTTTCTTCTTTTTCTTCTTTTTCTTCTTTTTCTTCTTTTTCTTCTTTTGTTTCTTCTCTTTGGCTAGTAAATTCGTTTTTTACATTTTTTATATTTTTTTCAAATTTTTGATTTTTCTGTTTATGTTCCTTTTGTTTTCTGTGAACGTTTACAGTGTATATATTTTTCATCTTTGTTTCTTCGTCTTTGACTGTTATATTTATTTCTGTATTTTTTCCAGGCTTTGCCAGTTTACTTCTGCTGATTTTTATCTTTTCGTTTTTTGTTTCACCCAAGACAAAGAAATTTATTGATTTTATTTCAGAATTTACATCCATATTATAGTTCAAAATATTCTTTGAAAAGCTTGGCCTCAAGATTCCACAAGAAGGTGTTATTTTTTCAAGGTAAAAGTTTGGTTTTTCAACACAAAAAACCTTTTCTGAATCAATAGTATTTTCATATTTTTTGGAAACATCCTTGAATTTTTCTGTGCTATATTTAATTCTTATACTTAATTTCACTTCACTGTTATGAATAAATTTTAGAACTCTAAAATTAATATCTGCCACGCTTTTTGACATATCGGGATTTATCGATAGAATCTTCTTGTCTTTTAGTTTTATTTTTAAAATCCCATCTTTGTTGTTTGGTTCAATCAAAAATAAATTATTTTTACTTTTATTTATTCTTAAATAGTTTTTATCATATTTAATTTTTAGTTTAAATTTATTTAATTTAATATCTTCGTTTGACATTAAATTTATACCAAAAACAGATTTTTTATTGTAATAAATTTTACTATTTGTTAGTATACTGGGGTCTATCAGAGAAAAGACTGGACTAGATAGTATTGTGCTAAACACTATACTTAGAAAACATGTTTTAATATATTTTTTTGTTTTTTCCATATTATTTTTACCTTAAATTATATTTATTTTGTTAAGATGTGATATTGGGATTGTTTGAAATTTTTAATCTTTTTCCAAATTGGTTGATAATAAGTAGGTTTTTTATAGATAATCTCAGTCATATTGTGAAAGCGTTCGCCGCCTTGTTTTGTGGGTTGTGGGCAATAAAGAAGACAAGCAAGTTAGTTGTTGTTTTTTTAAATAAATACATAAACGATTCTGGCTTGGTTTCTTTTTTAGAAGTAGTTATTAAATTCATCTTAAGAGTTTTATTATTCATAATCTTCCTGACGTTTTTCAACATAAATATCTTTTCGATAATAGCAACGTTGAGTGCTTCAATCGTTACTTTGAGTTTGATTTTAAGGGAAAGCCTTTCTAATTTGGCATCGGGTTTGATGATCATCATAGGAAAACCAATTCATGTAGGAGATTATGTGGAGGTCAATTCATTTAAAGGTACTGTTGTGCGAATTGATGTGACTTTTACTATCCTATTAAATGATGAAGGCAAAACCATAATAGTTCCCAATTCTAAATTAATTTCAGATATAATAAAAAGAAAAAGTCAATGGGATATAATACCGATAGAGTTTAGATACAAATTGTCTAATTCTAAAAAGATAAAATCTTTGGAAAATAATCTGGAACGGTACATAGTTATGTCTAAAAATAAAGTTTTGGCTACGCCGCGTTTTGAAATTAAGTATTCGAGCGATAATGAAGAAACCAAATTGGTTATTAACATTTGGGCTTTTAGAGTAAATATAAGCGAGGTTAAAAATTCAATGTCGTCTTTTATAAATTCTAATTTCAAGAAAAATGGCATTAAAATTTTAAAAGAAAACATTATAATTATTTTATAATTATATTAATGCGATGTCAAAATATATTTAAATTTGAAAACGAGGTGAAAATGTTTTGAAAAAAGAAAAAAAAATTAATTTGCCTTTGAAAAATTATTCAAAAGATGAAATCAAAATTTTGATATGCTACATTTTTTACAAAATAAATAAACCTCTCAAAAAGGATTTTATCATATTTATACTACAATATAATGATGTATCTAACTACTTTCAAATAAGTGATATTTTTTCAGAGTTAATTAAAAGTCAGTGTATAGTAGAATATATCAGTTTAGATAATTCCAAAAATAAAAATGAGAAATTTATACTGACACAAGTGGGAGGCGAAATTGCCAAACATTTGAACGGAAGTCTTCCTATAACTTTAAAAGAAAGTATTATGCGCAGTATTAGCAAGCATGTAAGCACTTTTCAAAATGAAAAAATAAGCAAGGCTGAAATAAAGAAAAATTCAAGTGGATATGATGTCAAATGTTGTATTTTCGAGGAGAATTTTAATATAATGGAGTTGTGCATGTATGCCCCGGATTTAAGCAAGGCGATTAAAATTAAGAATACTTTCTATGAAAAAATGCATGAAATATATAAAAATTTAATTGATCAGACCTCCTAAATGCGGTACTCGAAACTGTGCTCACATGCAGCCGGTATGCTGCGCGTTTCCGTGTTCTTCTTTTCTTGAAATTTACAAAAAATAATTTAGTTTCAGAACAGGTCTATTATTTTTTGAATATTGATATTATAATCTTATTCAATTTCATTAATTTTTTTTGGATTTAACATTGTAAAAAAATACAAATAGAATAAAATCACTTTTTTGATTCTTTTTTAAATATGGAGTGGATTAATTGGAAAATTTTAGAATAGTTACTGATTCTTGTTCTGATATGGATTACAAACTTTCGCAGCAATATAACATTGATGTTGTGAGTTTGAAATACAGTTCGGATGAATTTTTCTTCGATGATCCCGTCGGAATAGAAAGGGAAACAAAACTTAACGAATTTTATGACAAAATAAAGAAAAATCAGAGGTTCAAAACATCGCAAATTAATCCGGAAGAGTTTCTTGATATTTTTAGGAGTTATTTGAAAAATGGCACAGATTTACTTTTTATTTTATGTTCTTCTGGGCTCAGTGGAACATATAACTCGGCCAAAATAGCGGCAAAAGAAATTCTTGAATCATATCCCGAACGTAGGATAATTGTAATCGATTCCGGTTGTGCGTCTCTCGGTCTTGGTCTACTTGTTATTGAAGCGGCAAAAAAAAGAGACGAGAATTACAGTATGGAAGAGATTGCAGAATACATAGATAACATCAAAACAAAAGTGAATCATCTGGCAATACTCAGTGATTTAAACTATTTAAAATCGGGGGGGAGAATAAGCCCCACGGTGGCTTTTTTCGGAAATATATTGGGAATGAAACCGATTGTGAGTGTCGATAAAAAGGACGGGCGTCTGTATTTACATTCCAAGCAGCGCGGGATGAATAGGGCTCTTAATTTTCTGATCGAGGAATTGAAAAAAGAGGATTTCAAAGGAAAACCTCAAACTATATATTTGACATATAACAAAGAAGGCACAGAAAAGGATGTCGAAAACGGGTTGAAGTGGGAATTTAACGTCCCAATTATAAAAAGCAAGCTAAGCGCCACGATATCGTCGCACACAGGCCTTGGCACCGTTGCGATATTCTATAAGAAGCTTTCGATTTAACATTTAATTTGTTGCTTAAATAAAATGTGTTTGAATTTAGTGGTTAAAACCTATCGTATTCTGATATCTTTCCGTGAAATCGCTAGTATTGACGTCATCAAGTATGCCTCAGGTGTTGCAATTTAATTGATTCGAATAAAAAGACTATAAGCAAAGCACATACTTTCTCTAGGCTGTAGAAAGAATGAATCGTTTGTTTAGACATTATTTAGAGCCTGTTCACATGAAACAAAGAATCGAAAATAAAGGCAAGATAAAGAAAAGAAATATATATTAAAGCGAGCTTATCATAACGTGTAAAAATGTGGCGAAATCTGAACAATCTACGAAATATCCGTTCGATTCATTACGTTTTTGTATGCAATTTTTATATATAACCAAGGTTTTTACGATCTGATTTAGGTGAAACAATTTAAAAACCCGAATCTTTAGCCAAACTTCGAGTTTTGTCTTCTTCGTATGCTATTCATAAGTAATATTTCTTCTTTTTAGCTTTTTTCTTCGAAATCATCTTTTCTCCAAATGCATCGCCGTCTTGACCAAGCGAGAGCATAAAAATCACAGGATCTTTACTCCGCAAATCATATGAATTTTTTGTATTCCGGTCTCTCTTTGTCTCGCTGATTGCTTGTTTGCTTGCCTTTTCTAAAGCTTTTACGCACCTAGAATCTAGAGAAAATATCCGACTTTTTAATGCAATCATTCCATTACCTTGCAAACATTTGAACACTTTTTCTGGCGTTACGTTTTTAATCCAACGATTAATACTCATATAAATCGTATGCCAGTTATTTCCCTAAACTGTGATGTTTACACCCATTTTCAAGAACATGTAAAGCGTGTTTAATATTTCTAAATTGCTGATTTTAGAAAAACTTTTCTGTTTTGGAAACAATTTTTCTATTTTCTTATAATTTTAAATTTATTTCGCATGAACAGGTTCTAACAAGATTTGTAAGAAAAACATATTGTTGGTCCAAGAGTTTAAGAATAATTAAATAATCAGTTTTATTTTTATGTATAAATGTATATTTCTTTAGCAATATCATTTTACGATCTATTTTATACGTTGTACGTTTCGATGCTCTGTCTTTTAGTGGTCCCGGTCTCTCCCCTCGGGTTTCTCTCCCACAACCCGAGAGGATAGTGTGACATTTCATTTACTTCCAGGCCTTTGTATATTCGTTATGCAATGCTTCTAACGCATACTTTCTTAATTTTACTGAGTATTAATTCATTTTCTTATTGTACTATAATTTACCTTTTGAAAAGAACTTGATAAAATTACCTATAAAATCAGTTTCGTCTTTATTTTTTTTGGATACAAACACATCTAAGTTTTTGAACTTATTTTTTAATTTAAAACAGAGATGTTCTACGATGACATTTTCTGACACAAAATGTCCTAGTTCGAAGACGGAAATTTTGTTTTGCTTTGCATATAAAATTTCATGGTGTTTTATTTCCCCGGTGATAAATCCCTGGACGTCTTTTTCCGGCAAATCATAAATACAATCTCCGCCAGCCCCGGACACAACTGCAATTTTCTCTATGAATGAATTATTATCTGTAAACTTTAAAAAATTGCATTCAAGTTTTGATTTTATAAAGTTTGCAAGTTCTTGAGACGTCATTACTGTATTTAAAAACGAACAAAATCCAAGCGGAGAATTATTTATAATTTTCACAGGTTCTTTTGGTATTAAATCCAATTTTTTCAAAAGACAATAATTTACTCCGTCTGGAGAAATGTCCAAATTCGTATGAGCACATATCGCACCGATGCCAGACCTAATTAGATGATAAACTACGTCTTGCGAACTTATACTTGTGATCTTATTAAATATAACCGGGTGATGGCTAATTATCAGCTGAACTCCTAAATTCTTAGCTTCTAAAATAACTTCAGAGGTAATGTCAAGGCTTATTAAAATTTTATCTACAAAATCATTGCCGTTTCCAACCAATAACCCCGAGTTATCGAATTCAAACTGTGTGCAAAAAGGGGCAAACGAATCTATAAAATAATATATTTCCCTAAAATTCATGACCTAAGTGCCATCACATCTGTTCTAAATTATTTACATAATATTTATCTAAAATTTTTGAATCTATTCTTTCCAACTCGCTTTTGGGCAAAATCGACACAAGTTTCCATCCTAAATCCAAACTTTCCTCCATTGTACGACTTTCGTTTTCGCCTTGTTTTATAAACTTCTCCTCGAAAAGCCTTCCAAATTCCAAATATAACTTATCCGTTTTTGCTAAATCTTCTTTTCCTATAATAGAAGCAAGTGATCTTATTTCTTGTACTTTCGAATACGAAGAAAATAATTGATTAGAAATAGATGAATGGTCTTCCCTTGTAAATTCTTCACCAATTCCATCCTTCATTAATCTTGATAATGATGCCAAAACAGAAACAGCTGGTCCTATACTTTTGCTTTCAAGATCTCTACTAAGAACAATTTGTCCTTCGGTTATGTACCCAGTTAAATCAGGAATGGGGTGAGTAATGTCATCGTTTGGCATCGTGAGAATAGGTAACTGAGTTATGGAGCCGGGTTTGTTTTTAAGAATTCCCGCTCTTTCATAAATTGATGATAAATCTGAATACAAATAACCGGGATAACCTTTTCTGCTTGGAATTTCTTCTTTGGACGAACTATATTCCCGTAAAGCTTCACAATATGAAGTCATGTCTGTCAAAATCACAAGTACATGCATCCCCAAATCAAATGCCAAATACTCAGCAACAGTTAAAGCACATCTGGGAGTTAAAATTCTTTCCATTACCGAATCATCTGAGGTGTTAATAAACATAACGACTTTTTCGATAATTGCTGATTTTCTAAATTCTTGTTCGAAATAAGACGCAACATCTTTTTTTACACCTATGGCGGCAAACACTATTGCGAAATTATTCTCTTCGGATTCATATTCTTGAATTTTAGACTGATTGACAATTCTAACGGCAAGCTCATTATGTTTCATTCCGGAACCCGAAAATATAGGCAATTTTTGTCCTCTTATCAAAGTTGAAAGAACATCAATCGAAGAAATACCTGTATTTATATAATTTCTTGGATATGTTCTCGAAACTGGATTTATAACTTGTCCGTTTATGTCTCTTCTTAAATTACCAAAAACTTCCCCCAACCCATCGATGGGTCGGCATATACCATTAAAAACTCTCCCCAAAATTTCTTCGGACAAAGTTATCCTCATACTTTCACCGGCAAATCTTATTCCGGTGTTTTTTAATGATACTAATTTTGTTCCTTCGAAGACTTGAATTACAGCGATGTCTCCATCTATTTGAATAACTCTGCCTGTTTTTATTTGTCCAGAATCCAAATATATTTGAGCCATTTCTCCATAACTAATCTTATCTTTTATACCGCTTACGGCAATCAACGGGCCATTGATACTCTGAACTCCTCTATATTCTATAATCATAATTTTCCTTATGTATTTTAATATAAAATAGCAACTTAAACGATGCTGTCTAATTTTTGATCTATCAATTCAATATACGACTTAAATTTCTCAAGACAATCAGCAGGCATATTATATTTCATTTTTGAAATCTCTTGAAAAATATCTAGTTGAATAATTTTAGACATGGGCACCAAATTCGTAATCAATTCTTTTGATTTTTTATATAAATACAAGATAACACTCATCATCAACCTTTGCTTCTCGAGCGAAACAAATTTATCAAAGTCATTAAAAATGTTTTGTTGCAAAAAACCAATTCTTATTAATTTTGCCGTTTCCAAAACAAGCTTCTGGTCATCTGCCATAATATCTTGCCCGACAAGTTTTGTTATTTCCAAGAGTTTTGCTTCCTCTTCCAGAATATAAACTATCTTTTTTCTATTTTCAACAAACTCTTCTCCGATATTTAGTTCGAACCAAGGTTCTAGTTCTTTAACATACTCGCTGTAACTTAACCTCCAATTTATAGTCGGATAATGCCTAATATATGCTAACGATTTGTCCAAAGCCCAAAAACATCTGGTAAAGCGTTTGCTATTTTGCGTTACTGGCTCAGAAAAGTCAGAACCTTGTGGTGAGACCGCTCCGATTAACGTAATTGATGATTCTCTGTCGCTAAAAGAAGTAAAATTTCCGGCTCTTTCGTAAAATTCAGCAAGCCTTGATGAAAGATAGGCAGGATAACCCTCTTCGGCAGGAATTTCTTCCAAACGCCCAGAAATTTCACGCAAAGCCTCAGCCCATCTTGAAGTAGAATCTGCCAACATTACAACATCATAACCCATATCTCGGTAATATTCCGCTAAAGTTACTCCGGTATAAATAGAAGCCTCTCTTGCGGAAACCGGCATGTTCGAAGTATTTGCTATAAAAATTGTGCGCTCTAACATGGATTTGCCGGTTTTAGGATCAATAAGCTCACCAAATTCCTCGAGAATTTGAGTCATTTCATTGCCTCTTTCTCCGCAGCCTACATAAATAACAACGTCTACGTTACACCATTTTGCAAGTTGATGTTGTGTCACCGTCTTCCCGGCACCAAATCCCCCTGGTAACATGGCGCAACCACCCTTTGCCATCGGAAACAGAGTATCTATAACACGTTGCCCGGTGATTAAAGGTTTGTTTGGGCTATGTCTTTTTTTCACAGGTCTCGACTGGCGTATGGGCCAAAACTGTAAAAGATTTAAACCTACAACCTTATCTTTATTTTTTACTTCTATAACCGTATCTGTTAATTTAAATTCTTTGCGTTCGGCAATACTTATAACCTTTCCCTCTACGCCTAAAGGAATCAAGAACCTATGTTCCACGACAGAAGTTTCCGCGCACGTTGCGAAAATCATACCATATGAAACTTCGTCACCAACTTTTACCAAAATTTTTACATTCCAAAGATTTTCATTGTTTGAAATATCAATTCTACAACCACCGGGAATAAAATCTCCGTGTATGTCTTTTATTGCTCCGAGAGATCGTTCTATGCCATCGAATATGTTTCCGATCAGCCCCGGACCCAACAAAACACCCATAGGTTTTTTCATTCCTACAACTTTATCTCGTGTTGTAAGTCCCGTGGCATCTTCGTAAATCTGTATAGTCGTAAATTCTTTATTAATTTTTATTACTTCACCAACTAATCCATCGCCGACGTGTACCATTTCGTACATAAAAAACGAATCCGTGTTTTTAACTTTTATAATTGGACCGTTTATTCCATAAATCAAATCATTTTTTTTAGCCATTTTTGTTATCCTGAATATCGAAAATTAATTTAAAATCTTGAAAAAACGACTTGCGCTGTGCTGATAATTTTGTGTCAAATGTTTCATCTATTCTGAAACTATTTACAGATGCTTTAAATCCACCGATTTTGATACTTGGATCCACAAAAAACTTAAATTTATCATAGCCCAATGAGATGCTATCTTTAATATCAAAATCCTCCTTTCTTACAAAAATAACCGCCTCGTCGGTAAAAGAAGAAACTATTTTCTTAAATTTTTTCTGAAAATATTGTACATATTCCTCTGTTTTTGTAAATTCCCTCAACTTAATTTCACATAACACAAAAAGATCATCGATCATTTCTTTTCTTTTTTTAAAAATATTTCTTTTATTTCTAATTCTTACATCTGATATTTCAGAAGAAAACTTGCTTTTTATTTTTGAAAACTCGATATTGATATCGATCCTGAAATCGGCAACAATCTTGTTCTCCATATTCTCAATTTCTGATTTTTCTTCTCTTTTTATTTTTTCCATTACATTAAACTCATGCTTTTTGGAAAACTTATCAATGTAACTCAAAAATCTGCTCATTTTTTTTTCATTATTAGACAAAAAATCACCTAAATCCAACAGGATCCTATTTACCAGATCGCTTCCCGAATATATTCAATCAACAACTTACCCATCGCCCCGCTTCCATGTCTATCCGGAATCGCGACTATCAAGGGCTTACTCCGACTAATTTTAAAATTATTAATCCAATCGCGCATTTTATCCGCTAATTTTTCCGTGATAACTATAACAAGAACCTGCTCATCAACGTTGTTAATGATATCTTTAACTTCAACTTCGGTTTTTGCCAACTTACCTTTTATTCCAGCAAACCTCAATCCCAACAGAGTATCCCTATTATCCGATATCAAAAAAAATCTCATATCTTCTTCTCTTATAACGCGAACTAAAAATTCATAAGAATATTAACTTTATTCATCAGCAAAACACACATTACAAAACCAAGAATAGATATTGTTTCTGCTAATAAAATTACGGTAAAAAGCTTTCCAAACATCTTGGGATTTTCAGACAACGCAACTATTGCGGACGGTAACACCGCCGCCATTGCTATTCCACCGCCAATCACCGAAAAAGCAAAAGTGACGGAAGAAGCAATCAAACCAAGCCCATAGGCGAACGATCTGGCACCTGCCTCAACATCAGTTATAACCCTCACCTGTGCTTTTGAACCTTCATCGCCTGTATCGGCAGCTGAAATACCAGACTTCAGAAAAATTGAAAGAAATAAGGTAAAAATCAAAACTAAAGCCCCACGGAAACAAAAAATCGTAAACTTCCTGTGTCCTTTTTTAATCAACAAACAAGTGGCCAAAGCAGAAACCAATGCAAAAACCATCACGAACAAAATCAAAAACATATATCAACTAACCTCTAAAGAAATACATCAAGCAATTCTATCAACTTAAATTTTAAATGCAACTATTTTTCACATTTTTTAAATTATAAACTCTCATCTTCAATCGGAACCGGTGGAACGGAACGCAAAGTTATCAATTTTGAGGCTTTCTCTAAAGTGTCTGATTCTATTTTTTCCGCGCTTTCCGGATATTTTTTCAAGTATTCTTTAACACTTTCTTTGCCTTGACCCAACTTTATATCCCCCCATGAAAACCAAGAACCGCTTCTCTGAATTATTTCGGTTTTGATGGCCATATCAATGAGTTCGCCTTCCCGGGAAATTCCTTTTCCGTAAAAAACATCAAATTCAGCTTCCTTAAACGGAGGAGCTACTTTGTTTTTAACCACTTTGGCCCTAGTTCTAGAACCTATCATTTCCCCATTTTGTTTTATTGTCTCAATTCTTCTTATATCTATTCTTACGGAAGCGTAAAATTTGAGAGCTCTTCCACCAGGTGTGACTTCGGGATTTCCATATATCACTCCGACTTTTTCGCGCAGCTGATTTATAAATATAGCTATACAATTTGATTTAGCTATGGCCCCGGTCAGTTTACGAAGAGCTTGCGACATAAGTCTTGCTTGTAGCCCCACGTGGGCATCGCCCATTTCCCCCTCTATTTCGGCACGCGGTACCAACGCAGCTACCGAATCAACTACAATAACGTCTACTGCTCCAGATCTTGCCAATGATTCTGTTATTTCAAGAGCTTGTTCACCCGTATCCGGTTGTGAAACTAACAAAGATTTGGTATCAACACCCAATGCCGAAGCATATATGGGATCAAGAGCATGTTCGACATCTATAAATGCGGCATTTCCGCCATTTTTTTGGCCCTGAGCAATACAATGTAACGCCAAAGTGGTTTTTCCGGATGATTCCGGACCGTAAATTTCAACGACTCTACCCCTTGGTAATCCACCTATTCCTAACGCAACATCTAGAGTTAAAGAACCGGTGGATATGGCATCTACCTGTAAAAAATCACTTTGCCCGAGATGCATTATGGCACCCTTGCCGAACTGTTTCTCTATCTGATTTATTGCTGTTTCCAATGCTTTATTTTTGTCAAAATTCATGAT
This sequence comes from Candidatus Improbicoccus pseudotrichonymphae, assembly GCA_036322855.1. Taxonomy (GTDB): domain Bacteria; phylum Bacillota; class Clostridia; order Oscillospirales; family Acutalibacteraceae; genus Improbicoccus; species Improbicoccus pseudotrichonymphae. The sequence goes on from AP027924.1 coordinate 379,970, forward strand.
TCTAATTTATCCTCCATAGTTTAACCTTCTGATTATGCTATTTTATTTTATTTATTACAACAAATACATGATAATTTGAAATTAAAATTCGATATTTTAAAAATATTAGACCCGTACTAAAAATGGAATTTACAAAAAGAATCGGTTTTAGACAGATCTATCATAAAATTACAGAGGGTTATTGATATTTCCCATCAAATCAGTGTAGAATATACGCGTCGGTGAAATTATATTCACGCAATGTTTGTAAATTGGAGAACATAGATGCAATACACGAAAAAAGTCATGGAGCATTTTTTGAATCCATGCAATGTTGGAGAAATTGAGGATGCGGATGCCATTGGTGAAGTCGGAAATGTTCGTTGCGGCGATGTTATGAAGATGTTTTTGACCATAAAAAATGGTGTAATTGTCGATATTAAGTTTAAAACGTTTGGTTGTGCTGCTGCTATTGCCACAAGTTCAATTGCAACTACACTTATCAAAAACAAAACAATAGATGAAGCACTTAAAATAACCAACAAGACAATAATTGATAAGCTCGGTGGTCTGCCTACGGTAAAGATACACTGCTCAATTCTCGCAGAACAAGCCTTCAAGGTTGCAATTGCAAATTACTATAAAAAGCAAGGAATCGATCCTGAAGTCATTTTGAATAAAAAATGAGAAAAGATAGGATTTTTTATTTGAGCGAAAGATTGTATTGTTGTACCAAGTTCATAAATTCAGATCATATAGCTGATGTAGGTACCGATCATGCTAAATTGCCGATCTGGCTTGTGCTTAATTCCAAAATAAAGAGTGCAATCGCCTCCGATATTAATGTTTGTTCGGTTGAAAAAGCTAGAAGGAATATAAAAAAATATAATTTAGAAAACTCAATCGAACCTTTGTTGTCGGACGGATTCGAAAACATAGATGAAGATAAAGTAGATGAAGTAGTAATATCCGGACTGGGCGGAAACACAATATCTGAAATTTTAGGCAAATGTAGCTGGAAAAATAAAAAAAGTAAAAGATTTATACTTCAACCGTGCACTCATCACTATAATCTCAGAAAATTCCTTGTAAATAATGGTTACAAAATTTTGAAAGAAGAGGCACTAATAGAAAATAACAAAGCTTACAGCGTTTTTTTAACAATTTTCGAAGAAATAAACGAAAAATACGATGATTTATACTTTTTTTTGGGTGAAGTTTTAAATTCAAGTAATAACTTTTATTCGAAGTATTATTTGGAATATCAAATAAAAGAGATCAAAAAAAAAATAAACGGTTGTCGGGTCAAAAGTAATATTAAAAATTTGATTTTTTATGAAAACATCTTAAGAAAACTAGAAAACAAAAGGATGATTATATGAATGAAAAAATTTGCTACATTGTCGGGTCTGGTGAAAATTACAAACTTGATTTTTTGGTAAAAAAAGAGGACTTTGTAATAGCCGCCGACGGTGGTTTAAATTACTTGCAAAGTAAAAATATATCGATAGATCTGATAATAGGTGATTTTGATTCATTCTCGTACAATAGTATTTCGGATCTTAATATTAAGTCATTGGTTTTAGATAAAGAAAAAGAAGAAACAGATATGCTTGCAGCAGTTAAAAAAGGTATGGACAAAGGTTATAAACTTTTTTACATTTATTGTGGTACGGGTAATAGGTTTGATCATACTTTTGCCAATATTCAAATCTTGTTTTTTCTATCAAAAAATAAGATGAGAGGTCATTTAATTGATAAAAATCAAATAATGACGGCAGTAACCAATAATAGTATTAAATTCAGCAGTGATTACAATGGTTATATTTCTGTTTTTTCTTATTCGAACATATCTTCAGGAGTTTTTATTAAAGGATTAAAATACGAACTTGAAAATGCTACTATTAGAAACACTTATCCGATTGGTGTAAGCAATGAATTTATCGGTGTTGAAAGCAGCATTACCGTGAAAAATGGCAGTTTATTGATTATTTTCCCACGCAAATCTAAAAAAGTATAAAATAAATTAAACGAGGAGAACACTATTTTGTGTATGATAAAAATAATATAAAAAAAGTACTTAGTATCGCGGGCTCCGATTGCAGTGGTGGAGCCGGGATACAGGCGGATTTAAAAACATTTTCGTCTCACGGCGTGTACGGCATGGCAGTGATTACGTCCGTTGTGGCAGAAAATACTTTCCGCGTGACCGATTATCAGGATGTAAGACCAGATATTATAGAAAAGCAAATAGACGATATATTTGAAGACATAATGCCGGACGCAGTCAAAATCGGTATGCTTTCTTGCCGCGAAATTATGTTGTCCGTTGCCAAGAAAATTAAAAAATGGAAACCAAACAATGTGGTTGTTGATCCTGTTATGTATGCAAAAAATGGAGCTTCCTTAATGAAAGAATCTGATATAAACGCTTTAATATCTGTGATTCTGCCATTGGCGGATTTAGTGACACCGAATATTCCCGAAGCTGAAAAAATTTCAGGGATAAAAATAAAAACGTTTCATGATATGAAAAGATCAGCAAGGCTTATTTACAAAAGTGGATGCCGCGCGGTTGTGGTAAAAGGTGGGCATGATGAAGGAAATGATGCTATCGATATTTTATTTGACGGTAATGAATTTTATGAGTATTGTGCACCGCGCATTAGTACCAAACATACCCATGGAACAGGTTGTACATTTTCTTCTTCGGTTGCCGCGAATGTCGCTTTGGGTTTTCCGTTAATCAAAGCTTTAGAGAGAACAAAAAAATACATAAGTACTGCAATTGCCAATGCTATTGAAATTGGTAAAGGTCATGGCCCAATTCACCATTTTTATGAAATGTACAAAAAATTTTTTTCGGAGAGAAATGATGATTGATACTTGTATTGATTTACTTAATAAAACAAAAGAAAATAAGCCCCTTGTTCATCATATAACAAATTATGTGACTGCGAATGATTGCGCAAATGTAACACTTGAAATTGGTGCGTCACCTATCATGGCAGATGATATCGAGGAAGTTCTGGAAATAACGGCCGTTTCGGATTCTGTTGTTATAAATACAGGAACGTTAAATTGTAAAACGCTTAAGTCGATGTTTTTAAGTGGAAAAATGGCCAATAAGAAAAATATTCCTGTTATTTTTGATCCTGTTGGTGTAGGAGCAACAAGATTTCGAAACGATGCCGTGATGAAATTCATAAAAGAAGTAAATGCGAGTGTCGTACGCGGTAATATTTCTGAAATTAAGTTCATAGCAGGTGTGGATTCAAAAATAAAAGGCGTTGATGCATTTGAAAGCTACTTTGTCGATATCGAACATACGAAAAAAATAGCCAAAGAAATTGCGCAAGAACTTAATTGTGTAGTCGCAATAAGCGGAGCTGTTGATGTGATTTCGAATGGGAACAAAATTATTTGCATAAAAAACGGCCATTCTTCTTTAAGGGGCTTGACGGGAACGGGATGTATGTGTTCATCACTTATTGGTTCTTTATGTGGTGCAACAAAAAACCAAAACTTTGAGGCGACAATTACGGCTATGTTGTGTATGGGGATCGCAGGAGAATTAGCACATAAAAATACCAAAAATTTGGGAAATGGAAGTTTTCATATTGCAATTCATAACTCTATAAGTACAATGAACGGTAAAATATTTAAAGAAATGGCAAGGTTTTATGAAGAATAGATTGGATTGTTCGTTATATTTTATTGCAGATTTAGATCTTATAAACACGAGAAATTTGGATGTTGAAACATGTGTCGAACAGGCGATTGCTGGTGGTTGCACGATGGTACAACTTCGGGCAAAGACGATTTTGTCTATTGAATTTTTCAAGATTACGTTACGTCTGCGCGAAATCACAGAAAAGTTTAAAGTTCCTTTTATTATTAATGATCACGTCGACATTGCTTTGGCCTTAAATGCTGATGGTGTCCATGTTGGGCAAAATGATTTAGATTGCAAAACAGTGCGGCGTATTGTTGGAGAAAAAATTGTTGGGGTTTCTGCCGGCAATTTGTCGGAGTCTCTAACGGCTGTGGAATCAGGTGCTGATTATCTCGGGATAGGTTCGATTTTTGAGACCGATACTAAAAAAGATGCAAAACTTGTAAGTATAAAAGAATTGTGCCGCATTCGAGAAAAAATTGATATACCAATTGTTGCCATAGGCGGAATAAACAAAAACAATTTATCTATGTTAGAAAATACAAAAATGGATGGTGTTGCAGTGAGTTCTGCTATTATTTTGCAAAAAGACATATTACTGGCAGCAAAAGAACTCAAGGCAAGGCTTAATTTTTTCAGATCATAACTTTATTAGACCTGTTCTAGGGCCTGTTCCTACTATTTTAAATAATCGATTTTTGAATAATTTTTAAATTAAATAAGGCAAATTTTTGAAATAATACTGACGTATTATGAAAAAATTTAACACAATTTAATATAAAAAATTAACAAAATGAGATTGTTTAACAATAGTAGGAACAGGCCCTAGAACTGGTTTTTGCAAGTTTTATAGTTAGTGCGGTACTCGAAATTGCTCATATACAATCAATATGTCACGCGTTTCTGTGCTTCTCTAATGATTCAGTTTTGGGTAGGCTTATTCTTGTAAATTCTTTAAAATTTTTTGAACTGCTTTCTCCAACCTAATTCCTAGTTTTACTCTTTTTGATCCTAAAAACAGAAAATTAAATCTTGCTTTTCTGCCGTTTTTGCCCTTTTTTGTTTTTAATATTTCGGAAAATTCTTTTAGTCCGTTGGCAAATTCTTTACCTAACAAATTTTTTTCCGTTATAATATCCAAACTGGATAACTCTGACAATTTTTTACATATTAGACTTTCTTCTTTACTTTCTTCTTTTGGTTTATTTGTTTTTTCGTACTCGATTTTTTTGTTAATTTCTGATTTTATTTTTAGCATTTCTTCTAACAGTTTTTCGCCTCTATGACGCAATTGAGTTTCTAATTCTGAGCATTCGCCCTCTTTGCACGATTTATCTTGTTTTTCGGAATTCCATTTATTGCAATTTTCCGCAAAATATTTCATACTTTCGGAAAAATATTTGACATATTTATTATTTAGTTCGAATTTAGGGAATTTTTCTATAACTTTTTTTGAAATGGCTTCCATTTGACTTGAATCATTGGTAAAATTTCCTGAATTTTTGATAATATCTTCTATTGCCTTATCTTCAAAAGAATTTTTTCCATAAAAAAGAGCTTCTCTTATTAAAATCGGAAAACAATGATATGCTCCTAAGTTTTTTATAAACATAAAGGCAACCATTTTTTCTTTGATGTCATCATCGTTTGCTGCTAATTCTAAAAAATAGTTTAAATTACCAAGATCTATATTTCCTATATCTAAACAAGTCTTATCGCGGACAGTTTTTTTGAAACATTTAATTGTTTTTTTAATTTCTTCTTTTATTTTTATAACTTTGCAATCAATTTTTTTACTTGAAATTGATTCCTCAATGCAAGTTATAAATTTATCCAGTGCAATGATACGTGAATCTGTCGCCATTCACTTCACCTTCCCGGTACACATAAAATAAACTTTAGCACGAGAATAAAAAAGTAAATTTTGTTTTGCCAAATACTAATCAGATAATACTTTCTATTTTTCTCATAAAACGTGATTTTTTTCCGTAAGAACTTTTATTTAAAAATATTCCATGGCCTTTTAGTTTGTTTAAAAGTTCTGAATTTAATTCTTGATTTGTAAATTCTATCTCTAATTCATAATCTACCGTTCCAAGATATGAGCTTTCATCCAAACATATAATCGTAAATTTATCCCAATGGCATTCCTTTCTGTAGGTTTTCAGAAAACCTATTAAATAAAGTTCGCCGACATTAGTTCCGATTCTTTTTTCTAAAAAATCAGAATTTATTTTGAATGGAACTTCTTTTATTTCCTCTTCCATTTCATTACTTATATGTAAATTTCCTTCAGAATTAACCGAAGATTTTATTTGCAATAAAATTTTTTTTTCGTCCTTTCTAACTCTTACGTTTATCTTTTTCTTTTTCAATACTCTTTTTGCGTCTACATAATAAAAATTTTCTTGCTCCACAGATTCATCCCAATTAAAAGCATCGTTAAGTTCTTCATATTTTTTTTTCGTAATTAAAATTTTAAATTCTTTTTCGATCATCAAATTCACCTGAGCAAAAATTTTAGAAGTAAACTGTACCTTAATTATTTACCAAAATTTACAAAAAAATACATTAAACCTGTCCTAAAAATGAAATACTCCAAACGACTCACAAGTTGTCTAATACTAATCTCGCCAATCCTTCCGGCACAATGATATCTCCTTTATTTTTTAAACTTAAATAAAAACCTGTCAAACGAAAATCTGATTGGCAATCACTCAATAATTCACACAATTTTTCTCTTAAGCTTTCTTTAGTTAAACTAGAAATATCCTCTTGGCCTGTTGCGACCTTATAAACAAATTGAGAATACGGATCCATATGTTCTACTTCTGCTTTAATTTTTTCTGATACTTCATTAATTTCTTTAAGGAAACCCACACGTGTATAAACCATATTATTAAAAAGACATTTTTTGGCGTCAAATAAAATATCTGAAATACCACCAAACGTTATGTCCAAACTATGAAAAAGCATCTTGTCTTTGTCTTTTGCCTTATTTCCTAAAGAAAAAGTAAGAACTTTCATCATCCGTCGATAAAGAAGAAAGTTTAATTCAGAAAAACCGTATTCTTCAAATCTGCCTCTAAATTCTTTTTCGAATAATCTTTTATTTTCCTCTTCTTCCGCTAATCTTTTCTTTTCCTCTTCTTCCGCTAATCTTTTCTTTTCCTCTTCTTCCGCTAATCTTTTCTTTTCCTCTTCGAATAATCTTTTCGTTTCCTCTTCCACTAATCTTTTCTTTTCCTCTTCTTCCGCTAATCTTTTCTTTTCCTCTTCTTCCGCTAATCTTTTCTTTTCCTCTTCTTCTTTTTCTTCTTCTTTTTCTTTTTTTGGTTTTTCGCTTGGTTTTGCCTTTCTAGAACTAATTGCATTATATACAACTAAGGTACCAACACCCGAGATACCACCAACGCCGACAATAGTTTTAGCTAAATCTAAAAGCCCTTTAGATTTATTAACCGCATCGCCCTTTTTACTTTCATTTTCATTTTTATCTTCGTCGTTTTCTTTAACATCATTTTCATTTTCTGGTATTTCAACACCATCTTTATCTTTGTCTTCCATTATTTCAACAGTTTTCTCGCCATCTACAAGTTTTACTTCTTCTTTTTCTTCTTTTTCTTCAAACCCATCTGCAGCTGGACTATTATCAATGCCCCCATATGGCACAAATCCACTATTATCCGAATTTGGATTGGCCCCGACAAAAGACTGACAACACATAATAACAGCTAAAATAGAAGATATTATCTTATTATTTTTATTAATCTTCTTGCTATTTTTGTTTTCACCTATTCCATTGCTTTCTTTTTTCATAAAGAAACCCCTGAGATCTCTCTCTCTCTCTCTCTCTCTCTCGAATTGAGAGAATTCATAAGAGATTTTATGAAGTTATTTTTCATAACCTTTCCTCCTCTGGTCTTGAAATATAAATCAGCAGTAATACTGATAAAGTAATTATAAAATTTTTGAATTTTGCTGTCAATAGGACGATAAAAATAGTTTTAATGATATATATTCATAAATTCTTATTTTTTCGGCGAGGAATTTCGTTGCGGTTCTCATTTTCAACTACTTTTCCAAGCTTACTGCTACGTTTAAGAGTTTTCCCACGCTTTTATTGCACTTATGCTTACGCCAAACTTCTTATACGCTTTCCTATATAAGCGTGCCACTTACGAAGTATTCTTTAAGGCAATTTAATAGTGTACCTTTGAAATAACATTTTAATTATATTATGGATTTTTTTAAATCGGAATAGCTACACGGTCAAAATTCCTCATGTTCATAAGCTCCTTACATGAGGTAAATATCTGAAATTTTGTAAAAGAGATGGTTTAGAAAGAAATTCGATAGCTAAATGTAATGGTTATTGTTCTTATTTTTTATATTTCGTACTTCCATAATCATCACTCTGTTTTTAGTTAATATTTTTATTTTCTTCTTTTCTTTTATGCTATTTTCGTCCGACATTATTTTATTATTGTCATCTAAAATCAAAACGTAACCTTTTTTTAATATATTATGTGGATTTAAAAATATTATTTTAGATTTTAAATCTTTTACCGTTTGTTTTCTTTTTTCGATAATATTTTTAATCAGATTTTTTAAACTAGATTTTATTTGTGATAATTCTGATTTCATATTCGATATTCTGATATCTTTTAAGTTGTTAATTTTGTTTTTAATTAATTCTAGGTTCTTTTTTTGCATAACGACTTTATTTTTTATCAAAATTTCAACTTTGTTACATAAATTTCTTGCAAAATTCAGTTGCTCGAAAATATTTACCGACGCAAGTTCCGCTGCGGCTGATGGAGTTGGTGCGCGCAAATCTGCCGCCAAATCGCACAAAGTGTAATCGGTATCATGACCTACTGCCGAAATTATAGGTTTTACAGAACATGCAATGCTTCGTACTACACATTCTTCATTAAATGCCCATAATTCCTCAACGGAACCTCCGCCGCGACCTATTATTATACAATCTATATCTTTCATGTTATTCAAACAATGCAAAGCCTCAACTATATTTTTACAGGCATTGACCCCCTGAACTTTAACGTGATATAACAAAATTTTCCCCAAAGGATAACGTCTTTTCAATACACTTTTGATATCATGAAAAACCGCGCCAGTGGCGGAAGTTATTACTCCTATTTTTTTAGGAAATTTAATAATGTCTTTTTTTAGATTTGGATCAAAAATTCCTTCTTTCGTAAGTTTTTCTTTCAACTTTTTTAACGCTTTATTTATTTCACCCTCTCCGTGTGGCAATATTTTACAAACATAGAGCTGGTATTTTCCTGCTGTTATATATGACGATATATATCCATAAACCAAAACCTTCACTCCATCTTCCATTTCTGCGAGATTTTTATTTACGTATTTTGCGAATATAACCGCGCTAATGCTGCTCTTTTCATCTTTTAAAGAAAGATAAATATGCCCGTTTAACGTTTTTTTAAAATTAGATATCTCTCCGATCACACAAATACTCTGAAGAACTTCGTCGTTGTCCAACATAAATTTTATGTATTCATTTAGTTTAGTTACACTTAACGCTTTTTCCATATCAAATTTACCAAAAATTAAAAAATCATTTCATGACATATAATATAGCCCCAATAATAATGATTTAAAATACAATTTTATTTAAAGATAGCGGGCAAGAACACGTCTTCATAGTTTCCAAAATATGTGTATTTTCGGGAGTGTTATTCAAATAAGCCATATGCATCATCTTATTGGCGCGAACCGCTGTATAGAGCATGGTGGATCTAGGGCCTGTTCCTACTATTGTTAAACAATCACATTTGTTAATTTTTATATTAAATTGTGTTAAATTTTTTCATAATACGCCAGTATTATTTCAAAAATTTGCCTTATTTAATTTAAAAATTATTCAAAAATCGATTATTTAAAATAGTAGGAACAGGCCCTAATAAATAATTTAACTTCTACATGTATTTTGGAATTGAAATTTTAATCATATTTAGAGCTGTTTTTATAACTTTTGATGCTTGAATACATAATAAAAGTCTCGAATAGGATAGATTTTCGTCTGAGTTTTCCACTCTTTTTTCCGTATAGAATTTATGGCACAAAGAAGCCAAATCGATCATGTATCGAGATATTTTGGATGGGTTTAATTTTTTAACAGATTCAATAACTTCATATGGAAAAGAAGATAATTTAAATATTAATTCTTTTTCTTCGGTAGAATTTAAAACACTCAAATTTAATTTATTAAAATCTATCTTATTCAAATCAAATGTTCTAATTATGCTCGCAAATCTGACGTATGCATACTGAATGTAATAAATCGGATTCGACATATCATTTTTTTTAGCTAATTCAACATCAAAATCCATTTTTGAGTTAAAATTCTGCATATTAAAAATAAATCTTGCCGAATCTACACCAACCTCTTCTATGAATCTATCTAATTTTTCGGCTCTGCCGTCTCTTTTACTCATTTTGTTAATCTCACCGTTTCTTATCACGTTTACCAATTGAACAGTGATTATCTTAAGCCTGTTTGGATCAATCCCAAGGACCTTTAATGCACATTTCATGCGAGAAATATGACCGTGATGATCGGCTCCCCAAACATTTATGCAGATATCATAATTTCTAATCAAAAATTTGTTAAAGTGATAGGCTATATCGGCGGCAAAGTAGGTTGGAATCCCATTTTTTCTTATTAGAACTTCATTTTTATCTTCTCCGAAATCGGTTGTACGAAAAAATGTGCACCCTTCGCTTTCAAATACAGCACTGTTCTCTTTCAATAACTTTACAACCTTTTCAATATCGCCATTTTTATAAAGCTGGCTTTCATAAAACCAGTTATCAAAAATTATTTTATATTTTTCCAGATCGTTTTTCATTTTTTCTATATTTTTAGGTAACGAAAAATCAATCAAAGCTCTTTTTCTTACTTCGTAGTCTTCATTGATATATTTATCATTGAATATATCGGCAAAACTTTTGGCTAATATTTTAATATCCTCACCTTTGTAGCCATCATCAGGAAATATTGCTTTTTCATCAAAAATTTGTTCATATCTTGCGCTGAGCGATTGCCCAAATTTTTCTATTTGGTTTCCGGCATCATTAACATAGAATTCTTTATCGACCGCAAAACCTGATTTCAATAATAACTGAGCAATACAATCACCTAATGCACCGAGACGTGCATTGCCTATATGCATGGGTCCTGTAGGATTTGCAGAAACATATTCAATTAAAATTTTTTTGGGCATTTTGCTATATTTGTTGCTTTCGATGAATGTATTATTATTTAATTCACACATCGAACCAAAATCAGAATTGCCATAATCATCTCCAAAATTATCTATTTCTTTTACAATTTTGCAAAAAAAAGTGCTATTCATGTAAAAATTCAAGAAACCGCCATTCTCTATTTTGCAAAATTCAATAAAGCCGCATAAATTACAATTTTTATTAATGTACTTTAATATTATTTCAGAAATTTCTGATGCAGGAAGCCTAAAAAAACCGGTGGAAATCAGGGCAATATTGCTTGAGAATTCGCCATATCCACGATTATTTGGAATTTCAATCGAGATTTTAGAAAATAACTTATCCGGACTAACAAAATTCAAAACCAATTCTTTGCTATCGATAGCTTCTTTTACAGACTGACCGACTATTTCTGCGATTTTTTTACGAACATCAATAAAAATATAAGACAAATTCTAATTCTCCGTTTAAATAACAAAATTAATAAGCCTATTTGGAACATAAATTTTGTTCTTTATGTCTTTTCTGTTTATTGTTCTAGCGACAATTTCATTTTTTAGAACAAGATTTGTAATTTCTTCCTCAGAAGATTCTGAATTTACACTTACGGTGCATTTAAGCTTACCGTTAACCTGAACGACTATTTCAACAGTTGAAGTCTTTACATATTCGGGATCATAAATCAGCCACGGCTGCTTGGACGCTTCGTTTAACCCGGCAATTTCCCTGAGTTCTTCTGATATATGCGGAACAAATGGGAATATCAAAATAGTAAAAATATCAAATTCAAACTCAGTTATGCTACCGGTTGATTTTATCTCATTGACTAAAATCATCAGGGCTGAAATTGCAGTATTAAACTTCAAATTTTCAATGTCTTCGCCTACTTTTTTTATGGTTTTGTGAAAAACATTAAGCATTTCCCTGCGAATTTCTTTACCTTTGATAACTAAATCTTGCAGAGACCAAACTTTTTCAAGAAATCTGTAACAACCTTTTATGCTGTTGAAATTCCAGAACGCAACTTGCTCAAAATCACCCATAAACATCTCATAAAGTCTGGTAGTATCAGCGCCATAATGCTCGATTATTTTATCAGGATTAACAACGTTACCACGAGATTTACTCATTTTTTCCCCGTTTTCCCCTAAAATCATACCATGACTTGTACGTTTTTTATATGGTTCCGGGCACGGAACAACACCTATATCATATAAAAACTTGTGCCAAAAACGACTATAAAGTAAATGCAAAGTAGTGTGTTCCATACCACCGTTATACCAATCGATAGGAAGCCAATAATCTACGACTTTTTTGCTTGCCAATTCATTTGCATTAAAAGGGTCTATATATCTTAAAAAATACCAAGAAGATCCAGCCCATTGTGGCATTGTATCGGTCTCTCGCTTTGCTTTTCGACCACATTGTGGGCAATGAGTATCACACCAGTCAATACGATCCAGCGGCGATTCTCCACCTTGTGTAGGTTCATAATTCTCTATATCCGGTAAAACTAGCGGTAAATTTTTATCTAAAACAAAACCACAATCCTCACATTCTATAATCGGTATTGGTTCTCCCCAATAACGTTGACGAGAAAAAATCCAATCACGAAGCTTATAATTCACTTTTCGCTCTCCAATTTTTTTAGCCTCTATTTCTTTTATGATTTCAATTTTGGCTTTGTCAGAATCCAAACCATTTATAAAATCCGAATTTACAATTTTGCCGTCTTTCGTGTATGCTTCCGTTTCTGGATCGCCACCGCTTACTACTTCTCTTATAGGTAAATTATATTTTTTGGCAAATTCCCAATCTCTTGTATCATGCGCAGGAACGGCCATGACGGCGCCGGACCCATAATCCGCCAATACATAGTCAGAAATAAATAACGGTATCTCTTCTTCATTAAATGGATTTAAAACCTTTGCGCCAATCAGCTCTACTCCGTTTTTTTCTTTTAACTGAGTTCTCTCGAATTCACTTTTTTTGGAAGTTTGTTCTCTATAAAGTTCTACTTCATTTCTGTTTTCTATGTGTTTCAAACAATAATCAACCAATTCGTGTTCCGGAGACAAAATCACATAAGTGACACCAAACACCGTATCAGGTCGAGTTGTAAATACTTTTAAAATTTTTTCGGTATTTTTGCCATTAATTTTCAATTTAAAATTTATCAAAGCTCCTTCCGATTTTCCTATCCAATTCTTTTGCTGTATTTTAACACGTTCTGGATAATCGACTAAATCCAAATCATCAATTAACCTCTGAGCATACTCCGTTATTTTTAATACCCACTGCGATTTTTTCCTTTGCACAACGCCGGCAGAACATCTTTCACATTTTCCTTCTATAACTTCTTCGTTCGATAACACGCACTTGCAAGAAGTACACCAATTAACTAAAGTTGGTCGCTTCACAGCTAACCCTTTTTCAAATAATTTAGAAAAAATCCATTGTGTCCATCTGTAGTATTTAGGATCAGTTGTATTAACCTCTCGTTTCCAATCAAACGATAAACCTATCGATTTTAATTGCCTTCTAAAATTATTTATGTTTTGAGTAGTAATTCCTTTCGGATGAACTTTATTTTTCATGGCATAATTTTCTGCCGGCAAACCGAAAGCATCCCAACCTATCGGAAACAAGACATTGTATCCCTGCATTCTCCTCTTTCTTGCGACTATATCCATTGCAACATAACTTCTTGGATGACCAACGTGCAAACCCTGAGCGGACGGATATGGAAACTCTACAAGAACATAAAATTTGGGTTTTTTGAAATTGTCATCGGCGCAATAAGTATTATTTTCTTCCCATCTGTCTTGCCATTTTTTCTCTATAACTTTATAGTCATAAATATTTTTCAAACCTAAACTTCCCCCGTTTTTTTAGAAACAACAAGTACTAAACACCGATAATTTTATATTTCAAATCGATGATTTTGTAAATATTTTTATTTTAGTGGCGATGATTTAAAATTAAAAATTAAATATGTGCTAAAGCGAATCACCAAAACACATATTTAATTTAGAATTCGTCTTCATGTAGTCAAATTCTTTTCAAAAGAGTGTTTACCAAAAATGTGGTTAACTGACAAAGAGGGAGATTTTTTGTGTTTGTGAAGGTAATTTAGAAACAGAAATGAGGCTTAATTAATAGGTTTTCGATGTCTAAATTTCACAACACCAAATCGTCGTATGCACGAGAGATTTTTTTGTGATAATTGTTCAAAATATTTAGTTTTTCTTTCGCCTAATTGAAATCCTACAAGTTTTTGAGTTTTTCGGTTTACCACAGACAAATTAATACATAAGTGATATTAGTGGTATTATTGAATCATGATAGAAAAATAAAGTACCCAAAGTGTGGCCAAAAAATAAAAGGATGGATTCGTGCTCAGGAAATAAGGATTTTTGTGTAAAAATTATGGTTGCAACTACACAAAAATCTAAAAAAGGTTATACAGAAAAGGAAAAACAAGAAACGATTAGATATTATATCAAAGGAATAGAGTTTAGAATAATTGAAAGATTATTAGGTATGAGCCGCAATTCTACAATAAATTTGACCAAACAAGAAGCAGAAAAACTTAAAAAATCCAACTCAATTTTTGTTTTTTCTTTTCCGCCACATTTCGGGCACTTTATTTTTTCTATTGTAGTTAAATAGTAATAGTTAAATAGTATCACTCATATATTTATTTCGCAATGCCCTCAAACCAAATCGCAAACGCCACTTGACCGAGAATAACAATTTCCCCCTCAAACTCAAACACTTAGGAATCATTATCGCGTTTTATCTTGATCTTTGTAATTATTTTTTTTCGGGGCTGAAATGTCTTCTTTTTTCTCGTTTTCAAGTATCTCTTCTTCCTCAGTTCCAAATAATAATTTTACTAATTCTACAGACAAAGGAAGACTGACATCTTTATTTTCTGTCGAAGAAAGACTGACACCTTCCTTGTCTATTTCTATTATTTCTTGAAAACGTAAAGTTGTCAAGCGAAAACCAGCTTCGCATTTATTCAAAGCTCCTAATATTTCATTCATTTCTGTCAATCTTACTGTGTTACCTTTAGTAAGATTCGCAATAAGTTCATAGACCGCTTTAGAGTATGGATTCAACCCTTTTCCTGAATTATATTTACTTAAAATATTTGGAGTAAACGATTTTACTCCTAAATAAATTTTGGACGGCAAAGTTTTTCCTTCATCTTTACTTTTATCTTTTATGAATCTTTTTAATCGTTTGACAATTTTAATTGCATAATCCGAATATGAAGTATGCATAAAATAAGTCGCGGTAAATTTGCCGTTTTTTCCTCTCTCATTTTTCCTCCCATACTGAAAGTCGGAACATAAACTTCTCCTTTACCTTCTTCAAGTATGACTTTTAAATAACCTAACCTCAAACAACCATATTTCCCAAAATCATTTTCCTTCGAATTACCTTTATTACACAAAGCACGAACAACGATACCGCCGAGGAACATACCACCGATCATACCGATACCATACTTAACAAAATCCGGAAGATTTTTAATCTTGTCAATAATACTCTCGCTTTTATCTTCACTATCTTCCCCAGTATTTCCATCTACTTCATTTTTATTTTCATTTTCATCTTCGTCGTTTTCTTTATCATCATTTTTATCTTCTAAATCTCCGCATTCCGTTGTTTCAACAGTTTTCTTGCTATCTACAAGTTGACTATCAGATGTAACAACCCCAACAAAAGATTGACAGCACATAGCAACAACTAAGATAGAAGAAATTATCTTATTATTTTTACTAATCTTCTTGCTATTTTTATTTTCACCTATCCCATTGCTTTCTTTTTTCATAAAGAAACCACCTGATCTCTCTCTCTCTCTCTCTCTCTCTCTCGAATCGAGAGAATTCATAAGAGATTTGATAAATTTATTTTTCATAACCTTTCCCCCTCTGATCTTGAAATATAAATCAGCAAGAATACTGATAAAGTGATTATAGCATTTTGAATTTTGCTGTCAAACAGAATTATGCGAAGCATTATTTAGCGGCGACTTTGTCTCCGCAGGAGACAACTTAGAGCCGCATGTTTCTTTGGGCGTACCTGTTTCTTCTATTAGATTCCTCCCTAAACTTCGTCTTTTCTAAAGATTAAAAATCAAAAAAATCCTCACATACACAAAGTATGTTCCGGTGTTTTTTGATTTATTTTTAAAAATACTCGTTTGGAAGAAATCTAAAGAAATGGGCGAAAGAGAAATAAAATGTTTTTAATTAAAAAAATGAGTGCCAAATATAAAAATTATTTTACATAAAATACCAATCTATAGATTTTATATTTAAGTATTTATTAAATATTTGGCATTGCGAAATAAATATATAAGTGATACTATTTAACTATAATTTAACTATAATAAAAAAAATAAAGTACCCGAAATGTGGCGGGGAAAAACAAAAATTGAGTTGGATTTTTTAAGTTTTTCTGCTTCTTGTTTGATCCAATTTATTACAGAGGTGACCCATGCCAAGCAAGCGCTATATTCTTCTGAACCCTATACCTTCGAGGTAATAACGAATCTGTCTCATCTTTAGCTTTTTTTGAATATCCGTGTTTATGATTTTGTGTGTAATTACATCCGCAATTTTTACATAAATATCTTTGTTTTTTAAGCACAAATCCACTTTTGTTTTTTCTTTTTGACTGCACATTTTGGGTGCTTTATTTTTTCTATCATAGTTAAATAATATCACTTATATATTTATTTCGCAATGCCTTAGATTTGATTGTTTAGATTTTGCTGAATTTTTTACACGTTATGACAAGCTCGATTTAATGTATATTTCTTTTCTTTAAGATATTTTTTTAATTCAAATATCCAGAATAAAATAAGACAACAAAACCAATGCTTGGCAAAACTATTCATCTGAGCGATCTGTATCACTAACTTTGATTTTCCGATGTGAAACCCTTATATGAATTGGATAAAACAACCAAAGCAGCCTTGGCTGCCTTTTGTTCGGCTTCTTTTTTGCTTTTCGCTTCGCCGGTGCTCACTGTTTTTTCATTTATTTTAAGCTCTATTACAAAAATTTTATCATGATCCGGACCCTTGGAATCTACTATTTCATATGTCAAGCTCAAATTATCGAGCGATTGAACAAACTCTTGAATTTCTGTTTTATAATCGCGAAAATTGTCTTCATCGTTACTTTCAAGCTCTGAAACTATAAACTTTAATACGATTTTCCTGGCGTCCTCGATTCCATTATCCAAATAAACCGCAGCCACTATAGCCTCAAAAACATCGGCTAAAATAGACGACCTACTTCGGCCACCACCTTTTTCTTCACCATAACTAAGCCGCAGAAAACCACCAACATTAAGTAAATTTGAAAATTTCATGAGTGTTTTTTCTTTTACTAAACTGGCTCTTAGTTTTGTCAGTTTTCCTTCTGGCAAATTTGGGAAATTTTTGTAAATGTACTCCGAAACTATGAGATTTAGAACCGAATCTCCCAAAAACTCAAGGCGTTCATAACTTACCTCTCCCTTCTCGTTGGAAATAGAAGAGTGGGTCAAGGCGTTTTTTAACAGTTTTTTATTTTTGAAGTCGTATCCTAAGATATTTTCTAAATCCTGCAAAATCTCCTCCGGGACGTTGTTGATGTTAACATTTTAAAACATACAGTCAATATAATTTATAATTTTTACATATAAAATTTGATTTTATTTTGTAAAAAATATAAAATATTACCAAAAATCAGATAAAAGAGGTGCTACCATGATTTTGGGCAATAAAGAAATTTTTAGAAAAACTTCATTAGAAAGAATTTCCTCGCCTGAGAAATTAAACGAGTATATTAAAATAATAAATCCGTTTTTTGTTATCGTTTTGAGCGTTATTTTTTTTGTTATATCAATTATAGGATTTTGGTTTTTTACCAGTTCTATACCCAAATATATGGATATTAAAGGTATAGTTGAAATATCTGAAAATTATTCAGGGGAAAAATTCGAAGAAAAGAAAGTATACTCTTACGTAAGCCTTTATACTTCTAAACAACTTAAAGTGGGTAATAAAGTATCTGTATATTTAGAATATGTTCCGAAAAAAGAGTCTGGATATATAAACGGCGAAATTATCTCTATAGGAGAAGAGATAATAACAAGTCCTTATATTTATAAAAAATTTGAAAACCCTAATATTGTCGAATCTATACTGCCTAAAAACGAGAATTTTGTAGAAATAGTAATAAAATTAGATGGTTGGAGTAACAAAAAAAGCGAATCGATAAAGATAATAAATGGCACTTTATGTGACATTTCCGTAATAGTTTCCAATCGCAAGATTTATGAGGTGATTGGAATATGAAAAAAAATAAAGTTCCCATGATCATGCAAATGGAAGCTCTTGAATGCGGTGCAGCCTGTCTCTGTATGATTGCGGCCTATTATAAAAAATGGATTCCGCTTTCCAAAACAAGAGAAGATTGCGGAGTATCAAGAGATGGAAGCGTAGCTAAAAATATATTAAGTGCCGCAAAATCTTATGGATTTAAAACCGGAGCATACAGGGTTGAAATAGATGATCTTAAAAAAATAAAATTACCGGCAATTATCCACTGGAATTTTAATCATTTTGTAGTATTAAATGATTTTGATCTTAGAAATGGAAAATTCTATATAAACGACCCTGGCAAAGGCCGATATACCGTCTCGAAAAAAGAATTCGATAGTTCTTTCACGGGAATAGTTTTAACTTTTGAACCAGAAAGTCATTTTAAACCCGAAGGAAAACCCAAAAGTGTCATAAAATTTTTATTAAAATATCTCAAAGGTTCAATGACGCCTTTTTTAATTTCTATGCTAATAAGTTTATCTTTGTCTTTGATAATTCTTGTTAATCCCATATTCGACCATATATATATAGATAATATTTTATCCGGAGGACAAATTTATTGGCTGAATACATTTTTAATTTGGACTACATTCGTACTGATTTTAAATGTACTGATAAGTATTGTAAAATCAGTGTTTTGGTTAAAAATAGAGGGCAAATTTAACATCGTTTCGAGTTCTAAATTTATGTGGCATCTTCTCAAAATGCCTCTCATTTTTTTCTCCCAGCGATATATAGGTGACATAGTCGAAAGACAAAACGCAACCGGAAAAATAGCTTTAAATTTTATTCAAAGAATTTCTCCGGTCGTTATAGACTTTATCTCAGTTATGTTCTATCTGTTTTTTATGATTAAATACAACATTGTGCTTACTTTAATAGGCATGTCATCCACATTTCTGAACATATGGCTAGTAAGTTTCACAACAAAGAAAATGGAAGCGCTCCAACAAAACGCCATGGGAAACGATGGAAAACTTGCGAGCGTAACTTATTCTTCAATAGAAATGATAGAAACAATAAAATCCACAGGAGCAGAGACCGGTTTTTTCGAAAGATGGTCAGGATTTTATTCAAAGCAAAACAATTCAGTAAATAATATAGACAAATTTACGAAAATCATAGGTGAAGTTCCTAAAATCATAAACGAGGTTACTAAAATCGTTTTACAAGTTTCCGGAATTTATTTAATCATCAGAGGCAAATTCACCATAGGAATGCTCATGGCCTTTAATGGTTTCTTGACAGGTTTTTTTAAACCAATAGATGCATTTTTGGAAACATATCAAAGTTTTTCTAATCTGCGCAATGAAATGGAAAAAATAGATGATGTTTTTGAATATAAACAAGAAGATCATCCTGTTGTTCTTTCATCAGAAAATGAAGACTCTAAACTTTTTACGGGAAAATTAGAAATCAAAAACATTACTTTTGGTTATAGTCGGCTTGCTCAACCAATTATAAAAAACTTCAATTTAAAATTAGATCCGGGAAAATCTGTAGCGTTGATCGGAGGAAGCGGTAGCGGCAAGTCAACTATATCCAAACTTATTATGGGTTTATATAAACCTTGGGAGGGTGAAATTCTTTTTGATGGAAAAAAGAAAGAAGAAATTGATCCTTACAGATTTTACAGCAATGTTTCACTGGTAGATCAGGAAAAAGTTATGTTTAATGATACTATCAAAAATAATATTAAAGTCTGGGACAAATCTATAGAAGATTTTTCCATGATATTGGCTGCTAAAGATGCGGATATTCATCAAACGATTGTTACACGGAAAAATGGTTACGACCATGTTATGAGAGAAGGAGGAAAGGATTTTTCGGGCGGTCAATGCCAACGCATTGAAATTTCCAGAGCTTTGGCAACGGAACCTACACTTGTCATTCTTGACGAAGCGACTTCTGCTTTAGATGCCAAAACAGAAAATATTGTCATGCAAAACATAAAAAATTTAGGTTGTTCTCTTTTGATAATAGCTCATAGGCTTTCTACCATAAGAGATTGTGATGAAATTATAGTTCTTAATTCAGGAGTTATAGTTGAACAAGGAACTCATAAACAACTTATGGAATCAAATAATTTATATTCCAAGCTTGTTTCTACAGAATAAAAGGTGGTGAAGAATTATGGAAAATAACGTTTTCTCAGAACAAATAAAAAACAGACGTATTTTTGATCAAAATGTATACAATCAGTCGTTAAATGATTTGTTGTCGGTTTTAAAAGTAAAAGGAGTGTTCTATAAAAAACAAGTTAAAGACGCAATAGAAGAAATTTTAAGATATCTCGGCGAAGAAATAATCGAGCTACCCGAAGACACATCGCAACTTAATTCTCAACTTGAATATATGCTAAAACCATCTTCGACAATGAAAAGAAGAGTAGAATTAACCGGAGATTGGTGGAAAAATTCTTTCGGATGCTTATTGGCAAGCAGAAAAAATGGTGAAATTATAGCTCTATTTCAAAATGAATGGGGAAGATATTACTATACAGATTCAAACGGCAAAACAATAAAAATAAATAAATTAACGGCGGAAGATATAAATATAGATGCTTTTTGTTTCTATAAGTCATTTCTGTTAATCCCGCTTAAAATTAAAGATTTGATAATCTTTATGTTAAAAAATATTTCAAAATTAGATATTTTTCTTATTTTTATTATATGTTTCTTTGTTCAAATTTTGGGCATGCTGTCGCCATATATCACAAAGATAATTTACGATCAAATTGTGCCTTCGGCTAGTTTGAATTTCGTTTTACCAACTTTATTTTTAATGTTGGGAATTTCGTTAAATACCTCAATCGTTTCGGTTGCTAAAAATTTAATAATTTCAAGAATCAAACTGAAACTTAATCTTGCAGTTAATAGTGCAATTATGATTAGAATGTTCAGCCTACCAGCGACGTTTTTTAAAAAGTATTCTTCCGGGGAATTAGCAAGCCGTGTAGGTTATCTTGCTTCTTTCTGTCAAATGATTTCGGAAATGACAATTTCCACATTATTAACATCACTATTTTCAATAGGTTATTTTTTTCAAATGTGGAAATTTGCTCCGAGTATGGTAACGCCCGGAATTTTAATTATGTTCAGCTCGATAATTTTCTCTACTTTCATAACTTTCTTAAAACAAAAATTAAATAAAAGAAAAATGAAGTTCTCTTCTTCGCTTAATTCGCTAGTTTTTGCTTTGTTTAATGGTATACAAAAGATAAAAATAACCGGTTCTGAAAAGAGGGCATTTGCCAATTGGGCAAAAATATATTCTAAAACCCAAAAAATAAATTTTTCTCCGCCTATGTTCATAAGAATTTCAAGCGTAATCACAACATTGATAAATTCTTTAGGCAATTTGATCTTTTATTATTTTGCAGCTACAAATAATGTATCTGCGTCGGACTATCTGGCTTTTGGTATTGCTTACGGTGCTGTCAGTGGGGCCGTAATGTCGATAAGTGACGTTTTAGTTCAATTTGCCAATCTAAAACCTGTTTTAGATTTGATTAAATCATTTATTCAAGAACAACCGGAAAATACTTATGGGAAAAAACTTGTAACTTCTCTTTCCGGAAATATCGAAATTAACAATATTTTGTTTAAATATTCAGAGGATGCACCGTATGTTTTAAAAAATTTATCTTTAAAGATTAAAAGTGGTGAATATATTGCGATTGTGGGACAAACAGGTTGCGGTAAATCAACTATTTTAAGGCTTCTTTTGGGCTTTGAAAAACCACAATCGGGAGCGATTTATTACAATAATCAAGATATTAATTCTTTAGATATGACATTTTTGAGACAAAAAATAGGTGTAGTCATGCAGAACGGCTCTATATTTCCCGGGGATATATTTTCAAACATAATAGTGGCTTCGCCTTGGGCAACAATGGAAGATGCATGGGAAGCGGCTGAAATAGCCAACATAGATGAAGACATAAGAAATATGCCTATGGAGATGCATACATTGATATCAGAAGGATCCGGAGGTATATCTGGTGGCCAAAAACAAAGACTTATGATAGCCAGGGCCATAATTTCAAAACCATCAATTTTATTTTTGGACGAAGCCACTTCAGCTCTCGATAATATTACTCAGAAAAACATATCTGAAAGTTTATCGAGATTCAAATGTACACGCTTGGTAATAGCCCACCGATTATCAACTGTCAAAAATTGTGATCGAATAATAGTTTTGGACAAGGGCCAAGTAATCGAAGACGGTAATTTCGATGAGCTGATGTCAAAAAAAGGCAAGTTTTATGAACTAGCCATAAGGCAAATCAATACTTAGATAAAATGCAAATTTTATTTTTTTAAAAGCAACTTTATTTTGTTTCGACTTTGTCTCCGCATGAGACAATCTAGAGACGCATGTTTCTTTGGGTGTACCCGTTTCTTCTATCAGATTCCTCCCTTGATATAATATCTAATCGCTTCTTGTTTTTCCTTTTCTGTATAACCTTTTTTAGATTTTTGTGTAGTTGCAACCACAGTTTTACACAAATATCTTCGTTTCCCGAGCACGAATCCACCCTTTCATTTTTTGGCCACACTTTGGACAATTTATTTTTTCTATTATAGTTAAATAGTATCACTTATATATTTATTTCGCAATGCCCCTCTCGATATGATAGATTTAACAACCATGCTCTATACGGCGGTTCACATCAATAAGATGATGCATATAGCTATTTGAATAACACCACACGGGATTTCAAGACATTCATAAATTTCATAAAAATTCGGAAACTCAAAAAAGAAAACAAATGATCACTTACAAAGCAAGAAAAATTAAAAAATCGAGAAATTTCTAGTGTGTGGGTTAAAATTGAAAATGTAATACAAGTTAAAATTGAAAATGTAATCGGATTTATCAAACGTTTTAAAATTTTAGCTAACAGATACAGAAATCACAGAAAGCGTTTTTCTCCTAGATTTAATCTTATTTCTGGTATTTGTAATTTTGTTATGGTTACTTAGTTTGGGAAGAAATTTTGTTGTTGATATCGTTAAATGTAGCAGAAATGGCAATTCTGATGTTTTAAAAAGATACCTTATTGAAAAGTGATACTAATATAGAAAACATCATATTATATATTTTTAATTTGTTGAGTAAAAATCAAGATCCAAATTCTTATTTAATCGATAAACTTAGCTGTTAGAATATGATAATCGAAGATTGTAAAATTAGCGGCATAGGAGCAGTAGGAAGACACACAAGTTTAGTCATAGACTATCCCCGCTATTCCTCTGGCTGGAATTGAATGAACGATTATGACGGTGATGATAGGGCGATAATGACCACTAGACAGAGAACCCTTTCTCGATCCACCACAAACACGATAGTGCAATTATCTTAAATGCATCCGAATAAAAATATTCAACATTCCATTTTTTTTAGTCTTTTTTGAATTCTTGCGAATATGTCATAACTTCGTCCAATACTTTCTCAAACGATAAATTATCGGGTATCGTAGAAATAAGCTCAGAGCCAGACTTTTGTTTTTTTAAGCGTAAGAATCGCCACATTTCATCAAGTTTAACTGCATTTTTGGCTTGCAGAGGGATTTTAGTACAGCTTTTCTCAGCAAAACTTCTTACCCAAACAGAAACCCCTCCGGCGCTTACTTTCAAAAATTTCGCTATTGCCCTCATTGAAAAACCGTGAAGATAAAGCCAAACAGCAGTTAATCTTTCTTTTTCTGATTTGATTCTTTCTTTTATTATAGCAGACTGATATCCACATTCTTTGCATTTATATCTTTGCTTTCCATTGGCAAATTCCGACTTTATATATTTTCTAGAATTACAATTTTTACATTTATACATTTCAAACACCTCTGTTTAGAATTGTATCACATTTTAATTACTTAGTATACAATATTTTTCAAAAAATCTTTGTTTGCTAAGCGAAAATTCTCTTTTTTGCTTTTTCGTTACCGCATTTTAAGTATGTTATTTCTTTTTCCATTCTTAAATTATAACACATATATGCTTTAGATATTTCCGAAAAGTGTGCGAAATAATACAATAAAGGAATGAAAAATGTAAAATACCTAAAAATGTAGTTGAACAAAAAGAAAAAATAAACATAGAAGTAAAACTTGGGGTTTACGGTCGCTAAATGCACGGCAACGTTTCAACTTTTAAGCATTCGTAGAGTTGTTTGACAAACGTATTACAGTCAAGATCATTTTAATAAATAACCTCATAGGTGAATTTACATTAATAAACGCGCACATAAGATTTCTTATTCCTTTTGAACTTTATAACTGAGTAATTATGATGCAATATAATAGAAACTGAAAGAGTTACGTATTTATAGTTTGCAAAAACGTGGTAGCGAAAAACATGTTAAAGCAGGATTTATCAATAAAAATCAATTTCACGAAATCTTGCTGCCGGGTTTCAGATTGTCGACAAAAACTATTGCTATGGTATCCTTGTGTTCGCTTGTAAGTATCATTCCTTCGCTTCTTATTCCACATAAAGTGATTGGCGAAAGATTTGTGATGATTATTACGTTTCTGTTAACCAAATCTTCGGGTATATAATATTTTGCGGTACCGGAAACAATTGTTCTCATTTTTTTGCCATCGAACAGAACACACTTAAATAAATTATCGGTTTTTTTAATCTTTTGGCACTCGAGAACTTTCGCTACCCGCAGATCCAATTTAGAAAAATCTTCTATTTTTATTTCGCTGTTTTTGCATGATTCTTCTTTTAAATTTAGATTTTTGTCATCGTTATTGTCTTGAGTTGGTATTATTCTCCTAAAAAACGAATTGCACTTTTTAATTTTTGATTTTTTGTCCAAAACTCCCCACTTCAGATCGTTCAAAAAATCATTTTTGCCGGAGCCTATTATTTCCATAATTTCTTCTGACATTTTTGGAATAAACGGAGACAGCAAAATGGCAATTATTCTTAAGGTTTCAAAAACATTGTACAGAACTTTCGAGACTTCTAATGCTCCTTTTTTATCTTTTTCAAATTTCCATGGAGAATTTAAATCTACGTATTTATTACAAAAAGATATGACCTCCCAAATTTTACTCAAAACAAGAGCGAACTTTAGTTTGTCCATGTTTTCTTCATAAATTTCTATTAATTTATCTACTTTTTCTATTAACTCTAAGTCTATTTTAACATTTGCGCCGAGTTCAGACAGAGTAACATAACTAGATTCGAAATCTTCGACTATTTGAAAAAAACCATGAGCAAAAGATGTCATTCTTGATATAAGATTACCCAAATCATTTGCCAAATCAGAATTTAACCTATTAACGAGAATTGTTTCGTCAAAGGAACCATCCAAACCAAACGGTATTTCTCTCATTAAAAAATATCTAATAGGATCTGCGCCATATTTATCGCATAACACAAAAGGATCAATTATATTACCCTTTGATTTGGACATTTTATCATTATTGAACAATAGCCACCCATGGCCGTACACACATTTACTTATTGGCAAATCAAGAGCCATCAAAACAGCCGGCCAAACGACGGTATGAAATCTTGTAATTTCTTTTCCGACAATATGAAAATCCGCAGGCCAAAATTTTTCGAAAAGAAATCCGTTGTTTGACCCATAACCCAAAACAGAAATATAATTAATCAAAGCATCAAACCAAACATATATGACGTGTTTACTGTCGAATGGGACTTGTATCCCCCATTCGAAATTTGTTCTGCTTACACACAAATCCTCCAAACCGGAGTTTATAAAATTTATCATTTCATTTTTTCTTGTTTCCGGTTGGACAAAATCCGGATTTTCTTCATAAAACTCTAAAAGTTTTCCTCCATAATCAGAAAGTCTAAAAAAATAAGCCTCCTCTGATTGCTTTTTAACTTCTCGGCCACAATCTGGGCACTTTCCGTCTTTCAAATTAGACTCTGAAAAAAAACTTTCACAAGGCAAACAATACCATCCTTCGTATCTGCCTTTATATATTTTATTTTTTTTGTATAGAGATTCAAAAACTTTTTGAACGGTTAACTTATGATTTTCGTCGGTAGTTCTAATAAAAATATCATAAGAAATACCCAAAACTTTCCATAACTTTTTGAAATTATCAACTATTGGTTCGATATATTCAATTGGTTTTAATCCTTTTGATTTTGCGTTTGCTTCGATTTTTTGCCCATGCTCATCCGTGCCGGTGCTAAAAAAAACTTCAAAACCCTTCATTTTTTTATATCTTGCCATAACATCGGATGCAATGGTGCTATAACAATGACCCAAATGAGCTTGCCCGGAAGGATAATAAATAGGTGTGGTAATAAAAAAATTCTTCATTGAAAGTCTCCTCGAACATACAAATTCGACAAATTATATACCAGCGCTTTTAAATTTGCAATAATTTATTATCATTAGATGTTCCCAAAAAAGTGTGCAAAATAATGTAATAAAAAAACGGAAATGGCGAAACAAAAAGAAAAATAAATGTGGTTATACCAAAGTAGGAGATCCGGGAGTTGTAAATATAAAACTCACAATGTATCTCTTATATGCCCTCAATCCTAAAGTTTGGAGTATATTTCTAAATAAAAGTGCGATTTAACCGCAAGGTGTTTTATACTATTTATTTTTTACGTCAAAGGAATTTGAACATTTTAAATCCAATCTTTGCGGGTTGGCCTTTAACCGGCGTATGAAATTGGGGGTATATAAACAAGTCAAATTATCTAGAAAAGTGCCCTCTTGGTGTAATCTTCATCTAGAATTATTAGATTGTTGATTATTTTCGGAGTAGAAATTAAATTTTTGTTTCTGTCGGTAAAAATTGCTTCTGCACCATAGTAATTTAGGAGATTTATGCTTTTATCCGGACCGATTAGACTGCAAATTTTACATAATATTTGTGCTATGACAGCATCCGAATAGATTATCGTCACTGATGATATATTTTCATCGTATCCGCTTGTGTTGTCATCTTTCGGTATATTAAACGTTGAGATGAAAACATTGGAAAAATTCGGCATTATTTCCAAAATAACAAAATCTTGTTTTATTTCCGAAATTTTTAATGAGATTCTCCAAATTTCATGGCGAGGTTTTTTACCAATAACCAAAGTCACATTGTCGAACGACACAATAGCGCCAAAAACATTTAATTTTTTGTAAATTTTTGTTATTTCTTCGCATAACGAACTTGACGAAATAAAATCTAAAGGCAAAATATTGGAATAAGCACTCTTGAATTTTAAATAATTATTTTTTTTATCAACTATTCTATCGTTATGATCAAAATTTTTTAAAACATCCAAAAAATCACCTTTGGTTTTGGAATTATCGTGCCCCAAAAATGATCCGAAAACAGAAAGAGCATTTTTTAAAACATCTCTATTTTTTTCAAAAATACTTAATATGACTGGATCAACTTTTATCCATTCGCCATCAGATTTTTGTGACTCAAAATTAACGTAATTACCGGAAAAAACTTCCTCAAATTTTAAAATTTTTTTTTCGGTATCTTTACATATTTTCCCAGAATTCCCATTAAAAACTAACTGACATAACTTTTTTTCAAAAACTATTGACGTATGCATATATGGTTTGTTATATAATTCTATCAGACCAAAAACATAAACTGAAACAAAAATTAAAAAAAACAAAAACAAGAACAAAAACAAGACGTTATACTTCGAAAAATTTTTTCTATTGATTTTCATAATCAAAATTTCCCAAACCTACGTTCTCTTTTTCGAAAATCCAAAATAGCTTCATCCAAATTTTTTGGTTTAAAATCGGGCCAAAAAATATTTGTAAACCAAAATTCGGCGTATGCGGCCTGCCAAAGTAAAAAATTAGAAATCCGAAATTCTCCACCGGTGCGAATTATCAGATCCGGCTCCGGTTGATTACAAGTATATAAGTAATCAGAAAAAACGTTTTCGTCAATATCTTCTAAACTTAATGTAGAATTAAGAATTTTTTCACTTACTTTTTTGATGGCATGCACTATTTCTCCTCTCGCGCTGTAACTCAAAGCTATATTTAATACCATACCTTTGTTATTTTTTGAAATGTCTTCTATTTTTTTTATTAGATTCATTAAATTTTCCGGTAAACTCGATAATTCTCCGATGAAATTAATTTTTAAATCAGAATCACGAGAACCAGCTATATTTTCTTCAAGATTTCTCTTAAAAAGATTCATCAAAATATTCACTTCATCCTTTTGCCGACACCAATTTTCGGTAGAAAAAGCATAGACGGTTAAATATCTTAATCCTATTTTTTCGCAATGGCTTACAATTTTCTTGAATGCTTCCAATCCTGCTATATGGCCGACGCTACGCGGCAATTTCCTTACTTCGGCCCATCTTCTGTTACCGTCCATAATTATTCCTATGTGTAATGGGAACTCGTTCATTTTTTTATCTATCCGCCAAATATTTGTTTGGTTTTTTCTTCTTTCAATGTATCTGTTTTTGATATAAATACATCCACGGACTTTTGAATTTGCTTTTCAAGTCTTTGGATTTCATCAGTACTTATTTCAGACTTCTTCTTCATATTTTTTAACTTAGTCATAAATTCATGTCTGAAATTTCTTATGCTGATCTTAGATTCTTCGCACTTTTTGGAAACTTCTTTGGCAAACTCGTTCCTACGTTCTTGCGAAAGAGGAGGAAAAACACACTTAATAACTTTTCCATCGTTTTGCGGAGAAACACCTATATCGGATTTTAATATAGCTTTTTCTATAGAATTTAGTAATGTGATATCCCAAGGCGAAATACTCAAAATTCTAGATTCGGCAACAGAAACGGAAGCCAACTGATTTATGGGCGAAAAAGAACCAAAACATTCGACTTTTATTTTATCTAGAATCGATGCATCTACCCTGTCGGCCCTAATTTTCTTGTATTCATCTTTCAAAAAAGCAAAATTTCTGTCAAGAGAAGTTTCAAAATCTTTTAAAATACCTTCCATAATTAATTCCCATCGCTTTTATATTATTATAATTTATCATTCTAATTCGAACTTTTCGATTATGTCCAGATATACAGTTGTTTCGACATTATGAAAAAGCTTAAGCAGACAAGAAAATCTTCCAAACGAATTTATTTTTTCCTGAATAATTATTTTCTTTCTATCTACATCTATGTTAAACTTTTCTTTTATTATCTTAGCTACATCTTTCGAAGTAACAGTACCAAAGATCTTTTTTGAATCAGTGCCGCTCGATTTAACACTTATTTCGAAAATTTGGCCACCAATCTTATCAACCATATTTTTGGCCTCGGTTTCCTCTAAAATTTTCTTACGCATGCTTGAATTCAACTTTTCTTTCGCAACTTTCTCTACATCTTTTGTGGCTTTTACTGCTAAACCCCTTGGGAAAAGATAATTTCTGGCGAACCCATCCGATACATTAGATATGCTTCCGATTTTACTATTATTTACATCTTGCAAAAATAATACTCTCAAAATAACCTCCAATTTGATAATCCAAACAATATACATGCTACCGAAACATCAATTTTAAGTCAATACATTTACTTAAATCCAAAACGCAAATTTATTAAACTCGCCCTAAAACTAATTTTTTTGCAAATTTTACGTGTCTATTATATATACTCTATCTACTCTATTCAAAAAACATCCAAAAACCCAAATCGCCCTGTTGTGCATTTCTTTTAAAATCTAAAGTCAAAAATCGATAAATTCCCATATTTGCCATGGCAATGGCCTGGTTAAAATCATATTTATCCGGTATACCGAGTATATACAATATTTTGCTTCCTTTTTTTAGTGAACCAAAAATAAGATATCCATATATTTTGTTGTTATTTTCTATAAATCTTCTCAGATTATCTTTCATATTCAATTTTAATTTCGTAAAAGTATTTGGACTAATTTTAATCAAATTTATGGAATCATTTTGTTTTGTAAAAGGCCAATGCTTTTTACCTGAATTTATTATTCCTTCGAATTTTTCGTTAACACAATAAATTTGCTTCTCTTTTTTGTTAAAAATTATATCTTTATATTCAAATTCATCCCCATTAAACGCTACAACATCATTTGTTTTGTTGTTTATCAAGGCAATACATGAGATTTTTTTGTAATTTTCGATTGGGAATTTAGAATTTTTTGTGGTAATTCTGAATGTATCATCAAGACATCCGCAGTTATTTGTTGTTATAAAAGCTTTTTGACATCCGATATTTCCTTTTTCGCCCAAAATTATGTACATATCATACTTTGTTTCGCAAAATAAATTAAAAACAAAAACGTGAAATATCACGTAGTTTTGCATAATTTTTAAATCTATTCTTCCAAAATTTAAACTGTTGGAACTATTGCGAAATATCAGTGAATAAAAATTAGAACCGAATATAAATATCACTCCTATGTAATAAAATCTATTAGTAACAACGATTAAAAATTACTAAGAAAGTGAAATTTATGAGCTATTTAATGCTTAAACATTTAAAATTCAATCTTCTGCGCTCATCCATACCGATTGCTTCAATTGTTGCAAGATCTCCAACATTTATTTTTTTAAATCTAGACAGCTTACTTATATGGCAAAAACCTTCCCTTCCGGGAGCAAATTCTACAAACATACCGCAATCTATTATTCTAACGATTTTTCCTTTAAAAATATCCCCCACATTGACGTCCTTTGTTATATTTTTTATTACTTCTACAGCTTGTATGCAATTATCGATTTCGCCTGAAGCAATATAGACCCTTCCGTCTTGCTCTATATCTATCGTCACATCACAATCGGCAGAAATTTTTTGAACAACCTTTCCGCCTGAACCTATAAGGTCCTTTATCTTATTGATTTCAATAATAAATAATATAACTTTAGGAGCATAGGCCGAAACTTCTGGTCTTGGGCTTGAAATCACATTGAGAATCGAATTCTCTAAAATATAATTCCTCGCATCTTTTGTTTTTTTCAAAGCATCCTTGATAATTTCCAAAGTAATGCCTTCTACTTTAGTATCCATCTGTATAGCTGTTATTCCGGTTTTGGTACCTGCAACTTTAAAATCCATATCTCCGAAAAAATCTTCGATGCCTTGAATATCAACAAAGGTTTTCCACTTATTTTTTTCAGAATCACATAATAATCCGCAAGAAATTCCCGCTACCGGTTCAGATATAGGAACACCGGCATCCATCAATGCCAAAGTAGAAGCACATACAGATGCCTGAGAAGTTGAACCATCGGATGACAAAACTTCCGAAACCAATCTTATGGTATAAGGAAAATCGTTTTCATCGGGTATAACACAACACAAAGCCTTCTCCACAAAAGCCCCGTGGCCAATTTCCCTTCTGGCCGGAGCCCTACTCGAACGTGTTTCTCCGACCGAAAAAGACGGAAAATTATAATGATGAATAAACCTCTTATTTTCTTCTCCAGTTAAATCGTCTATGGTTTGTCGCTGACTTAAAAGCCCCAACGTGGCAGCGGTTAAAACTTGCGTATACCCACGCGTAAAAAGAGCAGAACCGTGAACTCTTGGCAATAACCCGACCTCAGACGAAAGACTCCGTACTTCATTCATTTTTCGCCCATCTACTCTTGAATCTTCGTTTATAATCCAACTTCTCACTATATTTTTCTGAAGATCAAATAAAACCTCCCTGATTTTCTTTTCTTCGTCCGGGTAATCCTCCAAACTTTCTTTTAATACTTTTTCGGTTAATTTAGAGATTTCTCTTTCTCTTACAAACTTATCTTTAAAATTTAAAACTTCATACAACAGAGATTCATATTTTTGTTTAATATGTAATTCCAAATTTTTATCTTTCTCGTCTGAAACCAAAATTCTCTTAATTTTGCCTGATTTTTTAGAAATATTTTCAATAAAATCTATTATCTTAAGATTAAATTGGAAAATTTTCTCTATCGCCGATACAATTTTCTCTTCGGAAACTCTGTCTGCGCCGACCTCTATCATTAAAATCTTACTTTTATTTGTTGCAACAACTAATTTTAAAGATGAATCCCGACCCGACGAAGCATTCGGGAATAAAACTGTTCTGCCGTTAATCAGTCCGGCCTCTCCTACAGAAATCGGACCATTCCAAGGAATATCAGAAATACTTAAACATACAGAAACACCTATCAACGCGGCTACATTTGGAGAACAATTTTCATCAACTGCCATCACGACGCAAGAAACCAAAACGTCAAACTTTATATCTTTCGGAAACAAAGGCCTGATTGCCCTATCGATCTGTCTTGCGGATAATACAGCCTTCTCTGACGGTTTGCCCTCACGTTTCAAAAAAGAACCAGGTATTTTGCCAACAGAATAAAAACGCTCCTCAAAATCAACCGACAAAGGAAAGAAATCTATCCCGACCCTAGATTCTTGAGATGAAGTTACAGCCACAAAAACAACTGTATCACCCCATCTTACAAAGCACGAATCCGACTGCCTAGCCATCTTACCGACTTCAACGGATAACCTACGACTTCCTAACTCAATCTCGAATTTATCATAACTCATCAAGGTACCCGTATTCCTTCAAAACTTCCGATACAAAAAATAAACGCCTACAAAAGCTTAAAAACTAAATAAAGCAAGCAAAAAAGTACAATCTAACAATTTAAAAAGAAATATCACAATTGAAAAGCGTTTAACCAATTAGGAGTATTAAGCTAAACATGTTACCATGCTTACACATATACCCTATATACCCTTTAGTCTAAAGGGGGTCTACAGCACACAATTTGCATTGTGTACAAGGATATCTAATCTTGAAGGAGGCTTCACGCTTAGATGCTTTCAGCGTTTATCCCTGCCGTACTTAGCTACCCAGCTATGCTATTGGCATAACAACTGGTGCACCAGAGGTACGTCCATCCCGGTCCTCTCGTACTAGGGACAGCATTTCTCAAATATCCAACGCCCACGGCAGATAGGGACCGAACTGTCTCACGACGTTCTGAACCCAGCTCGCGTACCACTTTAATCGGCGAACAGCCGAACCCTTGGAACCTAATACAGCTCCAGGATGTGATGAGCCGACATCGAGGTGCCAAACACCCCCGTCGATGTGAACTCTTGGGGGGTATAAGCCTGTTATCCCCAGGGTAACTTTTATCCGTTGAGCGACGGCATTTCCATACACAACCGCCGGATCACTAACTCCGACTTTCGTCACCGTTCGGGTTGTCGCCCTCACGGTTAGGCTGGCTTATGCGTTTACACTCTATAACACGATTTCCGACCGTGCTGAGCCAACCTTTGAGCGCCTCCGTTACTCTTTAGGAGGCGACCGCCCCAGTCAAACTGCCCACCTGACAATGTTCCCCGACCGGACTACGGCCGAAGGTTAGAATTCCAGTAATCTAAGGGTGGTATCCCAACGACGACTCCATCAAAGCTAACGCTTTGACTTCACAGCCTCCCACCTATCCTGTACATAAATCACCGAAACCCAATATCAAGCTACAGTAAAGCTCCATGGGGTCTTTCCGTCTTGCCGCAGGTAACCGGCATTTTCACCGGTACTACAATTTCGCCGGGCGGGCAGTTGAGACAGCGCCCAGATCGTTACGCCATTCATGCGGGTCGGAATTTACCCGACAAGGAATTTCGCTACCTTAGGACCGTTATAGTTACGGCCGCCGTTCACCGGGGCTTCAATTCAAAGCTTACACTCATCCTCTTAACCTTCCGGCACCGGGCAGGCGTCAGCCCGTATACATCATCTTACGATTTAGCACAGACCTGTGTTTTTGATAAACAGTCGCCTGGGCCTATTCTCTGCGGCCTATCTTGCGACAGGCCCCCCTTATCCCGAAGTTACGGGGTAATTTTGCCGAGTTCCTTAACTACCCTTCTCCCGTTGGCCTTAGAATACTCATCCCATCTACCTGTGTCGGTTTACGGTACGGGTACCTTAGAATATACCATAAAACTTTTCTTGGTCTCTTTCAAAACATACTTCTCTACTAATTTTCGATCCCTTACGCCCGATACAACCAACGACCGGGATACATTCAAAAAAAGACGTCATTTTACTTAAATTCTAAGGTAGTAACGGAATATTAACCGTTTGTGCATCGACTACGCCTTTCGGCCTCGCCTTAGCTCCCGACTAAATTGGGGCGGACGAACCTTCCCCCAAATTCCTTAGATTTTCGGCCAATATGATTCTCACATATTTCTCGCTACTCATTCCGGCATTCTCACTTCCGCAAAGTCCACTACTGCTTACGCTGTAGCTTCACTCCTCACGGGACGCTCTCCTACCAATCAAAAATTAAACTTAATCTGTAAAAATCAAATATAATCTTTACAAATTAAAATCCAACTTTTGATTCCCAAGCTTCGGAGTAAGTTTTTAGCCCCGTTAAATCTTCGGCGCAGAATCACTCGACCAGTGCGCTATTACGCGTTCTTTTAATGAATGGCTGCTTCTAAGCCAACATCCTGGTTGTCTGAACAATTCCACATCCTTTTCCACTTAAACTTACTTAGGGTCCTTAGCTGTGGGTCTGGGCTGTTTCCCTTTTGACAATGAAACTTATCTCACACTGTCTGACTCCTGTACACATAATTAACGGCATTCTTAGTTTGATAGAGTTCGGTAATCTTTCGATCCCTAGCCCAGTCAGTGCTTTACCTCCGCTAATCTAAATACAAGGCTAGCCCTAAAGCTATTTCGGAGAGAACCAGCTATCTCCAGGTTCGATTGGAATTTCTCCTCTATCCACACCTCATCCGCTACTATTTCAACAGGAGTCGGTTCGACCCTCTGAAGAGTTTCACCTCTTCTTCAGTCTGGACATGGATAGGTCACCTGGTTTCGGGTCAAATAATACCAACTAACACGCCCTATTAAGACTCGGTTTCCCTACGGCTCCATGCTAAAAGCACTTAACCTTGCTGGCACTATTTACTCGCCGGACCGTTCTACAAAAAGTACCCGATCGTTCATAAATAAACTTTCGGTGCTTGTAAACACAGGGTTTCAGGTTCTATTTCACTCCCCTCCCGGGGTTCTTTTCGCCTTTCCCTCACGGTACTCTTCACTATCGGTCGCTGGGTAGTATTTAGGCTTAGAGGATGGTCCCCCCACATTCCTACCGGGTTCCACGTGTCCGGCAGTACTCTGAAAATAACTCTTCCTTCTAAAAAACTTCGCGTACGCGACTTTCACGCTGTATCGTCAATTTTCCCAAATTGTTCTGCTCGAAATTTAAAAGGAATTTATTGCTATCTCAAACCCCGAAAATGTTTCCAATCTCGGTTTAGCCTCTTCCGCATTCGCTCGCCACTACTAACGGAATCTCATTTGATTTCTTTTCCTCACCTTACTTAGATGTTTCAGTTCAGGTGGTTCCCTGTATACGGCTATTTTATTTACCGTAAACTGATTGAGGTTTACTCAACCGGGTTTCCCCATTCGGGCACCTCCGGATCAAAGCCTGTTTACGACTCCCCGAAGAATATCGCTGTTAACTGCGCCCTTCATCGGCTCCCAGCGCCAAGGCATTCCCCCTGCGCTCTTTGTAGCTTAACCATTGTGATAATCTCTTTAAATTGTAGTATTACCTTTGTTAAGTCAAAAAGACATAACATTAAGTCTTACTATTTTTACTTGCTTTATTTAATTTTCAAAGCTCGCGAAAACTTCAAAAATGAAATTTTCTGGTGGGCCCAAGTGGACTCGAACCACCGACCTCACGCTTATCAGGCGTGTGCTCTAACCAGCTGAGCTATAAGCCCAACAAATCTTCGAGAAACAAGAATAAAAAAATTCTAAATTTCCCCGGATAATCAGTCACCTTAAGCCTCTTCAAAGGAAACCAATAATCAGACGGAATCCCTGAATGGTGGAGATAAACGGGCTCGAACCGTCGGCCTCCTGCTTGCAAAGCAGGCGCTCTACCAACTGAGCTATACCCCCAAATTCAAACCAAATCTATAATAAAAATATTCAGTCAAAATTGAAAGCTCGCCATCTGTCTCCTGAACACCTACAAAGCAAAATCAAACCGAAAAACGATCTAAAATCGCAAAAAAGGACGTTCAAAATTAAACAACATAAAACCCATAAATCTGACTACTCTAAGTTTAATCGAAAAAACCGAAAAACTTAGAAATTACCCCATAAAGGAGGTGATCCAGCCGCACCTTCCGATACGGCTACCTTGTTACGACTTCACCCCAGTCGCCAATCCTACCTTAGACGCCGCTCTCCTTGCGGTTAAGCTAACGGTTTTGGGTACTACCGACTCCCATGGTGTGACGGGCGGTGTGTACAAGACCCGAGAACGTATTCACCGCGGCATGATGATCCGCGATTACTAGCAATTCCGACTTCATGCAGTCGAATTTCAGACTGCAATCCGAACTGAGGCCATCTTTGAGGGATTAGCTCCATCTTGCGATTTGGCAACCCATTGTAATGGCCATTGTAGTACGTGTGTAGCCCAGATCATAAAGGGCATGAGGATTTGACATCATCCCCACCTTCCTCCGTTTTATCAACGGCAGTCCCATCAGAGTTCTCTTGCGTAGCAACTGATGGCGAGGGTTGCGCTCGTTGCGGGACTTAACCCAACATCTCACGACACGAGCTGACGACAACCATGCACCACCTGTACCAACTTTCCCCCGAAAGGGCACCTAACACGTTTCCGCTTCGTTAGTTGGCTGTCAAGACCTGGTAAGGTTTCTCGCGTATCGTCGAATTAAACCACATACTCCACTGCTTGTGCGGGTCCCCGTCAATTCCTTTGAGTTTTAACCTTGCGGCCATACTCCCCAGGTGGCTTACTTATTGTGTTAACTGCGGCACGGAAGATGTCAGATCCCCCACACCTAGTAAGCATCGTTTACAGCATGGACTACCAGGGTATCTAATCCTGTTTGCTCCCCATGCTTTCGCGCCTCAGCGTCAGTAAAAGCCCAGCGAACCGCCTTCGCCACTGGTGTTCCTTCCGATATCTATGCATTTCACCGCTACACCGGAAATTCCGTTCGCCTCTACTTTACTCAAGCTAATCGGTCTCAAATGCAATTCCAAAGTTAAGCTTTGGGATTTCACACTTGACTCAAAAAGCCGCCTACACGCCCTTTACACCCAATAATTCCGAACAACGCTCGCCCCCTACGTATTACCGCGGCTGCTGGCACGTAGTTAGCCGGGGCTTACTCATTAGGTACCGTCATTTTTTTCTTCCCTAATAACAGAGGTTTACAATCCGAAAACCTTCTTCCCTCACGCGGCGTCGCTGCATCAGAGTTTCCTCCATTGCGCAATATCCCCCACTGCTGCCTCCCGTAGGAGTCTGGGCCGTATCTCAGTCCCAATGTGGCCGTTGAACCTCTCAGTCCGGCTACTGATCATAGCTTTGGTAAGCCTTTACCTCACCAACAGGCTAATCAGACGTGAGCCCATCCATCAGCGAATTACTCCTTTCTCAAAAACTTCATGCGAAAAATTTGAATTATGCGGTATTAGCTACCGTTTCCGACAGTTATCCCCCACTAATGGGCAGGTTGCTCACGCATTACTCACCCGTTCGCCACTAAACTAACCAAGAATTACTTCGAAGTTAATTCCGTTCGACTTGCATGTGTTAAGCGCGCCGCCAGCGTTCGTCCTGAGCCAGGATCAAACTCTCCGAAAATTCAGAAAACCTGAATTTCAAAAAAACTGGCTAACATAAATTATGTCATCCGAAAATAAATAGAAATCTAGCAAATTAAATAACTAACTAACTAAACTCAAATTAAATACGGGTCATTATATTGTTTAATTTTCAAAGCCCTTTTTTACCTTTATCCCAAAAATGATGAAAGAAACTAATCAACTCATCCAGACAAAATTCCGAATGAAATGACTCGATTTACTTCTAGTCTAAAACCCCAAGCAATCAATTTATGGGAAATTCAGCAATTAAGATACTACCGAAACTAATACTATGTTGTCAATTTTTTTTTCATATTTGTATAAAAAGACTAAATTAAAATATAGATTAAATGTTTTTTATATAATTTAACTAAAACATTTTCGCAATTTCGCTTTTACTATCATAGGCATTTAAATCCAGTTGACTTATATTCCCGTTAATGAATTCAAAGTAACCCTGAACACCTATCATAGCTGCATTATCCGTACAATATTTTGGTTCAGGTGCATAAAAATCAATTTTATTTTTGCGGCACTCTTTTAGGATCATTTCCCTTAAATATAAATTCGACGCCACGCCCCCGGAAATTGCCACTTTATTGCAATTATTTTTTTTTGCAGCTTCTAATAATTTTTCTGTTAGATACTTAAAAACAGTATGTCTCAAATTAAAGGCGACTTCACCTGCCTTTTTTTTGGATTTAATGTAATTTATAGCTTGTGTTTTCATTCCAGAAAAACTGAAATCAAAATTTTCAAGTTTGGGAATTGTAAACTTAATTTCTTTATTTTCTTCATGAATATCTTTAGCCATCATGTCTATGTTCAAACAATCGGGAATATCGGAGATTCTCGTAATCTTATCAAAAACTTCACCAACGGCGTCGTCTCTCGTTTTTCCAATAACTCTGAACTTTATATAATTCTCGGCTTTTACTATGCAAGTATGGCCACCGGATACCAGTAAACATAAAAATGGAGGTTTAATTCCTTTATTATCTATATAATTTGCGGCAACATGCGCTTTTAAATGGTGAACACCAACTAAAGCAATATTATTGGCAAGACAAATACCTTTGGCAAAATTCAAACCTACCAATAAAGAACCTGTAAGACCAGGTGTGAATGTAACGGCTATAGCACCAACTTGCTTTAGCGAATTCTCTATATTTGTGTCTAATGATTGTAATACCTCGCGTGTCAAATCATAAATTACATCTAAATGTTTGCGTGATGCAATTTCCGGAACAATGCCTCCAAAAAGTTTGTGAGCATTGTGTTGAGATACTGTTTTCATATATACAACATGTTTCCCGTCTTCAACCACCGCGACAGAAGTATCGTCACAGGAAGTTTCTATTGCTAAAATTTTCATAATCTTACTCGAAACTAATTTATTTTTGAAATTTTGTTCAAAGTTTTTAAAAAATAATCCGGTAATTCACAATCAAAACTTAAAAATTTTCTGATTCCAGAATGCCAAAATCCTATCTTTTTTGCGTGTAAACATTGACCTTCATAAAAAGAAAAATTAATTTTCGAACCATAAAGGATATCTCCGATAATAGGGTGCCCAATACTGCTTAAATGTACTCTTATTTGATGAGTTCTGCCAGTTTTCAACTTTAGTTCAAGATGTGTGAACTTTTTATATCTTTCTAGTGTTCTAAAAATCGTCAATGCAAATCTAGATTTTAAATTTAAATCATTGTTTTTCAAACCCACAAGCTTTTCACCGTAATTAGTTTTTCTTCCAATATACATAGAAATTATCCCGTAATTTTTACATACCGAACCGTTAACTACGGCTTCGTATTTTCTTTCATAAGTATGATTCTTTATTTGTTCTGAAATAGCTTCGTGGAATTCATTATTTTTCGCTACTAAAATCAAACCGCTTGTATTTTTATCTAATCTGTGGACAATTCCCGGCCTAAATTTGCCATTTATGTCAGACAATTTTTTTTCGTAATACAAGAGAGCATTTACCAAAGTATCTTTATAAAATCCATCAAATGGATGAGTAATCATGCCTTTTGGCTTATTGACAACCAATACATCACAATCTTCGTACACGATATCTAACTTTATATTCTGTGGCAATACTTCAAATTGATCATCTATTTCCGCGATTACTAGATCTTTAAAATTCAAAATATGACTTTTCCCAACAAAGCCACTGCCGATTTTTATTTTATTGAGATCGAACATTTTAGCTATCCTAGATCGAGTGAACTCCCCAAGCTTGTCTTTCAAAAAAACATCGACTCTTAGTCCTTGGCTCTCAGCGTCGACAACAAAACTTTTGATCAAAATTCTCAATCCGTAGCTTTGAATCCAACAAGCTCAAGTATACTCTCCTGTCTTTGAGACATAAAAAACCGCTCCTTTTCATTCCTTTCATGATCATAATTAAACAAATGAAGCATACCATGTACAACCAAACCGGCTACCTCATGTTGCAAACTACGTTCATTTTCTCTGCTCTGTTCCTCGGCTTTTTCCAAAGAAATCACAACGTCTCCGAGAATTTTAGCACCATTTTCGGGATTAATATCAAAACCTTTTGCAGTACTCCTGGGGAAAGATAAAACATCTGTAGGATTATCATTGTTTTTATATTGCTTATTAAGAGACTTTATTTCTTCATTATTGGTTAACATGACACAAACCTCAACTAAGCCTTCCAATCTTTCGGATTTAATAACAGCGTTACAACACCTTCTTATCACAAGGCGCAAACCCGTCGGGACCTTAATTGTCTTTTGTTTGTTTACGATACCAACCCTATAAATATCCGCCATTTTTACATATTTCCCCTGTGCAAAATTCTTAGTCATTTAAAAATCAACGTTTTGAATATTGAGGTCTTTTCCTGGCAGCCCTCAACCCATATTTTTTTCTTTCTTTTACTCTGGAATCTCTTGTCAGAAAACCAAAATCTCTTAACTTTACTTTATTTTCCTCATCAAACTGAAGCAAAGCCTTGGCTAAACCATGTCGTATGGCACTAGCTTGGCCGGATACCCCACCGCCGCGAACCTGACAAATAACATCAAACTTTTCCCCTAATTCCAAAGCACTGATCGGGCAACTTGCAACGTTGCATAAATCAGAAATAACAAAATAATCCTTCAAGTTTAGTTTGTTAACAATAAATTTACCATTCCCTGACATAATCCTAACTCTCGCAATGGAACATTTCTTTTTGCCTGTCCCGTAATAATCTTGAATTTTGCTTTTATACATACTTCTTCTCCTTTCTTATATATTCCCAGACCTCAGGTTTTTGTGCGGTAAAACCATGTTCAGTCCCTTTAACGGCTTTTAATCTCAAAAACTGTTTTCTGCCAAGAGAATTCTTCGGGAGCATACCTTTCACGGCCATCTCTAACATTTTTACAGGATTGTTTTTATATAAATCCAAATATTTAATAGCCTTAAGATTTCCAATATGTCCGGTGTAACGATAAACTGTTTTCTTTTCAATCTTTCTGCCTGTCAACAAAATTTTATCACAATTAACAACAATAACATAATCACCGCAATCTACATGTGGAATAAAAATTGGTTTCATTTTTCCCCTTAGTATAGATGCAATTTGAGCGCTCAATCTCCCTAATACCAACCCAGAGGCATCGATAACATACCAACTTCGCTCAATGGCCTCCACTTTCGGCATATAACTAGTATCCAAAACTACACTCTCCATGACAGAAATTCGTTTGTAGATTACATCACAATACTCAAGAAATGTCAAGCAATTCTAAACAAACATAAAATCAAAACACACCAA
This sequence comes from Candidatus Improbicoccus pseudotrichonymphae, assembly GCA_036322855.1. Taxonomy (GTDB): domain Bacteria; phylum Bacillota; class Clostridia; order Oscillospirales; family Acutalibacteraceae; genus Improbicoccus; species Improbicoccus pseudotrichonymphae. Next base: position 421,736 of record AP027924.1, read on the forward strand.
CCGATTATCGCTAAATTTTTACAAAATGCAAATATTTTCATTAAATATTCATTTAATTATTTAATATATTGAGATTTTTTTATTTATATTTGACAAAAAATCTTTTTGTAATAGAATTAAGAATCAAATATTAAAAAGCTAAACGAGGTGAAAATATTGAAACACTTAAAATATACCAATCGCGAAATAAGTTGGCTCGATTTCAATTTTCGAGTCTTGCAAGAAACTTGTAATTTGAGAAATCCAATAATCGAAAGAGTGAAATTTTTAGGTATAACTTCTAAAAATCTGGATGATTTTTTTATGATCAGAGTATCTTCGCTTCAAAAAAAAATAAAAAATAATTCTAAAAATGAGGATCCTTTCGGAATAAACTTTAAAAAGCTTTATTCAAAATTGGTTAAAAAGATAAAAAAATTCATAAATAAACAATATTCTTATTTAAATCAGATGATAATTCCGGATTTAAAAAAAGAGCATATCTATTTTTTGAATTGGAATGATTTGGATGAAAACCAAAAAAAATTTGTCGAAAATTATTTTGAAGAAAAAATTCTGCCATTAATCAATTGGATAGAAGTAAACTTTCGATCCGAAACATTTCCATTTCTTACAAACAAGAGTTTAAATCTAATAGTTGAGACTTTGGACCAGAAAAACAACAAAACTAGATTAATGATAGTTAAAATTCCACCAAAACTAATCAGATATATAAGTCTTCCTTGCGAATTCGGGAAAAAATATATTCTGATCGAAGAGATAATAAGAAATCAAATGTTTCTGGTATTTAGAGAAGAAATAAAATCAGTATATCTTTTTAGAGTAACAAAAAATTTAAATTATGAAATAGAAGAAGATAACGACAACATTTTGGAAGAAGTCAGAAATTCTATAAGAAAATGTAAAAAAAATAAAATAATAAGACTTGAAATGGAAATAAAAACAGAGACTAGAATTAAAAAAATACTTTCAAAATTTTTAAATATAAAAAACGAAATATATGTTATAGACGGTACAATAGACCTATCTTTTTATATACGATTTGCGAACGAAGATTGGCCCGAAAACTTCAAATACGAAAAAAAAGTTTCGAATTATACGACTTCTGATTTTTACAACAACGATATATTCAAAGTAATAAACAATAAAGATCGTGTGTTATATCATCCATTTGATGATTTTCAGGCGATAGTTGATTTCATAGAACAAGCATCGAAGGATGTAAACGTTGTTTCCATAAAACAAACTCTTTATAGAGCGGGAGCAAATTCTCCAATCGTAGAGGCATTAATTAACGCATCCGAAAACGGTAAAAAAGTAACTGCAATAGTGGAACTAAAAGCAAGATTTGATGAAGAAGAAAATATTTTATGGGCACAAAAATTAGAACAAGCTAAATGCAAAGTAATATATGGTAAGAAAAAATTAAAAATTCATTGCAAAATTACGTTAGTGACAAGAAAAGAAGGCAGTCTTATAAAAAAATATGTTCATCTTGCAACGGGGAATTACAACGCTAAAACCGCAAAAATTTATACAGATATTAGCTTTTTTACCTCAAAAAAAAAAATAGCGGAAGATGCATCATCGATTTTCGATTATTTAACCAACAAAACAAAATACGTTCAATGTAAAAAATTAATAGTATCGCCCTATTATATGCGAGATTTTTTCGAGAAAATGATAGATAGAGAAATAAAAAACGTAAAAAAAGGATTAGGCGGAAAAATAATATTCAAAACTAATTCCCTTACAGATAAGAAAATTACAAAACTTTTATACAAAGCATCTTCGAAAGGAGTTAAAATCATTCTAATAGTGCGTGGTGCCTGTTGCTTGATACCTAATGTCAAAAATTTGAGCGAAAACATAAAAGTAATAAGTATAGTAGGAAGGTTTTTAGAGCATAATCGCATATTTTATTTTGAAAATGCAAATATGCCAAAAATTTACCTGGGTAGTGCCGATTTAATGAAAAGAAATTTAGACAAAAGAGTGGAAGTTATTTTTCCGGTAGAAGATGAGAATTCGAAAAATAAAATTTTGGATATAATAAATGTCATATTGAAGGATAATGTAAACTCATATTGTCAAAATTCGAAGGCAAAATATAAAAAAACGATCAACCCCATAAAACAAATAGACAGCCAACTTAGTTTCTTTAAAGAACGTATGATCTAAAGAAAACGTTCTGAGGAAGACCGTCTTCATAACTTTAAATTATGTGTTTTCAAGAAATTCCTTTTAATAGGTTTGAATTAAACAGAAGAGAGAAAACCTACAAAGCGCAAAAACTTCGCCAGCTCAGCAGGAATAAGAAAAAACATATTGTTCCCAAATGCAAATCCAACGCAAGCATTAGCCAGATAAAAGTCAGGACCGCATTTCTCCAATAACTTACATGCATGTAATAAAACACTCCTTGGATTATTTACGTCAACGTCTTTACTTCTAAAATATTCTGATAAAGAGTCACCACCTCTAATAATTTCAACAATAAATTTAGAATAACCACTTAATTCTTTGATTTTATTTTCGTAACCAGACTTAACATTTACTTTCAAAAACCCATACTTTCTTATAAGTTGTCCATTTGAAGGATCAAAACTACCGAGTCCTCTAAGTCCAATTCGACGACAAAAACCATATATTCCATTAATACTAACACCGTTATAACCAACCATTAAATCATTAAAAATAATAATATTTTCGACTAAATCATTAGTTGGAAAATATCCTATACCTCCAATTTTAACAGTTGGATATCTTTTACCTCCAATTTTAACAGTTGGATATCTTTTACCTCCAATTTCGACAGTTTCAGTTTCAATACTCGAATCATCACCCATATCTTCTTCCATATCTTCTTCCGTATTTTCTTTTATATCTTTTTTTTCGGTCTTAATTTCTTTTTTTTCTTCCTTTTCTTTTTCTTCTTTTTCTTCTTTTTCTTCTTTTTCTTTTTCATTTAATTCGGCAGTTCCAGAACTACGTTTAGCACGTTGTCGTACAACAGCAATTAAAGTACCAACAGCGAGAGCACTCGCACCAATACCAATAATAGCTTCAACTAAAAAACTTCTATTTTTGCTTTCATCTTCGTTTTCGTCTTCACCTTCACCTTCGTCTTCGTCGTTTTCTTCAACATCATTTTTATCTTCCAATACTTTTTTATCTTCCGATGCTTTAACGTCATCCCCGCATTTCGTTGCTCCAACAGTTTCCTTGCTATCTACAACAAGTTGACCATCAGATACAACAGCCCCAACAAGTGGCTGACAACACATAATAACAGCTAAAATAGAAGAAATTATCTTATTATTTTTATTAATCTTCTTGCTATTTTTATTTTCACCTATTCCATTGCTTTCTTTTTTCATAAAGAAACCCCTGAGAGACCTCTCTCTTTCTCTCTCTCGAATTGAGAGAATTCATGAGAGATTTAATAAACTTATTTTTCATAACCTTTCCTCCTGATTTTAAAATATGAATTAGTAAAAATACTGATAAATTAATTATAGCATTTTGCATTTTGTTGTCAAACAGATAACACTAAAAATTTTGAAAAGATATATTTATAAATTTTTATCTCTAAGTATTTAAATTAAACATATTAAAATTTATTTCTTTTTCACCCATTTCTTTGGCGCAAAGAAACGGGTGAAACCCAAAGAAACATGCGGCTCTAAGTTGTCTCCTGCGGAGACAAAGTCGCCGCTAAATAGTGTCGCATTAAAATGCTTCGCATAATTTTGTTTGACAGCAAAATTCAAAATGCTATAATTAATTTATCAGTATTTTTACTAATTCATATTTTAAAATCAGGAGGAAAGGTTATGAAAAATAAATTTATCAAATCTCTCATGAATTCTCTCAATTCGAGAGAGAGAGAGAGAGAGAGAGAGAGAGGTCTCTCGGGGGTTTCTTTATGAAAAAAGAAAGCAATGGAATAGGTGAAAATAAAAATAGCAAGAAGATTAATAAAAATAATAAGATAATATCTTCTATTTTAGCTGTTGCTATGTGTTGTCAGTCTTTGGTTGGGGCTGTTAAACCTGATAGTCAACCTGTAGATATCAAAGAAATGGATAGCAAGGAAACTGTTGAAATAACGGAAGACAAAGATGAAAATGAAAATAAAGATGAAAGTAAAAAGGGCGATGCGATTGATAAATCTAAATGGCTTTCAATTTTAGCTAAAACTATTGCTGGCATTAGTGTCTTAGGCGTTGGTGCTTTAGTTATATATAATGCAATTAAATCTAAAGTAGTTGAACCTAATGCTGAATCTCCTGAGGTAACTGAACCTAAAACTGGTCCTGGAGAGGTCGAAATTGGAGGTTTAAATTATTTCACTCACAATATAGGAGAAGAAACCGAAAATGGTGAAGGTTTTGAGAATTTAGTTGTCAGCATAGCAAGTCATGGGGGAATATTTGATTTTTCAAGTAAAATTTCACCTAAAATTTCACCAGGTGAAAGTGAATTTTTTTTGAAAGTAAAGATTAAGTCTAGTCGCGAAAAAGAAATCGAAAAATTAAGTAATTATTCTAAATTTATTGTCGCAATTATTAAAGGCGGGGATTATTTTTTAAATTATCTTGAAATTAATGGTGTTAAACTAACCATTGAAGGTATTGTGACACATGCATGTGATTTATTGAAGAAACAGAAAAACAGTCCTGAATTTCGTCTGGTTAATGCTTGCGTTGGAGTTTTAATTGAAGGTGAAGATGGTGGTATGATTTTTTTTCTTATTTCTCAGGAGCTGGCGCCGTGTTTATCAGAAATAGTAAGAGAGTCTGATGTAGCAGATGATGAGATATAATCATCGCATGAATTTTTGTGTTCCAGTTCACCGTGTTTTGCCGGTAGTAGAATGTATATTTCTTTTATCTTCGCCTTGAGTGTTCATTTTCGATTCTTTATTTCGTGCAAATGAGATCTAATTCATAATAGAATTGCTATATAAATTGAAAACTAATTATTTATTGAATACAATTCGAATATATTTCTAGATTTATGGAGGTATTGATGGGATTAGTTAGAACTAAAGAATTGCTTTTGGACGCTTTTAAACATAAATATGCAATCGGGGCATTCAATGTATGCAATATGGAAACCATTCAGGGAATATCTCAGGCTTGTTGCGAACTTAAATCGCCTGTTATTTTTCAGATATCCGAGGGAGCGAAAAAATATGCCGGAAACAGATTTTTAATTGAAATAATAAAAATCGCAATAAAAGAATACGGTTTGACGGCATCTATTCATTTGGATCACGGCGCATCTTTTGAAATTTGCAAAGAATGCATAGATGATGGTTTTACGTCTGTTATGATAGATGCATCAAAGTTAAGTTTTGAAGAAAACATTAGTTTAACAAAAAAAGTTGTTGATTATGCCAAAAGATTCGATGTAAGCGTGGAAGCCGAACTAGGTCAACTGCTGGGTTTTGAGGGTTCTAATTCAATTAATAACAATACCGATCAAATGTATACCGATGCAGAACAAGCCAGGGAATTTGTGAATCTCACAAAAATAGACTCTCTTGCAATTGCTGTAGGAACTAGCCATGGAGCTTATAAATTTCCAAAGGGCTCTTACCCGAATTTAAGATTTGATATAATAAATAAAATAGGTAGACTTCTCCCGGGTTTTCCTTTGGTTTTGCATGGCGCATCGACCGTTAAATCTGAAGTCATAGAAAAATTTAAAGAATACAATGTTGATTTAGGAGGTGCTTTTGGAATAACAGAAGATATCCTAAGAAAAGCCTCTAAAACATCAATATGCAAAGTTAATATAGATACTGATATTCGTTTGGAATTTATTTTGGCAATAAGAGAATTTGTTGCTCAGAATCCAAAAAATTTTGATCCAAGAGATTTTCTTAAAACAGCAAGAAGCGCAATAACAAAAATAATAAAACATAAAATAAATTTATTAGGAAGTGCTAACAAAATCTAGTCTTACATAAGCGTTTGATATTTTTTGAAAATAGGTGACTTTTGTACATAAAAAAAATTCTTAGAAATCTGGATATAATTTCATCAAATTTGGATCTTAATTTAGATATAAAAAATATTGTTCGTGATACAAGAGATAAAAATTTGAATGGTTGCTTGTTTGTATGCATAAAAGGCGTGAATTTTGACGGTCATGATTTTGTTGATAAGGCATTAGAAAAAGGCGCTTTGGTTATAATTGGTGAAAAGCCTTTTGATTGCCGGAATTACATTTTAGTAACAAACTCCAAAAAAGCACTTGCCGTAGTTAGTGCTAATTTTTTTGGTAATCCGGCGGAAAGATTGAAAATAATAGCTATAACAGGTACTAAAGGCAAAACAACTACGGCGGCGATGATCAATTCGTGTTTAAATTACAACAAATCGGGATGTAGTGCCGTCATAGGGACTTTAGGAATTACGTTAATTGATTCAATCATTAAAACTGAAAACACAACTCCCGATTCATATGAATTGCATAGAACGTTTAGATTACTAGTCGATAAAAACTATAAATTTGCAGTAATCGAAGCATCATCAATAGGTTTGAAACAGTATAGGTTATTCGGGATTAGTTTTTTTATATCTGTATTTACAAATTTTTCAAAAGATCACATAGGAAACGGGGAACACGAGAATATTGAGGATTATTTCAATTCAAAATTAATTTTGTTCGAAAATACCGAAAATTCAATCATTAATGAAGACGAGAAATGTTTTAATGAAATAAAAAAGAAAACCAGATCTAAAAATACTATCAGTTTCGGAATAGAAAAAGGTGAAATACGCGCCAAAAATATTAAGTTTATTTTGAATGAAAGTGAAATATGTACTGAATTTAATATAAACAAAAATATTTATAAAATAGGAATTTTAGGCAAATTTAATGTCTATAATTTCTTGGCAGCTTATTGTGTTTGTCAGAAAATAGGTTTGGATCATGAAATTCTAAAAAAAGCCTTGAGAGGTTTTAGGGTTTTAGGCAGGGCGGAAGTCGTTATATCGGAGAATTATAAAATAATAATTGACTATGCTCACAATTATGATAGCATGAAGAATATACTATCCTCTTTATTAGAATATAAGCCAAAGAGACTAGTAACTTTATTTGGTGCGGGCGGAAACAGATCACGTGAGCGCAGATTTGGTATGGGAGAAATTTCAGGAAAATTAAGCGATTTGACAATAATAACTTCAGATAATCCACGCACGGAATCAATCGAAAACATAATCGAAGATATTGAGGTAGGAATTAAAAAAACAAAAGGCAAATACAAGATAATAAAAGATAGGGCTAAGGCTATAGAATATTGCATGAAAAATGCTCGGAGTGGAGATGTTATTGTTTTGTGTGGCAAAGGTCACGAAAATTATCAGGAAATAGAAAATAAAAGATATTATTTCAACGAAAAAGAGATTATTCTTTCGTATCGTGCGAGGTCTGAGCAACAAAATCAGCTAAATTAATAAAAGCTACGTTAGACAATGGATTTAGTTCAACGGCATCCTTCAATTGTTTGTCCGATGTATGGGTGTAAATTTCGGTTGTATTTATGTGTTCGTGACCTAAGATCTCTTTCAAAATTTTGATATCAATGCCCGCATAATACATTAGCGTCGCTGCCGTGTGCCTTAGTTTATGCACTGAAAAACCCTTATCTTCAAGTCCGGACATCGTAAAGTATTTTTTGGTAAGATGTTGAATGGTTTTTACGCTTATTCTTCTTCTGTTCCTACTTGTAAAAAGAGCATTTTTGTCTTTATTGTTCGGCAGAACCCTCACGTGTAAATACGCATTCAGGGCCACTTTACATGCTTCGTTTAAGTAAATTATTCTTTCTTTATTGCCTTTTCCCGTTATCTTTAGCGAACCATCATCTTTTATATCTGATATATTAATTCCGACAAGTTCTGAGAGTCTCATTCCGCAATTTAGGAAAAACGTGATTATGCAGAAATCCCTCGTGGAATTTTTATTTGAATTTTTATTTATGCATTCCAACAACTTTTTAGATTGTTCCAGATCTAAAAATTTAGGAATAGATTTTTTTTTCTTTGGCGAACCTACTTCTTCCATGGGATTTTCTTCAAGTATTTTTATATTTTTACCCAGATATTTAAAAAAAGATCTCAAACTTGAAGTTTTTCTGGAACGAGTATTTGAATTATTGTTTTTATTTTCAGCCAGAAAACTCATGTATTCCAAAACTTCCACAACATCTATTTTTTTAATTGTTTCTATGTCGACATAATCTATAGAGATACTATCGAATTTAATGTTCTTATCCTTAATATCTTTAAATTTTAAATACCTGAAAAACGTTCTCAAATCAAAAAAATATTCCAAAACAGTATTGTCGGATTTACCCCTGACGTTTTTCAAATATATAAGAAAATCAAGCATAATTTTAGGTGCTTGACGCCATATCATAACAAAACACTCCCCTTGATGATATAAAAGCACTCTCCTAGCTTAATAAATTCCCAAAAATAATAACACAGACCTCAGTCTAACAATTGAATTTGATTTTTTCAATCAATTTCTATATTTCGTATTCACTTTCGATTGAAAAAAGTTTTCTAATAGATTCTTTTGGCGTTGATATGGAATTTACTATTCTGTATATTTCTTTGCATATGGGCAAATTCAAATTATATTTTTCGGACAAATTGTTGATAGCTTCGGAAGTTCCTACTCCTTCGGCAACAAAATCAACACTTTCTTCGGTAACGATCGTTTCGCCGTAGCGTCTATTGTTGCTTTCTTTAGAGAATAGAGTAGCTTCATAATCTCCCAGATGGCACAAACCATATGCAGATTCTTTTTTTCCGCCCAAGGCAGAAATTAATTTTGATATTTCCAAAGATCCTCTGGCCATTAAAGCACCTTTTAAGGCTTGCATGCCAAGGGCATCTAGGATGCCGGCCGCAATTCCCAAAACATTTTTGGCGGCCGCGCCTATCTCGTTTCCGACCAGATCTACGCCACAAAAACATTTTATCAAGTTACTTGTAAATAATTTCAACAGCTCTTTTTTGTAATTTTCATTAGTTGAATCTATAACCATGCACGTCGGTACCCCGCTCATCAAAGACATAACATGACCGGGCCCAACCCATATTGCAACATTGTCATTTTCCGGCAAAAATTCTTTAACTATTTCCGTAAGTCTTTTCCCAGAATCTTTTTCTATGCCTTTCATACATAAAATTATTTTCTTTTTTGCTAAAATTTTAAAAAAACCATTTTTGACGTAAATGTCACCCACTAAATCAACAAAAAAACTCCTCAAATTCTGAGCATTTATTGATATAATTATATACTCAGATCTTAATGCGGACTCCAAACCAGAAGTTATTTTTATTTTTTCTTCGAAAAAAACAACCCCATTATTTCTATTTTTGATCAGAGTAGATATTTCCTTTGTTTCTGCCTTGCCCCAAAGCGTGACTTTGTGTTTAACTTTATTAAGATACCAGGCTATAAATGAACCCCAACGACCACTTCCAAGAACACTCACATCAGACATATTATTTTATCCTAATTTATAATTCGAAACTGACAGATATTATTTATATTTTATTCGGATTTAATATCAAGTATGATATAGTAGTAGTAAAAGTTATTTTTTAAATAAATGCAAGGTGACTTATTTGCGGGACATTATTTATGCCGATAACGCGGCAACCACGCCCATTCTTCCGGAAGTTCTGGATGCCATGATGCCGTTTATGAAAGAAGACTACGGAAATGCTTCTAGCATATATTCTTTTGGAAGAAAATGTAGAAGTAAAATCGAGGAATGTAGAGAAATAATAGCAAATTGTTTGAAGGCAAAACCCAAAGAAATATATTTTACTTCCGGAGGCAGTGAGTCAAACAATTGGGCGGTCAAAAAAGGAATCGAGATTCGACAAGAAATTAAAGGTGGTTTTTTGACATCTTGCATAGAACATCATTCTGTTTTAAATTGTGCCAAGGTATTGGAAAATAATGGTCATGATGTTTACTATACAAAAGTATGCAAAGATGGAATTATTGATTTTGAGGATTTTAATAAAAATATCAACAATGCGAAATTAGTCAGTATTATTTTCGTAAATAACGAAATAGGAGCGGTGCAACCTATTGAAGAAATTGCGAACATTTGCAAAAAGCATGGTATTTTATTTCACACCGATGCCGTTCAGGCTGTTGGCCATATAGATATCGATATAAAAAAATTGAATGTTGATATGCTTTCTTTTTCATCTCATAAATTTAATGGTCCTAAAGGTATAGGTGGACTTTACATAGAAGAAAACGTAAAAATTGGTGCTTTTATGGACGGAGGTTCACAAGAAAAAAAATTAAGAGCCGGTACGGAAAATGTTGCGGCAATCGTTGGCATGACCAAGGCTTTAGAAATTTCAATTAAAAATATGGAAAAAGAGAATGAGAAATTAAACAAATTTCAAGAATATATAGTGACTAATTTATTAAAAATTAAGAAGTCCAAATTAAATGGAAATATTAATAAAAAAATACCGAATATTTTAAATTTTTCGTTTGAAGGAATCGAAGGGGAGGGGATTGTTTTACATTTAGATAACAACAAAATTATGGCCTCAACAGGCTCTGCTTGTACGTCAGAATCTCTAGAACCCAGTCATGTTTTGCTTTCGATTGGCGTAGGGGCATCACTCGCACATTCTTCTGTCAGATTGTCGTTAGGTGTAAATAACACTTTCGAAGAGGTTAAATATATTGTGAGCAAAATCAATGAGATAGTGAAAAAACTTAGAAAAATGTCACCCGTTTGGAATGATGAAATTTGATTGGTATACTAAAGCTAAATGGTGGTGAAGATTATTAAAAGTTTTGAAAACGATAATATGTCCATGATATATGAAATTTTCGAACTTGCGGATCGTAATGAGTTTAAGAGTTATCCGGATAAGATTGTTGCAAACCTTTTTTTCGAACCTTCTACAAGAACTCATTTCAGTTTTAAAATCGCGCAAGCAAAAATGGATATGAAATCCGTATCTTTTACACCCGAGTTTTCTTCTATGCAAAAAGGCGAAACTTTTATTCAAACAATTAAAACTTTCGAAAGTTTTGGCGTAGATTTGTTTGTAATAAGGCACAAAGAAGATGAGTATTATAAAAAAATCAATTTAAACGCGCCAATTATAAACGCAGGTGACGGCATAAGTTCTCATCCGACACAGCTTTTACTCGATCTTTATACAATTAAGAAAGAATTTGGTTCTTTAAGTGGTTTGACAGTTGGAATTATAGGTGATGTCAAACATTCACGTGTCGCCATGAGTGCAAGGCGAATTATGAAAAAATTTGGAATTAAAGTCTTAATTAGTGGGCCGCCGGAGTTAATCGACATCAAAGATGATTGTTATGTAGAATTCAAGAAAATATTGCCCGTTTGTGACGTGATAATGCTTTTGAGAATTCAACACGAACGACATAAGTTGTTATTTAATGCGAAAAACTATAATAAATTTTATGGATTGAATTCCGAAAATGTTCTGTTTTTAAAAAACGAGGCCATAATAATGCATCCCGGACCATGTAACATAGGCATGGAAATAACCCAAAAAATCTTTGAACATAACAAATCCAGAATATCAGAGCAAGTCGAAAATGGTGTAAAAATCAGAATGGCCCTGATGCAAATCGTGATCGAAAAAAAGATAGATTTGCTGAAACTTTAGTTACATTACCAACTCGCCCAAAAACAACCTAACTAGAGCCCGTTCCCACTAAAAAATTGATACAAAAACAAGAGCGAGTTGTATAAATCCAATGAACATAATATCTAATTTTTCAAATCTACAAAATATACGACGAAATCCACAAATTCGTCGAAAAAGACGTTCAATTTCATTACGCCTTTTATAGAGAGTTTTATCGTATTCCCAAGGTTTTTTACGATTTTTCTTAGGAGGCACAATAGGACTAAAATTAAGTATTTGAGCAGTATATCGAGTAAGATCATCTTCATAAGCTCTGTCCATAACTAAAGGTATTAGTTATCAGGTTTATCTACCGTTTCCATAAGAAGTCTTCCATGACGTTTCTAGAATCCATAAATAAAGCTTCGGGATTAAGTTTAAGAACATTTTGTACGTGCAATTCTCTAAATAATTTTTCAATAATACCGACCTCAACCCAACGCCTAAAACGCTTGTATATCACGTGCCAATTTCCAAATTCAGACGGCAGTTTCCTCCATTTACAGCCGTTTTCACAGATATACAGTAATGCATTTATAAACACCAGATTGTTTACTGCCACATTACCTCTTTGTACAGGCAATAAATTTTTAATTTTTTCATATCCTTCTTCTGTTATTTCCATCTATTTTATTATAGTATTTTTTGTTTATTTTTTTTTAGTGGGAACAGGCTCTAATTTACTGATTGTTTCTTCCATAATATGAGGATTCATTACAGGGTTCTTGGGCATATCACTGAAAACAGAATTTACTTTTTCTGCTAAAATTTTTAATGTTTTGATTTGTTCTAACTTGCTATCTATGCGTTTTTCTATCTTATAAGATTGATTTAAGAATTCTTTGACTTCTTTTATTGACATATGGTTGCCTCCTAAAGTTTAAATAAAATAAAATTAGTTAGATTATTTATAAATATAAAATAAAAACTTTGCTAACATTAATAGCAAAGTTAATTATTAAACTTAAAACAAATAAAAATATCACCTAAATTAATAAGTGATATTTTCTATTAACTTTTGTAAGCGTTTACCGTAATTCTTCTATTTGTTGGATTGAGAGGCCTGTTATTCTTGAAATTTGTATTGGTGTAAAACCATCCTGTATAGCGTTTTTAGCTATCTCAAACTTCCCTTTTTGCATACCTATGGCTTCGCCTTTTTGTATCCCTATGACTTCGCCTTCTACTCTACCTTCTACTCTACCTTCTACTCTACCTCTCGCTTCAGCATCTGCTATTCTTGAAATTTGTTTTCTTTTGGCTAATTCTACGTCTGTAGCTCTCATTCTAAACTTTTGGTCTGCGTTTAATTTTTTGTATAGATCGAAAGCTTCTGCTACTGCTGAATTTGTGCTTGCTAGCATTTTCATCTCCTCCTCATCTTTTGAACCTATAAATTTAAGCCATGTAATTAAATCTTTGTCAGTGGTTTTTAGATCTTCTGTGATTCTCTTAAATTCTAGAAAAAGTATTTTCATTAGGTCATTTAATTTAATATTATGCTCTTCGTCTATCATTTTGAAACAATATTTATAACCTTTACATTCGTTAATAATAACGTGATCGATAGATATTACAATGGATATAACTTGTTTAAGATTTGAATAAGGGTCACCCATATTTAACTGATCTACAAGTCTTTTTGCATTTGAATAAAGAACTCTTTCCCGCATGGTAATATCTTCTTCAACTTGAAGCTCAATTATAATAATTTTACCTGTTTTGGTAGTACATTTTATATCTACAATTCCTAGTTTATCGAATTCTTTTTGATATTTTTCTTTTTTGTTTGTTGTTACCTTGATTCTTGCTTTATCTACTTTTGAAGCAGGATCTCCAATTGTTATTTCTGATAGATCATCTTCAATTTCATCTTCAATTTCATCTTCATTTTCATTTTCAATTAATTCAATCTTTATTAAATCTTCATCAGTGAGCTTCAGAGCTGCTTTTAGAAAACTTCTTAAAATAGTATCTTTAGTACGATCATCGCCAAGAACCCTTTTAAACATTAAATCGTTTCTCATATAGATCTTATCTAATTTTTTACTCATGTTTGAGCTCCTTATAGTAACTTTTTTAATTTAAGTCACATTAATATTATACTACAAAAATAGCTCTAAAGTAAAGTGAATGTTTATGGCAAATTAGTTGTAACTAACTGCCTTTCCAAGCTCTCTGAGCCTTATGAAAGTTGGGAATTGAAGGTTTTCTTACATATCTTTAAATCAACGTAAATTGATGAAACTCACGATCTTTTTATCTTTGTTCTGTGAGTTTCTGATGAATTAGTAAAATTTTAAAAACCCAAATCTTCAGTATTTATGCTATTTCTAAGATCTTTTCCTTCTATCTTCATGACAGCTCCTTTTGTCATCTCTGTAATTCTGCTAATTGTTCTTTTTGATAGTTAACGCTGATTTATTAGCTCATTAAGGGAGTAATTGCTAGAAAAGATAGTTGGAAGCTTTGAATTATAACGTTTATTTATTAAGTCAAATAATAAACTTTGAAGCCAGTTATCTTCTTGGTTTCTGGTAAAGATTTCAGCTTCAAGGTCATCCATATATAAAAATTATTTTACATAAAATACCAATCTATAAATTTTATCTTTAAGTATTTGTTAAATATTTTATAAAGTTTATTTCTTCCGTACCCATCTATTTAAATTAAAAACAATTTATTTTCTTTCACCCATTTCTTTAGACATTTCTTTAGACATTTCTTTAGACATTTCTTTAGACATTTCTTTAGATTTCTTCCAAACGAGTATTTTTAAAAATAAATCAAAAAACACCGGAACATACTTTGTGTATGTGAGGATTTTTTTGATTTTTAATCTTTATAAAAAACGAAGTTTAGGGAGGAATCTATCTAGATGTTTCCCTTCTGTCTTCCTTAAGTTCAATATTTATAAAACCATGTTCTTCAGACATTGACCTACTACATTCTTTAAGCATTAAAAAAAATTTTGACGATAAAAAGAGATTAATATAATCCTTCTTACTACCCTCTGTACTATCCTCATCCTCACACTCTAATGTAATGTAAGCGTTAGTTACATGAAAACCACGTGGTGATTGCTTATTCGACTTATTCAAATCTTCAACTGCCCACTCATATAAATTATTATACTCCTCCTGACTACTATATATCGCATGGGCAAGCATATCTGTATAATCATCTGAACCGCCGTTACGTCTCTTTCTTAAAGTTAAAACATCTGAAAGTACCCTGTTAGCTATAAAACCTTTCGGTAAATTAATTTTTATTGGTTTTAAATCGGCCACGCTTTTTTTATCAGAACCATAGAAAGGGTAAAAATCAGCAATTGGTCTTGAACTGGAAGGGAGAAGACCAATAACTGAATATCCTAAATCAACTTTATCACCACGAATATCTTGATAAATACCACTTTCATCAATTTTATCATTAATAGTCTTAAGAAAAAAAGAAGATATTGCAAATATTGCAGATATTGCAAAATCAAAAATAGCTTGGTTAAATGAAAAATCAAAAGCAAGTTTTTCACATTTTTCGCCTTTATATTCAGATATAGGAACGTATTCAAATAAAATATCATCTAAAATATCATCGATTCCCATATCATCACTTACTGGCTCAGCAACATTAACTTTACCATCTGTATTTAAAGGAACAGCCCCAACAAAAGACCGACAACACATAACAATAGCTAAAATAAAAGAAATTATCTTATTATTTTTATTATTATTTATTTTTTCCTTTTTCATAGAGAGACCCCCCTGAGAGACCTCTCTCTCTCTCTCTCTCTCTCTCTCTCTCGAATTGAGAGAATTCATGAGAGATTTTATGAAGTTATTTTTCATAACTTTTCCTCCTGATATTAAAATATAAATCAACATGAATGCTGACAAGGTAATTGTAATATCTTGAGTATTTTTTGTCAAACAAATAACACGAAAAATTTTAAAAAGATATATTTATAAATTTTTATCTCTAAGTATTTAAATTAAACATATTAAAATTTATTTCTCTTTCACCCATTTCTTTGGCGCAAAGAAACGGGTGAAACCCAAAGAAATCGCGGTTTTAAGTTGTCTCCTGCGGAGACAAAGTCGCCGCTAAGTAATGTGCATGTAAAATGCTTCGCATAATTTCTGTTTGACAACAAAATTCAAAATGCTATAATCCGTGTTTGTCGGCACTTTTGGAGGTAAAATTATGAAAAATAAGTTTATTAAATTTCTTACTAATTCTCTTGATTCGAGAGAGAGAGAGAGAGAGAGAGAGAGAGAGAGGTCTCTCAGGGGGGTCTCTCTATGAAAAAGGAAAAAATAAATAATAATAAAAATAATAAGATAATATCTTCTATTTTAGCTGTTATTATGTGTTGTCGGTCTTTTGTCGGGGCCAATCCAAATTCGGATAATAGTGGATTTGTGCCATATGAGGGCATTGATAATAATCCAGCTGCAGATGGGTCTGAAGAAAAAGAAAAAGAAAAAGAAAAAGAAAAAGAAAAAGAAGAAGAAGAAGAAGAAGACATCAAAAGCAAAGAAAATAATAGTTCGAGTTTAATAAGAATTAGTTTAGAAGCTCTTTTAAGTATTGCTGCCGTAATATCTTTGTTTTTTAAGTACAAATCCACTTTTTGTTTTTTCTTTTACGCCACATTTTGGGTACTTTATTTTTTCTATTATAGTTAAATAGTATTCACTTATATATTTATTTCGCAATGCCCGAGGGGTTAATAAAATGCTTAAAAGACAGTGATGTGGGAAGTCTAATAAAAATTGTTAGTGCGCGAGAAATCAATTCGTTTTTAACCTTAATTCATTAAAAAAGCCAGAAATAAGTTTCGAGCATTCGTCTTTTAGTATTCCTGATGTAATGTCTATTTTGTGATTGCCAAAAAGATTTTCCAAAGGCAATTTGTTGTTCTTGCCGCTATATGATGCCGCATAAATCAAATTTGAAATTCTAGCATCAATTATCGCCCCTATGCACATAGTGCATGGTTCTAATGTTGTATAAATGTCGCATTCTGTTAATCTCCAAAGAGACAAACGCTTACACGCGGAACTTATTGCCAAAATTTCTGCATGATGTGTCGGGTTTTTATTTGTTTCTTTTAGATTTAATCCAGCCCCTATGATTCTATTTTTGCGAACCACGACAGCACCGATCGGTACCTCTCCAAACTCATAAGCTATCTTTGCCAACCCGAAGGCAACTTTCATAAACCTAATTTTGCACACTGTTTTCCAGTTTTTCTCTGAATGCTTTTAAAGTTTCTAAACCGTTGTCATCTATTATACTTCTCTCGTAAGCCAAATTAATCAAAATGTCGTAATTGGTTAGTGAAAAATTAACAGTACTGTTTTTTTCAAAATTAGCTTTGCTTATTTTCAGGTTGTAATCAAAAATTGAAATAACACCTAAAACATTTATGTTGCTGTCTTTTAAAGTTTTGACAACATTTAAGGACGAGACTCCGGTGGAGATTAAATCTTCCACGACAACCGCTTTCGTTTGAGGTTGTATTTTGCCCTCTATCATATTTCTTCTACCATGAGATTTTTCGGCATTTCTTACATATGCCATTGGTAAATTCAACATATCGGCCATTATGGCCGCATGTGGTATACCGGCAGTGCTCGTGCCAATCAAAAATTCACACTTCGGAAAATTAATTTTTACGGACAAAGTTAACATAGATTCAATTTCTTTTCTTACATTGGGATAAGATAATATTATACGATTATCACAATAAATTGGCGACTTAATTCCACTAGCCCAGGTGAAAAGTTCTTTAGGACTTAAAAAAACCGCCTTTATGTTAAGCAAGTCTGATGCTACTCTCTCAGAAAAATTCAACATTCTCCTTATCCTAGAACAAAAAATAACAAAAATCTTTCATACAATTAAACATAATGCCAAACTTAAATTCACATTCCGATCAATTAATTTTATTACATAATTTATTTTTTCACAAATATTTATTAATTTTTCATCACAACTTAACTCAGAACTTATAATTTTAATTTTCAAAGATATTAAAAATTTTTTAAGTATTTCTCTGTTTTTTGAAAATTTATTTAAAATTTTGATTATTTCATAGTCGTCGTTTCCGGATACTGCTTTTACAAAATCAAGAATTTCACTTTCGCTTTTTAAACTTTTTTCATCGATTATGTCTTTGCTTTTAATATCAAAGTTTTCTTTATCTAAAAAACAAAGTCTGGAAATAATTGTTGGTAGTAAATTTCTGTGGTTTTCACATAACAATATAAAGTAAACGTTTTCCGGCGGCTCTTCCAATATTTTTAAAAGCGCATTTTGGGCTTGAAATGTCATTTTATCGGAGTTTTTAATTATATAAATTTTTTTTCCACTTTCATACGAGTTTAAAAAACAATCTCTAATTAAAAATCTGATTTCGTTTATACCAACACTGTTTTTTTCTTTTTTGCAAACAAAATAAACATCAGGATGAATATTTTTTTTGATCTTTTTTTCATGTTCCTTGCCCAAAATTTGGGTGCAAACCTCTTTGACTTCTTGAATGCCGAAGCCCCTACAAGACTCTAAAATTAACGCATGAGGAATATTTTCTAACATATCATCCTAAACATCGGTATTGTTCGACAAATTTTTATTTCTTACATTTCTTACACAATCCAAAAAAGTTTGGAAACCCTCAAATGCGTCCTGAGTTATTTTTAACCTAAATAACAGCAACGATTTGACCACTTCTTCTTTTATAGAATCTATCATTTCATCAAACATGTCAAAACCTTCAAGTCTATAATCCACAACCGGATCTCTCTGAGCATACGCCCTTAAATTAATTCCTCTCTTAAGTTCTTCCATATTATCCATGTGATCCATCCAATTTTTATCCACACTTCCAATTAAAATTCTTCTTTCGTTTTCTTTTAACTTATCTTCTCCTAAGAGTTTTTCTTGTTCTGCATAATACATTAACGACTTTTCTGTAATAATATCTGTAATGTTCTGAATAGTTTGTTTAGAAAGCTCCTCTTCGTCAAATTTCAAATCATTTTCATTCAAAACCCAACCCACATAATAATCTCTTAATCCTTCTAAATTCCAATTTTTTTTGTCGTCCGCCAACAAGAGATATCTTCCGACCACTTTGCGTACAGTACTCGCAATTATTTTTTGTATTTGATTATGAATATCAGCGCCGTCTAAGACTTGATTTCTTTGAGAATAAACTATTTCGCGCTGACGATTTAAAACATCATCAAATTGAAGGACGCTTTTACGGGATGCAAAATTCCTCATTTCTACTTTTTTCTGAGCGCTTTCAATAATTCTGCTCAATATTCCTGCTTCCAAAGGAGTATCTTCGTCATAATTAAATCTCGTCATGATTCTGTTTAAACGTTCTCCGCCGAAAATACGCATTAAATCATCCTCTAGAGAAAGGAAAAATTTACTTTGCCCCGGGTCTCCTTGGCGTCCAGATCTTCCCCTTAATTGATTATCAATTCTTCGAGATTCATGACGTTCTGTGCCTATTATATAAAGCCCACCAGCCTCTCTAACTTCATCTCCAAATTTTTTCAATTCTTCTTTATATTCTCTTAAAAGTTTGGTGTAAAGCAACCTGGCATTTATGATTTCTTGATCATCCGTAAGAGAAACATCACAAGCTTCGAGAATCATTTCCGGTGACATACCTGTACGTCTTAATTCTGCTTTGGCTTTATACTCGGCGTTACCGCCCAAAATAATATCCGTGCCTCGTCCGGCCATATTAGTAGCTATTGTAATTGCCGATTTTTGTCCTGCTTGGGCAATAATTTCAGCTTCTTTTTCGTGATATTTAGCATTCAAAACCTCGTGCTTAATACCTTTGGATTTAAGCAATGAGCTCAGAATTTCTGATTTTTCAATTGAAGAAGTTCCAACAAGAACGGGCTGACCTTTTGCATTTGCCTCTTCTATTTCTTTTATTATGGCACTGAATTTTCCTCTTTCTGTTTTATATATTACATCCGGCATATCTTTCCTTACAACAGGCTTATTTGGCGGAATAGCGATGGTGTCTAATTTGTATATTTCCCTAAATTCATCCTCTTCCGTTATACCTGTCCCTGTCATACCGGAAAGTTTACTATACAGTCTAAAGTAATTTTGAAACGTTATAGACGCAAGCGTTTTAGATTCTTTTTCTACATTAACAGACTCTTTAGCTTCTAACGCTTGGTGTAGTCCTTCATTATAACGTCTGCCGTGCATTATTCTCCCGGTAAACTCATCCACTATCATTACTTTGCCATTTTGAACCACATAATCGATATCGCGTTTCATCGTCCCGTGCGCTTTAATCGCCTGATTAATATGGTGTTGCAAAGTGATATTCTCAGGATCGGTTAAACTTTGCAATTTAAAATAAACTTCCGACTTTTCAACACCTTTTGGAGTTAAAGTCGCAGTTTTAGCCTTTTCGTCTATGACGTAGTCATAATCAGAAAATTCCTCATCATTGTCTTCTTTTGCATTGATTTCCGTAACTGTAATAGCCCTAAGCCCCCGAACGAATTTGTCTACAACACTGTAAAGTTCAGTAGATTTATCACCCTCGCCGGAAATTATTAACGGAGTACGCGCCTCGTCTATTAAAATAGAATCAACTTCATCTATTATCGCAAAATTTTGGCCTCTTTGTACACGATATTCTTTTTTCGAGACCATATTATCTCTTAAATAGTCAAAACCCAATTCGTTGTTTGTGGCATAAGTGATATCGCAATCGTAAGAATTTTTCCTTGCAGATTTATTCATATCATGATTTATTAACCCGGTCTTTAAATTCAAAAACCCATAAACTTTACCCATGACATTAGCATCACGTTTAGCTAGATAATCATTGACGGTTACAATATGAACGCCCAAACCGGTTAAAGCGTTTAAATAAGCCGGCAAAGTAGCCATCAATGTTTTGCCCTCTCCGGTTCTCATTTCCGCAATTCTTCCCTGGTGTAAAGCAATACCTGCTATAATTTGCACAGGATAATGCCTCATTCCTAAAATTCTATCAGACGCTTCGCGGCAAACGGCAAAAGCATCCGGCAAAATTTCATCCAATTTTATGCCGCCTTCGATCTTATTTTTCAAAACGCCAGTCTGAGAAACCAATTCCTCATCCGACATATTCAAATATTTCTGTTCTAAATTAAGTACATTTTTAACTATAGGGTCGATTCTTCTAAGTTCTCGTTTGCTATAATTTCCAAAAAATATCTTTAATAAATCCATAAAAACAAACCTCTCTTATATATTTTTGGTAAACAGTTACCCACTAATTATTCCAAAAATACAAATTTTCATTACAATCAAACATATTCAACAAAAATTCACAGAAGATTTTATCAAATATTTCGAAATTAATCAAGCATTTAATACAAATTTAAAAAATGCAAAAATGTAACTTTTACCAACAAACGAAAGCGCAAAACCAATAAAAACAAAAAGTGTATCGCATAACCGACATCCAACATTGAACTTAACGCATTTTAATTTCTTATAAAATAATCAACAATTACCTGCAAAATTTCGTTTCTGTCATACGACGTTATGTTTTTTCTGGCATTTTTGTGAGACGTGATATATGTTGGATCCTCAGATAACAAATAAGCTACAAGTTGATTTATGCCATTATAACCATGTTCCTCGAGAGTATTATAAATCTCCCTCATTGTTTCGCGCATCGAAACCAACTTTTTTTGATTGAGAGACTCCTGCCTCTTGCTGAACAATTCCTTGGTTTCGCAAAAAAAATCACGGAGTTCTGAATTGTTTTGACCACTTTCCGGTTTTCTTTCCAAACAACTTCACCTAAAACAAATTCTATCTTCCTGAATTCCTAAACGATTTATTTTTTCTTCTTCTTGCTGCCTGTATTTTCTGTTTCCTTTTGGTCGAAGGTTTCAAATAAGACTGGCGTTTTCTTATTTCAGAAATAATACCAACGCTATTCGCCTTAAATAATTTCAGCATATTTTCATTATATGTATTTACAAAATCTTCCTTATTTGTATTAACCTCGGCCTTATCTTTAGGACTTGTCTTCTTTTTAGTATCCTGCATACAAAAACCACTTCCTTAATATTTTAAACCCAAAAACTAACCAACGCTATCTAAGTCTACCACATTATGCTTAAAATATCAACAATATGAAGAGAATTAATTACTTTTCCCTCTTGCATACCTAACAAATTTCTTTATCTCGATCTTTAAATTTTTATCTAAATATTCTCTTACAGTGATACTCGCGTCCTTAACATAGGGCTGTTCCAATAGGCAAACATCTTTATAAAATTTAGATAATCTTCCCTCGATAATTTTATCTAAAATTTGTCTAGGTTTATTACTATTCGAAAGTTGTTCTTTTACTATATTTTTTTCGCTTTCTATAGTTTCAGTAGGAATTGAATCTTTGTCTAGAAACAACGGATCTGTAGCAGCAACATGCATTGCCACGTTTTTGACAATTTCATTGCACTCATCACAACATTCATTTTTTTTAGGCAAAAAACTTACAAGAACAGCTATTTTCCCGTCTAAATGTATGTAACCCTGAGTCGCGCCGTGCAAAAGTTCAAAACGATTAATCTGAATATTCTCACCGGTAATCATTATCTTATTTTTTAAAACTTCGTCAATAATTTCTCCGCTTGAAGTTTTACACAGTAACAACTCATCTATGTTTTTAGGATTATTATCAATTATAGTTTCGGCGCACATTATCACAAAATCTTTAAATTCTTTATTAGTTGCGACGAAATCGGTTTCGCAATTTACTTCAATTATGACTCCTGCATTTTCTTTAGACAGTGCAAAAGTTAAACCTTCTAAAGTTGCCCTGGACTGTCTTTTTTTGGCAGAAGCAAGTCCCTTTTTTCTCAGATATACAATCGCCTCTTCCAAATTTCCATCGGAAAATTTTAACGCTTCTTTACAGTCCATAATTCCACAACCGGTTTTTTGACGCAAATTTTTCACGTCATTTGAAGTAAAACTCATAAATCAACCTCACCATTGTTTTTTTCTTCGGTTTTAATTTCTTCTTCTTTCTTTTGGCGCAATTCTTCGTCGGATTCAATTTCTTTTTCAACCTCTTCTTGAAAAAACTTCTTTTTGGGATTAATTTCTTTTGTTTCCGAGCCTACTTCTGATCCTACTTCTGATCCTACTTCTGATTCCGACTTTATTTCTGTTTTGCCTTCTTCTTCGAATGGTTTGACTTGGCTTTCAGAAAACGTTCTGTTTTGATTTTCCATACCGATGATGGATTCGATTCTACTAACTTTTCCACCCTTACCAGAAATGTAGGCATTTGCCATCAGAAAGGTAATTAATTTTATCGATCTGTTAGCATCATCATTGGCCGGTATAATATAGTCGATCAAATCCGGGTCACAATTAGTATCAGCAATAGCTATCACAGGAATATTTAATTTTCTGGCTTCGTTAACGGCTATCCGATCTTTTATGGGGTCAATAAAAAATATGGCCGAAGGTTTTTCTTTCATATTTTTTATTCCACCCAAAGATTTCTCAAGACAATTTATAAGATTATTTATTTTAACAACTTCTTTCTTTGGTAACAAATCAAAAGTACCATCGGCACTCATGCCAATAAGCTGATTTAACTTCAAAATCCTTTTTTTTATCGTGTCAAAATTAGTTAAAGTTCCGCCGAGCCATCTGACATTTACATAATTCAAACCAGCCCTTATCGCTTCTTCCTTTATGGTCTCCTTTGCCTGTCTTTTTGTTCCGACAAACAAAACCTCACCATCATCCTTTGCAATCGATTCAACATAATTATAAACCCTTTCCAAACATTTGGAAGTTTTCTGCAAATCTATAATGTGAATTCCATTACGTTTTAAAAAAATATACTCTGACATTTTAGGGTTCCATCTTCTCGTCTGATGACCAAACTGAACCCCCGCCTCTAACAAAGCTTTCATACTAACTACCGGCATAAACCCTCCTTGGTTGAACTTCCGCCATGACCATTATACCAAATCTACAAAATGCACCAATTCAGAGACATCAAGGCGTGATTAATATATTATTTTTTGATGAAATAATAACAAAAATACTGGTGGATGTTAACGGGCTCGAACCGCTGACCTTTCGCACGTCAAGCGAACGCTCTACCAGCTGAGCTAAACATCCATACTACGTTATAGTATATTAAGTAGTTTTAAAAAACAATACTTTATCATAAATTCTACTTAAGTTATTGTTGTAACGCCAATATTTTTCTAATTTATCAAAAAATATTAAACATAATCCAAATCGTTGATTTCCGGTTTTTGATTGTCAAGTTCTTTTCCTATATTTTCTTCAAAAATTTTTTTAATTTCCTGAAGTAGCAAGGATGTAAAATCACTTCGACATAAAAATTTATATACTTCTTCATAATTTTTTAGCTTTTGAGTTTCGTCTTTGCCTTTATTTTTTGTTTTCCTAGAAATAATTGTTTTTATTTTCTTTATAAATCTTATAAAAGATTTATTTTCGCTAAAAGTATCCAAAAAGTATTTTAAAATTTCTCCGTTTTCATCCGGAAATTTTCTTGCTTTATTCAATATTTCTTCATGGTATTCTTTGCATTTCAGCATGACAATATCTCTAAAAAATAAAGCACGTGAACTTGCCATTTTGCGTCCGTATTTTTTCAAGAAATTTTTGGCTTCATTTATATTTTCTATTTTTTTTAATATAAATTTCTCTGAATAATAAATCCCCTCAGGCAATTCTTTTAATTTGCCAATTGTGTATTCTTCTTCTTCATAGGTGTATTGCTTCTTTTTCATTTTGCCATTTCGTCGTTCATAAGTGTTTAGCCCCGATGAATGAACATTAAGTTTTCCTGTTTTAAAACTATCTTCAATCGAGCAAACCAGTATATAAGTTTTGGCATTATACAGAAATTGATTTCTAAATGCGCGTGACAACGTATTAATAGGATAGATTATAACACTCGAATCTGGTTGATTTTCTTCTTTAAAAAACGATACATTTTTTTTAAAACTTTCAAATGGACCGGGAACAGGGTCAAATAAAGTTAATTCTACTTTTAGTTTTTCTTTTTGGATATTTTTTTTTAAATCTCCGTCTTTAAAAATTTTTTTTGAAAATTCGTTTGAAATAACTCCTCCTCTGCTGTGGCCTTTAATATATAGTGTAACCAATTTGTATTTTTTTTCGCTTAATAAATTTTTGATTTTTTTCTTTATTATTTCCGAGGCCATTTTTACAATTCTATCCATACTGTATTCTCCTAAATTCAGCAATCCAAAAATTCTAAGACCCCCGGCTAATTTTAAAACCCCAGCCACAGAATAAGTAAAATAATCAGTAATGTCTTCATCTTTTTTGTAAATTTTATTTTTTAACCAAACTAACACTTTTTTTCCTTTGAGAATTTGTTGTTCGCCATACATTTTTCCCATAGCTTCTGAATCGATTACTTCGCTACCTGATTTGCCAAAAGCTTTTTTAAAACCTAATCTACCAGAAATCACTTTTTCGCTTTTTTCACTAAATTTTCTCCAAACAATATCACCGGTCCCGGCAAAATTGACTTTAATGACAGCAAAATTACTCATATTTTTGTCACCTCTTTTTCAAATTTATTTTTATCAAAACTAAAACACATAATACCCAACCAAAACAAGGTAATCACAAAGCAAAGAGTGTTTGTGCATTTATATTGCATTTCTTTGCCGGTTTGGGGATTGTTTGTTGTATCGTTTTTGTTGTCTATCAAAACATAAGCCGAAAAATGTGTTACTTCGAATACATATTTCTTATTTTGATTTTCAAACATGATTTTTCCTTTTTTTACTTCGTCTTCTTCCGGTAAAACAAATCTGGCTTCAAGATCTTTTATTTCAAAATCATTTGGTATTGGTAAATGAACTATTGCGATGCCAAAGTTATCTTTTATTTTATTGCCATTTGGATCTGATATACTGATTTCAAAAGCTTTAAATCTTTCTATGCTTTCAAAGTTGTCTATGTTCTTTTTTATGGTTTTAAGATATTCTTTGTCGTTTTCAATTAGATCTACAACAAGTTTGGAACCGATTGGAAAATATCCTTGTACCCGTACTCCTGTCTTATCATCCAAAACATCAAAGGTGAAATCATTGTTGTTGTCATCATTATTGTTATCGCTGCCGTTATTGCCGTTGTTATTGTTTTCGTTACCATTGTTGTCATTACCATTATTATTATTATTATTATC
Organism: Candidatus Improbicoccus pseudotrichonymphae; assembly: GCA_036322855.1. GTDB lineage: Bacteria > Bacillota > Clostridia > Oscillospirales > Acutalibacteraceae > Improbicoccus > Improbicoccus pseudotrichonymphae. Next base: position 447,764 of record AP027924.1, read on the forward strand.
TTCGTTACCATTGTTATTATTGCCGTTATCTTGACTAGCAATTTCCGTTACATATTTTACTTTATAATCATCTTTAATCGAACTCAAGTTTGTATTTGTGTTGTCTTCGCCTAAATAGACTTTTATTTGGGTGATGTTTTTATCTAAATCACTTAATTCAGAATTAGAAATAACGTAGTTCTTTCTTTCGTTTTCTCCACTTACACCTTCATATATGTTCGAGTCTGTAAGTTCAATAAAATGAAATTTATTGCCATCGTCTAATAGAACTTTTAGATATTTTCTGTTTTTACTTTCGTTTTCACTCAGAATAGTATCTAAATCTTGATCTACCTCTATTTTTAAGCCATTCTCATCAAAAGTAATATTTTTGACAATCGAACTATAGTCTTTCTGCGAATTATTATTTTCTTGAACAAGCTTTTTTATGGTAAGTATATTATGGGTATTTGAATCTTCTATGTGGAGTATTGAATTTAAATCTATTTTGCATACGGGGCATATGGCCTGTGTGGCGCCTATTTTACTTTCGTTATCTAATTTGCTTACACCTTGATTGTTAATATGATTTACTCCATAAAAATCATTTATTTCAGGATTTCTGGTCAAAATCTTTATATCCGTAGGAGACACAGAAAACTTTTTATAATAACTTATGTCGGTATTGTTTTCTTTCTCGCTATTGTAATCATATAATGGATGACATGAAATATTAGCTTGGTTTCCATCGTAGATTATGGTAGGTAACCAAAATAACCTATTATTTATTGTATATTGCATATTTCTAACTTCGGAATCTGAGCTCTGTTCAATTTTATTTAAATCAATGGTTGTTCCTGCGTTATAAAACCCAAAATAAGTAGTGACTATATTACAAGGTATGATGGCAGACAGATCTACCGAATTATTTTTGAGAAAATCGTTATATAAAGAAGTTGCCGGCGTCCCATCTAATTTTTTTAGCTTTATGTTTTCTTGCAGTCTATAGAAACCATCATTATTCGCTCCTTGTTTAAAATCTTCTTTTGGGTAACCATACTCTATTTTAGAAATTACATAAGATCCGGATTCAAGGGAAGGAGTAAGAATTTCATCAGCTAAGTTTAAACTTAAATATCGTTCAATCAAGCTATCTCGATAAACATTTAGAGGAGTTGTTTTGTCATTGTTCTTACTTGGTGGAGAAAAACCAAACGGATACCACAAATAAGGCCTTGAGGCCATAATATAAAAGCTGTCCTCAACAATATTTTTATTATTCTCACTATTTTGAGTATCTGAATTTACAACAAAATACTCATTTCCGCAAAAATAAATCTTTTTTGCATTTTCAATATCATTGTAAGTAGTTGTTCTGCTTTTGTTGATTCCAAAAGAGGAGATATCCTTACCTAATTTGATACTATTAAACTTTTCTTTTACATAATTACTAATTGCAAGACGAGGACTGTTCTTTGTCGAAAAAAGAAAATTGCTATTTAGAAAATTATTATTTAATGAAAGATTAGAGTTGTTTTTCTTTGCAAAAACAGAGTCATTTTCGATCACAAAAGAAGAATTATTTTTAACTCTTGTATTTATATTAAATCCAAAAACAAAACTAAAACTAAAAAAATAAATGATAAAGCATAAACAAAAAACAAGAAATCTTTTCAAACCATAATTTTTTATAAAAAAATTATAAATTTTATTGTTTTTGTTATTTTTATCATATTCTTTACGTTTTATATGACCATATTTGTCATTTTCTTTTTCTTTCATAAGCCAAAAATATTTTTTATCCATAAAACAAATCCCACCATTTTTAAACAATGGTAATTATTTTATATTTATTGCATATAATTTTCAACAATAAAATTTATTTTTTAGTTATTTTTTACGAAACACTAATTTTGGTTTAACACGAACTACATTTGCAAAGTTGGTTTTTAGATAAGAATGAAGATAAGAATTCTAGAACCTATTCACACGAAATAAAATATGGCAAAAGGAAAAAATAAACTTTGCAATGTTATTTGAATTTTATTTTTGCTTATACTAGAATTTGAAGGATATGGTCTGCGTGAAGTATATTTTTTTGGAGGTCTGTTTTGCAGAAAATTAGCGAGTGTTTTATGGAATTGTTCATCGGCAAGATTGAGAAAAATGGTTTGGAGGTCGAAATTATTTCGAGCGGTACTGATGGAATAGAATTTAACTTGAATAATAAAACAGGCGATAAGTGTACCGTTTTAAATTATAGAATTCTTATAAACAATAGAAACCTAAGTTTATTAACCGGCGAAAGAATTTTATCTTCCTGGGTTTTTGATGAAAATAATACCAGAAAAGAAAACGAATTAATCGTAAATGATTTTTTGGATATAATTTTAAAATCTTTTAGATTTGCTTCTGATAACGGTACTAGCGAGGATGATGACGACACGGGCAACACGGACAACACTGCGTTCGATACGAGTAAATTCATGAAGAAAATTTGTAGCATTTTCCCAGAGGTTAAGGAAAAATATTCAAAAATAGAAAATGAACCGGAAAATTACCCGAAGTTTTTAAATTTCATAAAAGAAAATATAAATCCTCGGATAAATGAAATTTTAAAGATCAAGAAAAATAAAAAAATCTCCGAAAAACTGTTTAAACATTTGACAGTTTCTTATGCATACGGTGATGAAATTCTGAGATGCATTATTACTATGTTAATTTTTAACGGAATAGATAACGAAAAAATAGAAACAGCAAAAGCGTATCTTGTTCCAACTATGAAAAAAGTAGTGGATATGTCTTACAAATTTAAAAATAAGTTGTAGAATTGAGGTTTATGTTTGATAATTTAGAAAAATTAGAGTCTGATTTTAAAGAAATAGAAGAAAAGATTTATGGTGGTTCTTTTGAAAATTCGGAGAATTATGCGTCCTTGATGAAAGATTTTAAGAAAAACGCTCCCATTGTAGAAAAATATAAAGATTATAAAAAAAAAAGTAACGAAATAGAAAAATTAAAATTGTTGATTAAGGACGATGAAGACGTTGAATTAAAAAAAATGGCAGAAGAAGAATTGGAGATTTTAAATTCCGAATTAGAGAAAATTAAAGAGGAGCTTATAATTTTTTTAAGTCCGAAAAACTCGGACGACGAAGAAAATGTTGTAATAATTGAAATTCGTGGCGGAACCGGCGGAGAAGAGGCGTCACTTTTTTGTGCTGTTTTATTAAGAATGTACACCATGTATGCTCAAAGAAAAAATTGGAAATTAGAAATAATAAGCTCACACGAAACCGGCCTTGGCGGATATAAAGAAATATGTTTTACAATATCCGGCAAAGGTGCATTTTCAAGACTTAAATATGAAAGTGGAGTACATAGAGTTCAAAGAGTTCCGGAAACCGAATCCTCCGGCAGAGTTCATACTTCAACGGTAACCATCGCAGTATTGTTAGAAGCCGAAGATGCAAAGATTGAAGTCAACAATGCGGATTTGAATATTGATACTTTTAGAGCAAGCGGAGCCGGTGGACAACATGTAAATAAAACAGAATCTGCCATAAGAATAACACACATCCCGACAGGTTTAGTTGTGGAATGTCAAGACGAGAGAAGTCAATATAAAAATAAGGAAAGAGCCATGAAAATTTTAAAATCAAAATTGTTGGAGCAAGCTAAAAATAAACAAAAACAAACAACGGCAGAAGAAAGAAAAACACAGGTAGGTACCGGTGATCGTTCCGAGAGAATAAGAACATACAACTATGCTCAGAATAGGGTAACTGATCACAGAATAGGTCTATCCATATATCGTCTGGAAGAAATACTCAATGGCGACATAGATGAATTAATCAATAGTTTGGTATCTAAAGAGTCAAAAGGGTAATTTGAATATATAATATGTGCCTACTAGCTCCACAAGGACGGGTAGGTGCAGCATATTTGCACCATTAAAGAACTAGGGCCTGTTCCTACTATTGTTAAACAATCGCATTTGTTAATTTTTATATTAAATTGTGTTAAATTTTTTCATAATACGCCAGTATTATTTCAAAAATTTGCCTTATTTAATTTAAAAATTATTCAAAAATCGATTATTTAAAATAGTAGGAACAGGCCCTAATAAATGCTAATCAAACGAACACCGGAATCTTGTTTTCGACAGTCGCGGGCACATACGGTAAAGCAACAATTTCTGCGTTTTACTCAAAGCATTTATTTCCAAGACACTCTCTCAAATCACAACCCCTTCAACCATCGTGTATCCATTTCCTTTTAATACTTCTACCAATTCTTCAGGTACTAAAAAAAACTGGATACCGTAGCCATTAATAACAATATTAACTAAACGAAAACCAGGACCAGCTTGGCGCAATAGCTCATATGCATGACGACGAGATTTAGTAGTAATGTTTTTTGCAACTTTTTCCTTTGTTATTATTCTATAAATAAACTTAGAGTATTCACTTTCCAGTTGTTCCATTACTTTTTTTTTTACATCACCAATTTTTGCACTATCACTTTCACCAGGATGACAAAAAGATACACGTATTGATTTTTGTTCTCCGCCGCCGCCCATGGATTTTCTAATGGATTCTTTAAATTCACATAATGAACCACTTTCATCTAAATTTTCACAACGCCCTCCGTTAAAAACATCTTCATCTACTAATCTGCCTATATTACAAGTTTTGTAATATTTTCCACCTATTTTGATTTTTCCAATAGGACTAATTGCATAACGTACAACACAAACTAAAGCACCAACACCGGGAATACTACAAATTGTACCAAAACCAGCTTTGGCTAAACCCGAAAGCTCATTAAATTTATCAATAAGACTTTTATTTTTGATTTTATTTTCATTTCCGCCTTCATCTTCGCCTTTGTCGTTTTCTTTAACATCATTATCTTTGCCTTCCATTATTTCAACAGTTTTCCTGTTATCTACAAGTTGATCATCAGATACAAAAGCCCCGACAAAAGACTGACAACACATAATAACAGCTAAAATAGAAGATATTATTTTATTGTTTTTATTAATCTTCTTGCTATTTTTATTTTCACCTATCCCATTGCTTTCTTTTTTCATAAAGAAACCCCCGAAAGACCTCTCTCTCTCTCTTTCTCTCTTTCTCTCTTTCTCTCTTTCTCTCTTTCTCTCTTTCTCTCTTTCTCTCTCTCTCGAATTGAGAGAATTCATGAGAGATTTTATGAAGTTATTTTTCATAACATTTCCTCCTCTGATCTTGAAATATAAATCAGTTAAAACACTGATAAATTAATTATAGCATTTTGCATTTTGTTGTCAAACAGATAACACTAAAAATTTTGAAAAGATATATTTATAAATTTTTATCTCTAAGTATTTAAATTAAACATATTAAAATTTATTTCTTTTTCACCCATTTCTTTGGCGCAAAGAAACGGGTGAAACCCAAAGAAACATGCGGCTCTAGATTGTCTCTTGCGGAGACAAAGTCGCCGCTAAATAGTGTCGCATTAAAATGCTTCGCATAATTTTGTTTGACAGCAAAATTCAAAATGCTATAATTAATTTATCAGTATTTTTGCTGATTCATATTTTAAAATCAGGAGGTAAAATTATGAAAAATAGCTTCATAAAATCTCTCATGAATTCTCTCAATTCGAGAGAGAGAGAGAGAGAGAAAGAGAGATTTCAGGTGGTTTCTTTATGAAAAAAGAAAGCAATGGAATAGGTGAAAATAAAAATAGCAAGAAGATTAATAAAAACAATAAAATAATATCTTCTATTTTAGCTGTTATTATGTGTTGTCAGTCTTTTGTCGGGGCTTTTGTATCTGATGATCAACTTGTAGATAGCAAGAAAATAGGTAGCAAGAAAACTGTTGAAATAACGGAATACGGAGATTTAGAAGATAAAAATGATGTTAAAGAAAACGACAAAGGCGGAGGTGAAGGCAAAAATAAAAATAAAAGCAAAAATGAAAGTCTTATTGATAAATTTAATGAGCTTTCGGGTTTAGCCAAAGCTGGTTTTGGTACAATTTGTAGTATTCCCGGTGTTGGTGCTTTAGTTTGTGTTGTACGTTATGCAATTAGTCCTATTGGAAAAATCAAAATAGGTGGAAAATATTACAAAACTTGTAATATAGGCAGATTTGTAGGTAATAGTTTCGGAGGGCGTTGTGAAAATTTAGATGAAAGTGGTTCATTATGTGAATTTAAAGAATCCATTAGAGTATTAATGGGCGGCAGCGAAGATCAAAAATCAGTAAATGTATCTTTTCATCATCCTAGTGAAAGTGATAGTGTAAAAGAAAAAGTAATGAAACAACTGGAAAGTGAATACTCTAAGTTTATTTATAGAATGATGATAGGGGAAGAAAATGCAATAAACATGAGTAAACCTTATGCATATGAGCTATTGCACAGAGCTGGTTCTGGTTTTCGTTTAGTTAATATTGTTCTTCATAGCAAAATCGGTTTTTTTTGTCTTTTAGTATCTGAAGAATTTGTAAGAGTATTAACAAATAATGGATACACGATGAAAGAGTTATATAAATGTTGATATAAGATCATTTATTGTAAGATATGGATTTACGACATACGAATCGTTTGTATTAGTGATTTGTATTATTTAGAAAAAAATATGGAATATTTTCTCACATCAAACTGATTCTTTTTGCAAATTTCATAGTCAATGCGGTGCTGGAAACTGTTTATATACAACCGATATGCTCGCGTTTCTGTGTTCCTCTTTCCTCGAAATTTACAAAAAATAAATTCAGTTTTAGGTAGATCTATTCAGTTTTTAATCTATTGGCGATAAAAGTTCCAAATTTATTAATGGCATTCCTAAAAGTTTCTGCGTCTGATTTACCATGGACTTTGAATACAGGTTTTTTAGCACCCAATAACGAAGCTCCTCCATGTTCTCTATAGTTAATACTTTTTTTAATAATTTTAATTTCATTCTTGATTAACATAGCTCCTAATTTTGTTTTCATATTCAGGCTGAATATTTCTTTAATTTTCCCCATAAAAAAAGAGTTGCATCCTTCCAGTGATTTTAAAATTATGTTGCCGGTGAAACCATCACTGACTATCACGTCGATGTCGTTACGCATTAGAATCCTATCGGGTTCTATGTTACCAGTAAAATTTATATTTGTATCTTTTTCAAGTAAATCAAACGCCTCTAACCTTAGATTATCACCTTTGTTTTCTTCAGTTCCTATATTTAAAAGTCCAACTTTAGGTGACCTGATATCCAAAAAGCTTTTGACATATTCCGAACCCAAAACACCAAATTTATGTAACATATTTGCATTACAATCTGAATTTGCTCCACAATCAACCAAAAGCGAAAACCCGTTTTCCTTTGGCAAAAATACGGCAAAAGCTATTCTCTTAACTCCGATATCTCTTTTTACTATTAGTGTGGTGCCAACCAAAAGCGCACCGCTATTTCCAGCTGAAATAAATCCGTGAACACTTTGATCATTTGCCAGAAGGCCCAATCCAACGACCATAGAACTCGCTTTTTTATTATTTATGGCTTCGGTTGGGGGATCGTCTGTATTAATTATTTCCGGAGCGTGAATTATCTTAATTTTTTTTGAAGAAACATCGCTATTTTTGATTATATTTTTAATTTTATTTTCGTCGCCGCAAAATATTACATTTATGTTCGTCTCTTTAATCGATTTCAATGCTCCCAAAACCGGTGCATCCGGCGCATTATCTCCGCCAAAAGCATCCAACACTATCGTTAAACCGGAAAGGTTACCAAACTTCATTCTTTAATACCCCTCGACTAATTAATTTTTTCTTGAAAATCACAATCAGGATTTTTACAGACTATATTTTTATAAGAATTAAAAAGTATATTATCGCATTTTGGGCATCTCCTATCCACCGGCAATAACCACGATACAAATTTACAGTTTGGATAACTGGAACAACCGTAAAATATTCTTTTTTTAAGAGATTTTTTTTCTATTATATCGTTGCCACACTCCGGACACTTCACACCTATTTTTTTCAGTATTTTCTTTACGTTTTTGCAATCAGGATAATTAGAACAAGCCATAAATTTACCGTAACGCCCCTTTTTTATTACTAATTTTTTACCACATTTTTCACATATTTCGTCTGTTTCGTTTTCTTTAAGTTGAATTTTCAGATCTTTTGTTTGTTCTTTTATTTCGTCAATTTTCTTACTAAAATCTCCGTAGAATCCACTTAAAACATTAATTCTTTGCTGTTTACCAAACTCAATAAGATCCAATTTCTCTTCCATTTTTGCTGTAAATTTTATATCTAATATTTCTGAAAAATATTTTTCTAAAAGCCCGTTTACACTGTACCCCAGTTCTGTGGGTTTAAAAGATTTTGCTTCTTTTATCACATATTCTCTGAAGATCAAAGTCGAAACAATCGAAGAATAAGTCGAAGGCCTTCCTATGTCATTTTCTTCTAAAAATTTTATAAGCGAAGCTTCCGTAAATCTCGGCGGAGGAGACGTAAAACACTGTTTGGGAGAAAAAGATTTCAAAAAACACTCGTTACCTTCTTCAAGTTTGGGTATCTTATTTATTTCTTCTTCGTTATTTTCGTCATCGTCTTTGCTTTCGAAATATAAAATGCTAAATCCATCAAATTTTATCTTACTGCCGGAAGCTTTAAAAATATAATCGTCGGCCTTTATTTCAACAGTAGTTATATCGTGAATACAATCTGACATTTGACTTGCGATAAAACGTTTCCATATAAGGCTATATAACTTATATTGATCGCTCGTTAAATTATCTTTAATTCTATTTGGGCTCAACACACACGACGTCGGTCTTATGGCTTCATGAGCATCCTGCGAAGATTTTTTTACTTTGAATACTCTTCTTTTTTCGAAAAGATAATTTTTACCCCATTCTTTTAATATAAAATCTCGGCATTCATCAATTGCCTGTTCTGATACGCGTAAAGAATCAGTACGTATGTAGGTAACTAAACCTGTTGTTTTTCCGTCTATTTTTACTCCTTCATAAAGTTCTTGCGCAATTTTCATAGTACGTTTTGATGAAAAATTTAGCTTTCTTGCTGCGTCTTGTTGAAGTTTTGAAGTTATAAACGGAGGAGTAGGCGATTGTTTCTTTTGTCTTCTCTTTATTTTTGACACTAGGTACTTTTTATTTTTAAGATTATCTAGAATTTTATTTACTTCGTCTTCGTTTTTAAGCTCAACTAATTTATCTTTTATTTTGTGAAGGCGAGCCTCGAAGAAACTTTTACTTTTCTCTTCGGGAGAAAATTTTGCATTTATTATCCAGTATTCTTCTTGTTCAAAGAGCGATATTTCTTTTTCGCGTTCCACAATAACTTTAAGTGCAACAGATTGAACTCTTCCGGCAGAAAGTCCTTTTTGAATCTTTTGACATAAAAACGGACTGAGTTTATATCCGACCAAACGATCCAAAATTCTGCGGGTTTGTTGAGATTCAACCAAACAAATATCAATTTTCCTGGCATTTTTCATACCAAATTCTATACCATGCTTTGTTATCTCATTGAAAGTAACTCTATTTTTATCCAACAAATTAAGTTTTAATATACACGACAAATGCCAAGAAATCGCTTCGCCTTCCCTGTCTGGGTCGGTTGCTAAAAAAATTTCTTTGCATTTTGAAAATTTTTCTTTTAACTTCTTCACAATTTCTTTCTTATTTTTTATTATTACGTATTTTGGTTCAAAATCATTATCTACGTCTATGCCCATTCTTGTAACCGGTAAATCTCTCAAATGACCCACAGAAGCAAAAACTTCGTAGTCCTTCCCAAGATATTCTTTTATCGTTTTTGCTTTTGCAGCAGATTCTACAACTATTAATTTAGACATTTTGCACCGAACATATTTAAAATTTTTTAGTCATCTGTGTGTAAATAACAACTTTTAGGCAAGTTATTTATATCATAATATCCACATTTTTTAGGATAACAGTTTTTGTTTGCCAAGCAACCGGTTTCGCAACAATATTCTCTTTTTACTAAATTTTCTGAATATTTAAAATCTTTTTTGGGTTTATTTAACAAAAATTTAATTACTATACTTCTCCAGATTCTTATGGCCGCTTTGGTATCATTTATTCTTTTCGGAGTGTCATAGCCTACCCGTATACCAGCACAAAAATAAGGAGTCAAACCTATAAACCATAAATCGTAATCATTATTGGTAGTTCCTGTTTTGCCTATTATTTCCACTCCGTCTATATTGGCAGCCCTGCCCGTACCTTCGGAGCCTATTATAACCTGTCTCAATAAACGATTCACTATTCCGGCCGTCTCGGGTTTTATAACGTTTTTGGGAGGTTTCTTTCTGTTATCAAGAATAACTCTATTTTCACTGTCCGTCACATACAAATACGTGTATGGTTTCGCATATTTTCCTTCGTTCCCAAAAATTTGAAACGCACAAGTCATTTCCCTCACGGTAAGACCTACATGAGTACCTCCTGTGGCAAGAGCCGAAAACGAATTCGAATCATTGGAATCTAAATTTAAAATTTTAAGTTTTTGAGTCAAAAACGAAAAACTTTCCTGTAAACCAATCTTGTTTAATATCTGAGCCGCGGGAGCATTTGCGGATTTTTCAATCGCCCATTGCAAAATAACCTTGCCATGATACTTTTTATACCAGTTTTCCGGCCATTTCTTTGCACTGCCATCTTCATTTCTACCTATTTCAAGCGGTTCATCCGCAATAACGGAAGAAAAATGGTAGATTCCTCTTTCTATGGCAGGAGTATAAACACTTAGAGGTTTTATTGTCGAACCCGGCTGTCTGCGTGCTAAATTACACCTGTCAAATATAAAATTTTCGGTTTTGGGTTTAGAACTTCCCAACATGGCAAGAATTCTACCATTGTAATCCATCATTATAAAACCCAACTCTAGATCTGGATCTTTAGGCATAATATTCTTATCTTTAATTACTTCTTCACATCTATCCTGCATATTTTCGTCCATGGCACAATAGATATTTAAACCGCTCGAAAAGAGTATGTCTTCAGCCATACCTTTTTTTATTTTATATTTTTTAATTAAATCATCCGAAATTTCTTTGCACATTATTTCTATGTACCAATTTTTTAATAATTTTTGAGATTTTTTGTTTTCGGTTTTGCTATTTTTATTGAATTTCAAATTTTCAGATTCAGAAATAGAAGTTTTATACTCGTTATTTGAAATTCTATTTTGTTTATGCATTTCATTTATTATTAAATTTCTTCTTTTCTTGTTATTTTCCGGATTAGTAATAGGATTAAATAATCTCGGGTTTTGTGTAATCGCCGCTATAGAAGCAAATTCAGCTATGCTACATTTTTTTATACTTTTTCCAAAATAAATTTGGGATGCCATTTCAACTCCGCGACTACCGGCTCCGAAATTAACAATATTTAAATAGAATTCTAATATTTCATCTTTTGAATATTTCTTCTCCAGTCTAATAGCTCTAGCCATTTCTCTGGCTTTCCTTGAAGATGTAAATTCATTATCTTGTGTTACGTTCTTAATTAACTGTTGAGTTAAAGTCGAGCCACCATAACTAGGCTTATGCAAAACAATAGCGTTATAAATTGCACCGGCGCTTCTTATAAAATCAATGCCACTATGGGAATAAAATCTTTTATCTTCTATGGATATTATAGCATCAACCATATGTTTAGGTATTTCTGAGAATTTCAACCACACTCTTGCTTCGTTTCCGAAAACTTTCTGATATTCTTTTGTGGCGCCACGATCGTCTACTATATATATTGAACTATTCCTAGAAAATCTAGACGCTTCTATTTCTAAATCGATAATATCTTCTTTGAATGAATTGAGATATAAACGAAAGAAAATCAAAACAATCAACAAAGTCAAGAAAAACAACAAAAAAACACCAAAAACAACTTTTAGTATTATTTTTGCAGTGCTCATTTTTTTAGTTTTCATGTTTTCTTTTTTTTCGGAAAGTTGTTTTTAAACATCAAATATCCTCGACAAAATTAATCCTGTTTTAAACAAATCTCAACCAACGGACAAACAGTACACCTAAAGGTCCTGGCCTTGCAAAATTCACGCCCCAGAGCAATAATTGCGTGACAAAAAAATGACCGGAATTCTTTGGAAACTATCTCACTCAGTACCTTTTCTATTTTAACAGGTCTTGTTTCACAATGCAAACCAATACGGTAAGTCACCCTACAAACGTGGGTATCTGTTACTATCCGCGGTATCCCAAAAACCTCAGAAGTAATCAAATTGGCAGTTTTCCTACCTATCCCCGGTAAATTCAGCAGATCTTCAAATTCACTGGGAATATTTGAATTAAAATCATTCACTAATTTTATACATATATCTTTTATATTTTTTGCTTTTGTTTTATACATACCACAAGGCTTGATTATATCTTCGATATCGCTCAATTCTGCCGAAACAAAATCCTCCGGCGACATAAACCTCTCAAATAGCGTTGCGGCAACCTTGTTTACACATTTGTCGGTACATCTGGCCGAAAGCCGCGCAGATATCAACAACTCGAACGAATTTTTAAAACTCAAACCACAGGTGACGTTCGGATACTTTTGCAACAAAACCGCCAACACAGACTTTACAAGCGCTCTTCTATGCTTGAATTTTTGACGAATCGACATTTCTTTGATTTTCTTTAAACGAAACAAACGTAAATACCAACGCGTATATAGATACTACCGTATAGACAACGGACGTAACAAAATCTATATTTGAAAAATCAAAATTCCTAAAAATAACCGCAATATTGCTCATCAAGGAAGCCAAAAATGAAGATATACTAAACAAAAACAAACGTTTTATTATATTTATTTTCGTTTTTGATCCTACAAACGTTCTTATGTAATAAACAAAAAACATAGCCAAAAAAGACTGAGAAGCCATTACGTAGCCATTGTGGTTCTTGGCAAGCGAGAGAAACAAAGTTAACGAAATCATAAAACAAACCAAAGGCGCAAAAATCACAAGTTGAAAACCTTTAAATCTATTTTTACCAATAAAATGAGAGACGGTAGAGAATAGAAAGCTTGCTGCACTTAGAAAAGAAAACAACATAATAAAGAAATAGTTAACATGAGTGTCGTAATACGGAGCACTCGTTAAAAAAGCTACACCATTCCACACAAAACACAAAGAAACCAGCGACGACAATATTCCGAGCAATGGACTTGAATTAAGTTTTTCAAAATTTTTTTTATTGGAAGTGTCCAAATTGGAAACCAAATAGAATAACAACAAAAACGCAAGCACGGAAATAATTATAAAAAAATAAGAGTTTTCAAAACCATTTGAAGTAACAGACAAAAATATTTTAGCAGGAACCAAAGTCAATAAAATTGCCAGTATAAAACCATACAAATTATTAATATTCACAGTCGATTCGCCTCCTTCGACAGAAACCATTCCAAAATTTTAGAAGAATATACTGATAAAGTCAAACATATTAATATTAATATTCCAATAAAATTAAAGGAAGTTTTAAATATTGTTCTTTGTAAAAACAAATTTCAACTTTTTTAAGAAAATAATATCTTTAGTTTTTGTGTTTTTTTTGATGGCTGTTGTGCCATTAATATCATTTCTTAGCATATTTATTTTAAAAAAACAGCTGAATTACAACTATCTGTCAAAAAACCATAAAGACAAGAAGGAATACTGTTGTGAAGAAAACGAGATTATCGAAGAGGCAACCATCGATAAAGAAAATATATGTTCTATTTACGATAAAAAAACAAATAAAATAATAAAAGTAGATAAAAGTACTTTTTTGCAAAGTATACTTGCGGCCGAAATGCCGGCTAATTACGAAAAAGAGGCGCTTAAAGCTCTAGTTGTAGCCATTAATTCTTATTATCACTACAAGTTAAAAGAACTTAAAAATTCAAATAAAGGAAAAAATTTTACAGTTAATGATGGTTCTACATTGTATTACATGTCCGAAGGAGAAAAGCGTAACCGCTGGGGCACAAATTATGAAAAGTACAGAGATAAATTTAAAAACGCTGTTGAAGAAGTAAACAATGAAATTTTATTGGATAAAGAAAAAAACCCGATTTTAGCAATGTTTCATGCCACGTCCAGCGGAACTACAAATAGCGCCGCGGACGTTTTAGGTCGAAATATCCCTTATCTTGAAAGAATAGATAGCCAGGGAGACATGTTTGCTCCAAATTACATAAGAACAATCGAAATAGACAAAAAATTTTTTAAAAACAAATTGGAAAAATATTTAAAAATTAAGTTAAAAGAAAATGAAATCAAACAGATAAAAACGAGCAGTGCTGAAAATAAATTCGTAAAATACGTGCAAATAGGTAAAAACAAAATAGAAGGTAAAAAATTCCAAATTTTATTTGCTATACCATCTCCAAATTATGAAATTTTGCAAGAAACAAACAAAATCATTATAAAAATTTACGGTAACGGCCATGGTGTAGGGCTGAGTCAAAACGGAGCAAATTACCTTGCGAAACAAAAAATGAATTACGAAAAAATTTTGCAATATTACTATCCAAACACAACTTTGGTGCGAAATTCTGGAAAAAGATAAAAATTCAAAAGAATTTTAATCTTTTTTGCTTTTGTGACGATTAAGTAAATAGATTTTCAAAAACATCCAACTAATATAAAACTAAAGATGAAAATCTATAAATTCAACGATCTCAAAATCAAATACAAGTAATAATATTTTCAAAAGTTCTTCAGGAACGAGAAATTTAACTTTTTTGTAATTAATCTCTGCGATACAACGTTGCATGGTGACTTTGTCTCCGCAAGAGACAACTCAGAGCCGTGTGTTTCTTGGTTTTGTCCGTTTCTTATGATAAGACTCCTTCTTAAACTTTGTCAAACTTAGTTTTTCTTGGACTTTTCTAAATAAACCTATCTAAAACAAATTATTTTTGTAAATTTCGAGAAAAGAAAAGCACAGAAATACGTAGCATATTGTGATTGTATGTGAGCATTTTCGGATACCGCAATTCTGACGGTGAAATTTACAAAAATAATCCAGTTTTAGGGCAAGTCTATTAAATCCTAGTATTTTAGCTAACTCTAAAAAAATTTCTCCATCACAGTATATATTTTCGTGATTAAATCGCGCTTTTCTTTAGAAATACACTCCGAACTTTAGGATCAGGTGTATAAAAGACGCATCAACTCCTGAATCATACTTTGATGTAGTCGTATTTATTTTATCTTTCTGTTTTGTCACATTTTCAATTCTTTTATTGTATTACTTTACGCACTTTTCGGGAACACCTTTAGTTGTTATATTTTATATTTCTCATATAATAAATAGCGGGAGAACTTCTGCGGAGGGGTGTCCGAGTGGTTTAAGGAGTTGGTCTTGAAAACCAATGATTCTCTCAAAAGAACCATGGGTTCGAATCCCATCCCCTCCGCCATGTTATTTTGGCATTGCGAAATAAATATATAAGTGATATTATTTAACTACAATAGAAAAAATAAAGTGCTCAAAATGTGGTGGAAAAGAAAAAACAAAAAGTAGATTTGTACTTAGAAAACAAAGATATTTATGTAAAAATGGCGGATGTAATTACACACAAAATCATAAACACGGATATTCAAAAAAGCTAAAGATGAGACGATTCGTTATTACCTCGAAGGTATAGGGCTCAGAAGAATATAGCGCTTGTTTGGCATGAGTCACCTCTGTAATAAATTGGGTCAAACAAGAAGCAGAAAAACTTAAAAAATCCAACCCAATTTTTGTTTTTCCCCGCCACATTTCGGGTACTTTATTTTTTCTATTATAGTTAAATAGTAATAGTTAAATAGTATCACTCATATATTTATTTCGCAATGCCCTCAAACCAAATCGCAAACGCCACTTGATCGAGAGCAACAATTTCCCTCTCAAACTCAAACACTTAGGAATTATTATCAATTATCACCTTGATCATCATTTTCATTGGTGGGTTTTTTGGGTTCTTGAAAGGCTGAAATATTTTATTTTTTCTTGTTTTCAAGTATTTTTTCTTTTTTTCAGTTTCAAATAATAATTTTGCTAATTCTACAGACAAAGGAAGTTCGACAAATTTACTATTCTTATCTATGAATGTTGAAAAACTTAAATTCGTAAAGCGAAAACCGGATCCGAGTTCATTAAAATCTTTTAATATTCCATCTACTGTTTTCGATGATTGTTCACTTTCAGCAATAACAAATTTATAGAACGCTCTAGAGTATGGGCTCAATTTTTCTTTTTTTGATGAATATTTACTTTTAACAGTTTCATCTGTAAAAAATTTCGCAGTTAAAAGATCCGCGCACAACCTTTTTCCGTCAATTTCAGAACCTAAACCTATTAATTTTTCTAATTGTTCGCCAATTTTAATTTTACATCCCGAAAAATCTAAATTTACTCTCATATTATCAAAAGTCCCAACATAACAAACTTCTCCATATGATTTTGGAAATCTGACTTCTAAATGACCTAACTTAAAACCATCTTCCTTTTTATTACACAAAGCACGAACACCGATAACACCGATACCGCCGATTAACACACCACTAATAAGACCGAGACCATACTTAACAAAATCAGGAAGATTTTTAATCTTGTCAATAATACTCTCGCTTTTATCTTCACTATCTTCCCCGGTATTTCCCATCTACATCTCCTTTTCTTTTCATCTCTTCGACAATTCCATCATTATTGCCTACAAACTCATTATGGTTTACAGCCCCAACAAAAGACTGACAACACATAACAACAGCTAAAATAGAAGATATTATCTTATTATTTTTATTAATCTTCTTGCTATTTTTATTTTCACCTATTCCATTGCTTTCTTTTTTCATAAAGAAACCCCCGAGAGACCTCTCTCTCTCTCTCTCTCTCTCTCTCGAATTGAGAGAATTCATGAGAGATTTGATAAATTTATTTTTCATAACATTTCCTCCTGATATTAAAATATGAATCAATAAAAACACTGATAAGTTAATTATAGCATTTTGAATTTTGCTGTCAAACAGAATTATGCGAAGCATTTTAAATGCGACACTATTTAGCGGCGACTTTGTCTCCGCAGGAGACAACTTAGAGCCGCATGTTTCTTTGGGTTTCACCCGTTTCTTTGCGCCAAAGAAATGGGTGAAAGAGAAATAAAATGTTTTTAATTAAAAAAATGAGTACCAAATATAAAAATTATTTTACATAAAATACCAATCTATAAATTTTATATTTAAGTGTTTGTTAAATATTTTATAAAATTTATTTCTTCCGTACCCATTTCTTTTATAAGAAACGGGTACACCCAAAGAAACATGCGGCTTCTAAGTTGTCTCCTGCGGAGACAAAGTCGCCGCTAAATAATGTCGCATTAAAATGCTTCGCATAATTCTGTTTGACAGCAAAATTCAAAATGCTATAATTAACTTATCAGTGTTTTTATTGATTCATATTTTAATATCAGGAGGAAATGTTATGAAAAATAAATTTATCAAATCTCTCATGAATTCTCTCAATTCGAGAGAGAGAGAGAGAGAGAGAGAGGTCTCTCGGGGGTTTCTTTATGAAAAAAGAAAGCAATGGAATAGGTGAAAATAAAAATAGCAAGAAGATTAATAAAAATAATAAGATAATATCTTCTATTTTAGCTGTTGTTATGTGTTGTCAGTCTTTTGTCGGGGCTGGACCTCCTTTGAATACAGATAATACGGTTGATATTGTTGAATCAAGTATAAGCAAAAACGAAAACGAAAACGAAAACGGTTTAAAAGGCAGTGAAGACGATAACGAAAATTCTAACGTAAAAGAAGATGGTAGTGATAATAATAAGAAAAGCAAAGGTATACTTGAAAAAATCAAAGATAATTATGTTGGACTTGCTGTTAGTGGTTTGGGTTTGGTTGTTCTCTGTGCTGCTGGTTTTGCTTTATGGTTTCGTAAGTTGAATGATAAAGAGCCCCACAGTGAGATTAATCCGGGTAAGATTGTTGTAAGCGAAGGTGGTAATCTTAAAGTTGTCTTACTTGGTGATTCACAAGTTGGGAAAACTAATTTTGCCAATGTTTTATGCGATAGACCTTTTGATGAGAATTACATGTCGACTATTGGTGTGAATTGTGGACTTAAAGAAAATTATCGTGTCGAAGGAAAAGAAATCGGTTTGGTGATTCATGATGCCACAGGAGCAGAAACGTATCGTCCAATTTTAGGTGCTTATTTAAAAGCTGCGCAAGTTATCTGTGTTTGCTTTGATTTGAACAAAAAAGATGGGCACACTGATGAAAATAAAGCTATTAACAGTTATTTGCAGGGTTGGGTAGATGAAGCGAAAAAAAATTGTTCAGAAGATGCAAAATTCATGTTCATAGGATGTAAAAGTGATTCCGGACAAGAAGCAAATGGTGATGATAAAATAGAAAATGCAATATTGAGTCTAGAATTAGGCAATAGAGTTATAAAAGATTCTAGTAATAATAATAGATTATTTTTCAAAACCTCCGCCAAGAGTGGAAATGGTGTCGATAAAGTTTTAGAGGCCATTTCAAGCAACGTAACGGTAGTGTAACGTAACGGTGAAGAACAAATGCCCTTTTATATGCTTAAATAAATAACAAGTACCAAGTATTGTGTTAAGAATATTACTTCTTAGGTTATTTATCGGAATTTTATTTTAGCCATATGTCTTCGAGAAATTTTTTCGTAAAATGAAGGAAAAATTCGAATTAATACTTGCGTATTTACCTAAAATACATATTTTGGAAGCTGTAAAAACGGGTTCTAAAAACATAAGCCGCAAAGTAAGTCTACTTAAGATTAAAAAGTAAACAAGGTCTACCAATTGGTACATCTGCTCCCTACGGTTATAAATTAAATAAAGATACCAAAACCTTGGGAACTAGATCCAGAAGCTGCCGAGATTGTAAGAAAAATCTTTAGTATGAGATCAGCCGGTGAAAGCACAACTAAAATTGCCAGAACTCTCAGAAAAGAAAAAGTTTTAATTCCATCCCAATATGCAGCTGAAAAAGGTTACAAAAAGCCTGCTATTAAAGTTCCTAGAGATAAATATCTATGGGATCATACGATAATTAGAAAAATCTTAATGAATCAATCTTATGTTGGAGATGTTATAAATTTCAAGACATCTAAAATGTCTTTTAAGCTTAAAAAACAAATAAACAACTTAAAAGAGAATCAAGAAATCTACCAAAACATACATGAATCTATTATTGAAAGAGATATATTTGAAAACATACAGAAATCTTTTGGCCAAACGAAATACAGAAAACCAAAGAATGTGCCTAAAAATATGTTTTCCGGGTTAGTTAAATGTAGTGACTGTAATGCTAACCTAAACTTTAAACTACATCAAAACCCAATCAATAATTTTTTCTCATGTTATAACAAACGCCAACAAAATGGTTTATGCAACAAGACTCACCACATAAGAGTCGACATGTTGACTCAAAATATTGAATCTAGAGCCCGTTCCCACTAAAAAATTGATACAAAAACAAGAGCGAGTTGTATAAATCCAATGAACATAATATCTAATTTTTCAAATCTACAAAATATACGACGAAATCCACAAATTCGTCGAAAAAGACGTTCAATTTCATTACGCCTTTTATAGAGAGTTTTATCGTATTCCCAAGGTTTTTTACGATTTTTCTTAGGAGGCACAATAGGACTAAAATTAAGTATTTGAGCAGTATATCGAGTAAGATCATCTTCATAAGCTCTGTCCATAACTAAAGGTATTAGTTATCAGGTTTATCTACCGTTTCCATAAGAAGTCTTCCATGCGGTGCATCATGACACTGGCCTTCACTTAAAATAAAATCAACAACTCTTTTTTCATTTGCGCATATCATATGAACTTTTGTAGTTAGCCCGCCTTTAGAGCGTCCTATGGCTTGTTTTCCGTTTTTTTAAAGCCCCAACAAGCGTCTGGGTGTACTTTGACACTTCTAGAATCCATAAATAAAGCCTCAGGATTAAGTTTAAGAACATTTTGTACGTGCAATTCTCTAAATAATTTTTCAATAATACCGACCTCAACCCAACGCCTAAAACGCTTGTATATCACGTGCCAATTTCCAAATTCAGACGGCAGTTTCCTCCATTTACAGCCGTTTTCACAGATATACAGTAATGCATTTATAAACACCAGATTGTTTACTGCCACATTACCTCTTTGTACAGGCAATAAATTTTTAATTTTTTCATATCCTTCTTCTGTTATTTCCATCTATTTTATTATAGCATTTTTTGTTTATTTTTTTTAGTGGGAACAGGCTCTAGTCAAAATATTACTAGATTAAATAATATTTGTTCTATTTTGGGTTCAGTTGTTCCAAATTTAAAAAATGCGTTAAATTTGGAAACTATAATAAATAATGTCAGAAATTATCCAAGATCGCGAAACGTGGATAAAAGAATTTGAAAAATATAAATGTCTAAATGCTTGCTTCGACAATCTTGTCATTGCTATGAATACACAATTCATAAGAAGAATAGGATTGGTAAAGGAAGATGTAGATAATATGGATTTAGATCTTTATACTAAAAAAATTTTGGAAAGAGTTAAAAGAGTTATAAGAAAGTAGGAAGAGAGATGTATAACAGATTCATTAGGGATTGGGAGGTACAACGGGAGGAAACGTGGCAAATAGAACTGGAGAAATTGAAGCAAAACCATGGAATACGAAGAAAGTGAAATTTATACTTCCGTCGGAACTTTCTATTTGATGATGGAGTACTGGTTTGCAAAGAAATCTATTATTACTTTTGCAATCCCTCGAGTCCTTTTAATTCTCTGGCTTTTTCGCTTGAATCGGAAGATGTTGCGTATACATTTGGCACCGAGCCGACTATGATGGTTTCGGCAATGGTAATGTTGGTCTTTACAGAAACAGCCGTTGGATATCCGGGTGTGATGGCATTTATGTTAACTTTTACATTAACATATATTCTGTGCTTTGTTTGATTTATTCCGGCTTCCGTAAATTCACTTTCAAAATCTGTTGTAACGTTTCCCAATATGAATATCTTAATTGGAATTATGGGCCCGGAGCCGCTGAAAAATTCAATACCCAGCAGTGCGCCAAGGGGTATTTCTGTTTTACGCATACCTAAAATAGAAATTTCTTTTAGAATTTCTGTGCTTATATTTGCCTTTAAAGAATTTATTTTTTGAATATCGGTGACTATTCCGGTTATTGTATTATTTTCTGTTCTTTCTATATGAATGATATCGTTATATTTTATATCGGATTTGCATAATTCTTTATTGACTGCGTTGTTTATGGCATAGATCGCAACGGCTCTTGCTCTGTCCGCAGTTGCATCTTTTATGACGGGACGAATTTTTAAATCTAAAATAAATAATACTCCAATTAAAACTATTAAAAATATAATTAATTTTGTTCTAAAATTGAGTTTACAATCTGCCCGCCTTTTATAATTTCTACGCATTTATCATTCTCGCTTAATAAAACACTCTATGGAGTTAGAATATACACGAGAGGTGATTTTGGTTTATAAACCGTAAATTCTTTTTAAATATATCCGCCCTAAAACTAAATTATTTTTATTGACAATGAAATTTACAAAGATAATTCAATTTTAGGGTGAATTTTGATTTTTGAATCATATTCATAAAAATAGGCTTTCTATACAATTAATTTATAAAAATAATTATTCAGAATGTTTGGCAATAATTTTTTTATTTAAATTTAATCTGTATTTAATTTGTATTATTTTTTTCATCTATGTATCATTATCGGTGAAGTGGTCTAAAATGTGGTTGGGGTGATATGTTTGGGAATATTTGAAGATTTTTTTGTAAAAGCTAAGTCGGCTTTTGAGATAGTTGGGGCCAAAGCTGGTCGTTTTATAGATGTTTCTAAGTTGAAGATAGATATTGCAGATTTGGAAAACAAAAAAAGATCGGAATTTGAAAAAATAGGAAGGCTATTTTATCAACAGAACAAAAAAGGTTGTGAAAAGTGCGATAAAGACGAGGATTTGATAGGTGCTTCTTTCGCCAGGATAGAAAATTTAGAGGCAAGAATATCGAAAATATACGAGGAAGTTGATTTGATCAAAAACAAAATTGTTTGTAACTCTTGCAATAGTAGGAATGATAAGAAGTCGTCCTATTGTTCTAAGTGCGGTGAGGGATTGTCGGTGACGCGAGATGAAAATTGTAGCAATAAGGATTCCTCTTGTGACAAAGGTCAGAAGAAGTGTAAAGATCGTGAATTTTCTTGCGGAAATTCTAAATCGGTGGGAAATTCTTTGGAGGATAGCAACAATTGAACAACGTGGAAGGTATTGAGAGAAATGTTAAACTTTCTCCGGAAAGAAGAAGGTCAGATTGGTCTAATTTTATTGAAAGAAATGTTCTTGATTTTTTTAATGAATACAGAATAGAGAGGATGGTTGTGGAAGACGGGGACGGAAATAAGGCTAAGATATCTCGTTCTAAAGAGCATGAAATTAAAGTCGAAGTGTCTTCTATGATGACGTTTTGAGACGTGTTGACGCATCTTTAGAGACATTTTATTGGATTCGACATTTTTTTGAGAATGTGTATTTAGTATTTTAGATAACGGAGGAACCTATTGAAAAGAGTTGTATTCATAGGCTCTTCTGAGTTTGCTTTGCCATCGCTTTCGTATTTGGTAGAAAATGGGTTTGAAGTGCTTTTTGTGATAACTCAACCCGATGGAATTTTTGGATCTAAAAAAAAACTTAAGCCGACGCCTGTGCACATATTTGCCGAATCAAAAAAAATAGAAGTATTCATGCCAAAAAAATTAAAAAATAACGATGAAGCTTTTTTTAAAATTTTAAATTCTGGACCGGATTTAATAATTACGGCTTCTTACGGGAATATTTTACCGCTTGATATTTTGAAAATACCTAAGTTCAGTTTAAACGTACACGGTTCGTTACTTCCGAAATGGCGGGGAGCATCTCCGGTACAGCATAGCATAATAAGCGGTGATACAAAAACAGGTGTAAGCATAATAGAAATGGATGAAAACGTGGATACTGGGGATATTTTAGGGCAAATGTCGACCGATATAAAAAAAGACGAAACAAGCGAAGAACTTATGAAGAGATTATCTATTTTAGGTGCTGAATGTCTTTCTGCGACAATTAAGGATATAATAGAAAACAAAATTACAAGAATTAAACAGGATGACAGAAATGCCAGTTATGCTTCCATAATAAAAAAAGAAGATGCTTTAATAGATTGGTCAAAATCAGCAGATGAAATTAAAAATTTAGTAAACGGAATGTTGCCTTGGCCGGTCGCCTACACCTATTTGAATAAAAAAAGATTAAAAATTTTCAAAGTCAAAGTCATAAAAAATCTTGAAGAAAAAGAAAAAAAACCCGGGAGAATAACTAATAAAGAGCTTCTGATTTCTTGTGGTAAAGACTTTATTCAGATTTTAGAGTTACAATTAGAATCTAAAAAAAAAATGTTTTACAAAGAATTTGTTAATGGATACAATTTCGAGTGCTACAGTTTTTCAAGTGAATTTTGATTTGGATTTTTCAAATACGCGATTTGTTTGATTTGTGTGAAAAGAAGTGATTAAAATTAAAATTGCAGAAAGAGATAAAATTATATTAACCGGCGATAGACCTACGGGGAAGTTGCATTTAGGACATTACATAGGTTCTCTTAAAAAACGCGTGGAAATGCAAGATGAATATCGACAATATGTTTTGATAGCCGATGTGCAGGCCTTGACAGATAATGCCGAAAATCCACAAAAAATAAGAGACAACATAATTGAATTAATTCTTGATTATTTGTCGGTCGGGATTGATCCTCAGAAGACTGTTATTTGCATACAATCGATGATTCCTGCCATTGCCGAGCTCACTGTGTTTTATCTTAATTTGGTTACCGTTGCCAGGTTAGAGCGCAATCCTACAGTAAGGCAAGAATTAAAAAGTAAAAATTTCACCAAGGGTATACCGGCCGGTTTTTTGATCTATCCGGTTAGTCAGGCCGCAGATATAACTTCATTCGGCGCACACTTCGTTCCGGCCGGAGAAGATCAGTCGCCGCTTATTGAGCAAACATGCGAAATAGTAAAAAAATTCAATTCGACTTACGAAAATGTTTTAATCGAACCTAAAATCATTCTGTCAAAAACGCCGCGCTTGATCGGCATTGATGGCAAAAATAAAATGAGTAAGTCGTTAAATAATGCTATTTTTCTTTCGGACACGCCCTGCGAAATAGAAAAGAAAGTCATGTGCATGTTCACCGATCCTAATCATTTAAGTATTAACGACGCAGGAAATACCGAAAACAATCCGGTATTTATATATTTGGATGTGTTTGGAAAAGATCGGGAAAAAATTGGTTTCATGAAGAAAAAATACCAAAAAGGTGGCCTTGGAGATGTCGAAACGAAAAAATATTTAAATAACGTAATACAAGATTTTTTGCTTCCCATTAGAGAAAAAAGAGATATGCTGAAAGTAAAAGGCAGGGAAATATACACAATAGCATTAGAAGGCACAGAAAAAGCTAAATTAGTTACTTCGAAAGTACTTGAAAAAGTCAAAAGTGCCATGAAAATAGACTACGATTTTTAACAACGTTGTTTTTTCAAAGCGAAAATCGTAGCCCGGCCAAAAGGTTTCATCAAATAATACCAGATCTATTTTTGTACTGGCACAAAAAATAAAACTCTCGTATTATCATTAAATGCGTAATTTGTATTTTTACCAAAAACCTTTCTTTCTACAATATCTTTTTTTAAAAATTTAAAAACAGTTTCAGCTTCTTCATTATTAAATTCATATGATCCATTCTGTCCTGTTGCCTTTGTCTTTAAAACAAAAAAAGTATCTGTGCTACTGTCATATGTAAGACCAAATTTCAAAAATTCCGCAATATCAGTATGATCTCCCCCCATCTCAAATCCAATAACTTTTGATCCTGGAATATTTGTTTTTTTTCTAATATTAATCTCGAAAAGACGTATTTTTTTATCTCCATCTTCTAATTTTGCATTAGTAACAACCGAATATTGATAAAAAATTCCATAATCTGTACTAGAAAGAGTACGATCGGAACAAACACAATTAAACTCAACATTAAAATTATACAGGAATTCTTTCGACAAAATAACTTCAGGTCCTAAAACTGACTCAGGCATATTCTTATTTTTAGTTTTAAAATATTTAGTAAAACATTCTAAAACTACTACATCTATTACTGGCACTTCAGTCCCAATACCAACTTTTTCACTTTTTTCATTTTCAAGATCTCGCACTTTTGTCTCAAGTTCACTTTTTTCATTTTCAAGATTTTGCACTTTTACCCCAAGTTCACTTTTTTCATTTTCAAGATCTTGCACTTTTGCCCCAAGTTCACTTTTTTCATTTTCAAGATTTTGCAATTGCGCCTGAAGTTCATCTTCTTTATCTCCAACTGTTTCAAGATCTTTCACTTTTACCCCAAGTTCACTTTTTTCCTTTTCAAGACCTTGCACTTTTACCCCAAGTTCACTTTTTTCATCTTCAAGTTCTTGCACTTTTGCCTCAAGTTCACTTTTTTCATTTTCAAGTGATCGCGCTTTCTCTTCAGATTTACCTTTTTCATCTGTAATTTTTCTCGTTTGCCGCATTTGATTTGAAAGTTCATCAGCGTAGTTATCTCTTTGTTTTCTAGCTCTTAAACAAAAAAACAATGATGCTAGAGAAGTAGTACCCAAACAAAGTGAGCCAATATCTGTCTTATTTTTCTTCATAAATCCTAAAGACTTTAAAATTACTTCCTTTCCCTTGTCTACAACCGAATTTTTCTTGTCTATAATCACTCTTTTTACGTTCGAACCATTTTGATTTTGCTTACTTTTAGTGTCTTGTTTAGCTAAAACTTTTTTAGCTAAAACTTTTTCGCCCTTCTTGGATTCGGCCTGAAGTTGACTTCCTTTATTGCTGAGAACCTGTGAGGTGTTACTTGGTTTTTCCGCAGAAACTCCGATTGGCGCCATATTGAGCACCGATAACACCAAACCAATATTTTTCAATAAGCTAGATTTTTTATTGCTAGACATTTCCAAACACTCCTTTTAACTGATAATTTGATTTTAATCAGTAATCTAATTTGATTCAAAATCGATTTAACCGTACCTAACCGCACTTAATGATATTTTAGCATAAAAATTTTTTATATCAAGCAAAATGATGAAAAAATAAAAATATATGAAAATATAAAATTTTAATTTGACATTTTTATTTTAAGTTGATAACGTTCGCAAAATGGGAGAAAACTTTTGGATCGTGGAGGTTTAAAAGTTTTCTTCGCGGTAGTTCCGTAAACATAAATTGTGCTATTATGTACATAAAATTTTAATTTAGGATTTAGAACTACATATTTATAGTTTTTTTGGGGATTTTTATGGGATTATTTGTTTTTTCTTTTTCTGAAGTGGCAAAGATGTTGAAAAACGTTCCTGCGGGCGACTTAGTGAGAAAAGATGAACTTAAGTCACTTTTTGGTGGTAAGGGCTATAATCTGGCAAAAATTTTTTCTGCAAAATTACCTGTTCCGCCAGGTTTTATTGTATCTGTTAAGGCTTTTGAAGATTATCACAAAAGTAAAAATTTGAGCAACGAGTTAATGGATGAAATAAAAAAGTATATAAGGGAACTCGAAATAGACACAAACAGAGTCTTTAATGTGCGTAATGATCTTTATGACGACGAGAAAGAACGGAGGATTCCGCTTTTGGTTTCGGTACGTTCCGGATCGAAAATATCCATGCCCGGTATGTTAGATACCATATTGAATTTAGGCATGAATGACAACTCAGCAAATCGAATGTATGAAATCACAAACAATAAAAAATTTGTTATGGGTGTATATCTGCGTTTTATTCAAATGTTTGCAGATGTTGTTAAAAAAGTCCCAAAATCCGAATTTGATAATTGCAAGATTAATTCGGATGATTTCTTACAAGAGGCTAAAAAGTATAAAGATATCTATAAAAAATTCGTTTCGGAAGATTTTCCGGATGATCCGTATTTGCAGATCAAATTGGCCATTGGTGCCGTTTTCGCTTCGTGGAATAGTTCGAAGGCTGTTTTTTATAGAAAAATGAACTCTATAAGTTCTTCTTTGGGGACGGCTGTTAATATCCAGATGATGGTTTTTGGAAACTATGGTCAAAATTCTGGTACTGGAGTTGTTTTTAGTAGAAATCCTATTCATGGCGATAAAGAATTATTCGGCGAATATCTACCGAATGCTCAAGGCGAGGATGTTGTGGCGGGACACAGTACACCACATATGATTAGTTATCTAAATGATTCGTGCCGTAAAATTTATGAAGAGTTAGAAAAGTATTCTGAAATTCTTGAGGCTGAATTTAAAGATATGCAAGATATAGAATTTACTATTGAAAATGGTAAGCTTTATATTCTTCAAACCAGAAGTGGGAAGAGAAGTTCGCAGGCAGCTATTAAAATTTGTGTAGATTTAATCAAAGAAAACAAAATAAGCGTTCGGGAGGCTATTTCAAGAATAGAATTAAGTCAAATCGAAATGTCTATTTATTCCAGTTTTAGTCCGCAAGAAGTATCTGAACTAACTCCAATAGCCAATGGATTATCTGCTTCTCCTGGGGTCGCCTCAGGCGTTGTTGTTTTTAATACTTCGGATGCAAAAAAAGAATTTTCTGCAGGCAAGAATGTAATTTTGGTTCGTAAAGAAACATCTCCAGAAGATATTGAAGGTATACAGTTTTCTTCAGGTATTTTGACCTCTTGCGGCGGAGTTACTTCGCATGCGGCTGTAATTGCTAGAGGTATGGGTAAATGTTGCATAGTTGGTTGCAGTGATATCGAAGTGGAAGAAGATCACTTTAATTTTAAAACTCCGGACGGAATCAGAAAAGTTAAGAGTGGTGATTCGATCTCTTTGGATTGTTGCACCGGAAATATATATTTGAGTGAGCTTAAGACGTATTTCGCAGAGCCGAGCGAAGAATTTAAAACTTTTATGTCATATGTAGATTCTTTTTCTACTGTAAAAGTTTATGCGAACGCCGATAATAAAAAAGATTTGAAAAAATCATTGGATTTTGGAGCTTCCGGTGTAGGACTCTGCCGGACTGAACATATGTTTTTCGGAGAAGAACGTATTGAAGTCATGCGCGAGATGATTCTTGCAAAAGGGAATAAAAAATCCGAAGCCATAAAGAAATTGCTGTCATTTCAAAAGCAAGATTTCTTAGAAATGTTTTTGGAAGCGAAGGGCATGCCTGTAACAATAAGGTTTTTAGATCCTCCGCTACATGAGTTTTTGCCGAAAACGAAAGAGGCAAAATTGTCTGTTATGAATAATTTGGAAATGAAACCTGAAGAATTTGATGTTCTAATAGAAAGTTTTAGTGAATTTAATCCTATGATGGGCCATAGAGGGTCAAGGTTGCTAATTTCTTATCCGGAGATAATAAAAATGCAAACAGAGGCCGTAATTACAGCAGCCTTGGAAGCAAAAGAAAGGTGCAAAGATATAGATATTGTTCCGGAGATTATGATTCCGTTTATAAATCACGAAAAAGAGATTGAATTTATTGTTGGTATCATAAGGGAATGTGCGGATTCTATTATTTTGAATTCGGAAATTAATTTAGACTACAAAATAGGTACAATGATTGAGTTGCCAAGGGCGGCTCTTGTAGCTGATAAGCTTGCCACATATGTTGATTTTTTTAGTTTTGGCACAAATGATTTAACTCAAACAACATATGGTATAAGCCGCGATGATTTTTCTAAAGTCTTGAAAGATTATCGTAAAAATAATATATATAAGTTCGATCCATTTTGCAGAATAGACGAAGATGGAGTAGGTGCTCTTATTAAAATGGCGATTAGAATTGGCAAAAAAGGCAATAAAAATTTGAAAATAGGCGTATGCGGCGAGCACGGCGGAGAACATCATTCAATTAGGTTTTTCGAAAGCATAGGAGTGGATTACGTTTCTTGTTCGCCTTATAGAGTGCTATCTGCGAGATTTTCATCGGCTTTAGCCCGAATAGAAAGGAAAAATTAAAAAATGAATGAACCTATTGGAGTTTTCGATTCCGGTATTGGTGGACTTGCCGTAATAAAAAAAATTTTAGATTATTTCCCTCATAAGGACGTAGTGTACTTTGGGGATACGGCGAGGATGCCATACGGGAATAAAGATCCTGAATTAATATTTTCTTATACAAAGCAGAATATAGATTTTTTAAGATCGAAAAATGTAGAAACCGTTGTAGCAGCTTGCGGAACGGCAAGTACTGTGATGCTTAAAAAGAAATACGATTATGGAATTCCGGTTTTTGGTATTGTTATTCCCTTGTGCAAATCAGCGGTTAAAATTACAAAAAATAAACGAATAGCTGTCGTCGCGACGGAGACCGCCATAATTAGCAACGAATATAAACGTACGATACAAAATATATCAAAAGACATAGAAATCTTTCAGCAAGAGTGCCCGACTCTGGCCACAATGATAGAAAATAATACGTCGTATGATTCTCTAATCGAGATCTTAAATGTGTGTTTGTTGCCTTTGATTAAAAAAAATATAGATGTGCTGATTTTAGGTTGTACGCACTATTCTATTATTAAGAATATAATAAATGACATTTTTAAAGATATAGTAATAGTAGATCCAGCTCAGGAGATGGCTGATTTTTTGAAAGGAGAATTTTGTCAGGAAAAGATCATAGATAAGAAAGGTAGATTGGATATATTTGTAAGCAAATTGTCCGGGAATTTTGTCGAAAATGTAAAATTATTTTTCGGCGAAACCGTTGCACAAAATATAAAAGTTATTGATTACATTCCGTAAGAACTCATCTCCGTTAATAATGTCGTACATTTTCCTAATTAATTTTTTGTACTACTTTTACGCGCCCGTTGATGGCGTCTAGAACTTCTTGAACACCATTTTTACTATACCGTTTCCGCGTCACGAACTTCCACGCAACTTGAAATGGCATTTTGAACTTCTTCAAAACCATCTCCACTCTTGGCGGAGGTTTTGAAAAATAGATTATTTTTCTCTTCTTCCTTCAAGGGACTAATTATTTGATTCATTACTATAATATTATCATTAACAATTTTTTCTATTGCCCCATTTACTTCTTTTTCTTTATCATTTAAAGAATTTTCTTCTACTAAATCACTTTTACATCCTATGAACATGAACTTTGCATTCGGAGATCTGTCCTTTCCCATTTCTACCCAACTACTCAAATAATCGAAAATGGTTTCATCTTCATTAGTGCGCCCACCATTTTTTTTGTTCAAATCAAAGAAAATAAAGATAACTTGCGTATCTCTAACATATGATAATGACACAGTTCTGAGATTTTCTCGCCCTCTGGTATCAAAAATCCTCAACTTAAATTTTTCATTTTTGTTATCTGTTTGCATTTTGTCTCCAAATTTTGTACTAAAAGCCTGTCGGGTGTCTTCCTCAAACTTATCATGTAACAAACGATTGAAAAAATAAGTTTTCCCAACTCCCGAATCACCAAGTAAGACAACTTTAAGAGTACCACCTTTGCTTACAACAATCTTACCCGGATTAATCTCACTGTGGGGCTCTTTATCATTCAACTTACGAAACCATAAAGCAAAACCAGCAGCACAGAGAACAACCAAACCCAAACCACTAACAGCAAGTTCAAAACAATTATCTTTGATTTTTTCAAGTATACCTTTGCTTTTCTTATTATTATCACTACCATCTTCTTTTACGTTAGAATTTTCGTTATCGTCTTCACTGCCTTTTAAACCGTTTTCGTTTTCGTTTTCGTTTTTGCTTATACTTGATTCAACAATATCAACCGTATTATCTGTATTCAAAGGAGGTCCAGCCCCGACAAAAGACTGACAACACATAACAACAGCTAAAATAGAAGATATTATCTTATTATTTTTATTAATCTTCTTGCTATTTTTATTTTCACCTATTCCATTGCTTTCTTTTTTCATAGAGAGATCTCCCGAGAGACCTCTCTCTCTCTCTCTCTCTCTCAAATTGAGAGAATTCATGAGAGATTTGATAAATTTATTTTTCATAACCTTTCCTCCTGATTTTAAAATACGAATCAGTAAAAATACTGATAAATTAATTATAGCATTTTGAATTTTGCTGTCAAACAAAATTATGCGAAGCATTTTAATGCGACACTATTTAGCGGCGACTTTGTCTCCGCAGGAGACAACTTAGAGCCGCGATTTCTTTGAGTTTCACCCTCTTTGCGCCAAAGAAATGGGTGAAAGAAAAATAAAATGTTTTTAATTAAAAAAATGAGTACCAAATATAAAAATTATTTTACATAAAATACCAATCTATAAATTTTATATTTAAGTATTTATTAAATATTTTATAAAATTTATTTCTTCCGTACCCATTTCTTTTATAAGAAACGGGTGAAACCCAAAGAAATCGCGGCTCTAAGTTGTCTCCTGCGGAGACAAAGTCGCCGCTAAATAGTGTCGCATTAAAATGCTTCGCATAATTCTGTTTGACAGCAAGATTCAAAATGCTATAATTAACTTATCAGTGTTTTCACTGATTTATATTTTAATATCAGAAGGAAATGTTATGAAAAATAAGTTTATTAAATCTCTCATGAATTCTCTCAATTCGAGAGAGAGAGAGAGAGAGAGAGATCTCGGGGGGCCTCTCTATGAAAAAAGAAAACAGTATAGATGATAATAAAAATAGCAAGAAGATTAGTAAAAATAATAAGATAATATCTTCTATTTTAGCTGTTATTATGTGTTGTCAGTCTTTTGTCGGGGCCAATCCAAATTCGGATAATAGGGAATTTGTTTCGGATAAGGTCATTGATAATAGTCCAACTGCAGATGGGTCTGAAGAAGAAGATGAAGAAGATGAAGAAAAAAAAGAAGAAAAAAAAGAAGACATCAAAATCAAAGAAAATAATAGTTCGAGTTTAATAAGAAATAGTTTAGGTGCTCTTTTAGTTGCTGCTATGAGCGGTTGGTGGTTTTATGTAACTAAAAATAAAGATTTAAAATCTAAAAATGAGGAAATCGAAAGATTAAAGAAAAAACTTGAAGAAAAAGATAAAGAACTTGAAAAAATTTGTAAACCTGATACAGAAAGTGATGCAGAAGTAAAGGAAGAAGAATATCTTGGAACTAAATATATTACTTTTAATGTGGGAGAAAGAGTAAAAAGATATGGTAGAACATTTTTTAGAAACTTGACTGATGTGACGGATACAATGAGCGTTCGTTTTACTGATAACGAGAACAATAAAAAACTTGTATGTTATGAGTCAGTGCACATTAGGGTGACGTGTAGTAAATCAAAACAAAATTATAATGATTACAAACAATTAAGCGATTATTCTAAATATATTTGGAATATTGTTGAAAATGGACTTGGTGGTTTATTGTCGGCATCAGAGGAATTAAAAGAATTAGGGATAACAAGAGCATCGCAATTAAAAAAACATTTGGAAGATCTTTTGGTTAGTGACCAAAAGGTTGGACCTAATTTTCGTTTTACTAATATTTTTATTTTTTTTTCAAATGAAGAAAGAGGAGATTTGTATCTTTTTTTACCTCAAGAATTGCTTTCTGGAGGTTTTTTAGACATTGTGAAATAAATATAGTTAAGATGAATTGCAGCGCATAAAAAGCAAAACTGAATTTTTTATCATTTCTATTTTTTTAGAATAACAATACGTTTTCCTTCCAAATCTTGCCAAATAATACCTGAGTAAACGGTTCATTTTTTCTATTGTATAAGTATATGATTTACCAATAATATGTTTTTTGGTCGATCAAATTATAAGATTCTCAGCTATCAGTTGTATATATTTTTGTATCAATGTGAGAGACTTTTTGTGATAATTTTTCAAAAAATTTAGTTTCTAGAGTGAGTGCTGATCTGAAATCTAACTAGTTTTTGTTTTTTGCGGTCTACAGCTGCCTAAAGCCAAATATTTTTCTTAAAATTTACGCAAAGTTCATCTAACTCTAAAACTTCGATTTTTTCTCAACTGGCTTATTTTTTTATTTTCGGGCAAATTCTTTTACACAATTTATTACTGAAACATGGATCGTACCAAGTAATCTTTCGGTTCTACGAAATCCAATTCCTTCTGTATAATATCTAAGCGCTTTCTGTTTTTCCTTTTCTGAGTAATCCTTTTTCTCACTTCTGGTATAATTGCAACCGCCATTTTTACATAAATATCTTTGTTTTTTAAGTACAAATCCACTTTTGTTTTTTCTTTTCCGCCACATTTCGGGTGCTTTATTTTTTCCATCGTAGTTAAATAGTATCCTTATATATTTATTTCGCAATGCCGCAAAAATCATATTACAAACGTAAAGGCGCTGTCGTGACATTTTCAAAAAAGTTCAGGTTGTAGTTTAGGATACTTTCTAAATGTTACACCCTTATTGTTGAAGGTTTCAAAAAATTCCAATTCTTAGAATTTGATTTTTTAGTAAAAAGTAAATATGATCATGTGACACTTCAAAAAGAGAAGAAATTTTCGTGAAGTGTAGGAATTTGGTTCAATATTTTAAAAATTAAGGATGTGTAGGTTTATTTATGAGTAAAAGTCGTTTGGTGAAAAAATTTTTAGCAATCTTGGTCTTTGGTTTTTGTAATCTCAATATTTGTGCGCCAGCAGCAATAGCAACACAGCTGACGATGGAGTCGATGGAAACAATGGATTATTTTAATTCCAGTCGTTTCCAATCTACATATAATCCAAAATTCCAAGTTATAGGGATGCGAGGACTCCAATATATAGAGAATCAAGAATATATAAAAATGAAGTCACTTATAGGAGAATTAGCCCAAGAATCTCTTACCGGAAATTCCATGTGTGATTTTGTTGTTCTTGGAAAATTATTTCTTGAAACAAAAGAACAATTAGAAGAAACGCAAAATGTAAATCAAGCGATGGAAAATAAAATTGCAGAATTAAATGCAAATATTAGGGAATTGCAAATAAAATTGGATCGATTAACACAAGGAATTGGACCATCGCAAAAAGAAGAAGAAGAATTGAAGAAGTTGCTTGCAAAAAAAGAAGAAGAGTTAAAAGATTACAATTCGTCGAGGAGGTTTCTTATACAAAATAGAGGAATTTTGGCGAATTTTCCTGCTTTGATGTCGCCAGGGAAGATTGTTCTAGCTTCATCGGAAAGTAATATTAATCTTTCGTCTACATTGAAAAAAATAATAAATATGATGTCATATGCGAATGAACTGAGTAGAGAAAATGCATCTTTACGTAATGTAATAGATGAATTAAAGCAAAGAGAAAGAAAGTTGGAAGATTATAATTCATCGAAGGCACTTCTTATAGATGAATTAACGCAAAAAGAAAAAGAGTTGGAAGATTACAATTCATCGAAGGCGCTTTTTACAGAAAATGATAATAGAAAAATTTTGATGGATTTTCTTGGTGCGACAACACAAGGGAGTATTTTTCTAGCTACACTGGCAAGTAATATTAATCTTTCGTCTACATTGAGACAAATAATAAGTGGAATGTTATATGCGAAAAGTTGGATTGATGAACTGAGTAGAGAAAATGCATCTTTACGTAATGTGATAGATGAATTAAAGCAAAGAGGAGAAGAAAAAAGTGACCGAGGGCGATTCCTTTTGGATGTTACAAGTAGTAGTAGGCGTGATACGAGGCTCTGCGACGCATATGATACGATAAATGATACTGCAATGGCGAAAAGGCTACAGGAGAGATACTACAACAATATCATGATATAATAACTAAATGATGTTGCAATGGAAGCAATAGAGCGAAGTATGCTTGATGAGAACGGATATTCAAAAAAGCTAAAGACGAGGCGATTCGTTATTGCCTCAAAGGTATAAGGGTTCAGAAGGATATAGTGCTTGCTCAGTATGAGTCACCTCTGTAATAAATTGGGTCAAACAAGAGTCAGAAAAACTTAAAAAATCAAACTCAGTTTCTGTTTTTTCTTTTCCGCCACATTTCGGGTGCTTTATTTTTTCCATCGTAGTTAAATAGTATCCTTATATATTTATTTCGCAATGCCATTTATTTAGCAATGCCGAATTAAAAAATCGAGAAATTTCTAGTGTGTGGGTTAAAATTGAAAATGTAATCGAATTTATCAAACGTTTTAAAATTTTAGCTAACAGATATAGAAATCGCAGAAAGCGTTTTTCTCTTATTTCTGGTATTTGTAATTTTGGTACGGTTGCTTAGTTTGGGAAGAAGTCTATTGATGGACAAGTTTAGTTTTTATAATTCATTAAAAGGAATCCTATTAAAATTTTTTAGGAATTTATTATTGTTTTCTAAATATAATTATTTATAATTAAATTGTGTTTGTTGTTGCTTTGTTGTAATATTAAACAGGTATTTTTCCTCTTTAGCTCAGTTGGTAGAGCATGCGGCTGTTAACCGCAGGGTCGTTGGTTCGAGCCCAACAAGAGGAGCCAAGTAAAGAATAGTTTTCTTGTCAAGGATGTGTGAATTTTTGAATATTGTTCTTCTTGCGTGCGATCATAGGCGTGAGTTAATGTCGAGGTTTTGTGTGTCGTATTATGAAATCTTGTCTAAACATTGTCTTTTTTCCGTTTCGAGTGTGGCTAGGTTTTTGTCGGATTCGGCCAAACTAAGTTTTTCAGGGCAACCGAATGATAATTATGGCGGTTATCATCAGATTTGCTCTAAAGTTTCGTACAATGAAGTTGATTTGGTGATATTTTTTATTAGTAGCAATCAAAACGGTGATTTTCTTAGCGAAAGGGATAATATTTTGAGACTTTGCGATGTTTACAATGTACCGATAGCAACAAATATAGCGACGGCAGAGATTTTGATTCATGGTCTATCGCGAGGAGATTTTGAATGGCGTAAAGTTGGAGTACCTGTGATTTAGTATTTTGTGATAAATTTAAATTTTCTGGTGTGCAACTTGGAGTAACTGTTGAACTTAGTAATTTTAGGGTCTACAGGATTTATAGGACGAAAAACTATCGATGTTGTGTTAGAATTAAACAAAAATGTTTACAAAGAAGAAAAAATAAGAATTGTAGGCATATCTGCGGGAAATAACATAGAGCTTTTGGAAAAACAGATACTTTTTTTGTCGAACAAAGGCTTGGGGTTTGTTTGTGTCAAAAATTTAAGTGATAAAAAGCTGATTTGTGAAAAATATAAAAAGATAAGTTTTTTCCATGGAGATGAAGGGTTATGTTACTTAGTGTCTTTAGATAGTGTTAATAAAATTGTAAACGGTTTAAGTGGTTTTTCCGGTCTTAAACCTACATTTGAGGCAGCCAGAAAAGGAAAAAAAATATTACTTGCGAATAAAGAAACAATCATAAGTTCCGGCGGAATCTTACTGGATATAATAAAAAAAAATAAAGCTGAATTATACCCGATCGATAGTGAACACAGCGCCATATGGAGATGTTTAAAAGGCCATAAAAAACAGGAAGTAAATAGATTGATTTTGACAGCATCCGGAGGGCCTTTTAAAAATCAAAATTATTGCGAACTTGAAAATGTTACCGCAAAACAGGCATTGAATCATCCGAAGTGGAAAATGGGAGAAAAAATAAGCATAGATAGTGCCACAATGGCCAATAAGGGATTTGAAATCATCGAAGCTTGTTATTTTTTTAATATGAGAGCCGACAAAATAGAAACTATAATTCATCAAGAAAGTGTAATACACTCCATGATTGAATTTGTTGACGGTTCCATATCTTCCCATATGTCAATGCCGGACATGAAAGTACCGATACAATATGCGTTGACCTATCCAGACTGCGAAAAAATAAAAGAAAATTCTGTAGATTTTAAAAAGATAAATAAATTAACTTTCGAAGAAATTAATTCTGAAACTAAAGAATTTTTAGAAATTTTTAAATCGGCCATCAAGTTTGGCTCAATGGCTTGTTGTGCGTTGTGCACAGCAGACGAGGAAGCTGTAAAAGCATTTTTAAATGGAAGAATAAAATTCACAGATATAAGAAAAATATTGAGATTAACAATGGAAAAAAACGAATTTAAAAAAATAAATTCTTTAGAAGAGTTGATAGAGGCGAATATAAAATTTTGTGAAACTACAAAAAAAATGATTAATAGCATTTGAAATAAACTTTTATGTAAATAATAAACATTTAACTGTAAATAATGTGTATATAAAACGATTTATTTTATTATGGTGATTTTTTATCATGGAATATCTCAATGCTTTTTGGGTTGGTGGATTGATTTGTCTAATTGCGCAAATATTAATAGACAGGACCAAAATGACTCCGGCTAGAATATTGGTTTTGTTTGTTACTTCCGGTGTAATATTAACAGCAATAGGTGTATATGAACCAGTAGTCAAGTTTGCGGGTGCTGGGGCCACGGTTCCTTTGGTGGGGTTCGGATACACAATGGCAAAAGGTGTTATCGAAATGATTGCACAAAAAGGATTTTCAGGCGTATTTTCCGGTGGATTGAATGCAAGCGCAGCCGGAATTTCGGCTGCGGTGTTTTTTGGGTATATTGCATCACTTTTGGTTAATCCTGGTGAAAAAAGCTAGATTTATACCGATTCGGGCTCAATTTCAATTATGTTTGATTCTTTTTTTGATTCGACTTTCGGATAAGTTAAAGTAAGAACTCCGTTTTTTAGATTTGCTTTTATGTCGCTTTTCCCAATATCTTTCCCGACATAATACTTTCTCATGAAACTTCCATGACGACGCTCTTTAACTACAATTTTTTCTCCATTTTTTTTCTCTTTTTCTTCGTTTATCTGCGCACTGATAACAATAAAGCCTTGATCTAACTCTATTTTTATATCTTTTTGTTCTATACCGGGCAAATTGATTTTCATTTCATAACCGTCGTTTTTTTCTTTTATATCTGTTTGCATATTACCATTTTTTAAAATCATATTTTTTGGTGGTAAATCAAATAAATCAAAACTCCAAAAACTACTAGGATCATTGTGATTCAAAAAATAACTCATAAATTTTCCTCCGTCTAATTCTTAGTAATTATCATAACTTAGCATACAAATATTGAAATTGTATGCATATTTTATATTATGTTCATAAAATTAGCAGTGTCAACATTAGAGTGATAATTTTATGAAATATATATATTTTTTTAATATTTTTTATTTAAAATTTATAATTATTATATGATTACATAAATAGTCTCCAAAGTCTATTTTTCGATTTTTTGATTTGCAATATTTGGAAGGTGAATTCAATCAATGAGCAAAGCAAAAGATAAGGATTTATATAACAAAGCAATTTTCGGTTACGAACATTTGGCATTCGGAAGTATTTCAGATGCCTTGAAACTTATGTTTTCCAAAAATATCAATGAACTCGAAATAGAAAAAATGGATCTTTTTTGTGTTTCCGAAATAAAACGTTTGCGCGAAGGAACAATAGAAATAAAGTTTTTTGATCGCATGAGTGCTTTGGGAAAACTCGAAGAAATTGCAAGGGCCCAAAATAAAAATTCTTTAAATGATTTTTACAAAAAAATTGAAAATAAATTATCGATCTGAGTTATTAAAGCAAATTCGTCAGATCCATTCCAAAACTGAATTATTTTTGTAAATTTCAAGAAAATAGGAACACAGATTGTATGTGAGCAGTTTAGAGTACCGCGTTGACAATGAAATTTGCAAAAATCAGTAAATAAGTTTTTTTAGGACAGGTCTATTGTGCATTGAACCAAATTAGAGTCTGTATAGATAATTCTACAATGAGGTTCATTGTTTCCTATTTTTATTAGACTTCTTCCCTAATTTTTATGAAATTTATGAATGCCTTGAAATCCCGTGTTTGCTATAGTCAAATTCTTTTCAAAAAGTAAATAATGTGGTACAATAACAAAATAAATCCATACCCAATAAAGTTTTGGATTATGTATTGTCAAAATTAATAAATTCTAAATATTGCTACAGATATTCATCTGAAATCTATTGAAAATCCGCAATCTCCTTCTATTACTCTATCATTTATTGTACCGATTTCCAATGTTGTTCCCATGACCAAGTCCAATTTTTTGGTAATTTTTCAACAAAGTTACGAATAATCGAACGAAAACAATCTTGATTGCTGGTAAGTGGAAAAAAATCTCTATAAAAAATCATTTGTGAGCATTCATCATTTTTTATTAATTTTTTATGACAACGTTCTAAATCACTCCTAATTCTTTTGTAATCTTCAGGTAGTCCTCCACTACTGATCATCTGAAGAAGACGTTCGACGGCTATTATTGCAATAGATCTAAAATAAGTCACACCTTCGTTAATGGTTTGTGATTCATATCCTAATGCTCCTTCGTCAATGATTTTTGATTCATATCCTAATGCTCCTCTACTCGCTGATGATAAATAAAGAAAGATAATAACTATTTCTAAATTTGTTATGAAATTCTTTTGATTTTCATCACTTATTTCTCCAAAATAACTTTTTGGTAGCATTTCATCCTGCACTTTCTTAAAATTTTCAATTATTTTGTCATATTCATTTTTAACATATTTCTCAATGTCACAATTCCTTTCTTGTACTACAAAGTCAATGGAATCGGGATATTCTCTTTGTTTACCTTTAGTTAACATATCGCTATAGCATTGCAAAACAATTTCTCTAATACCTTCATCCGGTAAACAACCTAAAATCCGATATATAAACGAATATCCTTTTTGATTTACTTTTTTATATTTACTCCAATTTATACTATAACCATAATTTATTTCGATCGGATCGATTTCTTCAAAATTTGCAAATTCATTTAGTGAATTATTTCTTAGTGAATTATTTCTTGTTGTTGAACTTGTTAAACAAGAAACAAAATAACGTATAAGATCGCAAGACAGTTTAAGCACCACTGCAATACCAGCTATAGGAGTAATAAGAACTGCAAAGACAATCGCCCAGATTTTTAGTTCTTCCTTTAAACTTAATTTGAGTTCTTTACTTTTTTCGCTTTTTTTGTTTTTATCTAAATTTAAATCTTCTTTTTTGCTTTCATCAATGCATTCTAAAATGTCTAAATTATCATCTCCATCTAAAAAATCTAATTTTTCAGTCGGCCAAACGGTTTCACTACTTGCACTAGAATTGATCGCTACAACTGGTTGGAAACACATAGCAACAGCCAAAATAGAAGATATTATTTTATTGTTTTTATTAATCTTCTTGCTATTTTTATTTTCACCTATTCCATTGCTTTCTTTTTTCATAAAGAAACCATCCCTGAGATCTCTCTCTCTCTCTCTCTCTCTCTCTCTCGAATTGAGAGAATTCATAAGAGATTTGATGAGTTTATTTTTCACAATTTTACCTCCAAAAGTGCCGACAAACACAAATTATAGCGTTTTTGCATTTTGTTGTCAAACAGAATTATGCGAAGCATTTTAAATGCGACATTATTTAGCGGCGACTTTGTCTCCGCAGGAGACAACTTAGAGCCGCATGTT
This sequence comes from Candidatus Improbicoccus pseudotrichonymphae, assembly GCA_036322855.1. Lineage (GTDB taxonomy): Bacteria > Bacillota > Clostridia > Oscillospirales > Acutalibacteraceae > Improbicoccus > Improbicoccus pseudotrichonymphae. The sequence goes on from AP027924.1 coordinate 488,334, forward strand.
TCTTTGGGTTTCACCCGTTTCTTTGCGCCAAAGAAATGGGTGAAAGAGAAATAAATTTTAATATATTTAATTTAAATACTTAGAGATAAAATTTTATAAATATTATTTTAAAATTATTTTTATTATCTTATTGACAGCAAGATTCAAAATGCTACAATTAATTTATTAGTGTTTTTACTGATTCATATTTTAAAATCGGAGTGAAATTTTATGAGAAATAACTTCATCAAATCTCTCATGAATTCTCTCAATTCGAGAGAGAGAGAGAGAGAGAGAGATCTCGGGGGACCTCTCTATGAAAAAAGAAAACAGTATAGATGATAATAAAAATAGCAATAAGATTAACAAAAATAATAAGATAATATCTTCTATTTCGGCTATTACTATGTGTTGTCAGTCTTTTGTTGGGGCTGTTAAACCTGATAGTCAACTTGTAGATAGCAGCAAGGAAACTGTTGGAGCAATGAAATGCGGGGATGACGTTAAAGTATCGAAAGATAAAAGTAATGTTAAAGAAAACGACGAAGATAAAAATGAAAATGAAAGTAAAAAGGGCGATGCGGTTAATAAATCTAAAGGGCTTTTAGATTTAGCTAAAACTATTGTCGGCGTTGGTGGTATCTCGGGTGTTGGTACCTTAGTTATATATAATGCAATTAGTTCTAGAAAGGCAAAACCAAGCGAAAAACCAAAAAAAGTAAAAGAAAAAGAAGTAAAAGAAAAAGAAGTAAAAGAAAAAGAAGTAAAAGAAAAAGAAGTAAAAGAAAAAGAAGTAAAAGAAAAAGAAGTAAAAGAAAAAGAAGTAAAAGAAAAAGAAGTAAAAGAAAAAGAAGTAAAAGAAAAAGAAGTAAAAGAAAAAGAAGTAAAAGAAAAAGAAGTAAAAGAAAAAGAAGTAAAAGAAAAAGAAGTAAAAGAAAAAGAAGTAAAAGAAAAAGAAGTAAAAGAAAAAGAAGTAAAAGAAAAAGAAGTAAAAGAAAAAGAAGTAAAAGAAAAAGAAGTAAAAGAAAAAGAAGTAAAAGAAAAAGAAGTAAAAGAAAAAGAAGTAAAAGAAAAAGAAGTAAAAGAAAAAGAAGAAGAAATGGTCCGAGTTTTAAAATTCAAACTGTCGAAATTAAAGGTAGAGGATATCAAACTTGCAATATAGGAAAAAAATGAAGATAATGAAGATTTTGAGAATTTAAAAGTCGGATTTACATTCGGATTTACATCAGGGATTAATGATGGGAATTATTTAGAAAATGTTGGAATATATGAGTTTGCAGATGAAGTTAAAGGCGATGAAATTTATCATTGGGAAGTAGATGCTGATAAGCTTGTTGATACACTTAGTAGTAACACAAATCTCGCAAATAGAATCGAAAGATTAAGTGAATATTCTAAATTTTAGGTATAATCTAGGCCGTTCGTTCTAAACATTTTATTTATTCAAAAGTTTTCCTATAAGATCGTTATTTTTGAAACAATTTTCGTAGTCAACAATTTTATTTCTTAAAATTATAGCCAAAGAAAAATTTAATATAGTTTTGATTATATTCACCGGTAATGCTAAAATTAAAACTAATTCGTTTAATTTAGTTATAGGAACTACGTTGAAGCTTGCCCACAAAAAATATGTGATTAGAGTTTTTGATGTGAAAAATAATATGATAGAGATTATGGATAAAAAAAAGTAAATTCTATTCTTGGAATTGCTTTTTTTATAAAATTTTACTGATATTATTAAGAAAACCAGAGTCATTCTGATGAAAAAGCCAATCAGACCAATGTTGCTTAAAAAAAAAGATTTCAAAAAAGCCACAATAAAAAGTAACATCATGCTCGTTTTTGTTTCGAATACTAAAACTGCATAGTATATGGGGAATTCGCTTATTTCCAATTTTAAAAATGGCAGAAATGGCATCTGAAAAGTGAAAAAAGACACAAGTAACGAGAGCGCTCCCAGAAAAGAGCTAAAAGTTAACTTAAATATCTTATTTTTTTTCATCATCGGTTAAAAATTTATATATTTATCAAATCCGAACTAATCCATCGCCGCATTTTATCACAATTTTATATATTTCAAAATCTGATTTTTTATTTGAATCTTAAAAATTTTTATATCTAAAAATATTGTTATTGCATTTTAATTATTTAATCTATGTTCAATAGGGGGCCGCCCTGAAACTAATTCTTTTTGCAAATTTCATCGTCAACATTGGTACTCGAAGCTACTCACACATACAATCGCATACTATGTGTTTTTGTGTTCCTCTTTTTCTCTAAATTTACAAAAAAATCAATTTTAGAATGGGACTATTTGGAAAATACGAAGTTTAGGGAGAAATTTAGCAAAAGAAACAGGTAAAAAAGATAAATTTCCATTGGTATTTCTATATTTTAAAATCAGGAGACAAAATTATAAAAATAACTTTTTAAAAATCTATTTTTCAAAAAATAAAAGTTATCCTTAACTTAGGATAACTTTATTGATGTGTTTTGCTAGGCCTTATTGTCCGCAGCCGCAGCTTCCGTTCCCGTTTCCATTGTTATTTTGATTATCGTCGCCGTTTAAGAGGTTCATTAACATCATCATCATTATTAAATTAGACATATTATTGTTGTTATTGTTGTTAAAAAAATTACGCATAATTACTCCAAAAATTAAAATTAAAAGATTTCTGAAATTATTTCTTCTGTTAGTTTGTTTAAAGCTTTAAAGTCCATGGCTTTTATGTAATAGTTTTCGAGTTCATCATGAATTTTTTTGGCTTTTTTCATTTTTTTACTCGCTTCAACGATTAACATTTTTTCTTTTTCTTCGTTAAATTCATTTAATTTTGGTTCTTCTTCCGATGTATAAAATCTTTTGATATTTATTTTTTTAGTATCTATTTCCTCGGAAATTTTAAACCATCTTCCATTAATTACTATTGCAATTGATAATTCCGGAATTAAAAGACATTCTATTCTTTCGTTTATGGAAAGAGGAGAAAAGCAGGTTATTATATCGTAACCATAGTTAATGGCAGCATTTCTGAGATACTTAATTATCAAATCTCCGATTATTCCATACATATCTTTTAATTCATAGATATTTTCAAAATATTTTAAATTTTCTTCGTAGAAAATTAATCCTTCCGGAGTTACGGCACTTATAAATCGTTTATATTCCGTACTTAATTTTTCGCAATGCTTGTTATTAAATATCTTTTTAATCAACATTTGGGCATAAGGTTTAATCTTATCAAAATCAATTTTATCTATGATCTCTTCTACAGTGTCGGCGTTTAAAGCCCCAAATGCCGCTAAATATTTTTTGGATTTATTGTGTAAATTAATATTTGACTTGTTTTTTTCCATTATTTCTTTTTTTGAATTTTGAAGAATTTTTGGATTCCAATATTGTCCGAGATTTATAATATGTTCGAATGCTCCCGGATAAACGGGGTCCAACACATGCGGGGCCGTGCCATCCACGATGCAACTCTTGATTTCCGGAAAAATAACAGCATCTAAAGATTCCGGATCGGCCGAACAATATATATATTCTGTATTTATTTTATTTTGAATTCCTGCTTGAGCTATTTTTTTTAAAAGACTGGATTTCCCACATCCGGGGCTCCCTTTTAGTATTCTGCAATACCAACCGTCTTCCGGGCTATACAAAGAATCAAACTTTGAATAAAATCCGCGAGGAGAACTGGAACCAAGAAAAAAGTGCATAATTTTTGAACTTTTTTTCATGTTTTTTAATTACCTCCTTGCTGTTAAATTATTCTCAAATTTTATTTTTGTTACAAAATCAGGGCATCGCTAAAAAAATATAAGTGCAAAAAATATAACAATATGAAAGGAAATAACATGTCCAAGATACGGCAACGAGAAAAAGCAAAAGGAATTATCTTAAACAAACAAAAAATGTCTAAAAATTATGTCCGAAACTACACAAAAAACGAAAAAAAGAAAGATCGAAATTTTAAAATTTGACTAGAATGCATAAGTTTTAAAAAAATATTTGGCTTTGGTTGGATGGAACGAAAACTTGCCTGATTTCGTATTGAAACACGAGAAACAAAATATTTTGAAAAATTATCTGAAAAAATTAATAATTTCTGCGCCATAAATACACCCACGAGATATGTGAGAAGATTAAGAGTTAAAGATGAATACAATGGACTTAGTTATTATTCTAGATTTATTGTTGGCATTTCGGATATTAAAAAATTTAAAGTTCTAAAAAGATATTTTGAAATGGGAGATATTAGTATGAGCGCTAAAGGGCTCGAGTTATACATTCGTGATTTGTTGAGTAAAATTGAAAACCCAGAATTTATGGAATTAGAATTGCACTAAGATTCAAAGAATTAGAAAAGGACATAGTGTATATAGAAATCTCCTTCCCTTTGGAACTGGCAAATAAAATAGATGAAGTAGCTTATTTTCCTCGTTAAATCAAATTTTGGAGCTGATGAGGGGACTTGAACCCATGACCCATTGATTACAAATCAATTGCTCTACCAACTGAGCTACATCAGCACAACTGGATTTTAACTCGATTTCATTTTCAAACACATGATAAAGAATATTATAAAAAAATAAAAAATCAACCACATTAACAAATCATCCAAATTTGTTAGTACAAAATATAATCGGTTGAATTTGACTGGATTTTCCAAAACTTTGTCTTTCTGGAAATTCTAAATTTAATTTTTGATTTAAAAAAATTATTTGGAAAGAAATATAACAAAAATTTTATATTCTTTAAACTAATCTCTCAGAAATCTATTAATTTAGCAAATTCTGGCCCGCCCGGAGGGACTCGAACCCACGATCTTCAGAATCGGAATCTGATGCGATATCCTGCTTCGCTACGAACGGAAATAAATCTCAAATTATTTTCACGATTTCCCCGTTATTTTTATGAATGCTTTCTTTTTTCACAACTTTTCTAACCATTGATAATGGATATATAATACTGTTTCTGCCAACTAAAGTCCCGGGGTTCAACACTGCGTTACAACCAACCTCGACTCCATCACCTAAGACGGAACCGAATTTTTTAAGTCCGGAATTGAATTTTTTGTCCTCATAATTTATGACAACTTCCTTTCTGTCCGAACGCACATTCGACAAAATAACACCAGCACCTAAATGTGTTTTATAACCAAGAATGGAATCGCCTATATAATTAAAATGAGGTGTATGGACATTGTTAAAAAGAATGCAGTTCTTCAATTCTGAAGAATTCCCCACGACGTTGTTTTGCCCTACTATTACAGCCCCTCTAATAAAAACGCCAAACCTAATCTCCGCATTTTCATCAACTATTGCCGGACCCAATATTCTGCAATTGTCGCTAATTTTAGAATTTTTTGCAACCCAAACATTATCTTTTATTTTCTCATAATTTTCTCCCGGAAGCAGATTCCCGATTTTTATTACAAAATCTTGAATTAAGGGCAAAGCCTGCCAAGGATACTTTATTGAGTTAAAAAGATTACGAGAAATCGTCTGATCCAAATCCAACAATTCGTTGGTTAAAAAATTGTTCATAATTTTGATATCACTGTAATTGTTGTAATTCCTCTCCGGAAGCAAATCTGTATCCTATTCCCCTGACTGTTTTAACATACTTGGGATTTTCGGCTTGATCTTCGATTTTTTGACGCAAATACCTGACGTGAACGTCAACGGTTCTTGCATCTCCGCAAAAATCAACATCCCACACTCTGTTCATGAGTTGTTCTCTTGTCAAAATTTTACTATTTTCGTTTATTAAATTTATTAATAAATCGAACTCTTTCATGGTTAAGTCTATAAATTTGGAGTTTTTTGTTATAGTCCTGTTGGCTAAATTTATCCTAAGATCACCTATAGAAAGAACATCTTCCTTATTATTGTTTTGAATTGAATAATTCAAATTTCTTCTTCTCAAGGTTGCCTTGATTCTGGCCACAAGTTCCTTAACAGAAAACGGCTTTCTCATGTAATCGTCTATGCCCATTTCAAAAGCCAAAACGCAATCTATCTCGTCATTTTTCGAAGTAACCATAATTATTGGTATTTTATTAGTGCTTTTTTCAAGCCTTAATCTTCCGCATATAGTCAAACCATCGAGAGGTGTCATTACCCAATCGAGTACGATCAAATCCGGAATTCTTTTATGCACTCCATCTAACAAATCCATACCGTTGGCAAACTCGTGCACCTCAAAATTATTTTCCGTAAGAGCCGAACAAATTGACTTTCTGATTTCAACATCATCATCGATAACATAAACTAAACCTGAAACTGATAAATCTGGCATGTTTTACAGCACTCCTTTGGTAAATTGAGTAATTAAGATTACGTTGGTATTCTAATAAAATAAATTTAATTTGTAAAACCATATTTTTTATTTGCATAGTTCAAATACTAATTGGTAATGATTTTATAGTATTTTCGAATAAATAAATCCAACTGTTAAATTATAATTTACAGTTTATTAAAAAATATTCAAATCAAGAAGGAAAATTTATGAATGAAAATAATAAAAATTTTAAAATTTCCAAAAATGATGATCCCAAAGAGATTTATAAAGCAGGAGATATTGTTGAAGGAATTATTGACAATATAACAGATTTTGGAGCCTTTATTACACTACCAAATGGAGGCAAGGGGCTTGTTCATATATCTGAAATTTCCTGTAAATATGTCAAAAACGTAAGTGACTACGTGACATTAAAACAAAAAGTCAAAGTTAAAGTCCTGAGCAATAATAATGGCAAAATTGCTTTATCTATGAGTAAATCGAATCCTCAAGCGGCAAAAAAACACCTCCTATTAAAAAATAGAAACAGAAGTCTGGAAAATATGATAAATGAGTACAAAAAAATAAGTGAAGAAAAAATTTCGGACTTAAACTCAAGAATAAAATTTAACAAAAATAAAAAGAACAGATTTTGAAAAAAATCATGTTATAGATTTTATTTTATTTTCATAGATATACTTTGATTTACTTATAAAACCACGAGGAATTTTATTGAAAATACATGATATTATAATCAAAAATTATGTAATAAATAAATTCATTATTTTAGTTTTAAGTATAACTATGATCATTTCGGGATTTTTTATTTTTTTTCAGACATATCAGATGAATGCACTTATAAATTTTTCAGAAAAACCATTCGCTTTTTTTGTAAACCTGATTTCCAATATCGATGATTCTTTAAAAGATCTCATAAACGAAATCAAAACATCAAGAAATTCAGTCAAAGAAATAGAAGAACTTAAAAACGAATTAAATCGCTTGAGAGATGTAGTCGTGAATTATCATAATATCAAAGAAGAAAACGTAAGACTTTTGAAATTTCATGAAATTAAAAAAAACCATCCCCAAACAAAGTTGGTTTACGCAAACGTTACCGGGAGATTACCTCTTAACAAATACAGAAATTTTGTTATCGATATCGGTGCAAACAACGGAATCTCAGTAGGTGACCCAGTAATATCCGAAGAGGGTTTTATCGGTGTAATTCTACGTTCCGGTAATTCTTTCAGCATCGTAAGAACTATTTTTTCACATAAGATAAACATAGGCGCAAAAAGTTTGGAAACTGGAAATTTAGGTGTCATAAGCGGAAACCAAAATCTTTTAGATAAATCTTTATTAAAATTATCTTATTTGCGTCTTAAAGAATCTGTTCAAATAGGAAATACAATTATAACATCAGGTCTGGGAGGCAAATATCCAAAGGATTTCAAAATAGGTGAGGTCGAATTTGTAGGCTATGATAACAAAGAAACAAGTTACTATGCCATAGTAAAACCCTTTGCAAATATAAGAGAAACCCAAAACGTCTACGTCATTACAGATTTCATAAACAAAAATATCATAAATTTAGATTAACGACTACGTTGACTCTTTTTAAACTCTTTATTAATCTTAAATATTATTTTTTTCTCAAGGCGTGACACGTAAGATTGAGATATTCCCAACATATCTGCTATTTGTTTTTGAGTAAATTCATCTTCTCCGCAATAGCGCGCTCTGATTATTGCTCGTTCATTTTCGGACAAATCATCAATTATTTTAAGAACCAAATCGCTCTCTGATTTATTCTCGACATCACGACTTGTTGCGTCAGGATTAGTGCCTAAAACATCAGAAAGATAAAACTCATTGCCATCTCTGTCGACACTAAACGGTTCATTTAGAGAAGTCTCCCTACTAAGATTGGAAATTTTCCTTAAATACATCAAAATTTCATTTTCTATGCAACGCGAAGCGTACGTTGCCAATTTTATATTCCTTTCAGGCGAAAACGTCCTGACGGCCTTGATAAGACCTACAGTTCCTATTGAAATTAAATCTTCTATGTTGTGGTTGATGTATTCAAACTTTCTGGCGATATAAATAACCAATCTTAGATTATGTACAATTAGAACACTTCTATCTTCTAATTCTCCAGAAACTATCTTCTTGATTATTCCAGCTTCTTCTTCCTTTGTTAGCGGGGGCGGAAGATTTTCCGAATTGTTCAGATAGAACAAAACATTTGGCAGAAATTTCAAAATCAAATTTTTAATCTTTAATTTTATTTTGTCAAAAACAAACAACCTTTTTACCGACAATTTAACTTTTTCTTTAAAACGTAAAAAAATCATGAAATCCTCACTATACTATTAAATTTTTTCCTACTAAAGCCATGGCCATATTTTCTTCAACAAAACAATCCGAACACACCGCCAGATATCCCTCACGTTTAAATTTACTATCTGATGTTTCAACAACAATAGAATCCGGTTTGAAAGCTAACAAAACACCTTTTCCCGAGACTGTATCATATGGAATCAGCCTCACATTGTATCCCAGATCCCCAAAATATTCAAATTTATCAAGGGTAAATCCGTCAGGAAGGATATTACAAATTATTTTTTTGTCAACTAATATTACCGGTAAACCTGAAAAAGGTTCTTTCAAATCGTTACAAGTATCAAGTCTGGCATCAAATGAAATTAAATGTTTTGAATGCTGAACATTAATTCTATAAAAATCAGCTTTGCCTTTCTTTTTAACCATTCTTTCTACGATTTCAAAAACTAAATAAATAACTACCATCGAAATTAATAAAAGACTCGGTGAAGCGTTTTTAATATAAAGAAATCCGCGACTAGAATTTAAACCCTTCGTAAAAAAAGTATTTCCTAAAATAGACACAAGGTACAAAAATGTTCCGGAGAAAACAAAAGATGTTAAATAGAAACAAATGAAAGATTTAATAAATCTTATTCTATTTTTTATCCCAAATGTCAAAATTGCAACGATCAAATATATGAGTGATCTGAACAAAAACAAAAATATTATATTATTGTGTTGCAAGGATAATTCACAAAAAGCGGAAATCAAAGCTCCTACCAGAGCTCCCGAAACAGCTCTGATTTTTTCTATTCTTATAAACAAAATTTTTGAAACCATGAAAATTATAAAATAATTGCTAAGCATGTTTAAAACAACAAAAATATCCGCATAAATTTCCAAAATATATCACCTCGAAATTACAAATTTATATAAATACCTAAATAATTATTCCGCCACCTACAAGAATATCTTCATCATAAAAAACAACCGACTGCCCCGGAGCTATAAATTTAACTTCTTTTTCAAACTTTACTTCGACTTTATCTTCATCGATTAAAGTTATTGTAGACAGAACTTCTTCACAGTTGTAACGAATCTTGGCAAGCACCTTCATTCTTGTTTTTAATTTATCAAAAGGTATAAAATTTAATTTTTTTGCAAACAAAACATCATTTGTTGGTAAAGTTTTACGAGAAATCGTTATTTTTTTACTCAAAACATCTATTGACTTTATATAAGCTCTGTCACCCAGGGATATTCCAAGTTTTCTTCGCTGCCCAACGGTGTAATTATGTATGCCATTATGTCTACCTAAAAAATTATCATCCTCATCCACAAAATCTCCCGCAAGATCTAAATCTTTTTTATATTTTTTAATAAAATCTCTATAATTACTATCAACAAAGCATATATCCTGACTTTCGGGTTTATCATGAACCGGCAAATTCATGCTTTTTGCTAATTTTCTTACTTCGCTTTTCTCTGTATCGGCAAGCGGCAAAATCACATGTGAAAGTTGCTCTTGGTTCAATGTGTATAAACAATAACTTTGATCTTTTGAAGTTTTCGACTTCTTGACCAAAAATCTTCCGGAATTTTCATCATATGTAACGTTGGCGTAATGCCCGGTAGATAGATGTGTATACCCTAACTCTCTGGCTTTCCTGAGAGCCTCACCGAATTTTATTTTTTTATTACAAATTACGCAAGGGTTTGGTGTTATTCCACTTAAATATTTTTTTACAAATAAATCTATTACATCCTTTCTAAATTTTTCAGATAAATCCCAAACCATATGTTCGATACCTAAAATTTTTGCCACATTACGTGCATCACTTATGCTATTATTTTGATTTTCGAAGAGTTTGAAAGTTACACCAGAGACGGAAATCCCATATTTTTTTAAAATCGCAGCAACACAAGAACTGTCAACACCTCCGCTCATCGCACTCAAGACGTTACAGTTTTCAAAACATTTCAAATTTTCAAACATTAAACTTGCTCACAATATTTTAATTAAATTTTCTTCAAATTAATTCTTGATTTTGCTTTAATACGCTGTTAATCATAAAACAAAACAGATGAAAAATCCATTAAATTTTAAACATCTTTTTTCAACATAGAATACAAAGCCGCGTCCATCCACTCTCCTTTGCTTGTCCTATCGAATTCTCTCAAAATTCCCTCAAACTTCATCCCGGTCTTCACCATAACTCTGCCGGAGGCCTTATTTTCAACGGCATGCCGAGCCTGAATTCTGTGGCAATCAGTATTTTCAAAAAGAAAATCCTGCACAGCTTTCAGGCTTTCCGTCATAATGCCTTGATTCCAATGTTTTTTAGAAAGTGTATAGCCGATTTCCATGCAATTATTAAAACTAAAAAATAATTCTACACTAATACTTCCAATTGCTTCCTCTGCGTTTGATTTTAAAACAATGGCCCAATGATAATAACTATCTTTGATGTATTTAGGGACAATTCTGCATAAATAGCTTTCGGTCTCAACTAAATTCGAGTGAGCCTTCCATGACATAAATTTCAAGTTTTCAGGGTCACTTGACCAATTTTTAAATACATTTGAAGTATCGGAAATGCTAAATTTTCTTAAAATTAATCTGGAAGTAATTATTTCTTTCGTTCCTGCATGTTTAAACACCATAATTTCACCTCTAAATTCAACACATCGCCCGCTCGAATTTTTATTTTCAAAGAATTTTTTTAAAAAATTAGATAATTTATTTTAACAAAAAACCTTTAGAATATTTTAACACAAATACTTGAAATTATCAAAGCTGTTAAATCGGCCAAAAGAGCATATATCAAAGTACCTCTGTTGTTTTTTATTTTTATCGAACCAAAATAAATTGCGATGGTATATATAGTCGTTTCGGTAGAACCTGTTATTAAAGATGCAAGTCTGCCAATGTAACTATCGGGTCCAAAGTTTTTAAGAATGCTATCAAGAATCGCGGTAGAAGCAGAACCTGATATGGGTCGTATAATAGCTAGCGGAACAAGTTGTGGTGGAAAATTAAAATAACTAACAAGCGGAGAAATAAAATTTGCAAACATTTCAAAAGCGCCTGATACCCTTAACATTCCTACGGCAACAATTAACCCTATTAGAGAAGGAGTTATTAAGAATGTAGTTTCAAGACCGCTTTTAGCGCCTAAAATAAATGAATCAAAAATAAATGTCTTTTTTAAAAAAGCATAAGAAATTATAAAAGTTATTATGGTAGGTATGTACCATGAGCTTATCCCCATTTAATTTCCCTTTTTTTAAAAAATTCTGCTTTGTTTTTTTGTCTATTTTTTCGTCTGTATGAAAAGATTTTACTTAAAAATATGCCAAACAACAAAGCAGTTAAAGATGCAATCCATAACGGAATCAATATATCAAATGGATTTTTTGAACCATAATTTTTTCTTAAAGCGGCCAACGTGGCCGGAATCAACTGAAAACATGAGGTATTTAATATGATAAAAGTAATCATTTCATTTGTAGCCGTATCCGGCGTCTTGTTAATATTTTGCATCTCCCGAATTGCTGTTAACCCAAACGGGGTAGCGGCATTACTCAACCCAAGCATATTAGATACAATATTCATGCATAACGGTTGTGAGATTTTTTCTTCTTTTGAATATTTTGGAAATAAAAATTTCAATATAGGATAAATTAAACTTGAAATTAATTTCACAATGCCGCAATCTTTCGCTATTTGCATTATTCCGGACCAAAACGCCATACTACCCAACATGACAATTGAGACTTTAATAGCATCTGATGCGCCGTCTATGACACAACATGTTAAATCTCCCATTTTCCCATTAACTGCAGAACAAATAAAGCTTATGATTATCATAAAAGTCCAAACATAATTCAACATCTTTGCTTAGCACATTCCTTAAGTATCATCTGTACTCATAAAATTATACTTATTAGATAGCGTTTTGAATTATGATAAAATTTTGATTTTTAAGATTTATTGAAAAACTCAGAATATATTTTATTAACTACCACTTCGATCTCTGATTTATCTATCAACATGGATATCAAATTATCTTCAGTGTTTATTGATTTAATTTTTATGTTTTTTAAACACTTTAAAATAACATTCGTTGTAACGATTTGGTTTTTTTCGTTCGAATTAATTACAGAAACCTCGGCGATATTCTCATCCAAAAAAAATGAAATTTTATGATCTTCACATGTCGATTTTATTTTTTTTGCAATCATTTGGCTACTATTTTTGTCATCTCCATTAATTATTATAACTAAGCTGTCTTCTTTTTGAAGACATACTCTAACAGTATTTTCATTGGAAATCAAATCAAAAATTTTCTCTATACACATTTGGAAAAGCCCGCTAATATGTACTAAAATCAAATTTTTGTTTACTGCAATGCCTTTTATTTCTCCGCAGTTTTTTGATTCCTTTTCGCAAACCGTCGTGCTATGTAAATTTTCAAAACTCGAAAGAACACTTATGGGAACTGAATATTTTTCCGCAAGTTGCACCGAGCGTTTATTCAAAACTTTTGCACCTTTCGACGCAAACTTTGTCATACAATTATACGAAATAGTATCGATTTTTTCTGTTTTCGGAATAATATTTGGGTCAGCGACAAAAACACCGTTTACATCCGTGTAAATTCTGCATTCATCGGCGGACAAAACTGCAGCTAAAGCCACTGCGGTTGTATCTGAGCCTCCTCTTCCGGTGGTCGTTATGTCTCCTTGCGCATTGATGCCTTGAAATCCCGCCACAATAACTACACTATTTTTGTCGAGATTTTCTTTAATTCTTATTGGATTAATATTTGTAATTTTTGCGTTACTGTGATAGCTACAAGTTTCTATTCCTGCTTGCCATCCGGTTAAACTCACAGAAGGAACTTCTAGTTTTTGAAGTGCCATAGATAATAAAGCCATAGAAATTTGTTCACCGGAGGATAAAAGAACATCCATCTCTCGCGGAGATGGGTTAGAATTGACTTTATAAGCTTTTTCTATTAATTGGTCTGTAGTTTTGCCTTGTGCGGATATCACAACAACTATCTTATGTTTTTTCTCATATGTTTCTTTTATTATACGAGCAATAACAAAAAGTCTCTCTGTGTTTGCCACAGAAGAGCCACCGAATTTTTTAACTATAATGCTCATTTGTATATAAACACTCCGTTGACCTTTATAAATTAAGTTTAAAATTTAAACAATTTGATTTATTATATTATTCAGTGGTGGTTTTATTTGACAAATTCTAGAGGATTTTTTAAAAAATGCAAAGCTTAAGTGTTATAGTCCCCGTATATAATTGTGAAAAATACATAAATAAAATGTTGTTTTCGCTTTCTCGCCAAACTTTTAAAGATTTTGAAGTTATAATTTTGGACAGCGGATCAACCGATTCCACAACAAAGATAATAAAAAAATACTGTTGTAGGTTTTCGAATTGGCATTTATTTAAGCTTAGAAATATAAAATTGGGAAAATTAAGAAATTTAGGATTGATATTGGCATGCAGCAAATATGTGTCATTTATAGATGCGGATGATTATGTCGAACCTGAATTTTTAGAAAATCTTTTTAAAAAAATTTGCTTGCATGACGCCGATATGGTCGTTTGCAATTATAAATTTTACTTTTCCAAGTTTAAATTTTGTGTTCCCAACATATTTCATCTATTCAATATGAAATCCGGAATTTATGATTCTGAAAAAATATTCAAAAACTTGATAATGGATGTAAGACTACGTTCATATTTGTGGAATAAAATCTTCAAAAGAGATTTATTTTTTGAAAGCAATGCAATTTTTCCGGATATATGTTACGAAGATTTTGCAGTTATGCCTAAAATTTTCTTTTTTTCTGATAAAATATTTATAGAAAACAAATTTCTGTACAACTATAACAGACATACTGGGAGTTGCACGGGAGGAAGATTGAACGAAGATAGAATCGATGATTATATTACCGCCGTTAAAACGATGGAAAACTTTTTAAAAGTACAAAAGTGTTTCGAAAAATACAAAGTACAGATTAACTTTATAAGATTCAGGTATTCAATAAGGTTGGTTTATTTCTTTTCTAGACAAATGTTGTCGAAATTTGACTTTCTAAATAATGTAAATAGATTCAAAATTATGCTTAAAAAGCTTTATTCATAGTTTATTTTTGTTAAAAAATCCTTGTAATTCATTAAAACTCTGCGTGTTTTTCCGGATTCATAATTACTCACGACACCCATCCTTTCCAGTTCTTCCATTATCTTCCCGGAACGCTTATAACCAAAACCAAAATTTTTGTTTAGGAGCGTTATCGAAGCAAAACCTGACTCGATTATGTATTTGGCAGCTTCTTTAAAACTTGGGTCCATTCGATCTTCGCATTCTTCCGATGTTTTGTCATTGTTTAATTTTTTTTCGCAATTAACATAATTTTCAATAGCTTGTATAATTTTGTTATCATAAGAAGCTTTGTATTTTTTTTTGACTTTTTCTATCATTTTTTGAATTTCTTCGTCATCTATGTAGCACCCTTGCACACGTATGGGTTTTATGGAACCGAGCGGTGAAAAAAGCATGTCTCCACGACCTATTAATTTCTCTGCCCCGGCAGTGTCGATTATTGTCCTGGAATCTACCTGAGATGAAACGGCCAAAGCTATACGGCTGGGAACATTAGCCTTTATTACTCCGGTTATTATGTCAACAGACGGACGTTGGGTGGCTATTATTAAATGCATACCAGCAGCCCTCGCCATTTGTGCAAGACGACAAATGTAATCTTCAATCTCTTTCGGTGATGCCATCATCAAATCTGCCAATTCATCTATTATTATTAGCATTCTAGACATTTTGGGCGGTGTATTATTTTTTTTACTTTTCAACACAAATTTATTATAAGACTCTAGGTCTCTTACACCTACTTCTGCAAAAATTTTATATCTGGACAACATTTCTTCCACTGCCCACAACAACGCCCCGGCCGCTTTTTTAGGGTCTGTCACAACCGGAACCAACAAATGCGGCACGCCATTATAGACACTTAATTCAACTACCTTTGGGTCTATCATAATTAACTTAACTTCTTGTGGATTGGATTTGTATAGCAGACTAGCAATGAAAGAGTTGACACAAACGCTTTTCCCAGAACCCGTCGAACCCGCAATCAAAAGATGAGGCATTTTAGATAAATCCGTAATTATGCAATTACCTGAAATATCTTTTCCTAAAACAACAGTTAACGGACTAATCGAATTCATAAATTCATCGGTTTTTATAAGTTCTTTTATATTAACGGCACTTACTACTTTATTTGGAATCTCAATTCCAACAGCGGATTTCCCCGGAATTGGTGCTTCAATTCTTACACCCAACGCCGAAAGAGACAACGCTATGTTATCTGATAAAGAAGTTATTCTACTTAATTTTACGCCGGGCGCGGGTTGAAGTTCATAACGTGTAACCGATGGTCCGCGGCTAATATTTATTACTTTTGCACTTACACCAAAACTTTCCAAAGTTTTTAAAAGTTTTTTCGTAGAAGATTCGCTGCCATCCGTATCAGAATTCTCAAAATCAAGCAAGTTTACTTTTTTTATACTTTTTTTGGATTTTCTGTCAAAATAGCTAAAAATAAAATCGAAATCGATATTCAAATTGGCTTTATATAAAAATACTAACAAAATTATGTTCGTTATTACCAGAAATATTATTAATACTTTCGCCAATTCTAAACCGAATACATAAATAAAAACAAAAGATAAAATTGCACACAAAACCCCGGAGCTTGTCCTGCCCACATTAAAAACATTTCCCAAGAATTCTAAATCAAGATTTATGTTTCTCTTGGAAAACAAAAATAAAAAAACATTCAAAAATACAGATAAAAATACAAAAAGTACTAAGCTGCTACTTTTGAATTTAAATTTATTTTTAGAAGAATTTTTATGAGTAAGACATATAAAAATAAAGATTGGTACAAAAATTGACCCAAAACCAAACATACCCAGAAATATTTTTCTGACATAAAACCACAGATTTTCACCTTCTATAAAATACAACAAGAAAGAAAAAACCGCACCAAGACCCAAAAAAATACTTTTTACTATTCCGTTCTTCTTAAAATTTAAAAACATAATTCAACTTCAACAAACAATTTTTCGGTTTTAAATTCAAATATTTCTACGATTAATTATGTCGTATTCAGATATTCCTGTCAAATAACCCATATACTTACCCCAAAACTGATTCTTTTGCAAATTTCGTCGTCAACAATACCATACTCGAAACTGCTCACGTATTGGCAAGAATAACTTAGCTCGCCAATTTTTCCGACACAAAGATAACTCCGACTTCTTCTTCTTCTTCTTCTTCTGATCCTTGTAAACTTGAATAAAGACCTGAAATATACTCTTGGTGGCCTATTTTTGGTATTTTCAAACAAAACAATTCTTTTTCTAAGCTTTCTTCTGGTATTTCCAAAAACAATTTTTTTCTTATTTCTGGTATTTTCAAACAAAACAATTTTTTTCTTAAGCTCTCTATAGTTAAACTAAAAATAGTTGAACTAAGAATACACTCTCGGCCTATGGCGGCATCATGAACAAATCGAGAATTACGTTTTACTCCTTTTTCGATTTCTTTTACTACTTCTCGAATTTTGCTACCGAAAGCACTCTGATATTTAGCATAATCACAAAAGTGTGATAAAACATCTCGGCCTATTGCGACCTTATAAACAAATCGAGAATTACGTTTTACTTCTTTTTCGATTTCTTTTATTACTTCTCGAATTTTGCTACCGAAAGCGCTCTGATATTTAGCATCATCACAAAAAAGCTTTTTGATGTGTGATAAAACATCTGAAACATTACCAAAACTTTTCGCCCAAACTATAAAAAATGTCTTGCCTTTATCTTTTTTATCTTTGTGAATCGCCATCCTCTTTCCTAAATCAAAAGTAAGAATTTTGTAACCATAGTAGTTAATATAGCCTAATTTAAAATAGTCTCCTTCTTCTCCTTCTTTTTCTTCTTTTTCTTCTTTTTCTTCTTTTTCTTCTTTTTCTTCTTTTTCTTCTTTTTCTTCTTTTTCTTCTTCAGACCCATCTGCAGCTAAATTGTTATCAATGCCCTCATCCGAAACAAATTTCCTATTATTCGAATTTAAATTATACTCAATGGCCCCAACAAAAGACTGACAACACATAACAACAGCTAAAATAGAGGAAATTATCTTATTATTTTTACTAATCTTCTTATTATTTTCATTATTACTTATTTTTTCTTTTCTCATAAGAGATTTAATAAACTTATTTTTCACAAAATTTTACTCCGATTTTAAAATTCAAATCAACATAAATGTTGACGAAATAGTTGTAATATCTTGAGTATTTTTTGTCAAACAAATAACACGAAAAATTTTAAAAAGATATATTTATAAATTTTTATCTCTAAGTATTTAAATTAAATATATTAAAATTTATTTCTCTTTCACCCGTTTCTTCTATTAGATTCCTCTATCTTAGCTGTTGTTATGTAAGGAATTGGATTTTGGAGAATTGAAAGATTACTTGGTATGAGCCATGTTGCAGTAATAAAACGATTGGGAATCTTATAATTTGATCGACACACTTACAATAGAAAAAATGAACCGTTTACTCAGGTATTATTTGGCAAGATTTGGAAGGAAAACGTATTGTTATTCTAAAAAAATAGAAATGATAAAAAATTCAGTTTTGCTTTTTATGCGCTGCAATTCATCTTAACTATATTTATTTCGCAATGTCCTCGGCGAGAACATTTAACTCGCCAAATTAAAAAACCAAACAAGCTAAAAACCTTGTTCTAGCATTGATTTACTTACTTTGCTGAATGCGCTTAAATTTGCGCCTAATAAATAATTGTTTCTTTGTTCGTGTTCCTCTGCGGTTGTGGAAATGGTGGTAAAGATTTGTTTCATGATTTTTTTAAGTTTTATATCAACGTCTTCGAATTCCCATTTTAATTTTGATGAGTTTTGGCTCATTTCAAGACCGGAAACGCTGACTCCGCCAGCGTTCGCTGCTTTAGCTGGCCCGAAAAGCACATTGCTCTTTATTAAAAATTCGGTGGCTTCTATATTTGTCGGCATGTTTGCGCCTTCAGAAACTGCTATACATCCATTTTTAACAAGATTAATTGCATCTTGCATTAATATTTCGTTCTGGGTGGCACACGGCATGGCAACGTCACATTTAACAGACCAGTCGAATCTTCCCGGGAAATATTTTGAATTTGGTTTTATTTTTTGATATTCATAGATTCTCAACTTTTTATTTTCTTTAATTTCTTTTATTGCAGTTATGTCTATACCCTGTTCATCAAAAACCCAACCATCAGAGTCGGACATAGTTATAACCTTTGCACCATATTCTATTGCCTTTTGAGCTGTGTATATGGCAACGTTACCGGAACCCGAAATACAAACAACCTTTCCTTCCAAAGAATTCGAATTATACCTTAACATTTCTTCAGTAAAATAAACAAGACCAAAACCGGTCGCCTCTTTCCTACCTAAAAGCCCATCAGTTTCAAAACTTTTACCGGTAATTGCCCCATCGTGAATGTTTTTAATTTTTTTATATTGGCCAAATAAATAACCTATTTCACGTTGTCCTACTCCGATATCTCCGGCAGGAACATCAACACTGGGTCCTATATATCTAAACAGCTCGTTCATAAAATTTTGGCAGAAACTCATAATTTCAAGTTCGCTTTTATTTTTGGGATCAAAATCGCTGCCGCCCTTCGCTCCTCCTAAAGGCAATCCGGTTAATGCATTCTTAAATGTTTGTTCGAAAGCCAAAAATTTCATTATTCCAATATTTACGTTTGGATGAAACCTTAACCCGCCTTTGTATGGCCCCAATTTATTATTGAATTGCACGCGATACCCTTTATTTACTCTTATATTTCCGTTGTCATCACGCCAATTCACTCTGAAACATATTACTCTATCCGGTTCCGTCAGCCTTTCTAAAATAGCAAATGTTTCATACTTTTTTTCAGTTTCGACAAAATCCTTAATAGAATTTAAGGTTTCGGCAACAGTCTGATGAAATTCGTTTTCGCCGGGATTTTTGTCAATTACATTTTTTATAATTTCTTTTATTTTTATTTTGTAGCTCATTTGACCTCCTGGTAAGATATAGATATGTTATTAAAAAATATGATATTAGTAAATATTTATTTTTCATGTATAATATTTTCTTAGTCTGAAAATATCAGGGCGGTGTTCGTGCATTCTACTATACTTGAGTTCAGAAATGTAAATGCCTTTTACGGAAGAGAACGTGTACTTGACACGATAAATTTGTATGTTTCCAGAGGCAAATTTCTTACCTTTTTAGGTCCTTCCGGGTGTGGGAAAACTACTGTTTTGAGAATAATAAATGGCTTTCATCGTGACTACACCGGCGATGTTAAATTCGAAGGGAAAAAGATAAATAATCTGCCGGCTCATAAAAGGGAAATAAATACTATTTTTCAGAAATATGCGCTGTTTACACATCTGAACGTATATGATAATATTGCATTTGGTTTAAGAATAAAAAGAGAAAGAGAAGAGAAAATACAGGAACAGGTCTCTGAATTGTTAGATATGGTAAATCTATCTTCGTTTGCCAAACGTGATATTGAAACTTTATCTGGGGGTCAACAGCAAAGGGTGGCCATCGCCAGGGCTCTGGCTTTGAAACCGAAGCTTTTATTGTTGGATGAGCCTTTTGCCGCTCTCGATTTAAAACTTAGAAAGGACATGCAGAGAGAGTTGAAAAAACTTCAACTCAGAACTGAAATAACTTTCATATTTGTTACTCATGATCAGGAAGAGGCTTTGTCTATGTCCGATACGGTCGTTGTAATGAATAAGGGCGCTATTCAACAAATTGGAACTCCGGAAGATATCTATAACGAACCTCAAAATGCATTTGTGGCTGATTTTATAGGAGAAAGCAACATAATAGATGGGGTAATGATAAGTGATTTTAATGTAAAATTTGCCGGTATGATGTTCAAATGTATAGATTTTGGGTTTATGCCAAATGAGGCGGTAGATGTAGTTATTAGGCCGGAAGATATAAAAATAGTTAATTTAGATCTTGGAGATATTTCTGGAAAAATTATTTCTACAACTTTTAAAGGTGTGTATAATGAAATAATAGTTGACGTAAACAACTTTAAGTGGATGATACAAACTACGGAATATTATTCTCCCGGAGAAGAAATAGGTTTAAATTTAGTACCAGATAGCATTCACATCATGAAGAAAAGCGAATATTCCGATCAAGTTGGCGATTATAGTTCTTTTAGCGATGAATATGAGGAAACAAATATTTTTGATTTTAAAAGTTAAAAAAGAGGTTTATTTTGAAATTTAAATGTAAAAAAGAGTTTTTATTGGGATGCCTTTTGAATCTTCAAAGATCTGTTTCGACAAGATCAGAAAATTTATCTACAGAAGGTTTACATATAAACGTATGTAATGACGTTATATACATAGAAAGTTATAATTCAGAATATAGTGTTAAAACGGAAATTCCGGCTTTTGATACAGAAAACGGTGAAGTAGTTGTTCCTGCCAAACTTTTTTTCGATATAGTCAAATGTCTGTCCTCTTCTGAAGTAATCGAAGTAAAAACAAAAGATGATAATTCATATAACGAAATCGTCATAGATGGAGGAGAATCTAATTTTTTGCTTCCGGGTATGGATCCACAAGATTTCCCTAAATTTCCAACTTTGGATGCAGAAACACCGATTCTCATCGATTCTGAAATTTTTTCCACCTTGATAAAGCAAACAATTTTTGCAGCCAGCGAAGATGCAAACAAAGCCGTGTACACGGGTGTCTTGATAGAAACAAAAGATTCAACAATAACATTTGTTGCCATAGATGGTTTTCGCCTTGCTCTGCGCAGAGAAAATATAAATATAGAAAAAGATTTTAAAATTATAGTTCCTGCAAAAACTCTTTCTGAAATTTTAAAATTAATCACTAATGAAAAAATTGACGTTGAAGTTTATATTTGCGAACGTTATGTTTTTTTCAGACTAAAAAATTACTTGATTATATCAAAATTGATCAGTGGTAATTTTATAGATTACGAATCAGTTATACCAAAAGAATCTTCTTTGAAAGCAAAGATTAATATTCGGAGATTTATCGAAAGTATAGAGAGAGTTTCTTTGGTAATCGACAATAGATTAAAAAGCCCCATAAAAGGTGTTTTTGGCGACGATGCCGCCCTGTTGTTGTGTTCTACGGCGAACGGACAAGCAAAGGACAAATTTGCCATCGAATCCGACGGAGTTTTTTTGGAAATTTCATTTAATAATAAATACATGCTAGATGCCTTAAAGAACATAGATTCCGATGAAGTCATTTTAAAATTTTCATCATCGTTAAAACCAATAGAAATAGTCCCGATTCAGGGTAACAGTTTCTTGTTTCTAATTTTACCCGTAAGAACGAAAGAATAGAACGTTATTAAAGTTTTAACATGTATGAAGCATATTCCCCCCGGATTTATATTCAAAATTTTAGGAAACACCGGTTCGGAGGAAATTTAATTAAATTTTCAAAACATTAAAATTTACTTCTTCAATAAAAATCAACAGTTTAAAACAAGTTTTTTAGAACTCTTGAATATTCATGTTGATTAGACCTATCCTAAAACTAAATTATTTTTGTAAATTCCGAGGAAAGAGAAACACAAAAAATACGAGCACATTGGTTGTACTTGAGCAATTCAAATCATTGACGGCGAAATTTGCAAAGAGAATCAGTTTTATGGTGGATTTATTATGTATTTAATTTTATTATGAGATACAATCTTAGAGATCACGGACGCATAGCTCAGTGGTTAGAGCGCTCGCTTCACACGCGAGAGGCCATGGGTTCAAATCCCTTTGCGTCTACCAAAAATAACAAATTTCAGATCGTATACTCGGTGTTTGATTAGTTTATGACTAACAGACTTACCCTAAAAACTGAGTTATTTTTGTAAATTTCGAAGATAGAAACGCAGGAACGCGTAAACATACGGTTGTATGTGAATTGACGATGAAATTTGCAAAAAGAATCAGTTTTAGGACAAATCTAATATATAAAATCTTGATTTAAATTGTCATAGAAATAAAACTGACTTGTAATATAGATTTGATTTAGCGTAATATGTTAGTTTATGATTTTCAAAGCCAACAAATACAAATTAAATTTTAGTAAGATTTATGTTATGGGAATTTTGAATATTACACCGGATTCATTTTCTGATGGCGGTAGATATTTCGATGAAGATAATGCAATAGAAAGAGCAATAGAAATTCAAGAAGAAGGCGCGGATATAATAGATATAGGCGCTCAATCCACGAGACCGGGTTTTGTAAAGATAAGCGAAAAAGAGGAATTAAAGAGATTAATTCCCGTACTAAAAAAAATTGTTAAAGTAATTCAAATTCCCGTATCCGTAGATACTTTTTATCCGGAAGTGGCCAAAGAAGCAATTAGTTGTGATGTTGATATAATAAATGACGTCACGGGATTCACGAATCCCGAAATGATTGAGGCCGTTTCCGGAAGTAGTTGCGGCATGATTGTTATGCATAATTCTGAAAAATGGAACGGAATAAAATCTTGCAATAAGGATATTAAAGAATTTTTCTTAAAACAAATAACTAAAATCGAATATTGCGGTATAGGTCACAACAGAATTTGTTTAGATCCGGGAATAGGTTTTGGTAAAAGTTTTGATGAAAATTTGCAGATTATCTCTAACATTGATAGATTCAGAGTTAAAAATTACCCCGTTTTGGTAGGGGTATCAAAAAAAAGATTTATAGGGCAAATTTTAAATGACAAAAATGAAAACAGGATTATCGGAAGCGTTGCTGTAAATTCCGTTCTAATTAATCAAAATGTAAATATACTCAGAGTTCATAACGTAAAAGAAACTGTTCAGTTTTTAAAAATATTTAATACGATTAAAAAGTTTGAGGAAAAATAGATGAAAAAGGTGTTTTTATCTCTTGGGTCTAATTTAGGGAAAAGACATGAAAATTTGGAAAATGCAATATATTTATTGAACAAAATTTCTGAGAGTTATGTTTCAACAAAATCTAAAATCTACGAAACAGAGCCATTTAAAGTGCCAAATATTCAAAGAAATTATTTAAATTGTTGTTTAAAATTAATGACAAATCTCGAACCCAAAACCTTACTTGAAAGATGTCTTGAGATAGAAACAAAAATGGGCAGAACGCGCGAATTCAGATTTTGTTCAAGAATAATTGACATTGATATACTGCTATTTGAAGGAATTCGTTTAAAAACAGAAAACTTAATTATACCTCATCCGAGAATGTTCGAAAGAGAATTTGTTTTAATTCCGTTGAAAGAAATATTGACAAGAGAAGAAATTTTGAATTTTAATTTAAATTGGTCGTTTGTTTAGTTTTTTAAAACTATGCAGATTTCAAGAATACTTGAAATTAAAATTTTAATAAAATAAGATGACTGTGGAATGCTCAGTGTGGGTTTGTGTACTTGTAATCCGGGTGTGGCTCAGCTTGGTAGAGCACTTGAATGGGGTTCAAGGGGTCGCTGGTTCAAATCCAGTCGCTCGGACCACACAATCCTCTTCACAGTGTTTATTTTTGAAATTTTATTTCCTTGTCGCCTATTTCAATATCTCTGATCCTAATTTTATCATCTCCAACAGTTTCAAATTTTTCTTCTTTTTCTCTTCCTCTTTTTCTCTTTATTTTCCGAGCACGAATCCACCCTTTTATTTTTTGGCCACATTTTGGGCACTCTATTTTTCTATTATGATTCAATAATACCACTGATATCACTTATGTTATTAATTTAGTAAAGTTATTGGTGTTTAACACTTGTTGTTTCTAAAAAACGGGGGAAGTTTAGATTTGAAAAATATTTATGATTATAAAGTTACGGTAAAGTTACAGTAAAAATGGGTTCTATGAGTTCTTTTTCTTCTTCCTTGGCTCCAAATAATTTTATAAATTCTTCAGTCAAAGGAAGTTTGTAATCTATATTTATATCGTCGCCAGTTGTTGTTCCTGAAATAAATGAACTCGTAAAGCGAACACCGGCTCTGCATTCATTCAAAAGTTTTATTATTACATCTAAGTCTGAATTTGATATTCCACCTGTACTAGCAAAAAGTTTTTTACAGACCTCTCTAGAGTATGCGTCCAAACCTTTTGTTTTTTCTTCTTCTATTTTAGAACCAACATTCTTAATTTTAAGATTATTTTCAAGATATTCTTTATTGAAATTATCTGATTTTAGTATCTCTCCTTTATCTTTACTTTCTTCTGCTTTTTCTTCAGATTCTATTAATTTTTTTATTTGACTGTTAATTTCAATTAAATATCCCGAAGAATATAAAAAATCAGTATCGATAAATTTATTTTCTTCTGCCTTTCCGATTTTTTTCCCCATATTAAAAGTCGGAACACGAAATACTTTTTCGCCTCCAAAATCTAATTCTAAATATTTTAACCCAAGATCATATTTATTCAAATTACACAAAACATGAACACCGCCACCACCGAGTATAATACCGAGAACATACTTAAAAAAATCCGGAAGATTTTTAATCTTTTCAATAATACTCTTGCTTTTCTCTTTACTATCTTTCCCGGTATTTCCATATACATCTTCTTTTCCTTTCGTCTCTTCGACAATTCCATCATTATTGCCTACACAAATATCAGGTTCAACAGCCCCAACAAGTGGCTGACAACACATAGCAACGGCTAAAATAGAAGATATTATCTTATTATTTTTACTAATCTTTTCGTTATTTTCATTATTACTTATTTTTTCTTTTCTCATAAGAGATTTAATAAACTTATTTTTCATAAAATTTCCTCCTGATGTTAAGATATAAATCAGCGAAAACACTGACAAATTGATTATAGCATTTTGAATTTTGCTGTCAAACAGAATTATGCGAAGCATTTTAAATGCGACACTATTTAGCGGCGAATTTGTCTCCGCAGGAGACAACTTAGAGCCGCATGTTTCTTTGGGTGTACCCGTTTCTTATAAAAGAAATGGGTACGGAAGAAATAAATTTTATAAAATATTTAACAAATACTTAAATATAAAATTTATAGATTGGTATTTTATGTAAAATAATTTTTATGTTTGGCACTCATTTTTTAATTAAAAACATTTTATTTCTCTTTCACCCATTTCTTTGGCGCAAAGAAACGGGTGAAACCCAAAGAAACATGCGACTCTAAGTTGTCTCCTGCGGAGACAAAGTCGCCGCTAAATAGTGTCGCATTAAAATGCTTCGCATAATTCTGTTTGACAGCAAAATTCAAAATGCTATAATTTGTTTTATCAGCACTTTTGGAGATAAAATTATGAAAAATAAATTTATCAAATCTCTCATGAATTCTCTCAATTCGAGAGAGAGAGAGAGAGAGAGAGAGGTCTCTCAGGGAGATCTCTCTATGAAAAAGGAAAAAATAAATAATAATAAAAATAATAAGATAATATCTTCTATTTTGGCTGTTGCTATGTGTTGTCAGTCTTTGGTTGGGGCCAATCCAAATTCGGATAATAGGGAATTTGTTTCGGATAAGGGCATTGATAATAGTCCAGCTGCAGATGGGTTTGAAGAAAAAGATAAAGAAAAAGATAAAGAAAAAGATAAAGAAAAAGATAAAGAAAAAGATAAAGAAAAAGATAAAGAAAAAGATAAAGAAAAAGATAAAGAAAAAGATAAAGAAAAAGATAAAGAAAAAGATAAAGAAAAAGATAAAGAAAAAGATAAAGAAAAAGATAAAGAAAAAGATAAAGAAAAAGATAAAGAAAAAGATAAAGAAAAAGATAAAGAAAAAGATAAAGAAAAAGATAAAGAAAAAGATAAAGAAAAAGATAAAGAAAAAGATAAAGAAAAAGATAAAGAAAAAGATAAAGAAAAAGATAAAGAAAAAGATAAAGAAAAAGATAAAGAAAAAGATAAAGAAAAAGATAAAGAAAAAGATAAAGAAAAAGATAAAGAAAAAGATAAAGAAAAAGATAAAGAAAAAGATAAAGAAAAAGATAAAGAAAAAGATAAAGAAAAAGATAAAGAAAAAGATAAAGAAAAAGATAAAGAAAAAGATAAAGAAAAAGATAAAGAAAAAGATAAAGAAAAAGATAAAGAAAAAGATAAAGAAAAAGATAAAGAAAAAGATAAAGAAAAAGATAAAGAAAAAGATAAAGAAAAAGATAAAGAAAAAGATAAAGAAAAAGATAAAGAAAAAGATAAAGAAAAAGATAAAGAAAAAGATAAAGAAAAAGATAAAGAAAAAGATAGTAGGAAAAGTAAAGGTATATTTGAAAAAATCAAAGATAATTGTTTTAAACTTGCTGTTGGTGCTTTGGGTATTGTGGGCATTATTTACATCTTTTGCAGAAAGGATAAAAAACAAATGAAAAACCAAAATTATGAACTAGAAGAGGAAAATCTTGAAGAAAAGAACAACCGAAAAGCTTTAGTCGGATCTATTAAAGTCAAAGTAAATGGAGAAGAAAAAATATACGATGTTTGTAATGTAGGTGAATTAAATAAAGACGATTATAATGAAGACGGTTATTTTGAACATTTATCGGGATTAGGAAGGTTCAAATCTGTTATTAATTATATTGACCAATATGAAGATTTGATTATAGAACATCCAGTTCCAGTATTTTTTAATCCTCCTGATAGTGTAAGTGTTGATAATGGTAAAATAAATGATACAAAACATATGAAAAATATATTAGGACAATTGAAAAGCGAATATTCTAAGTTTATTTATAGAAATATTTGTAAAAAATGTGATTACAAAAATTGCGAAGATTACGAAGTAGCGTATAAAGCATTGCACAATGAAAAATCTGATTTTCGTTTAGTTAATTTTTGTGTCGTTATCGTTGTTCGCTATACCGAATCCTTCGGATACAGCTACGAATACTCCAACTCCGAATGTTTTTTAGTGCCTTTAGAATTGGTAAAAGTATTAATAAAAAATGGATACACGATGAAAGAGTATAAATGTTGATATAAGATTATTTATTGTAAGATATGGATTTACGACATACGAATCGTTTGTATTAGTGATTTGTATTATTTAGAAAAAAATATGGAATATTTTCTCACATCAAACTGATTCTTTTTGCAAATTTCACCGTAAATGCGGTGCTGGAAACTGTTTATATACAACCGATATGCTCGCGTTTCTGTGTTCCTCTTTTCTTGAAATTTACAAAAAATAATTCAGTTTTAGAACGGGTCTAGTTTCATAACCTCTTGTTTTGATTGGCGTAAAGGCTAGAACTTTGTCATTTATCTTTTTAAATCTTGGTCTGGCTTTGCCTTGGGGATTTCCCGCGATAGTAAATTTAATTAGAGCCTGTTCCTACTATTGTTAAACAATCACATTTTGTTAATTTTTTATATTAAATTGTGTTAAATTTTTTCATAATACGCCAGTATTATTTCAAAAATTTGCCTTATTTAATTTAAAAATTATTCAAAAATCGATTATTTAAACATAGTAGGAACAGGCTCTAGTTTGTAAAGAAGTTAATTAAAAAATTCTGGCACGCCCGGAGGGACTCGAACCCCCAACCTTTTGGTTCGTAGCCAAATACTCTATCCGATTAAGCCACGGGCGCACAAAAACCGACTCATTTCACCATAAATCCAACTTATGTAATCGAATCTCCGAATTAACAAAACAGACAGATTCTTACAAGTCTACCAAAGCAGTATATTTTTGTAAATATGCAAAAAGAAATATGTCTTATTTTATTTACATTTGATAAAAAAATATATATAATTATAAATAATATATTAAAATTATATAATTACATGGAGCATTTTATGGAAGAATTTAAGGAAATAAGTGTAAAAGACAAAAATTTAATTGACAAATATTTAAGCAAATTTTCTCTAAATTTTGATAATCCAATTATAAGCGATTGGAATTTTACAAATCTTGTTTTTTATAAAGAAATACCAAAATTCAAATATAAAATTATCGACAATAATTTGTGCCTCTTGGGAAATGTTTTCAATCGTAAGGAGCCACATTTATATCCGATTTTCGGGGAATATGATTTTAATTCTTTTTTCTCTTTAATAAAAAAACTTTTTAAAATATTAAAAAAAAATGTTTTGAACTTTTGTTTTGTACCATACAATTTGCTAGGATATTTCCTGATGCTTAAAAAGCATTATGACATAAAGATCGACTGCGGAAGAGACGAAAGCGATTATGTTTATTCGATTTTAAATTTTAAAAAATGTATAAAGAAAAACCGAATGTTAAATTTTATGAAAAAACATAATCCAAATTTCGAGATAATTAATGAAAAAAATAAAAATAATTGTTTGGATATACAGAAAAAATACTGGTGCAAGATAAAAAAATGTAAAAAATGCACGTATTGTTCTTTTAATTTTATCAAAAATTTACTGAATAATTATAAATTTTTAGATATTTGTGGTTTTTTTGTAAAAAATAAATATGAATATTTAGGGTTTGTTTTGACTCTAAAAAATACAAATACACTTGCGATTTATGAAACCAAGTATTGTCATTTAAGCGGATTGAATTACTATATTTTTGATTTAATAGTTAAAAAATTAGCAGATAGCAATATAAAATGGATAAATTTTGCAGCAGATGACGGAATCGAAAATTTAAGGCGATATAAGAGACATTTTTGTAAAAAATACGAATTGCTTAACAAATACTACATAGAAATATCCAAAATATAAAAATGCTACTGTTGAGAAAAAGAAATAAACTTAAAAAAATTATTTATACTCAAAGACGCAGCGCCTATCAAAATACCGTCCAGTTTGTTTATTGCCAAAATTTCAGCAAAATTATTAGTATTAACAGAACCACCATAAATTGTTTTTAAAGGTTCTTCAAATATATGTTTTGTCGCATTTTTAATTAACGTGCTTATTTTTTCTATATCTTCAATTTTCGGGGTCTTGCTAGTGCCTATGGACCAAATAGGTTCGTATGCTATTGTAATTCTTTCTCTATATTTTTCATCTATATCTTTTAAAAGAAATTTTATTTGCCAATTAATTGTATCAATGGTCTCGTTATTTTTGTATTCTGTTTCTGTTTCCCCAATACACAAAATAACTTCTAAATCAAATTTTAAGGCTGATTTTAATTTTTTATTAAAAATTATCTCATTTTCTCCAAGACTTTTTCTTTCGCTGTGACCTAAAATAACTCCATTTGTATTTATATCTTTGAGTGTTTTGGCAGAGATTTCTCCGGTGAATGCTCCTTGATCTTCCCAGTGACAATTTTGTGCAAAGATACTCATATCCATATTTTTGGATTTAACAAAATTTATGGCATCTTTTAAGCACAAAAATGTTGGTGAAATTACAATTTTATTATTTACTTTTTTGTTCTTTAAAAATTCTCTTGCCTGACTTAAAAAAGACAGCGTTTCTTCAGGATTTTTATTCATTTTCCAATTAAGGGCAATTATTTTTGAAATTAATATCAACTCACGCGAACAATTTTTTATATTAAAATAATATGCGAAATTTATTTAAAATATTAATACCGAATATTTTTTAATCTGTTCAAAATTTCTTTTTTGCCTAATATCTCGAATATTTCGGGCGCGCCTCCAGGCGTTACTTCCAAGCCACTGACGGCGATTCTGGCGACCCACATAATCGCAGCTTTCTTTTCGTCTAATATCTCGGATATTTTAACAAAATTTTTATATATGTCGTCACAATTCCAACGTTCAAATGAATCAAACTGTTTTACAAGCTCGTTTAAAATAATCTTAGTTTTATTTTCATTTATTTTATATTTTTGATTACAAAAAATATCAAAATCAAAGTCTTTAATTTCCAGTAAAAAACTAACTTTATTTACAAATTCGCTTATTTTTTCAATTCTCGGTTGTAACATCTTTATGACTTTATTATCTTTATCGCTTAGCAACTCTAGTATTTTATATTTATTATTTGAATCAACATATTCAGAGATATATCTCTTTATTATCTCGGATAACTCTTCCAAATTCTTATTTTTAATATACTGAGAATTCATCCATAGAAGTTTGTTATAGTCAAAAATAGCGGGAGATTTACCTATTCTTCTGAAATCGAATTCCTTCTCAAGTTTCGATAAAGAAAAAAACTCTTCTTTGCTTTCGGGGCACCAGCCGAGAAAAGAAATGTAGTTTATAATTGCCTCGGGTAAAAAACCATCTGAAATCAATTCCTCAAAACTAACCGAGCCATTTCTTTTGGAAAGTTTTGCTGTTGTCCCGTCTTTTTCTTTACCTAAAATCAAAGGTAAATGAACATATTTCGGTACGTCCCAGTCGAAAGCTTCATAAATTAAATTATACTTGGGCGTTGAAGATAGATATTCACAACCTCTTATTACGTGTGTGATCATCATTTCATGATCGTCTATCACATTGGCAAAATTATAAGTGGGAAAGCCATCCGATTTTATAAGTATCTGATCTTCTATTTCGGAATTTTGAATACTTATTTTTCCAAAAACCTCATCTTGAAATTCACTGATTCCACTCAAGGGTACTTTTTGTCTTATAACATATTTTAAATTATTATTTAACTTATCTGTAATTTCCTTTATAGATAAGTTTCTACATTTACGATCATACCCGAAGGAATCCGTGCTTTTTTCGCAAAAACAATAATAGGCTTTGTCTAACGAAACCAATTTATACGCATAATCCAAATATATTTTAAGTCTTTGACTTTGAGTGTACGGTTCGAAATCACCACCTATGTCAGGACCTTCATCATGCTTAATGCCCGAAATTCTAAGCGTCTCGTAAATAACCTCCTCTGTGCCTTTAATATATCTGGCACGATCCGTATCTTCTATTCTTAATACGAATTTTCCATTTCGTGACCTTGCCACAAGATATGCATACAAAGCCGAACGCAGATTTCCTATGTGCATATACCCCGTAGGGCTTGGCGCAAATCTAGTTCTTACGATCTTTTCCATATGTTAGTCCTTAATTTGTCATATTTTTAAACTTTAATCGGTTGGTGTTTTGCCCCCATTATTATGGGTAAAATTAGAGGATTACGCTTAGTTTTATCATAGAAAAATTTATAAATATCATCCCTGACTTTGGTTTTAATTAACGTCCATTCGGCATCTTTTTGCGAAAAACAATCAACTATAGATTTCATTATCATCTTACGTGCTTCATTCATAAGGACTTCTGACTCTTTAACATATACAAAACCGCGTGAAATGATATCGGGGCCTGAAATTATTTCTTTATTTTTAAAATCGAGTGTGACTACCATTATTATTAGCCCATCTTGCCCCAGATGTTTTCTGTCTTTAAGCACAACGCTTCCTACATCGCCTACTCCTATTCCGTCTATCATAACCAAGGCACTCGGTATTACTCCGACTTTAGATATTCTCTGTTCATTTAATTCTACTACGTCGCCGGTTTCTCCCACATATATATTTTCTTCCGGCATACCCATATCTCTGGCTATTTTTGCATGTCTTTTTAAATTTTTATATTCCCCGTGCACCGGAATAAAAAATTTAGGTTTTACCAACGCTTGTATAATTTTTAATTCCTCTTGGCAGGCATGACCGGAAACGTGAACTTCGTACATAGATTCATATATGACTTCACAACCAAGTTTCATCATTTCGTTTACCAAAGATATAACCATTTTCTCATTTCCGGGTATTGGAGTCGCAGAAATAATTATAAAGTCGTTTTTGCCTATCGAAATTTTACGATGTTCAGAAAAAGCCATACGATGCAACGCAGACATAGGTTCTCCCTGACTTCCTGTAGTTATTATGACCAACTTCTCATAACTATATTTACTTATTTCATCTATATCTATTATCAGACCCTCGGGAACAATTATGTACCCAAGTTTAATCGCAATTTCTACATTATTTACCATACTTCTGCCAGAAAAGGCAACTTTTCTATTAAATGACTTAGCACACTCAATAACTTGCTGAATCCTGCCCAAATTTGAAGCAAAAGAAGCTACTATTATTCTTTTGTTTTTTGCCTGAAAAAACAACTGATAAAAAGATTTGTCGATACTTTTTTCCGTATTGGTATACCCAGGACGTTCTGCGTTTGTGGAATCCGACAGAAGAGCTAATACTCCTTCTTCGCCTAATTTAGCAAACTTTGCCAAATCTATCGGTTTATTTTTAGAAGGTGTCAAATCTATTTTAAAATCCCCGGTATGAATTATCGTGCCGGCCGGAGTTTTTAACGCAAGAGACACCGCATCCGGAATAGAATGATTTGTGTGAATAAATTCAATATTGAAGGAACCAAGTTTTACATTGTCGCCTGCTGCCACCGTGCATAGCTTAGACGTACGTAAAAGCTTGTGTTCTCTGAGTTTTGAACTTATAAGACCTATGGTTAACTTAGTGCCATAAATAGGAATATTAATTTTTTTAACAAGATACGGTATAGCTCCTATATGATCTTCATGACCATGAGTTATGACTAAACCTCTTACTTTTGATTTATTTGTAACAAGATAAGTAAAATCCGGAATGACCAAGTCAATGCCTAGCATTTCACCGTCTGGAAACGCCATACCGCAATCCACTATTAATATATCGTTTTCTGTTTCGAAAATAGTTATATTTTTACCTATCTGGTTAAGTCCACCCAAGAAAGAAATCTTCACAGATTCTAATTTTTTGCTAATTTTTTTATCCGAAATTCTATATCTGTAGGACTTATTTAGAGAATTAATATTACTTTTAACTAATTTAAATGTTTTTTCTTTTTCTGGTTTATTCATACAACAACTCCATAAACATAAAATAACTCAACGTCATTAAATAATTAGACGCATCGTACTCAAGACAAATAAAATCTAAAATGAATAAATATTAAATTAATAAACAATAAAAAATCGAATTTATTAATTATTGATTTAATATCAAACAGCGCAACAATATCTAAACTAAAATTACAATATATTGACTTCTACAACAATAATGAACGTACGTCAAGGCAATAATAAATATCGTTAATAGTTGAGGTGTGCAAAAATTGAATAGAAAAATCCCGCTTATAATCCTGTCACTCCTAACGATGATTACTTTATCCTTTTTTCTAATAAATCACAAGAGCGAAAGCATACCAAAAACAGAAAAAATCAATAAGGAAAAGGATTACGACATTCTCATTTATTCTTCTAAATTTCCTGATGATAATTTTAAGGATTTATTTGAAAAATACAAGTCATATTCGGGAAATGTTGTCGGTTTAATTAAGGGGAAAGAAGATAACAGTGATCTTGAAAATTATATTAACTCAGAAAATTCGCCGGATATTTTTTCAATAACAAATTTTAATGAATTGAAAAAACAAAAAAGTTTAGGAAATATATTCGACTTTATTAATTCTTCACATCAATCATTTAAAGAAGTAACCGAAAAAATACCAGATAAGTTAAAACTCGGAGTAGACGAAATAAATAATTGTGGAATTCCATTAACAATAGAGGGGTTTGGATTAATCTTAAACACCAAAGTTTTGTCTAAAATATTCGGAAATAGTGCATACAAAAGTGTTATAAATGATTTAAAAACATGTGACTTTAATAATTTTCTGAATTTTGTGAAAGAAATTAGGCGATATATAAATAAAGAAAACGTTAAAGATTTAAAAATAAATGGCAATACGTATAAATTAAACGATGATTTTTCACTTTCATGTGTGTTTTCCATGCCCACAGGAACAAACTATATTCTAATGTTGAATTCAGCTTTGGCTTTGAAATTTAATTCTTTTGCCGAAACTCAAAAGGCCAAAAGTCTGAATTCCTGTTTCGATGTTTTAAAATCATTTTGCGAATCTATTGATTGTGTAGCCCAAAATACAATATTTGGGAAAGATACCTTTTTAAATGATTCGAAGGTAAATTCAGAATCAAAAAATTTAAATAAATTCGCAAATGATCAATCTTTGTTTTATATAGGAAGTGACAGTGTTTATGAAAAAATTCAAATTTTAAATCCTGCAATGTCGAAAAATTTAATTCATATACCATATAAAATCGATGCCAATGAAAACGAAATTGTCAGAAAAAATTTTAAATCATCGATAACTATTTTTTGTCCAATATACTTAGCAATAAATTCTAAATCTAAGAAATTGAATATAGCTCAAGATTTTTTATCTTGGCTCAAAATGTCCCCTGTCGCAAGAGAATTGATGACATCAAAACTAAAATTTGTGCAATACGACTCAGAAGAAACAAATTTGATTGAAAATCCTCTAAGTATTTCTACATTAAATTATTTAAAATCTGACAACTATCTTCCGTTTATTAGTCGAACTTTTCCCGAGAATTGGAAAAACAATGTAGAAAATAAAATAAAAACTTATTTGAAGATTAAAAATTGGGAATCATCTTTTCCAAAAGATTTTGCTTCATTTTGTTTAAATGAATTTATTAATAATTAATTAAATTAATTTTGAAATTTTTTTATTTTTTATTACAATTTAAAAGTATGGAAATTAGTTTGAAACTTAATAAAAATTTAATCGTGCTGTTATTCTCGATTTTTTCTTTTTTCGGTATATTTTTAAACTCTGCATTTGGAGCCCTTCCGGAGGGTAGTGGTTTAGTCATGAAAAAAATAATAAAGCGCGGGGTTTTGAGATGTTCCACAAGTGCAGATTTTCCTCCATTTGAGTATATCGATGGAAACGAAATCAAAGGTATAGATGTTGAAATAGGAAAAAAACTTGCCGATAACTTGGGAGTCAAATGTGAAATCGAAAATATTGCATATGATGCCCTGATTTTGGAATTAAATAGCAAAAAATGCGATGTTGCCATTGCTGCCATGTCTCCCACCGAAGAAAGAAGGAAAACAGTTGATTTTTCCGATCCCTATTTTGTCGCCACACATGTTATTTTAGTTAAAAAGAAGTCCAATATTCAAAAGCCAAAAGACATATCTAAAATAGGGACAATAATAGGTTCTAGCAATCAAGAATGTTGCAATGAAAAATTCGGTTCAAGTAATGTTTCGTTGTATAATTGTGTTTCCGACGGAGTCGCGGATTTAATCTCAGGAGAGCTGCCAGCATTTGCTTTAGATCAATATCCAGCACTCGAGTATTTAAAAAAATATCCAAATAAAATAAAAAAACTCGATGAGGTCCTTTTATCCGAGGATTATTGTATAGCCGTACCTAAAAACGAAGAGGAATTATTGCAGAAAATAAATGAGACGATAAATCAGTTAAAAAATGATGGCCATATAGATAAATTTATGAATCTGTACATGAGCAAACATCAAAATGAGACTAGAAAGAGAACTTTGAAAGATGATATTTATGATAATCTAATCGAGAAACAAAGATATAAACTAGTTTTGAACGGAGTTTTAACAACACTAAAAATTACCTTTTTCGCCATTCTAATAGGTTTGATTCTTGGCTCAATCTCATCTTTTGTGAGTGTCATGAAAAAAAGCAAAATTTATAATCAAGATATAAAATCCAAATTTATTAAGTTTGTACTTTCTTTTTTTAATCTTATTTTTTCTTCTTATGTAAATTTAATAAGAGGAACTCCTGTTGTGTGCCAGTTATTTATTATATATTATCTTGTGCTAAATCCGCTCGGCTTTGATAAAATTTTTTCGGCTATATTTGCTTTTGGTATTAATTCCGGAGCTTATCTGAGCGAAGTTATAAGAAACAGTATTCTTTCAATAGATAAAGGACAAATCGAAGCTTCCAAGGCTCTTGGTTTTTCAAGTAGGTCAACTTTTGTTTTAATTGTTGTGCCTCAGGTACTGAAGCATTCTCTTGTTCTTTTTTGCAATGAATTTGTGCAGCTTATAAAGGAAACTTCTGTTGCCGGTTTAATTGGTGTTGTTGATCTTTCAAGAGCATCCGAGATTATAAGGAGTCAAACTTTGCAGCCGTTGGTTCCTTTGGCCACCGTGGCCATAATTTATTTTTTTGTAATTTTCCTAATAAATCGCATGGTCAAATTTCTCGAATACAAATTAAGAAAAAATGATGGTTATTAAAACAGTTCTACGCCATAAAAGTTTTTTAAATATGAAAACTATATAGCTATATTGTTAACGTTACCCAGTTATTCAGCAGGAAAAATTACAAGATAATTGTTTTTTAATCTCATTTAATCGGTATGTATCCCGTTTTTTCTATTAAATATTGACCTTGTGCTGATAAAATCCAATTAATTAGCTTTTGCGTGTTTTTGTTTTTTGAATTCGAAGTTACGGCGTAAATTTCTGCGATAAAAGGATATGATGCGTCGGATATGGTTTCTTTCGACGGGAATATGCCATTTATCGAAAGTAGCTTAATTTTATCGTCACTTAACATCTGCGTTGCAAAAAATAAAAATGAATAACCGATGGCATTTTTATGGTTTTTATAAGCAGCGGTTTCTTTGATAATATTACCCATTCCTGAAGCCACATCTTCTTCTAAAGGAGCCATAATAGGTATGTCGCCCATTATTTTTTGAAGCATAGCTTGACTACCAGAGCTTGTCGGACGTTGAAATGCCCTGATTTTCTTGTCGTCTCCTCCGAATTCATTCCAATTTTTTGACTTTCCGGAATAAATATCTTTTATGTCATTAACCAAAAGATTGTCTATAATATTTTTTGAATTTACAAAGAACACAAATGCTTCTTTACCGATGGGAGTAAAGTTTAGCTCAATCCCTTTGTCTTTTAGTTTTTGTCGTTGTTCTTCCGGAGGAGGACTTACAACAAAAATAACATCCGCCCTATCGTTTATTAAATTGTCATATGCCCCGGAAGTCTGATGACAAGATACACAGTATTTATAAAAATCATATTCTTTTTCAGAGTAACAAGCTCTCACAAATGCGGAGTAGACAGGGTAAATGGCCGTTGCGCCGTCTAAAATCGGAAAATTGTCGGTGAAATTCAACGTTGATGGCTCATTCAAAGAAACGGCTTTCGTATTCCGGGCAAAAGGCGCATATAGTTCTAAATCAACACCTTTTTCTTCGAATCTTATGGATGACACATAGTAGTTGTAACATTTCAAAGCAAAAATACCTAAAGATATATTGGCAAAAAGCACTCCTGCTATTATCAATCCTCTTTTTGTTTTTAGCCAACCAAACATAAAAGAAGCTATAAGAAAGAAAACAGTAGTGACGGAAGTAATAGTGTAAAAGATGATGGAAATTTTATCTCTGCCACTGGTTGCTATAACTGTCACATATAGAAAATAGCAAATTAAAACAGACAAAAACGCAGGGATAATTATTTTTATAATTTTCTTCATGACAACTCCTATTTTTCTACTTATTTTCAAAAATGGCATCACAAAAAGATCTTGCGTTAAATTCAACGAGATCCTCTTGTTTTTCTCCGGTGCAAATATATTTTATCGGGATATCCAACTCATCTTTAATGGAAATAGCAATTCCACCTTTTGATGTGCCATCTAATTTTGTTAAAATCAAACCTGTGATTTTGAGTATTTTTGAAAATTCAGACGCTTGTACCAAAGCATTTTGACCTATATTAGAATCTATTACCAAAATTGATTCATAGTTCTCATACAACTTTTTACCGATAATTCTGTTTATTTTACCAAGCTCTGACATAAGATTTTCTTTATTGTGAAGCCTGCCGGCCGTGTCACAAAGTACTATGTCAAAATTTTCTTTTTTTGCTCTTTCAATGGACTCATAAATTACGGTACCGGGATCGGAATTTTCTTTCTTTGTAATTTCACAACCTATTTTTTTTGCCCAAAAATCTAATTGCTCAACAGCGGCAGCCCGAAAAGTATCAGCAGCGGAAAATAGCACTTTTTTCCCATCGTTTTTAAATTTATATCCAAATTTAGCGAGAGTCGTCGTTTTCCCTGAACCATTTATTCCAGAAAACAATATAACGGAAGGAGAATTATCTAAATTTAATTTTGTCTCTCCATTCAAAATTTCCACAATGATACCTTTTAAAATCTCTGTTATTTCTTTTGGTTCTTCTATATTTTTACTTTTTACAGCATTTCTCAATCTATCTTTTATCTTTGAAGCTGTCTTTAAAGAAATATCAGATAAGATCAAAACCTCTTCGAGCTTATTCAAGAAATCCTCATCGATTTTTTTAAATGAATTAAAAATCGATTCTAAACCTGAAATAAATTTTTCGCTTGTTTTTTTGAAACAATCTTTTATTTTACTGAAGAAATTCATTTTTTCATCCAAACTTAGTATGATTTGGCCCAATATAATTTTGTATCACATTTTTTATTGCAAACTATGCAACTACCTTCTTCGATATTTTCTTCAAAAGGTATGCAACGAGAGCCATAGCCGAATTTATCTTTTATGTAGTTTTCGCATTTTTCCGAACCACACCAATAACTTTTTATAAAACAATCCCTAATACGAGCAGTTTTTTCAAATTCTTCTAAACTATTCAAATTTAAAATATTAGAATTAAATCTCTTCAAAGCTGAATTATATAAATTTAATTTAATGTCATTAATAGTACATTCGATCTTCTCTAAAATTGTTTCGAATTTACATATTTCTTTTTTTCTGTTGTCACGTCTTACAAGAACAAACACATTATTACTAATGTCTCTTGGACCAATTTCTATGCGTATGGGTATGCCTCTTAATTCTGAATTTGCAAACTTGCAACCCACACTTTCTTCTTTTTCGTCTATTTTGATCCTGTATTTTGTTCTTAACAAATTAAAAACTTCACTAACTTTAAATTTTACTTCGTTTGAATCTTTTATTGGTATTATTATAATCTGAATAGGTGCTACGTCTGGCGGTAGGACCAAGCCATCTTTGTCACCGTGAACCATAATTATCGCACCAATTGTCCTTGTTGTTATACCCCAGGAAGTATAATACGCAAAATCACTTTTATTTTCTTTTGTTTGAAATTTTACGTTAAACACTTTCGTAAATTCATTACCGAAATAATGACTTGTTGCCGTTTGCAACGATTTTCCATCCTTCATCATGCATTCTATTGTATATGTAATCTTAGCCCCTGCGAATTTTTCAGATTCCGTTTTCTTACCACAAATCAACGGGATACATAATTTTT
Organism: Candidatus Improbicoccus pseudotrichonymphae; assembly: GCA_036322855.1. Lineage (GTDB taxonomy): Bacteria > Bacillota > Clostridia > Oscillospirales > Acutalibacteraceae > Improbicoccus > Improbicoccus pseudotrichonymphae. The sequence goes on from AP027924.1 coordinate 528,173, forward strand.
CTTCAAGAAATTCCTTATATATGTTCAATATTTTCAAAGAAAAATCATTTGCCTCGCCAGGACTTTCGTGAATCGTATGTCCCTCTTGCCAATGTATCTCAATAGACCGCAAAAATGGCCTAGAAGATTTTTCCCATCTGACGACAGAACACCACTGATTATAAAGTTTAGGCAGGTCTCGCCAAGAATTAACAATTCTGGAAAAATGTGAACAAAACATAACCTCTGAAGTAGGCCTGACACACAAACGTTCCGTGAGTTCTTCTTGCCCACCGTGCGTAACCCAGGCTACCTCAGGAGCAAATCCCTCAATGTGGTTTTTTTCCTTTTGTAACATAGATTCAGGTATAAACATCGGCATAGAAACATTTTCTACGCCTATTTCTTTAAATCTTTTATCCAAAATTGAAGTTATGTTTTCCCACATGGAACAGGCATAGGGTCGCATTATTACACAACCCCTCACTCCGGAATAATCAACCAATTCCGATTTTTTTAAAACATCTGTGTACCATTTAGAGAAATCTTCAATCACTTGAACCACTACTGGTATCCGGTGGGCCAAACCAAATATTCCTCTTTCCTTTGAAATCAAAAAAATTCATGATTTTTTTATTTGAACAAACACCGGTAATCATCATCAGCTCCATTATATTCATAGGTATATCCAAAAAATCCTTAATATTTTTTGCAGTTTCTTTGACACATTGCCAAACAAGTTTAATCCTGCTAGTTTCTTCGGCATACAAACAACCCTGATTTATTGTGCAAAAAAATAGTGAAGCAACCAAAAAATTTAAAAACTTTCTACCAACCAATTTCATTTTTTTATCCATTATAGGTTACTAAACCCCCGATTATAAAATTTTTACATCACTCGAGATCTTACTTTTTGAAATTTCCCTAACGCTAACCTGGACGTTCTCCTTTTCTTTCTTATTTTCTTCTATTTCTTTCTTATTTTCTTCTATTATTATAGACTTGAAAACTTTTCCGGATTCACAAATACCAGACATACTATTCTCAAATTTGCCAACAATCCCAATGACCGAAACCACCACATATAAAGATACCAGAACCGTTAAAATAATACCCATGATAAACCACCTCTTTATAAATTAAAAAAATTTGATTATGTCGGAAACCAACTTACGTAAACATTCCACAACCAAATCCCAAAATTTCATAACGATAAAACCTCACCTCGGAATAATTAACCAATTCCGATTTTTTTAAAACATCTGTGTACCATTTAGAGAAATCTTCAATCACTTGATATCACTACTGGTACCCACTTGGCCAAACCAAATATTCTTCTTTCCTTTGAAATCAAAAAAACTTGTGATTCTCAAATTTAACCGAACACCGGTAATTATCATCAGCTCTACTATATCCACAGGTCCATCCAAAAAATCCTTAATATTTTTTGCAATTTCTTCTTCATTTTTTTATTCACTTTTTTATTCATTATAGGTTACTAAACCCCCGATTATAAATTATCGTTATTATTATTTTTAATTTTTACATCACTCGAGATCTTACTTTCTGAACTTTCCCTAACACTAACCTGAACATCCTCCTTCCCTTTCATAGATTAAAATCAAACCTACCCTGTTACGATGCTAACACACTTACGAATTTTGTTAACATTTCCAAATTTAACCGTGCCGCCAATCAACGCAAATAAAGTATCATCAGATCCTTTGGCGACATTGGCCCCCGGATGAAATCTGGTACCCCTTTGTCTCACCAGAATAGTTCCCGCTCTAACAAACTGTCCATCACTTCTCTTTACTCCAAGACGCTTAGATCTGGAATCTCTACCATTTCTGGTAGAACCCATACCTTTCTTGTGTGCCATACAAAACTCCCCCCTTGAACATCATTATAATATAACATACCGCATTTCGAACAATTAACCCACAGAAGTAATCTCTATTTTACTGTACTTCCTTCTATGACCGATAGTGCGTTTATAACCTCTTTTAGGTTTGTATTTAAAAACCCTTATCTTCTTGGCCAAACCATGTTTTAACACCTTGTATTTGATTTTAATTTTATCCAGAGATGGGCCTTTAAAAACAAAACTACCATTCTCGTCTTTAAATGCCAAAACTTTACACTCAAATTCCCCCGAATCATCAGGACAATTCAAAAAATCCACATACAACATGCTACCCAATTTGACATTGTATTGCTTATTTTGCAAACCAACCACAAAATACATCCAACCACCTCACCTTGAAAATCATTTGACGCTAACGAATCAACAATATTCTATTTTAAACATAATATTTAAAAAATCAATAAAATATTTTTAAAATTTTAAAAGTAATAAATAAAATAATTATACATAAATATTAATTACCGAAAAATAAAAAATGTTAAATGCGGAGGAATTCAAATTGACAATCAAATTACATAGGCGACAAATTGTATTGGCATCTTTAATTTTTGCTTTAGGGGCGGCAGTCTATTTAAACTGGCAATTTTCACCAAAATATAATGAACTTGCAAATGAATCTAACACTTCTTCAGAAGTTAAATATGTAGATGGGCCTGCCAATTATAATGATGATAATAATGAAAAGCAGGAGTTAAATAGCATTAGAGTACATAACGATGATTATTTTGAAAATGCTAAAAAAAACAGAGAATTTGCATATAAACAAAGTTTGGAAACTATAAAGGCGGCTTTGAACGATCTGAACAATATAGATGACAAGACAAAGTTAAAGTTAGAAAATCAATATTCTGAAATGGTAAAAATTAATCAAATTCAAGCAGACATAGAAAATCTAGTCATAGCAAAAGGCTATAAAAAATGTGTTGCTATAGTACAAAACGGAGAATGCCACGTAATAGCTTCGCTGGAAAATTTTGACAGAATCTCAGAAAATGATTCCAATAAACATGTAATAAGATTAAAAAATATAGTTCAAAGTTGTACGGGTTTCGGCAACGATAAAATTAAGGTAGTTACAAAAACTTAATTCGAATGTCGGAAGGAGAAATCATGGTAAATACTGTAGAAACAATTGTTAAATACAATGGAGATATAAAAAAATTAGGTGATAAATTAGACGCGGTAACCGAAATACTCAGTTCTTCTTATGCCATAATGCAAATTTCGCCGGATAAACTTAAAGATATAACAAAATATCCCGAAATTGAGTTTTTAGAATATTCTTCCGTACTTACTTTTGTTGATTCCCAAGCCGTAAATAGTACCTGCACCGGTGATGTGCATTCGGAACCAGGATTTAATTTGCAAGGCGAAGGCGTGATTGTAGGTATTGTTGACTCCGGCATTGATTTTAGACATCCGGATTTCATAAACGAAGACGGCACAACAAGAATACTTAAAATTTGGGATCAAGAAATTTCAGATGGACCTGCGCCTGAAGGATTTTATTCAGGAACAGAATATGATTCGGCACAAATTAATAAAGCCCTAAAAGATTCATCGTATGTCTTACCTCATATTGATTCAAACGGCCACGGAACAGGAGTTGCTGGAGTTGCGGCCGGAAACGGTACCGCTTCAAACGGGCAAAATATGGGGGTGGCCCCCAAATCTTCACTTATAGTTGTCAAACTTGCTTCGAATCAAACATCTTTTTTTACAAGTACGGCAAATGTCATGCGTGGCATTTCATATGCGATTAATCAAGCAATAGCCTTTAATATGCCCGTAGTTATTAATATAAGTTACGGAACAAATCAAGGTTCACATGACGGCGAAAGTTTATTTGAACAGTTTTTAGATTCTATGGCGGACACCTGGGAAACATCGATTATTGTCGCAACGGGAAACGAAGGGATAGCAAAACATCATTTTGGTGGAAAATTAAAAACAGGAGATCATATTGATTCATCTTTTGTTTTAAAAAAAGGATTGATATCCGTTCCAATTACGTTTTGTAAAAGTTTTATAGACATATTTTCGTTCCAGATTTTAAATTCTTCCGGAGCAGAAAGCCAAAAGATTAATTTAAAACATCCGACTCAATCGATATATTTAAACAATGTTGAAATTTTAGTAATGATAATGCATCCTACTCCTTATTTTGAAGAAGAAATGGTTACTTTTTTGTTTAGAGGAACATCCAGCAAACCTATTCCCGAAGATATTTGGATTTTACGTGTTATCGGAGAAAATGTTTTAGATGGAAATTTTGACATATGGCTTCCTACTCTTGAAATAGTTGGTTCCGAAAGCAGATTTCTGGAACCCGATTCGCAAATTACTCTTACGATACCTTCAACGGCATATAAAGTTATCTCCGTCGGAGGATATGATGCAGCAAGTTTAAACATTTCTGATTTTTCCGGAAGAGGGCCTATAAGAGGTTTTAAAGAAATCAAACCCGATCTAGTAGCTCCTGCTTATGGAGTTACGACCACATCTCCTGGAGGAGGATATAATTCATTAACCGGAACAAGTTTTGCGGCTCCTCATGTTGCAGGTGCCGCTGCACTTTTAATGGAATGGGGGGTCGTCAAAGGCAACGATAAATTCATGTATGGGCAAAGACTCAAAGCTTTTCTAAGAGTTGGAGCTACTCGTCAATCAAGTCAAGAATATCCGAATCCCATATGGGGGTACGGCACATTATGCACCAGAGAATCATTAAATATTGCAAATCAATACACTTCTTCATCAGATTCTTCTCTTGTTAATATTCTTTACTATGAAAATCTAATTTCAGGTTTTTCAATTCAAAACGAAAATAATAATTCAAATTTAGAAGACAATCCGGGAACAAGCGAAGAATATTTTGATTATATAGTTAAGTATGATTCTCCCTATGATTCGTTACTAAAAGAGTTTTCAAATGTAGCAGTTTCATCTAAATTACATGGTGATTATGCAGTCGTACACGTTCCAAAAAAGGAATTACAAAATATCCAAGAAAAAATATTTAGTAATCAAGTTTTTGCCGAAGAGGCCATGGTATGCACATTGCTGCAGTATTCTCAAGCTTTAACCAGTGCAGGAATAAACTCTGTTCAAAATCAGCCATTTCTTAATTTAAAAGGTAATGGTGTGATTATAGGTGTTATAGACACGGGTATTGATTTTAAAAATAAATGTTTTATCTTTGAAGACGAAAGTAGCAAGATCATAAGCTTATGGGATCAAAGCATTCAAGGTAACCCGCCAAGTGGATTTATTTTTGGTACTGAATACACAAAAGAACAAATAGAAATGCAAATTCATAATCCCGATTCCAACATAGTTCTCTCGAAAGATGAAAACGGGCATGGTACTTTTTTGGCTTCGTTAATGTCGGCCATATCTCATGAAGATACATATCAGGGAGTTGCGCCCGAAGCATCGCTAATAGTCGTAAAACTTAAAAAAGCAAAAAAAGTTACAAAAGAACAGGCCTCTATTTTTGACAACACAGAAGATATTTATCAATCCACCGATATAGTATTGGGTATAGAATATATTTTCAGAAAATCAATAGAATTAAATAAGCCATGCGTCATAAATATTTCGCTCGGAAGCAATTATGGGGCTCATGACGGTTTGTCTTTTTTTGAACGCTATATATCAGAAATTTCACTTATAAATCAAATATCGGTTATTACGGCCATTGGGAACGAAGGAAATAAATCACATCATTTTGAAGCAATTGTCGGAGACGGTTCGGAACCTGTTAATATAGAATTTAATGTTGCCAATACAGAAAAAGGATTTTTTATAAATATTTGGACACTTGCTCCGGACAGAGTATCGATTTCGCTTGTTACACCCTTGGGAAATGTTGCTAAAAGGCGCAGTTTTAATTTAAAAGAAATTTATAATTATGATTTTGTTTTAGAATCCTCGAAAATAAAAGTAGAGTACATATTTCCGGATGTCAAAAACGGGAATCAGAATATAAGAATAGGTTTTGTAGATCCGGCACCAGGATTATGGATTCTTAAAATTTACGGCGATTTAATTTTAGACGGACACATAGTAGGCTGGCTGCCAACTTCTCCGTTAATAAATGAAAACACTGGATTTTTAAATGCACAAGTTGAAAAAACGGTAGTTGTACCGTCTACCGCATTTAATGTGATAAGCGTTGGAGCCTATAATTCTCGCAACGGCGCCATATATATAGCAACGGGAAGAGGCCCTGCCATATCAAACAAAACATGCCCTGATTTTGTAGCCCCGGGGGTTAGTGTAGATGGAATATATCCACTAAACAAATATGGCATTATGAGCGGCACAAGTGTCGCTTCATCTATAGTTGCCGGCGTTGCGGCTCTTGTGATGGAATGGGGTATAGTCAAGAAAAACGATAGAGCGATGAATACTTTAAAAATGAGATCTTATTTAACTTTGGGTTGCGAACAAAATAAAGACAATATACAATATCCCAATACTTTATGGGGATATGGTACTCTAAACTTATTTGAGACTTTTCAAAAGATAAAATAAATGTTACCCTGAGAAATTGGGTTAAAATTTAATTCGATCTGTATTAAGATATTTTTGCATAATAAGATGTAAATTATGTTTTAAAATCTACTTTATTTTCTAACTTGGAGAAATAATGAATAAAAAATCTATATTTAGTGTTTTGCAGCGTATAGGCCAATCATTTATGTTTCCGATAGCAATTTTGCCGATAGCAGGACTTATGCTCGGTATTGGTGCATCATTTTCAAACTCTCAAATGATATTTAAATATGGTCTCGATTGGTTGTTGGGCGAGAAAACGTTTTTATTTTTTGTGTTAACTATTATGAAAGAAACCGGCGAAATTGTTTTTGCTAATTTGCCCATAATTTTTTCAATGGGTGTAGCTCTGGGTATGGCGAAAAAAGAAAAGGAAGTATCGTGTCTGTCTTCGGCAATTGCATTTTTAATAATGCATAAGACAATTTCATCTCTACTTTATCTTACAGGAAAATTAGAACCCGGCGCATTACTCGAGGGGACCATCGATAATGTGTGCGGAATACCGACACTTCAGATGAGCGTTTTCGGCGGAGTAATCGTAGGCTTGGGAGTAGCATACCTTCATAATAAATTTTATAAAATAAAACTTCCGGCGGTATTGTCTTTTTTTGGTGGTGTGAGATTCATCCCCATCATTTCCGCATGTTCATACATTTTAGTAGGAACGTTAATGTTTTTTATATGGCCGCATATACAAATGTTCATGAATTTTCTTGGAGAATTTGTAACATCTTCTAAATATGTCGGTAAATTTATTTATGGTTTTACAGAAAGGGCTTTGATACCCTTTGGGTTACATCCGGTTTTTTATTCTCCTTTTTGGTACACGAGCATTGGCGGTACGGCAGTAATAGATGGCATAAATGTCACCGGGGCACAAAAAATATTTTTTGCCGAACTGGCTTCGCAGAGTACTAGAAAATTTACAGCGGACGCCGCAGTATTTATGGGGGGAAAATTCCCGTTTATGCTTTTTGGATTACCCGCAGCCGCATTAGCCATGTACAAAACAGCCAAGCCACATAAGAAAAAATTAGTGGGAGGTTTGCTACTTTCCGCTGCACTTACCTGTTTTTTAACAGGTATAACAGAACCTATTGAGTTTACATTTTTGTTTTTAGCTCCGGTATTATATTTTATGCACTGCATTTTCGCCGGACTATCATTTATGTTTATGTATCTTTTAAATATAGCAATAGGCACTACTTTTTCCGCAGGATTAATAGACTTTTTCTTATTTGGAATTTTACAGGGCAATGCCAAAACCAATTGGGTAATGACCATACCATTGGGAATTGTTTATGCAATTTTGTATTATTTTGTGTTTATATTTTTCATAAAAAAATTTAATTTAATGACGCCCGGCAGAGAAGAAGATGAATTAGATCCTAAATTGTTTACAAAAAAAGATTTTAACAGCTCCAGGCAGAATGGCATTTCCGAGCTTATAATAAAAGGTCTTGGGGACATAGAAAATATAGTTAATTTAGATTGTTGTGCTACCAGACTCCGTGTAATAGTGTCAGACGTTACGAAGATTGATGATAACATACTGAAACAAAGTGGTTCTGTCGGGATTATTAAAAAAGGAGATGCCGTACAGATAATCTACGGTACCAGAGTCACCATAATTAAAAGTGAATTAGAAGACTATATATCCGACATTAAAATAAAAAATAACCAACCAAAAAGTAATTAAATTTCTTCCATAACATCAATTTTCACTGTGGAGTAGCGCAAGCAACAATTACAGCGACCAAGACGACCACGCCACACGCTAGCTCTCCCTTAAAACGAATCTTCGTTTTTATTTTTTCAAATCTTTCCTGTACGGGTCGTACCTCTGATTCATTATTTCTTATTTTTTTAAGTTCTTCCTGAGCTATTTTCTGCATGCATTGTAAATCAGACTTCTAATTCTTCTACTTCTTTTTGTGAGCGCTGCCTTTTCTTCTGATTTATCATCTATCTTAATTATACGAAATAAAAAACAAAAAGCAAATTTTGAAATTATTACGAAATATTGAGTTAATTATTTACGACAAAAGTTCAAAATGCTATAATTAACTTATCAGTATTTTTACTGATTCGTATTTTAAAATCAGGAGGAAATTTTATGAAAAATAACTTCATCAAATTTCTCATGAATTCTCTCAATTCGAGAGAGAGAGAGAGAGAGAGAGAGGTCTCTCGGGAGATCTCTCTATGAAAAAAGAAAGCAATGGGATAGGTGAAAATAAAAATAGCAAGAAGATTAATAAAAATAATAAGATAATATCTTCTATTTTAGCTGTTGTTATGTGTTGTCAGTCTTTTGTCGGGGCCAATCCAAATTCGGACAATAGGGAATTTGTTTCGGATAAGGTCATTGATAATAATCCAGCTGCAGATGGGTCTGAAGAAGAAGAAGAAAAAGACATCAAAAGCAAAGAAAATAATAATTCGGGTTTAATAAGAATTAGTTTAGATATTTTTTAGGTCTTGCCACTGCGTTTAGTTTGTGGCTTTATGGAACTAAAAATAAGTCTGAAAAAGTATTAAAAGAAAAAGTGAAAGAATTAAATCAACAACAGTTATCAAAAATGGTGGATAAATTTTCTTACATTTGGGATAGTGTCATGAACACTCTTGAAGAAATATTAGCATTATCAGAAATTGAAAAATTGATTAAATTTAATGGTTTTAGTCATTTGAATTCGGAATTTGAATATAAGCTCGGAAGACCCATCTTGACGTTGTCGGTATATGTTGTTCTTAATCTTTGTGGAGAAGAAGAATTATTAGAGAAATTTTTTGAAAAATTTTTAAGTGATATAGGTAAAATCGGCTTTAACAATAAAAATATTGAAAATATTCAGCTTTACTTTATTATACAAACTTTTTGCATTGCATGCCGCAACGAGGTTATTAGTGAAGAATTTACGAGAAATATTCTTGAAGAAATATTACCCAAAGAACTGTTTGAAATACTTGACATGGATCAAGAAAAACTCTTTAAAAAATATGGTGATAACTTTGTCGATGGGCCCGAAGAAATTGATTTTCCATTGAGAGTAGAAATGGTTATGTGGCATTTCAGAAAAACAATTCCAAACACCCCCTTCTCTAGAAAACCCCATACCCACAAAAAGGTACCGCGAAATCGAAATAAATAATAAGTGATACTATTTAACTATTACTATTTAACTATAATAGAAAAAATAAAGCACCCAAAATGTGGCGGAAAAAACAAAAATTTGGTTGGATTTTTTTAAGTTTTTCTGCTTCTTGTTTGACCCAATTGATTACAGAGATATCGACTTCATTCCGAGTAGTCTCTCAATTTTCTTATTTTTACGCTTTTCGTGCAGTTACAACCACAACTTTTTACACAAAAATCCTCGTTTGCCAAGCGCAAATTCTTTTTGTTTAGCATATATGTGTATATCTCTATTTAGCAATGTTTTTATTCTTATTTCTATTTCTCGGTGAGAACAGATCCTTGTAGTATATATTCCAAAAACTATATGGTTGCAATTTCTTTTAGTAGGCTTTCTATTAGTTTGTCTTCGGTTGTCTTTTTGATTAGTTTACCTTTTTTGAATATGTAACCCATACCGGAAGCACCGCTTATGCCAATATCGGCATTTGCGGATTCGCCGGGACCATTTACCGGGCAACCCATCACGGCAATTTTAATATTCTTTTTAATATTTTTTACCAGTGATTCTATTTTTTTTGTTAGATTTATAACGTCTATCGTTGTTCTCCCGCAGGTCGGACATGAAATTATTTCTATTCTTTTTTCATATAAATTCAAAGATTGCAAAATTGAAATTCCGGTTTTGACTTCCTTGATTGGGTCACCGCTTAGAGAAATTCTTATAGTATCACCTATACCCTTTAATAATAAATGTCCTATGGCCACCGAAGATTTTACAATACCTGTATTTTCCAGTCCTGCCTCGGTTATACCGACATGTAGCGGATAATCACATTTTTTTGCGATTTTCTCATATGCGCCTATGGTTTCCAAAACACTCGAAGACTTCAAAGAAACTACGATATTTCTAAAATTTAAATCCTCAAAAATTCTAATATTTTTAATGGCCGCATTTACTAAATCGCTGTCGGCGTTTTTGCTTCTACGCATAACAGAACCCAAATTAAAACCAAGCCTTATTGGTATATTTTTAAAATTACATGTATCTGCTATTTTTTTAAAATGCTTTTTATCGATATTGTGTGGATTGATTCTTATTTTATCTGCGCCGGCATCTATACTCTCCAAAGCTATTTTGTAATCAAAATGGATGTCTGCTACAACGGGAATATTTACTTTATTTTTTATCTTATAAATCAATTTTGCATCTTCTTTGGTAGGTATGGCAACGCGAACAATGTCGCATCCGGCCTTTTCTAATTCACAAGCTTGAGAAACGTTTCCGTCTATGTCTGATGGTTTAATTTTTAACATTGACTGTACGGCAATTTTTTTATCTGAACCTAAAATGGTGTCTTTTATTTTTATTTCTTGAGCTTTTCTTCGAATTATTTTAAACATTAAATCCGTTGATTAGTCTTATTACATCATGGTAAGAAACCACAAGCGCCAACAATATAATCAAACAAAAACCTGTGTAATTGATTGCGTTTTCCACCTTCTTACTGAATCTTCTATTTAAAATTTTTTCGATTATTAACAAAAGAATCCTTCCCCCGTCAAATGCCGGGAACGGTACCATATTAAATATTCCTATACTTACGGTTAACATTGTCATAACTTCCAAAATGTGTAAAATGGCCGTACCAAAACCTATTTTAAGCCCTTCTCCTGCTACTCTTCTAATTTGATCCGCGATACCAATAGGCCCTACCAAATCACTAATTCTAAATTTTCCCCTAAACAGACCTAAAATAGCGTATATAGACACTCTTGAAATGGAATATGTATTCAATACTGAATAATTTATTAAATTCAGAAATGTCTTTTTAATAGTTCCAACGCCAAAATCAATATAATAATGATATTTTCCGTTAGCATCTTTAATGTGGCTAAATCTTACATTTTTGAGAGTCATTTTTACATTATTTCTTATTATTTCTACATCATAATTTTCTTTTGGATTTGTCAAAAGAAAAAACATGATATCACGACATATAAATGTTTTGTTTTTATCAATAGAAATTATTTTATCGTTTAATTCCAAACCACTTTCTTGCGAAATTGAATTCATACCAAATTCTGATATACTTGTAGAAGGTAGACCACAAAAGGCAAATACGACGGAGGAAAAAACTACGCCTACCAACAAATTCATAAAACATCCGGCTGAAATTATGGTTACTTTTTGCCAAAACGGCTTTATGCTAAATGAACTTTTACTTTCGGAGTATTTTTCCTCCCCCTCCAACGAACAAAAACCACCGACGGGTAAACACCTAAAAGAGTATAAAGTTTCACCTATTTTCTTGCTTATAACTTTGGGGCCCATTCCCAAAGCAAATTCTTCAACCTTCACTCTGAATAACTTCGCAGTAATAAAATGACCGAACTCATGAAAAAAAACAATGGAATTAAAGAAAATAAACGCAAACAAAAAAAGTAAGAAACCCAATTTAAAATCCCCCAAATTAACTTGATCAGTGCGAGTATCAATGCTTAAAGAAAAAATTAAGAAAATCACCGACGATTATAATATAACATTAAATCATATTCAAATAGAAAAATTTGAAATGTTTGCCAGGCTAATGCTAGAGGAAAACAAAAAAATTAATCTTACGTCAATATTAACGACGGAAGACATAATAGAAAAGCATTTTTTGGATAGTTTGTTGATTACAAAAGTTTTGGATTTAAAAAATATAAAAAATTTGATAGATATTGGCAGTGGTGCAGGTTTTCCGGGAATTCCGATTGTAATTTGTTTTCCTAATATTTTAGCAGTGCTTAATGAGAGTTCTGTAAAAAAATCTAATTTTTTAAAAAAAATTTCAAAAGAACTTGAAATCAAAACCGAAATTCTGAACATGAGAGCCGAGGATGCTTGTAAACTCAAAAATTACAGAGAAAAATTTGATCTATGCGTAGTTAGAGCGGTCGCTGATTTAAATATTATTTCAGAATTTTGCATTCCGTTCGTCAAAAAAGGTGGATTTTTCGTGCCATATAAAAGTAAAAAATTCGCTCAAGAATTAGATCTAATTAGAAAAAATCAAAAATTAAAAAAAATGGGTACTAAAATAGTAAAAATAAAAAACTTCAGTCTTGGCAAAGATAAAGCAACCAGAATTCTTATGGTTGCAGAAAAAATAAATAACACACCAATAATTTATCCAAGGTCTTATACAAGAATAATTAAAGATCACAAAGTTTTTATCGACTCGTTATAGGCATTAAATGTGTTGGGGTGAATTATTCTCTTGCTGTTTATTAGTTCACGCATTGATTGATTTATGGCGGCCGGAAACACACTATCTAGACTTTTATCTGCCAAACTGCGCAAATACTCGACTCCGAAAAAGGTACGTTCTTCCGATATAAAATCTGCAATGTATACGACTTTCTCAAGGAGAGACATACCGCTCCTGGCTGTAGTGTGGTATCTCACTGAATTTATAATGTCTTTATCTTTTATTTCAAGAATATATTTGATATAAACACTTCCGGATAAAGCATGAAGTAATTTTTTTGAATTTATTTCATATTTATTTACTTTAACTCCGTATTTTTTAAGAATATCCAAATGTTTTCTGTAGCCCCATTCTTTAGTTATATCATGAAGAATTCCTGCGATTCTTGCTTTTTCAGGTCTTCCTCCATATTTTTTAGCCAATTTTGCTGCCACCTTCGCAACATTGACAGAATGTATATATCTCTTTTCGCTCATGTTTTTTCTTACGAAATTCTCATATAGCAACATCGTTCTTTACCTCCTTTATTTTAAATTTTCGTTTTACTATAAAATCTTGGCTTGTCTTATATCATTCCCGACAAAACCCAGACGTTTGAAATTACCGATTATTCTGGAAACCAAACCCGCATTGTAGTTAGTTTCCATTTCTTTCATATACAAGTTAGTGCTTAAAATTGTCGGTAGACTTTTTAGTATTCGAGAATTTATCAAATTGTAAACTACAGACGTCGAAAATTTACTATTAAATTCCATACCCAAATCATCAATAATTAATAAATCACATCCAGAAAGTTTGGATTCATCTACAGAAAATATAGATTCACCAATGAATTTATTTTTTCTTACAGTCTGAACTATGTTTGGAGATGAAACGTAGACTCCGTTAAATCCTTTTTTAATTATATGCTTTAAGATAGAGATAGACAAATGCGTTTTACCCAAACCAGTTGCACCAACAAAAATCAGACTGTTTGAAGATAAATCAAAATCTCTTGCATAACTTTTACAAAAACCGAACACGCCCCTCATAATATCTCTCTCTTTATTTTCCGTAGGATAAAAATCCAATGAAAAACTGTCAAAAGATATACTTTTCAACGAAACATCACTCAGAGCACAGTCATTACACAAACGTTCAATAGATTCTTTTTTAATTAAAGAAACTGCACACTTGCATAAACCACCATTTATCTTCCCACTATCATTACAAAAACCACAGTCATATTTTATATCAAGAAAATCAGAAGGTAAACCTTTTCTTCTTAAAATTTCATTTAAACTTAACTTAAATTTATTATATTGTTCTTGGAATTTAATTTTTTTTTTAAAATTTTTATTAAAAACATCAGCAAAAGTATTCGAAATAAATTTCAACATTTTTGAGTTAACTTCTGCCGCATCGGAATTTTTGGAAAAAAAATCCCTTCTTTTTTCGAAATTCTCCGCTTCTTTTTGACATTTTTTAAGAAAAATTCTCTTTTCGATTAAATTAACTAAATCCGGATCGTATCCCATTTCCTCTCCAATAAAGTATAAATCAAATTCAACCAGACTCATTATACCAATAAAATTCAAATAAATATAAAAATAATATTCCGCCCAGTAAACCCCAAGCAGAATATCAGATCTCGTCGACACAAACCGCAACAATTTTATCTAAACCAAATATCCAAATTCACAAAATTAAAAACATACTTAATTTACGAACTCTTTTATAATTTTTTATAATAAAATCTCACAGCGTTATATCAAACTTAATTTCTTTATGCGTTTTCCTGACGTATTTTTCTAAAGCAATCGCTGCAATACACAGGTCTTGTGTCGCTCGGTTCAAAAGGTACCAAAGCTTCATTTCCACACGCTGCGCACACAGCCTTGAACATTTTGCGTTCTCCTCTTTCTCTTTCTTTAAGCGCGTCGCGGCATTCTCTGCATTTGTTCGGTTTGTTGGCAAACCCCTTTTCTGCATAAAATTCCTGCTCTCCCGCCGTAAAAACAAACGCTTTACCACAAGATTTACAAACAAGCTCTTCGTCATTATATTCCATAAATTTAAAACCTCATATTTCTAAAAAATCTGCCCTAAGGACGGCTTCGCACCGGCATCTTTGAAAAAACAACGCTTTAACTAAACTAAGCTACTCGGGCCAAAGATAGAACAAACATTTGATATTTTAATAAAACAAAATTTCGAAGTCAACAGTATTATGAAATAATTTAAACATTCTGGCGAAATTTAGTTAGAGAACTTAGAGTCTATTCACGCGAAATAATATGAAATATAAAAATAACAGTTGGAAAATATAAGAAAATAGAGAATTTATTTCCAAAACAGAAAGGTTTCTCTGAAATCAGCAATTTAGAAATATTAAACACGCTTTACATGTTCTTGAAAATGGGTGTAAACATCAAGGTTTAGGGAAATACTGGCATAACCAATTTATATGTGCGTTAATCGTTGGGCTAAAAATGATATGCTAGAAAAAGTGTTTAAATATTTGGGAGTGTTATTAAATTAGCTATAGTTTAATATGATGTTATTCAAAAGAAGCTGGTAATATTGTATTGCAAAAATGCGGCGGCGAAAAGCACGTAAAAGCTAGATTTATAAGCGGAGAACAACGTTATTTATGTAAAGAGCGTAATTGTAGATTTGTACCAACGAGGAAAAAGACAAATCAAAAGAGATGAAATTAATGGCAGTTTGGCTGTATTGTCATGGACTTTCAGAGGATCGTCAGTTTGCGAACTTAAACTTAACTTACGCTCAATTGTATCTGGCAGTATGGAGTTTGCAGATCAAAAAGACGAAATGTGGTAATATGTCTTGACTTAATTCCCCAAACCGATAGGATGGAACAAGCGTCCTTAATGGATTCTATATAAAAACATATTAACTATTAAATTTTAAAAAGGAAATGATTATTATGAAAAATACAAAAATGAAAAAAATTATAGCATCAGTTTGTGTCGCAGTGATGTCTACGGTGTCTTTAGGATCATTTTATGCAGAGAAATCTCAGGTTGCACCTTCTGCCGAGGATCCAATCGGATACTTCACTCGTGAAGAACTCTTGGGTAGCCCCTACCGCTGGGATGGAAGCAGAGATAATTGCCTCAAAGCTTGTCAGGAGGCTGTTGGATGGTTTTTGCGTGTTCATCCTTTAACGTTTTCGTTGTCTAAAATAAGCTCTGAGTACGAAGGTCGGTATGCCAAGTTCCTGTTTAAGTGCGTAGAGGAGACCTGGGAAATAATTCCAAAAGATGCAAAGAAAAAATCACATACTCAACCTAGAGATGTCCGTTATTTTTGGGAGTGTGCGGCAGGATTCAGATATAGCACGGCCTTATGCGAAGGCTTCCGAAAAAGTTTTATAATTAACTATGGCGAAAAACTTACACAGGCACAATGTTTAATGAACATCTTACTTTTTCTTGCTGCTGTTTATTTGGAGGATATCGTGAATTTTACAAGAGTTTTCGACAGGCTTGAGAGGGGCTGTTTTTTATATGAGCCCGAAGATAATCCCAACAAACCACAAAAAGTCTTTAAGAGATTTGACTTTACTTACCTAGAATTGTTTGATAGATTGAAAGAACATCTTAATAAACGTCTTGGATATGTTCTTGAACATCGTGATAAGGGATATTATCATGCCCCGATTAGGAGATGCCACACTGTTGCCTTACGTTGTATTCCCTTACCTTTTCGACCCGTGGTGTCTCCTCTCTTTGGATTCTTTTGGATTCCTTCGGAAAACTAAGAAAACTAATTAATATGGAGCAAAATATTCAGTGATCTACGCGGCAGTTCACGTCAATAGATGCATATAGTTACTCAAAATTCAACCAAACTACCTACGTCGGACCAAATTCAAACCTCGGAGCAAATCAAGAGTGAAGATCAATGTTTTCTTGTAAAATATCTTTCTAAAATAGAAACGGAATTGGATAAAATAAGAAGTATCGAAGCATTACGTGGAGAATTGCGCAAGAAAGAAACAACTCTAGGGCCTGTTCCTACTATTTTAAATAATCGATTTTTGAATAATTTTTAAATTAAATAAGGCAAATTTTTGAAATAATACTGGCGTATTATGAAAAAATTTAACACAATTTAATATAAAAATTAACAAATGCGATTGTTTAACAATAGTAGGAACAGGCCCTAGTTATGTTGACTAACGCTTTGTGTACGCTTGAATTATTATTGTCGTGCTATGATACTCAAAGAATTGATATTAAGTAAGCTTGTACGACCGAAAAACACATAAACCGATTACGGATTAATTTGTCGTTTAATGAAGTTTGCTTTTATTATGCGGCGGTCGTTGGCTTCTAGTACGGTGAAATATCCGTTTTCTGTTTTTACCATTGAACGTTCATTGATTTTAGGTATTTTCCCCAGTTTCTCTGTCAAGAAACCTGCGATTGTATCGTATTCTCCTGATGGAATTTTCACATTGGTATATTTTTCAAATTCATCTATGGCCAACGAGCCGTCCACCACAAATGTATCTTCGCTGATCTTTTTTATTTCGTTTTCTTCTGCGTCATATTCATCTTGAATATTTCCCACTATAGATTCAACCAGATCTTCCATGGTAACTATACCTTCAGTTCCGCCATATTCATCAACTACGATGGCAATCTGAATCCTGTTGGAAGTAAATTCAGTAAATAGTTCGTTACATTTTTTAGTACTCGGAACAAACGTCACAGATCTAACAATATCTAAAAAATTGAAATTTTTTGGAATTTCATTATCTACAAATTTAAGCAAGTCTTTTATATAAATTATTCCCGAAATCTTATCGATGTTTTTTTCGAAAACAGGGATTCTTGAAAAACCTCTTTTTATCGATATTTTAACAACATCTTGAATTTTGCTGGAAGAATCAACAGCAACTATATCGGTCCTGTGTGTCATTATTTCATTTACGGTTGTGTTATCAAAATCAAAAACATTAACTATCATATTTTTAGCCTTATCCTCTATTAGACCCTTTTCTTCTCCCGCATCAACCATCATTAGAATTTCTTCTTCCGTTACGGATTGCTCATTCTGATTAGGGTCAACCCCGAAACACCTGAGAACTGTGTTACAAGAAAATGTCAAAAACCATATGAATGGACTAAACGCTTTGGAAAAAAACAAAAGCAGGCCAACAATTTTAAAAGAAATTTCTTCAGCGTTTTGCATAGCGATCTTTTTGGGTATAAGTTCACCGAACACCAAAGAAAAATAAGACATTATGATAGTCAGAAACACTGTGGCAACAATCGTCGAAACGTTTTTACTTAAATTTAAAAAACCAAGTGAATTTGACAAAGGTTCTGAAAAATTCTGTGCCGCAGACGCAGAAGTCAGGAAACTGGACAACGTAACACCCACTTGAATGGTTGCTAGAAAATTACTTGAATTACCAATTAAAGACATCACTTTTTTTGCGCTTTTGTGGCCTTTTAGGCTCATGGATTTTATCTTTTTGTCATTTAAAGTAATAACGGCAATTTCCGCCAACGCAAAAAATGCATTCAGTAAAATAAAACCCACTAATATAAAAATCTCTTTCATCTATTGCGATGAAACCTCACATTGGTACATAAAATCAACCTTCATTTTAAAAATCCTAATTTTAATCACATTCAAATCTCGAGTCTATCATTGTATGATTTATAACAACTAAATTCAATAATTTTTTTCTGATAAATAATTCGCGGCATTTATTAAACCAAATTTGCACCCCAAATCAAACCTTATATCATCAAAATTTACGGCAATCATGCCATTTTTTTGAGCTATTACTTTCATGGCATCAGTTAATTGTATCTCATTTCCTGCTCCGGGTAAAATATTATCTATAACGTCAAATATTTCCGGTTGAAGTACACATCTACCAAAAATAGCATATGGGGATAACACTTGATCTGGACTCGGTTTTTCTATCATATTATCGCACCTAAATATATTTCCCCTTATTTTTTCAATATTAACTGAACCATACTTAGATATTTCTTCAAGTGGAACTTTTTGAATCCCAACCGTACTTAAACTAAATTCTTCATAAATTTCCATTAAAGTTTTGCAGGCAGGTATTTTACTCATTATCAAGTCATCCGGATATACGACAACAAAAGCTTCCTCGTTTTTTACAAAAGATTTTGCGCAACCAACAGCATGACCAAGACCTTTTATTTCCCTTTGCCTCAAAAAATGAATGTTGGCCATTTCCGAAATTTCTTTTATCGTTTTTAATTCTTCATACTGGCCACGTTTTTCAAGGTAATTTTCCAATTCTGGAGTTCTATCAAAATAATCTTCTATTATTTTTTTTCCTCTGCTGGTTATAATAAGTATATCCGTAATTCCGGATAATACAATCTCATCCACTATGTAGTGAATAGCAGGCTTGTTGACAATTGGAAACATTTCCTTTGGCAATACTTTTGACGCCGGTAACATTCTAGTACCAAACCCCGCAGCAGGAATAACTGCTTTTGTTATCTTCCGCGCCACAAATTTTCACCTCAATAATTTTAAACATTCGAACAATTTATGAAAAAAGATGAGAAAATACTAATATCCATAACAATTTTAATCGGCATTTTCATCATATTATACAACATATTTTTCATACCTCAAATATCATTACTTCAACCCGAAGATTATAAAAATTATGAACTTGATGTTCAAGATGAAAATGAACCTAATGATAATAAGTATGAAGAAAATAGTGAATTTATTAACATAAATACCGCAAGCAAAGAAGAAATGATAGAAAATCTAAGCGGCATAGGGAAAGTTATAGCACAACGTATAATCGAATATCGCGAAGAAAATGGAGGTTTTAAAAATAAGGAAGAAATAAAAAACATAAAAGGTATCGGCGAAAAAATATTTGAAAAAATAAAAGACAAAATCAAGGTCTAGGTATATCTTTTTTTCTCTAAACATCTAAATACTCCGCCAACTCCTTAGAAATAAGAAAATAAACAGCACTAACACCAATTCTAACTGCAACGCAAGCATTAACCAAACAAGATTCAGGATCATTGAGTTCCTCCAATAACTCACATGCATGTTTCACAACACCGTTAATGTTTGAATTAACACCCTTACTTCCAAGATAATTTAAAAAATAATCCTCGCCTTTAGTAATTCCGACAATAAATTTAGAATAATCACTTAAACCTTGGATTTTATCTTTGAAATCAGTCTTAACCGTTGCTTTCATCAATAAATCACTAATTTTTCCTCCTGAAATTTTATTTTTAAAAAGACGTATTCCCCCATAATTTCCTATTCCGACAACTAAATTCTCAAAACCTATACCATTTTTGTTTTTTTCTCCTATACTGTGAGTTAAATAACTTCCATTTCCAATTTTGAACTCTCCAGGACCAGTTTTAGGTTCAGTTACCTTAGGTTCATACTTAAGAAGTTTATCCTCAAGAGATTCAACATTAGGTTCAACTTTCTTAGCTCCAATTACATTAGATTTAATTGCATTATATATAATAATATGAACCTAAGATAATAGCGCCTGAGACACCAACGACAGCAATAGTTTTAGCTAAACTTGAAAGCCCTTCAGATTTATCAACCGTATCGTCCTTTTTACTTTCATTTTCATTTTTATCTTCACCTTCGTCTTCGTCGTTTTCCTTAACATCATCTTCATCTTCTGATATTTCAACACCATCTTTATCTTTGCTTTCCATTATTTCAACAGTTTCCTTGCTATCCATTTCCTTGCTATCTACAGGTTGACTATCGGGTTTAACAGCCCCAACCAAAGACTGACAACACATAATAACAGCTAAAATAGAAGATATTATCTTATTATTTTTACTAATCTTCTTGCTATTTTTATTTTCACCTATCCCATTGCTTTCTTTTCTCATATAGAAATCCCCTCCGAGAGACCTCTCTCTCTCTCTCTCTCTCTCTCTCTCGAATTAAGAGAATTCATGAGAGATTTGATGAAGCTATTTTTCATAATTTTACCTCCAAAAGTGCTGATAAAATTAATCATAGCATTTTGAATTTTGCTGTCAAACAGAATTATGCGAAGCATTATTTAGCGGCGACTTTGTCTCCGCAGGAGACAACTTAGAGCCGCATGTTTCTTTGGGCGTACCTGTTTCTTCTATTAGATTCCTCCCTAAACTTCGTCTTTTCTAAAGATTAAAAATCAAAAAAATCCTCACATACACAAAGTATGTTCCGGTGTTTTTTGATTTATTTTTAAAAATACTCGTTTGGAAGAAATCTAAAGAAATGGGTGAAAGAGAAATAAAATGTTTTTAATTAAAAAAATGAGTACCAAATATAAAAATTATTTTACATAAAATATTAATCTATAAATTTTATATTAGACTTCTTTCCAAACTAAACAGCCATATCAAAATTACAAATACCAGAAATAAGATTAAACCTAAAGGGAGAACCTTCCGTCTTTTATGAGCACATCTTCAACCCATTTGATAACTTTCGCATAAGATTCTGATATTCTTAGACTTTCGCCATATGGGGAAATATGTTTTGTACTCTCTTAAATATTCCAAAGCCATCAAAATCATTTCTTTTACAGATAGCTTATATTTTTGTTTTTTTGATTTTTTCGTCCGATGAGCTACTTCTATGGTTTCTATCATTTTTTAGAGATTTCTTTTTTCGTGCATGTGGATCTTCTAAAATTTTTGTCTTCCATACTTTCATATTTTAACTTATTTTCTTTAGTTTGGAAAAAATCCTATTGACATTTTTTTAGTATGAGATATATTTACTAATTATTGAGGTTTTTCTTGCGAGGTGTACTAATGTTCGGAAAAAAGAAGAGAATCGTAAGTATTATACTTAGTTTCTTACTTTTCGAGCACAATATAATCAGCTGCAACGCTGACGTTTCTGTTAAAAAACCTAATTCGGGATATGTGAGTGGAAATATAGCGAAAAAAAGAAAAACTAGCCCAAAAGAAACAAAGGAATATGAAAGGAGTACACTAGAACAAATATGTAAATTTTTTAAAGATATGAATTTACCTGAAGAAATATATGAGCTTTTAAATAAGCTTTTAAAAAATGGGTCAGATTTGTTTAGGCTATTAAGTCCTGGAATGCTTATGGCATTGATTTTGGAGATTTTCCGAAGGGAGAAAAATTCCAACAGTGAAGAAATTAAAAAAGAAATTGAAAAAATAGTAAATCAGAAGGTTCAAGATGAAATAACAAAAATATCAAAAACAAAAAAAGATAATCGCGTAAGCCAAAGGATTGGTTTGCGGAATCTGGGTAATAGCTGTTACTTTAGTGCTTTTTTACATAACATCAACTCCGTTCCATTCATTAGAGAACGTCTTCGGGAAGAAGCTAGGAATGAAAATAGTAAAAATAAGGACTTAAGTATTAAAATTTTAGAAATGCTAAATTATATTAATGGCCATTCTTCAAAAAGCTATAACGAATTGGAAAAATTGTATGAAGAAATACGTGGGATTATATTACCGAGTAAGCCTACTACAACAACACGGTGGGATTTTGGTTTTCCGCCGCAGAATGATGCTTGTGAATTTATTGGTTTAATTTTATCAAAGTTTTTTTCGCATGAAACCTATGGAAAAATTGTTTGGTTTGAGGTTCGCGCCGGACAAGACATAAAAGATTTTAAAGAATTGTTTCGCTTTACGATTTTCGAACTGCGGCAAGAAGCTGACTATTGTGGTAGTGGTAAGAATGGAGAAGAAGCGGCTAAAGAAAAAGAAGAGTACGTTTTGAGTAAATGGGAAAGTAGTAAAAACGACTTTCGACCTCGAGATTTTTTAGGAGAAGATTACGTTATCGTAAACGTGTCTAGACATACTACTTCTATGGAAACTAATCCAAAGACTGGCAAGAAACATTGCGCTACCAAATATTTGAAAGAAGTGAATATTCCTTTAACTTTTAAGGATGAAGTTGATAATACTGCTTATGATGCAGTATCCTTTGTGTGGCGTTCACCTACCGACAGCGTCATGAGTAGCCATTACACGGCTTATTTTTCAGAAAAAGACGTATTTGGAGAAAAACAGTGGTTTTGTGCTAACGACGGTAAAATCACATCTCACAAAATTAAAGACGTGGAAAAAGCAATCAAAAATGCAACATGTGTGATTTACAAAGTCATAGATCCGTCCTAGTGAACTCTTTTCTTATTTTTTGATATGTTGATAATGGGTCATCTGAGAGGATTATTGGTCTTCCAACGACTATGAAATCGCTTCCCTCTCTTCTTGCTTTTTCCGGAGTGGCGACGCGCACTTGGTCGTCTTTGATATCCGTTTTTTCATAACGTATTCCCGGTGTTATACATAATAGATCGCTGAATTTATTTTTTACTCGCCTAACCTCTTTAACCGAACAAATTATTCCACTTAAATTACAATCAAAGGCATTATTTGCATAAGCCAAAACTACGCTGTCAAGATTTTCGTTTGTGAAAATTTCTTTCCTAAGACTTTTCTTGGGCATACTTGTCAAAACAGTAACTGCAAAAATCTTTGTTGTGCTGTTTTTCGCTGCATCCCCGGCACGCATCATCATTTCTTTTCCGCCAGAGGCATGAACCGTTATAAAATCGACTTCTAATTCAACTAAATTCGAAACCGCTTTAAAAACCGTGTTTGGAATATCGTGAAGCTTTAAATCTAAAAATATCTTAAAATCAAATTTTTTTTTAATTTTTCTAATAATATCCGGACCAAATTTATAAAAAAGCTCCATGCCGATTTTTATAAATAAATCCTCTTGCTGAAATTTCTCTAGAAAATCAAATATTTGATTGTCTGAAAAATCGCAGGCTACAATAACATCTTTTTGTGGTTTGAAAAGCATCAAAACCTCTAACGGCAAAATAACTTAAGTCAGTTTTTATAAATTTAAATTTTTTATTTGAACCAAATGCGCAATCCCGGGTATGGTTTCTCCTTGTTTAAAAGAAGTAGGGGACATTAATGCGCCGGTGGCTATAAAGAGTATATTGTTCAGTTCACGTTTTAGCATTCTTTGAAGCACAACCGAACACAAAACAGAAGCAGAACATCCGCACCCGGAACCTCCGGCGTGGACATCCTGTTTTTCTTTATGATAAATCATAAGACCACAATCATTATAATTGTCTCTAATCTTAAACCCTTCTTTTTCTATCAGTTTTCTAACTAACTTTGCTCCAACTTCACCCAAATCTCCAGTCAAAATTAGATCGTAGTCCGAGGGCACGGTGTCTGTACCTCTCAAGAAGTCCACAATAGTTTGTGCCGCCGCCGGAGCCATAGCAGCACCCATATTCGACGAATCATTTACACCAAAATCCAATATTTTTCCTATCAAAAATTTTTCTATGCAAGGATAGCTTCGCTTATTTTTGTTAAACTTGTCCATCATTTGTTTGTTGCTAACCACAGCCGCTCCGGAACCGGTTACTGTCCATTGAGCACACGGGGTTCTCTGACCACCATATTCTAAAGGAAATCTGTATTGACGTTCTGCTGAACAAAAATGCGAAGACGTAACCGCGATTGAATTTTCAGCAAATCCCGAATCCACCATTACGGCACACAAAATTAAATTTTGGGCCATTGTCGAACACGCGCCAAATTGACCCAAAAACGGTATACCAAAATTTTTCAATCCAAAAATTGTTGAAAAAGACTGGTCTAATAAGTCCCCGGAAAAAATAATATCTATATTCTCGGATTCTAAATTTGTCTTTCTAAGAGCTATCTTCACAGCTTCCCTCTGTAATACACCTTCGGCCCTTTCCCAAGAATCTTCCCCGGCAAAAGAATCTTCAAATGTCATATCTAAAAACTTGCCAAGCGGCCCCTCTGATTCTTTTTTCGAGCCGACCGAAGCAAAACCTGCAATAATAGGGCAATTTCTTGTTTTTATAACTCTGATTTTCGCGTCAAACGCCACAACAAATCACACTCTTGTCAAAACAAATCAGCTAATATCTCTTTACCAATATTCCTGTCTTTTTAGAAAACAAACACCTACCAAACAGCTAACTACAACATATGACAAACAAGCAATCGAATACAAAATAATGGATTCTTTTGACGTAAAATTCATACCGTGAAATAAATGAACAAACCAGTAATTTCCTGAAATTATTTCAACATTGAACCACATTTTAATCAAATTATCCAGATATACCAAACACGGTGGAACTGCCATAAAACAAGCCAAGACAGCTATAATCAAAGGCGACGTTTTTTTTATCAAAAAGGCCAACATAACTAAAACAAAACAAAATGTAATGAGAGACAGTTCATAAAAACCAATTATTCTCAAACTTCCCAAAAAACTGTTCTGGTTAAATTCTCCCAAACCAAAAAAATACCAACCAGAAAAAAATCCGGACAAGGTGTTCAAAAGAAGAAAAATCGTTGCAATGCAACAAGAGGAAAAAATTTTAGAAAAATAAATCTTAAATCTGCTCACGCCCCTTATCAGCATTCTTTCAATACCATTAGAACTAAATTCATACGCCAAAAACATAGCAATAAAAGTTGATGTAATAATTGTATACATGATCTCAACTCCGCTATTCAAAAAATAGAAAGCGTTGACATTTAAAAGTTTGACTACATCAATTTCCGCATTTGGGCTTAGTCCGAATGATAATTTTATAAACGTTGGAGTAAAATATGC
Organism: Candidatus Improbicoccus pseudotrichonymphae; assembly: GCA_036322855.1. Taxonomy (GTDB): domain Bacteria; phylum Bacillota; class Clostridia; order Oscillospirales; family Acutalibacteraceae; genus Improbicoccus; species Improbicoccus pseudotrichonymphae. The sequence goes on from AP027924.1 coordinate 553,737, forward strand.
GATAAAACAAACCAATACCGCCGAACAAAGAAGAAAAACATAAAAAGACTTTCTTCTAAATAACTTGTACATATCTGCTGAAAAAACACAAAACATAGCTATCATCACCTCTGTTTAAATTAAAAACCTACGCATCTTCATTCTCTTCATGATCATGATCGTCAACTTTATCGCTGTTTGAATTTTTCTCATCAGCACGTTCCATGGTCTTTATGAAATAATCTTCGTAATCTCCCCCCTCGGCTCTGATATACTCAATGATAATCTCATGTTCTGCCAAAAGCTTACTTATTACATTCAAGTTTGATTTGTCTGTAAAGAACTTAATCTCCCTATCTTCTATGCGATAATCCGATAGATTTAATTTATCAATGATCAAATCGATTGCGCTCTTAGTATCATTCACCTTAAGTACTATACATGGCTTAACTCTTTCCTTCAATTCTTCACTGCTAAACTCTTCTATCAGTCTTCCTTTGCCTATAAAACCATAATCTGTGACAATTTTCGGAAGCTCATTTACCAAATGGCTAGAAATCATTATAGTAACACCTTTTTGGTGCAAATCAGTTATCATACTTCTGATTTCTTTTATGCCTACTGGGTCCAAACCGTTTGTTGGTTCGTCCAAAACCAAAAATTCTGGCTCACCAAGAAGAGAAATAGACAAGCTTAAACGTTGTTTCATTCCCAAAGAAAAATGTCCAGATGGTTTGTTACCTACATCACCGAGACCCATCAAATCTAAAATTTCATCTGATTTTTTTTTGTCTTTTATTTTTAAACTTTTTCTTTGAACTTCCATATTTTCTTTGGCACTCAAATAACGATAAAAAGAAGTTTCTCCAAAAGATGCACTTACCTTTAAACGCCAATCCGGTTTTTCTTGAAATTCATCAGAAAAATTAACTTCCCCCGAGGTTGGTGAAACCAGACCGAAAATCATCTTCATGGTTGTGCTTTTTCCAGCTCCATTTCTTCCCACCAAACCATATACTGCACCTTTCTTTATATTTATATTTATATCACCAATAATTTTCTTTTTTTTATAAATCTTGGTTAAATTCTTAGTCCTTAAAATGTAATCTGTTTCCATCGAACAAATCCTCCTTTCACACTACTTCCCAAAAAACCATCAACGGTTTTCTAAGATTTTATAACTTTACAACATATTTATCAAACTAAAATTCAATTCTTATTTATTTTTTTAAATAAACCAGAAATCAAAATGAAAATTTTTCTAAACTCGAAAGAATTCATGAATAAAATTAAATTTATAGGAAAAATCAACATAAAACATACGGAAAATCTTAAAAAAATTTGAAAAACCAAACTCAAATTTATCATATTTAAACCAAAAATCAACAAATTACACAAATAAAAATACAACAACGTCAAAAAAAGATATACAACATATTCCTTATAGTAATTTACTAATTTTTTTTTAAAAATCAACTTATAAATAAAAAATGGCTGAAAAATAAAAGGAATCAACAACGTACTTAATATATTTCCTAAAAATATTCCGGTAACACCTATATTTTTGGACAAAAAATAAGAAAAAACAAAATTAAATAATGCCTCAAATATTGGACAAAATCTGTCCTGAGAGTAAATCCCGGCGCTTATCTTAGTCATATCCACACATTGTTTCATTCCGCAAATATATAAACTGATGGTCATTATTCCTACCGTAAAATCAGAAAATAAAAAAACACCACCACCCATCCATAATTTCATGAATGTATTTGCAATCATGAAAAATGCAACAGACAAGAATGAGTATAATAAAAAATTTAAAAAATATAAAACTTTAAAATTTTCGTAAATCTTATCATTCGTCTCGGTATTAAGAAAATTCCCAAAACTCGCGCTTATCCCATTAAATAACTCGCCGGAAATACCTAAAATAGCATTAATAATGAGACAATAACTGTAATATATACCATTTACATTCAATGGGATGTTTAGAAAAGCTATAAGACCAGGTATTCTCCCGGCGCAAGCACCGCCTATTTTATGATAGAACAAGGACTTAATATTTTCAGCTATTTCCTTTCTTTCTGTTTTTTCAAATTTTGATGCATTTTTTAAATTTACATGGGAATAATGTTTTTTGAATAAAAAGGCGATTATCGTATTCTCCAATAAATTAGAAATAATTTTTAAGATAATATATACCTCAAAGGATTTTAATACACCTAAAGAAAGCATTCTTAAGGTAAAAAACAAAATACTGACAAAAATCTTCACTATGTTATTTAAGTAATTTTTCTGGTCTACCATAAACATTATTCGTCTGTGAAAAAACAGATAAGAAGATGTTACATCAAAAATATAAAGAAAAAAAACTTTTCCGATAAAAACCTCCGGCAAACCACTATCCATTCTTCTCAGAATAAATAAAAATGAAATGCACCCCAACGCAAAGATAACAATCGAAACAATTAAATAGATTTTTTTTATAAAATTGAGTAGAGTTGCAATCTTATTCCATTTTTTTTCCGCAATTAATTTATACAATTTATAATTCATGCCATAACCTATACCAAGCTCCGTTATGGACAATACAGAAACGATATTTGAAAAAACAGCATCTAAGCCCATGGCTTCAAGCCCAAGCATGTAATGCATTTTTTTTCTCAAAAAAAACGTAGTAACAATAAAAACGAAATATCCGATAAAATTTACTGCAACGTTCACAAATATTTTCTTAGTTCTCATATATTATTAAACAATTCAATCCATTTTTTTACTATTTTATCTTTTTCGAATTTCTCAAAATCCAAAATACACTTTTTTGAAAAATTATTTCTTATATTGAGATTTTCAATGAGAAAATCTATTTTATTCGCCATATTATTTATATCATAATTGTCTATTAAAAATCCATTAATTTCGTTTTTGACTATTTCACTCGGTCCGTGAGGGCAATTAAAACTGACAATTGGCAATAAATTTGCTTTTGCTTCCAGTAGAACTAAAGGAAATCCTTCTCTTTGCGAAGTCAATACAAAAATAGAATGTTTTTTGTATTCCTCTTTGATATTTTTAAAATTGCATTTTAAAATTAAATTTTTCTCTAATTTATACTCTTTAATTTTTTCCACTAAAGAATTTTTCTGAGTTCCGTTGCCATAAATATTCCATTTCCAATCTTTGTGTTTTTTAAAAATAATATTGGCTATCTCGATTGCCATAAGAAAACCTTTTTCCTTTTCTAATCTGCCAGCCGACATTAAAGATTTTGTATTAGGATCATATTCAATTATTTTGGGTTTATCGATGGGATTGTATATTCTGATTATTTTATTGCTTTTGATTTTAAAAATTTTTACATAATCAAGCAAAATTTTATCGGAAACCGTTATAATTTTATCGCATGAAATAACAGCCAACTTTCTAAATAACATAGATTTAAACCCACGTTTACTAATGGATTCATGTTCCCAAAAAATTATTTTGCATCTAATTAATTTTAACTTGGCAAAAATTTTCAATAAAAAAACAAAGGGGATACCCATACTTCCGCTACTTATGACAATTTCTATTTTATTGGATATTAAATACTTCAGTATTTTAAAAAACGAAACCAAAAAAACATCACGTAGACGAGAATTTTCTGAAAAATTGAATATTCCTAATTTTATTGAATCGTTTACTTTGTACAGATTTTTATTGAATTTACAGGCAATTATCAAATGAATATCAAAAAATAAGCTCAATTCATTAACAAGATTGACAGTAATTGCCTGATTTCCGCCGAGTGTGCTAAAATCAAAACCCAAAAAACAAATCTTCTTAATATTAAATACCTCTATGTGAATGATCTGATTTTTATTTAAGAATACCAATTAATAATTAAATTGAAAAATTATTTGATTTTTTAAAAGATGGAAGATAGAATAGGCAGTGCATTGCCCGTGGCTGTAAGTGGTAATATGTTTGCGGAACATGTCAGGCGAGAAATCGAGCAGCATCAGTAAATTTTATTAGGTGCTTTTAAGTGCGGGCAGTGCACTAAAGTGTCGTCATTTTAAATTATTTTTATTTTGGTGTTCTTTTTTGAAGAAGTTAATTTTTAGTGGCTCTGCCGTAGCTCTTGTTACTCCTTTTAGCGCGGATGGTTCGGAAGTGAATTTTGACGTCCTAGAGGAATTAGTAGAATTTCATAATAAAAACGGAACAAAAGCTTTGGTCGTATGTGCGACGACGGGTGAATTTTCAACATTAAGCAAAAGTGAAAGGAAGAAAATAATAAAGTTTGTAGTCGACAAAACAAGAAATAGAATTCCGGTAATTGCCGGCGTCGGTGCGAATTGCACAAGAAAGACTTTAAATAATTGTTTGGATGCACAGGAACTAGGGGCAGATGCTTTTCTTGTAATTACTCCTTATTATAACAAAGCTAATCAGGAGGGATTGTTCAAACATTACGAGTACATAAATGACAGGGTTAATTTGCCGATTATAATTTATAATAATCCCGCAAGGACATCTGTTAATATTCAACCGGAAACATACAAAAGGCTTTCCGGTTTGAATAATATAAATTCCGTTAAAGAAGCAAATTCAGACTTAAGTCGATTTTTGATTGTTAAATCTTTATGTAAAAATGATCTGGTATTTTATTCCGGCAATGATGATTTAGCATTGCCCATGATGTCAATCGGGGCCAGTGGCGTTATCTCGACGTTTGCTAATATTTTTCCAAAAATCATGAGCAATATATGCGAGTTTTGTTTTGAAAATCGCAAGGACAAATCTTTGGATTTATTGTTGAAGTACATAAATATTATGGATTTGCTTTTCTGCGATGTGAATCCAATCCCTGTTAAAAAAGCTTTAAATTTGATGGGATTTAATGTTGGAATTCCACGCTTGCCTCTGACAGAATTAAACGATGAAATCTCTGTCAAACTCGATTTGGAAATAAAAAAATTTTTTTGACTTCTTGTTTATTACGTATTCATACAATATGAAGACAAAAGTTTTTATTATATAAAGCACAAAATCCTGCTTGATGCGATGTCGTCAAGCTTTTGTGCTTTGCATTATAAAATTTATAGTTCTTTGCAAATTAAAATCGCATGGGGAACTTACTAAACAGGCTGATTAACGAATTTGGGAATTGAAACTACAACTTCAGTCCCTTTGTTTTCCTTGCTGAATATTTCTAAAACTCCGCCGTGACACATGATTATTTCATCTGCAATCGCCAAGCCAATACCCGAACCCTTATGCGAAAAATTCGCCTTATAGAATTTTTGTTTAACATTTGGTATATCTTTTTCTGAAATTCCGCAACCATTGTCTAATATTTTAACGACAATTTTATTTTCGTCTTCTTTGTCTTCCGCTTTCACATTTATTATTCCGTTTTTCTGTGTATATTTTACGGCATTATCTATTATGTTTATAAAAACCTGTTTTAATCTATTTTTATCTCCATAAACCTCTGTTACGGAGTACGTTTTGTCGTCGTATATCAAAGTTTTGTTTTCTATTGCGGCTCTTTCTTTAAAAATAAATACCGCCTCGTTTATTTCCGCCATGAGATCGATTTTTTCCATATTCATTTTTATTCTTCCGCTTTTAAGACCGGAAAAATTAATAAGTTCTTCAACGATCGTCGCAAGGCGTTCGGTTTCTTTGATAATCACTTCCAACCCTCTTTTTAGAGTTGAAAAATCTATTGTATTACCGGTTTTCATTGTTTCTGCCCAACCTTTTATGGCCGTCAAAGGCGTGCGAAGTTCGTGAGACATTGAAGATATAAAATCGTTTTTTGAACATTCTGAAGATTTTATTTTAAACGCGATTTCACCTATTTTATCCAAAAGATAATCTATTTCATTTTCAGAGTTGAAGTCATCTTCGTTTTCATTTTTGCTTAATATATCTTTCGAAATAATTCCTATAATTTCACTAATTTTATCTAAATTTTTAACTATCTTCTCGACAAATATTTTGCCGAAAAAAATAAAAACCGAGAAAATGATCATACTCAGAACAATTAAAATAGCAGAGCTTTCAAGATTTAATATATTAAAGATGTTCAAAGGAAAAATTAAAATAATCATTGATAAGAACAAAACCGAAGATAGTTTTACAGTACATATCAGCCAACTTTTAATTAATTTTTTCATATGGCTATCACTTTTATTGCCATTTATAACCTACACCCCAAATTGTTATTATATGTTTAGGTGAACTTGGATTATCCTCTATTTTCATTCTCAATCTTCTGATATTTACATCAACTATTTTTTCATCAAAATTTTCATTACTTTCCTTCCAAACATAATCCAAAATTTGTTTTCTACTCAGCATAGAATTTGGATTAGAAAACAAATACTCAATTATTTGAAATTCAACTTGAGTTAAAGATATATTTTTATCATTTTTTTTCAATGTTCTCTTTCTTAAATTCAGGGAAAACTCATTAAATTTTATTTCTTCGTTAAAATTATTATTTATTCTGGAAGTTATAAGTGCTACCCTTCTATATAAGGCGTCAACTCTTGCAATTAATTCTGAAGGGCTGAACGGCTTTGTTATGTAATCATCCGCCCCATACATTAATCCACTTATTTTATCCATTTCTTGAGTTTTGGCCGTTAGTAATATTATACCAATGCTCTTACTTCTTTTTCTTAATTCCTTACAAAGTTCTATACCATCAATTCCGGAAATCATAATGTCTATCACTGCTAGATCAAAGTCGCCGTTTTTTTCTTCAAAGATAGAAAGAGCCTCATTGCCATTCGATGTTTCAATAACTTGATATCCGGCGCGTTGAAGATTTATTATTTCGAATTCTCTTATAGCGTCTTCGTCCTCTACCACCAAAATCCTTTTCAAAAAAATCACCATTTTTTAACAAAATTTTTTATTCAAAACAAAATTCCTGGTTTTAACTTTTTTCATACGCAAGGCGGCCTGAATCATCATTGCGCATTCAAGACGTTTTTTTATCAATTTGCAGGAAATTTTATATGACAAATCCAAATCTTTATTGAAATTCCAATTATTTGCAGGACACCCACCGGAACAGAAATATTTAGCCCAACATGAAATACATTCGGTAACTGTTAAAATTCTATATCTTCTGAAATTATACATTTTTTTTATTTTTTTTTCTAACTCTTGAGTATTGTTTATATTTTCTATTTTAAATTTATCAATTCCGACAAATTGATGGCAAGGATAAACATCACCGCTGGGTGTCACGGCTACATACTCAACACCACAACCGCACCCTTTTATACGTTTCAAAAAACATGGGCTCTTGTCTATATTCAATTCAAAATGAAAAAAAACAAAATCATCTTTTTCTTTTATTTCTATAATTTTTTGTGAAACCGATTCATATTCTTTAATGATTTTTTCTAAATCATCTTCATTAATCGAATACATAATATTACTTGGCAAAACCACAGGTTCCAAAGACATACGTTTAAAACCAAGTTTATATATTTCCAAAATATCTCGTAAAAAATCTAAATTTTTTCTGGTAAATGTGCCCCTGATATAATAATTTTTACCATCTCTCATATCTACTAACTTTTTAAATTTCGGGACTATCAAATCAAAACTCGAACCCCTCATAAAGTCATGAACTTTTTTTCGGCCATCTAAAGAAAGAACAACATTATCGATATGTTTGTTTATGAATTCTATAATTTCATTGTTTAAAAGTACACCATTGGTTGTTATTGTAAATTTTATTTTTTTATTTAGCATTTTGGCTTTGTTTTTGGCGTAAAATACAACTTTCTTAAGAACATCAAAATTCATAAGCGGTTCTCCGCCGAAAAAGTCGATTTCGACATTTTCCCCGTACGAATTGCTTTTAAATAAAAAATCAACAGATTTTTTGGCGATGTCGAGACTCATGAGACAATTTTTACCACCAAAAGTACCCTGCTGGGCAAAACAATATTTGCAACTTAAATTACAACTATGAGATATATTTAAACACATTGATTTCAACTTAGAAGTCGTATCAAAACCACCAACATTGATATTGCCGCTGAATAATTTATTTTCCGATATCAATTTCCTTATTTCTTTTATTATTATTTCAAATTCTTCAACATAAGAAATATCTGCAACTTCTTTTAATTCACAAACACGATTACTCAAGAGGTATTCTCTGTTAAGCCTACCTTTAGCATCTAGAAAATCTAAAAAATCATAAGCCGCATCACTTACAACATGAATTGAACTGCTGTTAATATCAAGTACTATATTAAAACCGTTTAATCTATATTTGTGTATCATGTTTTTCTTCATTTTCACATTCTTGATTCGCAACAACACAAGTTATTTTGCAAGCCGACTGGCATGAGCATTGACACCTTCCACACCCTGCATTACTCAATTCTCTAACATTATTATTTTTATTTAAAATTTGAAAATGATTCATAAAAACTCCTAAAAATTATATTTGGCCACGATCGATTTGCGTTCGAGATGTTATCACAAAAACAATGTTTTTTAAATAGCACAAATTTATTTATAAATCTTTAGATGTAATTAATCAGTATTTATTTTAATATTTTTTAATATTAAATGTATGTGAGAAGCTTTTATATTAAGTGTGTCTTTTTTTTATTTTTTACAATTTTATTTTTATATCCAAAAGAACTCAAAAAATTAATTTTTAACATAAACAACAAGATTAATTCCTTAAAAATGAACGAAGGATTTCCCGTTACGTTTGATGTTGAATTATCAAACGAAAAAAATTTTGGCCTAATGGGTAGAGAAATTGTGATCTTAAATAGTATATCTCTGGTCGTGATAAATAGGTATTCTAGGATAATTTTCAACGAAAAACATGGTTTGAAAAACCCTCTTATGAAAATAAACAAGCCATACATATTGATCTTTGATGATGGTGGATTTAATTTTTCGATAAAAACACGAAATAAAATTTTCGATTCAAAACTTGAAAATGAAATAATAAACGCAAATGTATCCTCCTGTGGCTGTTATGGTTTTTTAACTCAATCAAAAGAACATACTTCCGAAATGATAATTTTCGACGGAAATAACCATCAAAAATATAAATATGAATTCGAAAATGCCTACGCCATTGATATTTCTTTAAATAAAAATGGCAATGAAGTTGCAGTTTACGCTATTGAATACAGTCAAGATAAAAAAAAATTAAAGTCCAAAATTTCAATTTTTGATTTAAAATCAGAAGCTTTGAAATATGAAATTGAGTTAGAAAATAATTTAATTAACAAAATTGAATATTTTGATAATTCAGAATATCTAGTTGCAGTAGGAAATAACACCTGCATATTTTTGGATAGTGGCAAAAAATCGTATAAAGTATTTAGCTACAATGAACATGAATTAATTCTTAAATACATAAACAAAAAAGAAGGTTTGTTACTGACTTTTTCGCCTACCAGCAACAATAGAAATCAGATTATAATGTTATTTAATAAAAAAGGCAAAATTATTTCAAAAATCAATACTGACAAAAATTTTAAATCAATTTCTTTTAAAGATGGCATAATCGCTGGCATTTCAGAAAATTTATGTTATGTATACGGCAAATATGGTAATCTTATTACACGAAAAAAAATTTTCGAATCTTCAAAATTTATAGAATTAACTTCGAAAACAAGTGCATATATTTTAAATATGGCGCTTTTAGACGTAGTGTATTTAAATTAAATTTCAACAACAATAAGGATGTGCAATTAGATGTTTGGTTATTATGGTATAGCTTTAGATTTTATTGTAATTTTGGCCTTTATAAGTTTTTGGATATCCGGATTCAAAAAAGGCATGATTAGATCCCTGCTGTATTTTATTGGGTCGGCAATCTCCATATTTATAATGTCAATTTCGGCTAAATATATAGCAAATTTATTTTTTGATTTCTTTCTAAAAGATTTTTTATTAAAAATCATAGAAACATCTATATTAAACAAAGACACTTCCAAAATGTTTATGAATAATTTCCCATGGTTTATAAAAATTATTTTTAATATTTATAAAGTGGAGGAAAACAGTTTTTTAGGTATATTAACCGACAAAAATAACGCGTTAATAAAAATAGCCGATCTGATTTCCCCGAAGATAATAAACGCTTTAACGATTATATGTTCTGGTCTGATATACATAACAGTAACCACCCTCATTAGAATCACGACTAGGTTCCTAGTAAGGTTATTTAATTTTCCCATACTTTCCGGCATAAATCGTTTTTTGGGTGGTGCGTTTGGTCTATGTAAAGGATTTTGCGTAATATTATGTGCGGTCTATTGTTTAAAAATAGCCATGCCGAACTTCAAAAAAACAACAATACTCTCAGAAAAAAACATAAACTCATCTATTTTGTTTAAAAATATATACAATTTTGATGGCAGAAAATATCTTTCAAAAATAATCAAATTTTAAGATATTCTTGATACTTTGAAGCCATCACCTTCTAATTTCAACACCAGATTCAAAGGTTTAGATAATAATCCTGTTATATTGTTTTCTCTTTTGAATCTAGACATTTCTGTGAAAAATTCATTCATAACAAAATCCACATTTCTCGCTCCACCACTTTTATATTGAGCAGTTTTCTTAGCGACATGATTTATAATATCTTCTTTCATATCAATATGAATGTTAAAACTTTTTTGATAATAATCTAACGCCATACCGAATCTTTCTCGAAAAATCTCCATGTATTCTATTTCCCCCAAAGAATCAAAATAAAAAGTTTTTATTCTATTCAAAAAAGATTGGTCCCAAATTTTATTCAATAATGACGAATCTTCTTTTATCTGTTTATCTTGATCGACAATTACCTCTGCATTATCGCCCAAAGATTCTTTGGACATATTTGATGTTAAAATAAATATAGTATTTTCGCATTGGATAAAAAAATCATTTTTCGCATAAATTTTACCACAATCCACGACATCCCACAAAAGTGGTATCAAAGTATTATCAATTTCTACAAGCTTTTCAAATTCGTCGATTTGAACAACACAATTTTGATTTCTGATCAATTGATTATACAATGGTGGATAGTTTGTAATTTTTCCGTAAGGAGCGCTAGGTGAATCAATTACTTGAGGTAAAAATAATTGCTCCGCCACGGTAAGTCCACTTCCTTTTGTGACGGATGAAGCTGAAACCCTGATAGGAGGGTTATTATGAGATAAACCTCTTGCTATCGCATCCGCCATCAAACTTTTTCCACTACCGGACGTTCCTGCAAAGTGCAAGACCAAAGACCCCGGATATTTAGTACCTTCTGCATTTTTTCTTTCTCGCCAGCCTAATATACTTCTAATTACAGATTCCTTGTTTTTTTTATGACCTTTTATATTTAAAAAAGCTCTTTGCAAATTTATTAAAATTTCATCTGTGCTAGTTGGTATTTTTGCATAAGAAGTAGCTCGTATTTCCCTGATTGTTCTTGCTAATCTTTGAACTCCTACAATTAAAAGTACCATAACTCCCGAAATCAATGTTCCAAAACTAGCCGCTGTAGTCAGGTCTCCTAGACCAGTAGACCCATTTCCTTGTGCTGAAGACATTTGCCAAATCAACTCCTAAAACATACAAATTATGTTAGCATCTTAATTTGAACCTCGTAATAGTATATGATACACATAATACAAAGATTGAAAAAATTTGTCAAGGTTAGTCTAACATGAAAAGAAATTTAATAGTAATTAACGGTTTTACGGATTTGCACTCGCATTTGAGAGAACCAGGATTTTCATACAAAGAAACAATAAAAACTGCCACGATGAGTGCCGTGGCCGGTGGGTATACTGCAATCTGTTCCATGCCAAATATCAATCCTGTTCAAGATAGCGAGGAAAATTTAAAATTACAAATTGAAATTATCAAAAAAGAAGCTAAATGTGATGTGCACCCATTTATGTCGATAACTAAAAATATAGAAAATGATTCACTATCGGATTTTCGTAATGTATTCAAAAAAGATCCTAAATTATTTGTGGGAATAACAAATGATGGAAATTCCGTAGAAAATGAGGGAATAATGGAACAAGCATTCAAAATAGCTGCAGAAAACAACATTTTAATTGCTTCCCATTGCGAGTTTAAAAAATTTTATCCAAATTCAAAAGCAGAATACGAATATCTGGAGAGAGATTTAAAACTGCTCGAAAAATATCGTTGTAAATATCATGTGCAACATGTTTCGTGCAAAGAAAGTATAGATTTAATAAAACGCGCAAAGCTCAAAGGTTTGTCGGTTACGTGTGAAGTAACACCGCATCATCTTCTGTTGTGCGAAGAATATATAAATTACAAGGACATTGAAAATTCCGGAGCATTTAAAGTCTCTCCGCCGATCAGAAGTTACGAAGATATGAAAATCTTACAAAATTCAGTTGCAGATGGTACAATCGATGCAATAGCCACAGATCACGCGCCGCATGCTGAATTTGAAAAAAACAGAGGATTTGAATTGAGTTTAAATGGAGTTGTAAGTCTTGAATTTTCATTTGCATTGTTATACACTGAATTGGTATTAAAATTGGGAATTTTGAATTTAGATAAGCTGTTATCTTTATTCACGGATGGACCTAATCAAGTTATCAATATGGAGAATCGCAAAAACGACTTAGTATTTGTGGATCTAGACGAAAAGTGGTGCATTGAACCGGATAATTTTTATACAAAAGGTAGATCTACTCCATTTGCGGGCAAAAATGTCTACGGGAAAGTAAGTTCATTGATAAAAGACGGAAATATAATTTTTAAAGATGGCGGATTCTTAAATTGAAAACATCAAGACATGAAAGAAAATTGGTATTTGAAAACGGAAAGGTATTTTTAGGGCGATCTTTTGGGGGAAATTTCGATAAGGGCTCGTATTCAATTTTCGAAGTAGTATTCAACACTTCAATGGTAGGTTATCAGGAAATTATTTCGGATGCTTCTTATTTTGGTCAGGCAGTTTGTATGACATATCCGTTAATAGGAAATTATGGAATAATAAAAAATGATTTTGAATCCGAATTTGAAGTTCCGCATATTAGCGCTTTAATCGTTTCTGAAGTGTGTTTATATCCATTTAATTCTGCTTCTTTCGAGAATTTAGAAAATTTCATGTGTAAATTCAATGTTCCAGGAATTTTCGATGTTGATACTAGAAAGATAACAAGAATGTTGAAGGACGAAGGCAGTATGAGAGCTATTTTAACAGATGCGAACATTAATGATTATGAAGCCGTGAATTTAATTAAAAGTTTCCCGATTGTTAAAAATCATGTATCGAACGTGTCTTGTAAGAATATAAAGAGATTTTTTTGCAACGAAAATACAGAAAAAGTTTTCAAAGTCGTCCTGATAGATTGTGGAGTTAAAACTAACATAATTAGAGAACTTAGCAAAAGAAATTGTGATGTTATATCTGTTCCGTACGATACCGATTACGTTAGTATTCTGAATATGAATCCAGATGGGGTTTTGGTTTCTAATGGTCCTGGCGATCCAATAGATAATTTTTCAACAATTTCGACAATAAAAAATCTAAGAGGCAAGGTACCCGTATTCGGCATATGTCTCGGCCATCAAATGATAGCTCTGGCATTGGGAGGAACTACATATAAATTAAGATTTGGTCACCGTGGCGGTAATCATCCTGTGAAAGATTTAACCGATGGAAAAATAAGAGTAACTTCTCAGAATCATTCATATGCCGTCGATCCCGATAGTTTAAAAAATTTCAAATTGACCCATATCAATTTGTTGGATAACACCATTGAGGGCATTGAAGATAAAAAAAATTTCATGTTTTCAATACAATTTCATCCGGAAGGTTCTCCCGGCCCGCGTGATAATTTATATTTATTCGATAAATTTTTATTAAATATGAAAATATTTAAGAAAAGATTTTCATTGTCGAGGGTGTATAATGCCAAAAAATAAAAATATAAAAAAAATATTAGTAATTGGTTCCGGCCCTGTAGTCATAGGGCAAGGGGCTGAATTTGATTATTCCGGAACTCAGGCATGTTTGGCATTAAAAGAATTGGGATATGAAATTATTCTGGTAAATTCAAATCCTGCAACTATTATGACAGATAGAAATATAGCGCATAAAATTTATTTGGAACCACTGGATTTGGAACATCTGAGAAAAATTATACTAAAAGAAAAGCCTGATGCGCTCCTCGGAACATTCGGAGGACAGACGGGACTAAATCTGACCGTTGAACTTTTCTACGATGGCGTTTTAAAAAAAATTAATTGTGAAATTATAGGTACAAGCGTAGATGCTATTGAACAAGCCGAAAATCGGGAAAAATTTATTGAACTGTGCAGAAAAACAGGGCAAAAGTGCGTTGATTCTATAATAACTACAAGTGTAGAAGGTATTATGAACGCTGCCAAAGAAATGGGTTATCCGGTTGTTTTAAGACCGGCATACACCTTAGGGGGAACCGGTGGGGGGTTTGCTGAAAATAAAGAGGAATTAATAAGACTAGGAATTAATGCAATTCAATCTTCTCCGATTCGACAGGTTTTGGTAGAAAAATCAATTAAGGGCTTTAAAGAGATTGAATATGAAATTATAAGAGACGCAAATGGTACTGTTATAAATATCTGTAATATGGAAAATTTAGATCCGGTTGGTGTACATACGGGAGATTCGATTGTTATTTGCCCATCGCAAACACTTAGTAATAGAGAATATCAAACATTGAGAACTGCCGCTGTCAATATAGTTGATGAATTGAAAATTGTAGGTGGTTGCAACGTTCAATTCGCAGTCGATCCGGATTCTTTTGATTATTTTGTAATAGAAATTAATCCAAGGATATCACGTTCATCGGCTCTGGCGTCAAAGGCCAGCGGGTATCCCATAGCAAGAGTATGTGCTTTATTGGCATGCGGACTAGGATTAGAAGAAGTTAAAATTTCGAGTACAATTGCTGCCTTCGAACCTTCTCTTGATTACGTTGTAACAAAAATACCAAGATTTCCATTTGATAAATTTGATAAAGCCTGCAGGAAGTTGAATACTCAAATGAAATCAACCGGCGAAGTTATGGCAATAGGACGTAATTTTGAAGAAAGTTTTCTGAAAGCTATACGGAGTTTGGAATTATCCACAAGTTATATAAGACTTCAAAAATTTGAGGATTCTACTCTGGGTGAACTTTACGAAAAAATTAGAAATTCGACAGACGAACAAATATTTATAATAGCTCAGATTTTAAGAATGAATGGTGATATATCAAAAATCAATGAGATTACGAAAATAGATACTTTTTTTCTAAATAAGATAAAAAATATAGTAGATTTTGAAAAAAAAATAAGCAGAAATATAAATCCAGATATTTTAAAAGAAGCCAAAAAATTAGGTTTTCCTGATGAATACATAGCCTTTTTATGCAATAAAACTCAGAGAGAAATTTATGATATTCGAATGAAAAATAATATAAAACCTGTCTACAAAATGATAGATACATGTTCAAGTGAATTTGATTCTTATGTGCCATATTTTTATTCGACATATAACGGTCAAGAAAACGAATCTCGAATAAGTAGTAACAAAAACAAGATAGTTGTTTTGGGGTCCGGACCGATCAGAATCGGCCAAGGAATCGAGTTTGATTATTCTACGGTTCATGCCGTTTTGACTTTAAGGAAATTTGATTATGAAGTTATTGTCATTAATAATAATCCAAGTACAGTTTCCACCGATTATACATTTTCGAACAAACTTTACTTTGAACCCTTGCAGTTGGAAGATATATTAAATGTGCTGGATATAGAAAAACCAGAGGGCGTTATAGTTTCACTGGGTGGACAGACACCAATAAATTTAGCAGAATTATTACAAAATTTTGGTGTTAAAGTTATAGGTACTCAAGTTGAATCAATAAAAATTGCAGAAGACAGAAATGAATTCGAAGAATTTTTAAATCGTTTGTCTATTCCTAGACCCAAAGGCAAGATAATATATTCGAAGGATCAAGGTTATGCGGCGGCCGAAGAAATAGGTTATCCTGTTTTGATAAGGCCTTCTTTTGTTCTCGGCGGTAGAGCCATGAAAATAGTTCATAGCAAATTGGAATTGTCAATCTATTTGAAAGAAGCCGAAACCATAAGCAAGGGGAAACCCATTCTTATAGATAAATACATATCGGGAAAAGAATTCGAAGTCGACGCTGTTAGCGACGGAGAAGAAGTTTTTGTTCCCACCGTAATGGAACATTTCGAAAAGACGGGTATTCATTCAGGCGATTCAATTATTTCGTATTCTTCGTTTAGTATATCTAAAAGCACCGAAGAAAAAATTATTAAGTATACAAAAGAATTGGGATTGAATTTAAAAATCATCGGCATGTTTAATATTCAATATATAGTTGATGAAAACGAAAATGTTTACGTTATCGAAGTCAATCCCAGGTCAAGCAGAACGGTACCGTTTATTTCTAAAGCTTGCTGTTTAAATCTTGTTGAAATCGCCACTAAAGTCCAGATTGGTTTTTCATTAAAAAATTTAAATATCAACAATAAAGTTGTTCGTAAATATTTTGTTAAGGTTCCCGTATTTTCGTCTTCTAAAATTTTGGAAGCAGATATTTATTTATCTCCGGAAATGAAATCGACGGGCGAAGCCATAGGTAGTGGGGATACACTAAACGAAGCATTTTTTAATGGTTTAAAAGCATCCGGATTTAATACTTTGTTCCCGGGAATTATTTTGGTAAGCGTTTCTGACGAACATAAAAGCCAAGCTGTTCCTATTGTAAGAAGATTCATAGATTTAAATTTTAATATAGAAGCAACCAAAGGAACCTATAATTTTTTGATAGAAAATGGTATAGATAAAGAAAGAGTGATTTTAAGAAAAAAAATAAGCGACGGCGATGACGAAATTTTGAAATTAATCGGCGAAAAATATTACTCTTATATAATAAATACATTAAGTTTTAGCGAAAGTAATAATAGAGACGGTTTTCTAATAAGACGCAAAACCATCGAAAGTGGTGTTAGTATTTTTACTTCGCTTGACACTGTGAATATGTTTCTAAATGCCATCGAAGAAATAAAAATCAGGAAATGTCATATGGTGCAAAATGAAAATTAAACAGGTGTTTAAAATTAAAAAAAATAGTCAAATTGCCCAGGGTATATTTTCCATGATTATTTACGGAAATATAGCATCAGAACCAATTCCGGGGCAATTTTTAAATATTAAAATAAATGATTTTTATCTAAGACGTCCGTTTGGCTTTTGCGATGTGGATTTAAATAAAAATGAAATAACCTTAATCTATAAAGTTTGCGGAGCAGGCACGCTTAAACTTTCCGGCATGAAAAAAGGGGAAGATCTTGATGTGTTATATAATCTGGGCAACGGATTTGATCTAAAAACAATAGACGCCAACAGCAAAATAGTATTAATTTCCGGAGGAGTCGGTCTTCCACCAATATATTTTTTGGCCAAATATTTGCAAGAAAATAATTTTATATTTAAAAGAATTGATATTGTGACTGGATTCAAAAATTTTGATCAATCTTTTTATATTAAAGAAATTTCAAAATTTGGTAACGTACACGTTGTTTCGGAAGACGGATCCGTTGGTGAATATAAAGGTTACGTGACAAACGTTTTAGAGAGAATTGATTATGATTACTATTTTGCTTGTGGGCCTTTGCCTATGCTTAAGTCTGTTTTTTACCTAGGAAAAAGCGGACAACTATCGATGGAAGAAAAAATGGCTTGCGGTTTCGGTGCATGCATGGGGTGTTGCACAAAAACAAATGTTGGCATGAAGCGGTTGTGTGTCGAAGGTCCTGTTTTAAAAAGTGAAGAGGTGATATTCGATTAACAATTATAAATTAAACGTAGATTTATGCGGTTTAAAATTGGATAACCCCGTAATTCCGGCAAGCGGAACGTTCGGATATGGTTACGAATTCGCTGAATGGTATGATATTAACATGCTTGGAAGCATTTGTATAAAAAGCACTACTTTGAATCCAAAAGAAGGAAACGCATTGCCTAGAGTGGCCGAATGTAAAAATTCAATGCTTAATTCAATAGGACTTCAAAATCCCGGAATCGAAAAAGCAATAAATGAAGAACTAGTTAAATTAAAAAAAGTTTTTAAAAAAAAAATAATAGCAAGTGTTGCGGGATCAACTATAGAAGAATATGTAAAAGTTGCAGAATTTTTCGATAAGGAAGACATTGTCGCCATAATTGAAATAAATTTAAGTTGTCCGAACGTTGAACAAGGAGGAATGTCATTTGGTGTAGACCAAGTGAGTGTAGAAAAAATTTGTAAAGAATTAAAATCTAAAATTAAAAAACCCATTTTTGTGAAACTTTCCCCAAATGTTACGGACATAGTAAAAATTGCCAAAACTGCGCAAAAAGCGGGGGCGGACGGATTGACATTGATTAACTGTCCGTTGGGGCTTTCGATAAATGCAAGAAACAAAACGTTTTCAATTAAAAATAAAGTAGCCGGACTTTCAGGTCCTGCAATTAAACCGATAGCTTTACAAAATGTTTATAGAGCAGCCAACAGTGTAAATATACCGATTATAGGTGTTGGAGGAATTGAAAATGCAAATGACGTAATTGAGTTTATGTCAGTAGGAGCCGTCGCAGTTCAAGTCGGGAGCTATAATTTAGTGAACCCCATGGCTTGTTTTGAAATAATACAAGAAATGCAAAATTGCATTTCAAGTTTCTGAGTAAATATTATCAAAAAACAGTTAAATTATGTAAAAAATCTAAAAATTAGAATTATCTTATTGACTTTAAAAATCTAAATGATACCATGAAATGTGATAGTCTATAATGGAATGGTGAGGTTGTGTATGGAAAATGTGTGGGGGGAAATTCATAGAAAATTTTTAAAAAATTCTCAGAGAAAGAGGGGCGGTTTTTTGTGAAAAACAAGAATAGCAACATCAAAAAGATAATGTCTTCCATTTTGTCTATTATTATGATTTGCCAACCGTTTGTCATGGCTGATAAACAATTTCACAGTGTCAATAAAGATGTTGACGATAGTGAAATAATCGAAGAGGAAAAGAAAAACGTAATTGATATTCTAACTGATAAAATTAAAGAAAGGCCCGTCGATACCACCTTGTTGGGTTTTGGCACTATTTGTTTTTTGTACACTATTTTGCAAGTTTTTAGTGGTTCAGAAGATCCGCGACGAAGTAATGTGTTGCAGTACTTCAGTCTACAAGAACATCAGCCATTAGATGAAGATGATCAAGAAAGGAGGCCTACGGTTCTTAACATTGGTGCAAAGAATTGCGGTAAGACTAAATTTTTAAAATCAGAAAGTAGTAAGTTGGGATGTAATTTTTTCGAAGTTAGTAAATCCAAAAATTTAGGTTATTTTTGGGCTAAATATTATGATGCATGCGAACCTTTAGTTTTGGATGCTGGAGAAAAAAGTATTAGTGATTTTTTAAATTTTCATGAAATAGTAGTTATCAGAATATTTTTTGATTTGTCGATCGCAGTCGGAAAAGATGAAAAAGATGGAGACGTATTTATGAGGATTTTTGGGCGTAAAATTGATGAATTTGATGGTGTTATAAAAACGAATGTTTTTTATAATGTAGGAATTATGTTTGTTGGTTGCAAGAGTGATGAAAAAAACAATGGTTTAACAGATGAAAAAATAAATTCTGCAATTGAAAAATTATCCGTAGGAAAAGAAACAAATAGCAAAGGAGAAGTTATAAGGCCAATTATAAAACCCGATGAAATTGGAAATAATTTATTTTTTAAAACTTCTACTAAAAACGAAAGTGGTATAGAAGGTGTTATTGGTGCCACAAAAGAATGGTTTAAAAAAAATAAAAATAGTTTGAAAAAAATCTAGAGTTTTTTATTGGGTTTTGTTATTAAAAAAATGTGCCGATGTGTCGGAATGGTAGACGAGATGGTCTCAAAAACCATTACAGTTTTCTGTGTGTGGGTTCGAGTCCCACCATCGGTACCAGCGTAAGTGCCCATAAGGGCACTAGTTTTTTATTTAATGGTCTTTTTCGAGATCTTTTTAAAAATCTTTTTTTGCATTTTCATTTCCGAAATATCCTCCTTGTTTGCCAAAGATTTCTTTGGTTGTTAATGTATCAAACTTTTCTGCATCAGGTGTTTCTATTTTGCCAATGAATCTGTAATAGACTTCAATTTTTTGATATCTGGTTTCATTTATTATTTCTCTATGATGAACTATAATCTTGTCTATAAATTCATGAAGAATTTCAAAATTAAGTTTTGTCATATTTTCGTATTTCTTTGTCAGTTTCAAAAAATTATTGCTATTCATTTCATTGGCTTTTTCTTGAACGACTATCTCTTTGAGATGTTTTATTTTCTTTCTTAACTCCAATTGCTCATCTTCAAACTTGGCAGAATGTTTTAGAAACCTTTGTTCACTGAGAATTCCCATTACTTTATCTTCATAGAATTTCTCACATATCGAATCAAAATTTTGGTCTCTTTTAATAAATTCTCTTAGTTTTTCTTGATTCATACGTTGTTTTAGCTCTGTTTGTTTGTAATTTTCATTAGTAATAATCTTTGTGAATTCATCTTTATACTTTTTTGAAAACTCAATGATATTAAGAATTCTAGAGCCTGTTCCCACTAAAAAAAAATAAACAAAAAATACTATAATAAAATAGATGGAAATAACAGAAGAAGGATATGAAAAAATTAAAAATTTATTGCATGTACAAAGAGGTAATGTGGCAGTAAACAATCTGGTGTTTATAAATGCATTACTGTATATC
This sequence comes from Candidatus Improbicoccus pseudotrichonymphae, assembly GCA_036322855.1. Taxonomy (GTDB): domain Bacteria; phylum Bacillota; class Clostridia; order Oscillospirales; family Acutalibacteraceae; genus Improbicoccus; species Improbicoccus pseudotrichonymphae. The sequence goes on from AP027924.1 coordinate 574,539, forward strand.
TGTGAAAACGGCTGTAAATGGAGGAAACTGCCGTCTGAATTTGGAAATTGGCACGTGATATACAAGCGTTTTAGGCGTTGGGTTGAGGTCGGTATTATTGAAAAATTATTTAGAGAATTGCACGTACAAAATGTTCTTAAACTTAATCCTGAGGCTTTATTTATGGATTCTAGAAGTGTCAAAGTACACCCAGACGCTTGTTGGGGCTTTAAAAAAACGGAAAACAAGCCATAGGACGCTCTAAAGGCGGGCTAACTACAAAAGTTCATATGATATGCGCAAATGAAAAAAGAGTTGTTGATTTTATTTTAAGTGAAGGCCAGTGTCATGATGCACCGCATGGAAGACTTCTTATGGAAACGGTAGATAAACCTGATAACTAATACCTTTAGTTATGGACAGAGCTTATGAAGATGATCTTACTCGATATACTGCTCAAATACTTAATTTTAGTCCTATTGTGCCTCCTAAGAAAAATCGTAAAAAACCTTGGGAATACGATAAAACTCTCTATAAAAGGCGTAATGAAATTGAACGTCTTTTTCGACGAATTTGTGGATTTCGTCGTATATTTTGTAGATTTGAAAAATTAGATATTATGTTCATTGGATTTATACAACTCGCTCTTGTTTTTGTATCAATTTTTTAGTGGGAACGGGCTCTAGATTCAATATTTTGAGTCAACATGTCGACTCTTATGTGGTGAGTCTTGTTGCATAAACCATTTTGTTGGCGTTTGTTATAACATGAGAAAAAATTATTGATTGGGTTTTGATGTAGTTTAAAGTTTAGGTTAGCATTACAGTCACTACATTTAACTAACCCGGAAAACATATTTTTAGGCACATTCTTTGGTTTTCTGTATTTCGTTTGGCCAAAAGATTTCTGTATGTTTTCAAATATATCTCTTTCAATAATAGATTCATGTATGTTTTGGTAGATTTCTTGATTCTCTTTTAAGTTGTTTATTTGTTTTTTAAGCTTAAAAGACATTTTAGATGTCTTGAAATTTATAACATCTCCAACATAAGATTGATTCATTAAGATTTTTCTAATTATCGTATGATCCCATAGATATTTATCTCTAGGAACTTTAATAGCAGGCTTTTTGTAACCTTTTTCAGCTGCATATTGGGATGGAATTAAAACTTTTTCTTTTCTGAGAGTTCTGGCAATTTTAGTTGTGCTTTCACCGGCTGATCTCATACTAAAGATTTTTCTTACAATCTCGGCAGCTTCTGGATCTAGTTCCCAAGGTTTTGGTATCTTTATTTAATTTATAACCGTAGGGAGCAGATGTACCAATTGGTAGACCTTGTTTACTTTTTAATCTTAAGTAGACTTACTTTGCGGCTTATGTTTTTAGAACCCGTTTTTACAGCTTCCAAAATATGTATTTTAGGTAAATACGCAAGTATTAATTCGAATTTTTCCTTCATTTTACGAAAAAATTTCTCGAAGACATATGGCTAAAATAAAATTCCGATAAATAACCTAAGAAGTAATATTCTTAACACAATACTTGGTACTTGTTATTTATTTAAGCATATAAAAGGGCATTTGTTCTTCACCGTTACGTTACACTACCGTTACGTTGCTTGAAATGGCCTCTAAAACTTTATCGACACCATTTCCACTCTTGGCGGAGGTTTTGAAAAATAATCTATTATTATTACTAGAATCTTTTATAACTCTATTGCCTAATTCTAGACTCAATATTGCATTTTCTATTTTATCATCACCATTTGCTTCTTGTCCGGAATCACTTTTACATCCTATGAACATGAATTTTGCATCTTCTGAACAATTTTTTTTCGCTTCATCTACCCAACCCTGCAAATAACTGTTAATAGCTTTATTTTCATCAGTGTGCCCATCTTTTTTGTTCAAATCAAAGCAAACACAGATAACTTGCGCAGCTTTTAAATAAGCACCTAAAATTGGACGATACGTTTCTGCTCCTGTGGCATCATGAATCACCAAACCGATTTCTTTTCCTTCGACACGATAATTTTCTTTAAGTCCACAATTCACACCAATAGTCGACATGTAATTCTCATCAAAAGGTCTATCGCATAAAACATTGGCAAAATTAGTTTTCCCAACTTGTGAATCACCAAGTAAGACAACTTTAAGATTACCACCTTCGCTTACAACAATCTTACCCGGATTAATCTCACTGTGGGGCTCTTTATCATTCAACTTACGAAACCATAAAGCAAAACCAGCAGCACAGAGAACAACCAAACCCAAACCACTAACAGCAAGTCCAACATAATTATCTTTGATTTTTTCAAGTATACCTTTGCTTTTCTTATTATTATCACTACCATCTTCTTTTACGTTAGAATTTTCGTTATCGTCTTCACTGCCTTTTAAACCGTTTTCGTTTTCGTTTTCGTTTTTGCTTATACTTGATTCAACAATATCAACCGTATTATCTGTATTCAAAGGAGGTCCAGCCCCGACAAAAGACTGACAACACATAACAACAGCTAAAACAGAGGAAATTATTTTATTACTTTTATTAATCTTCTTATTATTTTTATTATCATCTATACTGTTTTCTTTTTTCATAGAGAGATCTCCCCCGAGACCTCTCTCTCTCTCTCTCTCTCTCTCTCAAATTGAGAGAATTCATAAGAGATTTTATGAAGCTATTTTTCATAATTTTACCTCCTGATTTTAAAATGTAAATCAACATGAATGCTGATGAATTAATTATAGCATTTTGAATTTTGCTGTCAAACAGAATTATGCGAAGCATTTTAATGCGACATTATTTAGCGGCGACTTTGTCTCCGCAGGAGACAACTTAGAAGCCGCGATTTCTTTGGGTTTCACCCGTTTCTTTGCGCCAAAGAAATGGGTGAAAGAGAAATAAAATGTTTTTAATTTTTAATATAAGTGGGTGCAAAAGAAATAAATTTATAAAAAGAAAAATTTGTAGAAAATATTTTTTAAATTATTGATTTGTTCTAAAAATTCGCTTCTTGAATTAAATAAATTAAATAAATTAAATAACTTCTAACTAATTCTCTGCCAATAATAACAAGTAACATTTGCTAATGTTCCTGAGCCATTCAAAGTCCATGAGCCTCCAAAATAAGTGCTTGGATTTGTTGAATTTACACTGATATATATAGAACCTATTGGGTAAAAAGGGTTTGGATATGCTTTTTCGTTTCCGGTTTTTAGTTGAATTTGGTTTGAAGTGATCGTATCTGACAAAGTTATTTGGTTAATTTTGAAGTTATCGTTGCCGGTGTTTGTGCTTTGATCTTTGTAATATTGCAGATGTAAATACCAAACTTGGCCTTTTGTTAGGGTATAGCTTGCACTTGATGAAGATGAGCCACTGGCATGTATGAATCGACCTGTTGTGGTTGTTGAGCTTGGATGTGATGAAGATGTGTTAGCTAAAACATTGCCATAATCATAGTTTGATTCAGATGAAATTGTGTAATTTACTGTGACAGTGGCATCATTTTCATGACTCGTCATATCTATTTTTAAACATGTGTTTGAAGTTGAGTTTGCTACTCCTTGATTATTGCTTGTGAAAACTCCGTTGTTGTAGGTGAAATAATAGCTATCGTTAGAAAATATTGTATATGATTCGTTCCAATCGCTTATGATGTCGTAGTTTAATGTCTGATTTCCATTTAAGATATCTACATCAAATGAATTGTCATTTACTGGAAATTTATTGACTCCAACAGATATTTTTTGTGTATCAAAAAACATTATCGGAAGTCCTTTAGCTAAAGTTTGAGAATAAGTTATAGAATCAAACTGATCAGCTATTGTGAATTCAAAATTCCATGAGATTGTGTTATCAAAATTTAACGAATATTGTGCGTTGTTAGATATTTCTGTGTAATCTGACCAAACATCACTTGATGTAGGCCTATTTCTATACTTTATGTAGTTAATAGAGTTTTTACCGTTAACACTTGATATTTGAGCATCTACTTTTAGATTTGTCTCAGATTCAAAATTATTTATTCTTGCTAGAGAGATAGCTACCGTTGGCGGCAACCAATCATAGATGGTTATAGTTTTTGAGATAGTTGTTGAATTTCCTCTGGAATCTATGGCTTGTATACTAATATTTGTATTTGATGAGAGATTTATAGCTCCGAAATTAATGGTTCTTGCTGATGTGTAATTATATGTAGTCCCGTTAAATGTAAGTTTATAACTACTGATTGTAGCTGAATTTTTACCTGTGGCAGGAGTAAAAGTAACTGTTAGATTTGACTTGTTTCTTACAATCCATTGATCATTACTTGTTATATTTACTACATTTGAATTTGTGTCTTGATATGTAATCTGAGAATTACTGAAGGTTGGATTTGAATTAGTAACATAAAATAAATTTTTTTAAAAACCAATATTTTTTAAAATTTAAAATTCAAAAATACCGGAGCATACTTGTGTATGTGAGGATTTTTTGAGTTTTAAATTTTAAAAAAGATGAAGTTTTGAAAAAAGTTTAATGTAAAACTTCTACTTGCTGCTCCTATATATGTGCTTCCATTATAGGTTTCACACCATAAAGTTCCAGTTCCACTATTTGAATTTGGTATCTTTGCATAAAAAGAAGTAGGAATCGTCCAAGTACAGCTAATTCCTACGTTTCTGGCAAATATTTCCCAACCGTCATATATCATAATATAACATGTGTGTGAAATAAGAAGAAGCTCGACTAATTGTAATACTTGTTGTGCTTCCAATATTACCATTTCCACCAGAAAATGAGCTTGCTCTTGGGATTGTTGTGAGTGTTTGAGAATAACTTTGTTCACTTGAGCTAACAGTACTCATGCTAAACCATGAGCTACAAGTTAGAGTTTTAGAACCGTCGCTATTATGCGAAATATCTAAAGTTTTTGAAAATAAAATTATTCCATTTTCTGTTATTTTTTGATCTGAAGTTATGCTGGCGCTATAGGTAGTTCCATCTATTTTGCAATAAATAGTTCCTGTACCATAAGTAGTATAGCCGGTGTTTGTGCGTCTTACCCTTACGTAAACATAAACATTAGAAATGGTTTACTGCTCTTTTTTCTCTAGCTTTTTCTATAAGTTTAGTTATTTTTAAAGCATATTTTTCGGTATATTCCTTTTCTTCTTCAAAAGTCATATTTTTCGTTTTTTCATAGTTTTCTTCACGAATTTTATGCAATTCTTCAATTATTCTATCTGACATTCTAATCATCCTCCATTTCTAAAATTGATTTGGGAGTTACTATCGTTGGCACTTTATAGCCTTCTGACAAGTTCACCCTTAACACCATGTTTATAATCTTAGGGTTTACAAAATGCTTGAAATTCCAAGATAATATTACATCACACCTATTCTTTGAAGCGATAGCTATATGGATAGCATCATCTTTTGATTTCATTTTCAATGTTCCGGTTGACAAATATATTTGTGATAGTACATCACTTTCTTTGTCGAAATCAAGTTTTATGTAATTAATTTTAGATAATTCTTCAATCATAAAAAGTCTTTTAGATTCATAGCATTTTCCGATCTCGACTAAAGTCTTTTCTGAAATAAATACATCAAACTTGTTACTTTTAACATTTTCCCAAAACTTCAATGTATCCTGCATCTTTTCAGGAGTGTCTTCTGCATTTAAATGACTAATCACACTGGTGTCAAGATAAATTTTTAGTTTTCCCATTTTTGTTCTTATCTCCTTTCGGTCTTTACATCTTTTGTATTATTCTCATTATACAACAAAAACAGACTGAAGTGAAATGTTTATACCAAAGCAACAACCCCGATTCCAGTGTTTGAATCTGTATCAAGTTTAATAAATCTTAGTCTATTCGATAGCGTTATTTCATGCTCAATTACTGATTTTTCCATGTGAAATTCATCTTTTGAGACCCAATAAAGTGGAGTTGTCCCATCTATGTCGTAGCCACAAAAGCCAATGTTGGCATTCATCCTTATGGTTGTGCCATCGTCGCAATAAATGTTGATGCCTTCTTTATTTACTTCGCAAATTAAAGTGTTTGAATCATTATAAAGTTCGATTTTACCTGATTCATTAAGGTTTGAACCTAATTTCAGAGTTCCTCCTTTTACTAAGTCTGCCGTAAGATGAAGAGTCTGAATCATTTGCATATCAAGTTGACCATCAATGGTCCAGGCACTGTTAAAAGTTCCGTTTATTCCAGTTTGGCTAAAGCCAATGCCACCAGAGTTTATTCTCATTACATTTATAGCTTCTTCTTTAGGTATTTTGTCTAAAATTAAGATTTGACTACCATCATAGATTACATAAGAGTTACCAAGGACACTATTTATCTTATTTGTTGCCTCAATTAGTTCTTTTTCTAGCTTAGCAGTAGTCTCTCCGGCACTTTTGTCTACTTCTTCTGTTATTTTGTTTTCAATATTAGTTATTAAGTTTTTTAGATTATTTTTAAAGTTTCCGAACTCAATTTTTGTTATTTTGTTGCTTATAACGTCGTATTCAAGGGCTATTACGCTTGTTTCTATATCAATTCTACATTTTGGATGTTTTACATAAATTATGTCTCCTACATCTGAGATGTCTTCTAAATATGCAGAAATACTGTAATTTATTTTTGGAACTGAATTTTCGTTTAAATGATTTAATGCTTTCGTTCTTAAATCTATTTCAAGAGCATTGTGATATCCGTTAGTATCTGGATTCCCAAACTCATCCATAAAGTCTTCTTGAGTGAGATCGTTTTGGTCAAAAGTTATAACTTTTGTGTAGGGAATATCATAGGGATTGGTTTCCCTTATGTTTTCATTGTATGAATAAAGCCATAATTCTGGAAGAAGGAGGCCATCTTTGCCGACTGGCATTAGTTTTGTGACAACGTCGTTCCAGTGTTCTATTGATTTTATGGCTTTAATATTTTTTCCATAAGAAAGTACAATTCCTTTGTCTTGACCGATTATATCTCGAATTTCTATATGGAAGTTGTTTCTGACAAGATGACCTCCCCAACGTTCTAAAATTGTATAAATTGCCTCATTTAGAGTTTTTCTGATACATCTATAATTTCTGACTACTTGTACATCAGAGAGAGTTGTGAATGGGCTAGTTATATCTGTTGCAGAATTTAGGTGATCTAGGGCATCATTACAGTTTTTATCAACAACGTTCGAATCCCTAATTATATAATTATTTGAATCATAATAAATATGAAAAGCTCTTACGTTTATTTTTTTATTTTCTATCTCGGGATTAGTTAATCTAAATGCTTGATATCCCCATGGAGTTGTTGCTCTTACTATGTTTCCGGCTTGGTAATATTTAAGGTTTTCGTTTTCTATTGTGTCCTTTATATCTAAAAAATAGTCTCCGTTGTCTTCTTTTCTGACTATTGCCTTTAGAGGCTTTAGGATTTTTAGTCCGTTGTCTGCAAAAGTAGTTTCGTTTGATGGATAAATATTAAGCATGTTTTTAAATCACCACAATAAAAAACGCTGCTAAGAGCATTTTAGAATTTTTTATTTTTAATTATTGTTTTAAATAATTTGTAGATCATCAAATTTACTGATGATCTACTCTTGTTTTATGTAAATTTATTAGACATATTCTACAGAATATGAACAGCTTCCGCTAACTACTTTTATAATATTTATTCCATCATCTCTTGTACTCAAACTTCTTAATACATCAGGATGGACCAGAGCGTCCCTAACACATTGTTCAATAAGTGTTTTAATTTCGTTATCATTTAGATTTCTTCTTAAAAATGCAAGATTTGCGTAATGGCCGTCATCTAGAATACCCCTTAAAATTAAATCTATTCTAGACAACACTCTTTCTCTTCTTATAGGAGTTAATGGAACAGTTTCATTTAATGCAATAATGATACCACAATTTGGCGATACTTTCATAATTGCTTCACAATAATAATCTAAATTTCTTATTAAAAAACTATCAAGATCTTCATTACTTACTCTTTCTAAATTTAAAACAACTATCGCTACATTAGCATATCGGCAGAAACCCTCTACTAATTCACGGTATCTTTCTTCACCGATCGTATCCCAAACTTTCAGAGCAAAAGTATTAGATCCGACTTGACCCATATTTTTAAGTACATGACTGAAACTTCTAGAATTAATCCCTGATAGATCTCTTTCTAAAAATTTGCTACAAAGATACGTTTTCCCTGAACCTTTATTACCTACAAAAACAACGTTGGCAATATAATCAACGGCCATCGCCGAATTTCTTAAAAACACAAAACCAGAAACTAACAATAAGAAAAACAAAACTATTTTTTTAACTTTCAACATTATTTTCATCTATCTCCATTTTTTTATTTTCTGTTTCATCAATTATTTCTGTACCACTTTCTTCATCTGTTTCTTCATCTGTTTCTTCATCTGTTTCTTTATTTTTCTTTTCATTTTCTTTTTTATTTCTACTTGTTAACGTTTTCTTTAACATTGCACTTATCCCAATTGTACCAGTCGCTATTAACGAAAGGCAAAGCGAATTTTTTTTAAATAAACAAGCAGCAGATTTTAAAAAATTTTTTAAATGGCCCATGTCCTAAACGATTAACCATGCCACAAAACCTTCCTAGAGCTTCAATAACACAAAATCTGTCTGCTGATGCATCTTGTGTATAAAACAAATGCTGAACGTTAGGAAGAGCTCTTATAAGTTCATATGTTCTATTTTGGTAACGAACATCACCTTGTGGTTCTTTTAAACCCTCTTCCGAAATACATAGTGCATTTATAAAAAATTTGTTTGGACAGTTATCACAATACCAACGATAAAACTCTGATTTGTTTACAATTTTACTCGGATCTTCAAAATCAACAGGCGGTGCAACAAGAAATTTGCCATCTTTTGGTAGACCTCTGCACATACTTCTGTACTTTTCTGGTATCGTATGCCATTCGAAATCTTTAGGCCCATCGTAATACATTGTGAAATTTCCATCAATTTTTTGAAAATTACTAGTCTTCAAACGCATTACATGTTCATACCATTCTCTGAATGTATTATTTTCTTTTACTGACCTAAGTTCTCTGAAATTACCACCGACCTCATTAACATTGTCGAAAAAATAAAATATAACATCGGCTTTCTTGTACTCCTCATTAATTTCATTGCAATTAGTGTCATCAGGATTAATAACCTTTATCACAACAACAAGTTCAAGATCAAACTCTTCTCCAGTATCTCCTGAAGAAAATTTATAATTGACCGTAGCTTCGTCGCTAATATCTTCATCGTATCCACTAATATAACTTCTTCCACTATACGGTTCGTATGCGAATCTATCTCGCAAACCCATAGCCAATTCGCCAGCTGTAAAACATCTTTTTCCAACAAAAGTTTTCATAAATGATTTCATTACTGGTTCATACTCTCCTTTTCCAACGATCAAAACCCTCCCATAACGAGCTTCAGCACTCACGCTAGGTATAATCACAGCAAACGCAAAAAGAAAGAAAAAATTTAAAGCTAGTATCTTTTTAACAATTTTCATTACAAAGATCTCCTCATTGAAAATCGACTTACATAAAATATAATTTTATGTAGGACTCAAATCTTCTATTACTTTTAATATAAAAAGTAAATATAAATTGAAAATTTAATTTATATTTAATAATTATTCAAAAATCGATTATTTAAAATAGTAGGAACAGGACCTAGAAACTCAAATTGCTAGGGAAAAAATATTGAGACCTAAACTTAAATTCGAACATGTAAAATTTTTTCTTAAAAGATTTTTAAACAGCAACGTAAAAGACATCAATTTTTGTCGTGTTTTGATTGATACCTTCATCAATAAAGTATACTTATTTCAAGACAAGCTCTACATTTTCTGCAATGCACAAGACTCTAAAATTGAAATACCCATACACAACATTGAGAGTTCGTATATGGGTCGTTTGGTGGAGGTGAAGAGATTTGAACTCTCGACCTTGCGGATGCGAACCACACACTCTACCAGGCTGAGCTACACCCCCAAGTACGTTTAATTTTATAATTACTTTCTTAAAAAAACAACATATGCCAAATACTATTTCGATTTTGTTATTTAATTTTGTTGTTAATTTTGAAAAAATAAAACATTAAGATACTATTTTGTATTTTGACATAAATGTTTTCCCATAATTGCGATTTAAAATAAATTGAATTATTTAAACCTTTTGCAAAATCAAAAAATGTGATATCGTGTTACCATGAAGGAATGAAATATAAAATAATAAAAAATTACAAAGCTAAAAAATTTCGCAGGATAGCGGGGCAAAGACTTGTGTTCACAAAATAGAAATGGTTTAACGAACAAACAATAGAAAAAAATCAAGATCTTTTCAGTGTCCCAAAAGAGAACTGGTTAGCGCGGTTTATATTTAATTTCCATGTACGAGGTAAAATCCACCGTCTTCAGACGGAGGTGGTAAATGTGACACTATTTAGCGGCGACTTTGTCTCCGCAGGAGACAACTTAGAGCCGCATGTTTCTTTGGGGTTCACCCGTTTCTTCTATTAGATTCCTCCCTAAACTTCGTTTTTTATAAAGATTAAAAATCAAAAAAATCCTCACATACACAAAGTATGTTCCGGTGTTTTTTGATTTATTTTTAAAAATACTCGTTTGGAAGAAATCTAAAGAAATGGGTGAAAGAGAAATAAATTTTAATATATTTAATTTAAATACTTAGAGATAAAATTTTATAAATATTATTTTAAAATTATTTTTATTATCTTATTGACAGCAAAATTCAAAATGCTATAATTCATTTTATCAGCACTTTTGGAGGTAAAATTGTGAAAAGTAAATTTATCAAATCCCTCATGAATTCTCTCAATTTGAGAGAGAGAGAGAGAGGTCTCTCGGGAGATCTCTCTATGAAAAAAGAAAACAGTATAGTAAATAAAAATAATTAAGAAGATTAATAAAAACAATAAAATAATATCTTCTATTTTAGCTGTTGTTATGTGTTGTCAGTCTTTGGTTGGGGCTGTTCCTTTGAATACAGATGGCATGCCGGGAGGGATTCGAACCCGCGACCTACTGCTTAGAAGGCAGTTGCTCTGTCCAGCTGAGCTACCGGCACTTAATTTTTTATGAAGGTAAATTTTAATAAAAAACAATCAAATAAACAAATTTAAATTATTTTTCCATATAATTTAAATATTTTTTTGAATTTTAAAATTTAAATATTATCTAATTTGCTAAATTGGAAGAAATATCTTAAAATAATATTTGTATCTTCGATCAAAATTTAATTTAAGAAGGTGATTATTAATGTCTTCTAAGAAATTCGATATGAATAAGAAATTCAATATGAACTTAGAAAACATCAAAAAAAATATTTGTTCTGAAAATTTTGTTATTAATAATCCCATAAGTGAACAAAAAAAAATCAATGTTCTGAAAAAATTTCTTGATTCCGAAAGCCCTTTCTTAAACAAAGACAAATACGAATATCAAAAATCAATTTTTAATTTTATAAATTCACATAAATTTAACAAAACAAAAAAACTTGTAGATGGCGTAAGAAAAGTTTTCGAAAATTTTTCAACAAACAAAAAATCAATAGAAAATTTCAACAATTTTATATCCACGATCAATAAGGCCAATGAGAATAATGGTAAAGAAAAAAAAGAAGAAATAAAACCACTGAAATATCTTGACAATGAAGCTTTGGACAATAAAATTATCAATTCATCGAAAACTCTATGTGATGACTTATTAAAAATTAAAGGAGAAATTAAACCGTTTGGTATTGACAAAAAAGCAATAATAAAAAGTCTAGAAGGAAAGAAAGAAAAAAACAATTCGAAGAAACAATTGTCAATCTACAATTCGATAAAGAAAAAAATAAAACAAGTTTTGTACATTATGAAAAAAATGATTATAATAAACAGATTAGAAAGAAAAAATAGCAGCTACAACAGTCATTTTAATTCTTCATTAAACAAACTAGTGACTGAATTTACGAGTATTCTAACGGAAAAATTATCAGACAATAAATACGAGTTTTATATAAATGAGTATAAACAACTTTCAAAAGAATTTAGAAGTGTGTTTGACTATTTTTCCGATGGCAAGGCCTGTTTGCAATGTTTTTTAAAGCTCAAAGAAAAGAGTTTTGAAATTAAGCAATTTTCCTTACTGGAAAAAGAAATAAACAGCAAAAAACTTGGGTTCAGAATTGTCTCTTCGTGGATAGAAAATATCAAAAAAATCGCAAAAAAGCCCCAAAACAATTCTGAAACAAAAAAAGAAAATCTCTGGTTGCAAAATATGGGAACAAAGACAAATATCATTTCAAAATTGGAAAATGCGAATTCGGGGTTGGCAACACAATTGGAGGAACTTAAAAAACTTTATGAGAAAATCAAAGATTATAAAGTAAAAAACAGCAAGTTTATAGTTTTTTATATTTTCTTCCAAAGAAACAAAGAAAGTATAAAGAAAATTACAACAATGCTTGGAGTAATTGCAAATATTTTATCCGTTATTTAACAATCTGCTCATGTTTCTATATCAAATTTTAGTTTTAATCTATAAAAATAAATGTTTTTCAATTAGAATAAATTAGCATACGAGTGTTTTTGTTTTTTGTTACTAGTTTAATCGACATGGAGATTGTTGTATTTATGGAATTAAAAGTTTTACGTCATACAGTGTCTCATATTTTCGCTCAAGCATTAAAGAGAATGTATCCGGATATCAAATTAGCCATAGGTCCTCCTACAAATGATGGTTTCTATTATGATTTCGACATGGAAAAAAAAATCACAAAGAATGATTTTCCTGAAATAGAAGAAGAAATGAAAAAGATAATTCGCTCGAATTACAAAATAGAACGATTTGGATTGGATTATGAAAGTGCCATTGAAATCATGAATGGACAACCATATAAAATTGAAATGATAGAAGATTTGCAAAATGAAAGCAATGAAAGCGAAGAGCTTTCTTTTTACAAGCAAGAAGAATACGTTGATATGTGTAAAGGACCCCACTTGAATTACACCGGGGAAGTAAACCCAAAAGCTGTAAAGTTGTTGTCTGTGGCTGGAGCATATTGGCGAGGTAGTGAAAAAAATAAAATGCTTCAACGTGTATACGGAACGGCTTTTCGGGAAGAAAAAGAATTAATAGATCATTTGATGATTATCGAAGAATCGAAAAAACGTGATCATAGAAAATTAGGAAAAGAGATGGAGCTTTTTACTTTTATGGAAGAAGGCCCGGGGTTTCCGTTCTTCTTACCCAAAGGAAAAATAATACGTAATGAATTAGAAGGCTATTGGAGAAAAATTCATAGAAAAATGGGTTATGAAGAAATAAGTACACCTTTGATTTTGAACGAAGATTTATGGCGCCAATCCGGGCATTGGGAACACTATAAAGACAACATGTATTTTACCGAGATAGACAATAAGGTTTTTGCCATAAAGCCCATGAATTGTCCTGGCTCTGTTTTGGTTTACAAATTAAAACCACGTTCTTATAAGGAGCTTCCGTTGAGATATGCGGAAATGGGAGTAGTTCATAGGCATGAAAATTCAGGCAATTTACATGGTTTGTTGCGTGTAAGATGCTTTACTCAGGATGATGCGCATATTTTTTTAGCTCCGGAACAAATTGAAAGTCAAGTGATAGAAATTATAGATTTGATAGATACTGTGTATAAAAAAATGGGTTTTGAATATTTTGTAGAGCTTTCCACCAGACCAGAAAATTCCATGGGTAGCGATGAAGAATGGGAATTGGCAATCTGTAGTTTGAAAAAATCGTTGGAAGTTAAAAATATAAGCTACAGAATAAACGAGGGAGACGGTGCGTTTTATGGTCCTAAAATCGACTTCCACATAAAAGATTGTTTAAGCAGAACGTGGCAATGCGGAACAATCCAACTTGATTTTCAAATGCCGGAACGTTTTGGGTTAACGTATATTGGCAGCGATGGAAAAAAACATAAACTTGCCATGATACATCGTGTGGTGTTTGGTAGCATTGAACGCTTTATAGCAATTTTACTGGAACATACGGCTGCAAAATTGCCTTTATGGCTGTCGCCCATACAAGTAAGCATATTACCCATAACGGAAAAACATTTATCTTACACAAAACAAGTGTTTAAAAAATTGGAACAGATTGGTATAAGAGCTGAAATAGACGAAAAAAATGACACTTTTGGTAAAAAATTACGCGATGCTTCTTTGAAAAAAATTCCTTATATTGTGATCATAGGAGACAATGAAGTGTCTAAAAACGTTGTAACTGTGAAAAGCAGGGATGACGAAAATCAAGAAACGATAAGCATAGAAAACTTCATAAATATTCTAAATGATTTGAGAATATTAGATTGAAATTTCTAAATTTGTGTTGAGTTAATTTATGTTTTTTTAGTAATTGTAACATTATATTTATTATTGAGTTTATATTTTTTTCTACACAGCTTTTCTTTGTAGAATCTTAGTGATTTTAGGCCTACATCATAAGTAAAGTTTATGTACTTTATTTCTTCGGTGCAAAACATCTTCAGTATTGACCCGAAAACGTAAAAATTGCACCCGGTAACATGTGTGTGTTTTTGCTCAAAGAATGTCAAACAATCATTGTTTTTGCTGATTATAGAAAACCCCATATATTCTTCTGTTTTATTGCTTTTTATTAGTATTCCCTCAAAATCTAGAATTTTGAGATTTGATAGTATTTTTTTCAGAAAATCGCGAGCGCAGTACTCACATTCACCATTACATTTTTTTATATCGCACCAGTGCTTTTTTTGAATATCCAAACAAGCGCCTGTATTGTCTTCATTAATTATTTCAACACTGGGTTTATATTTGTCGACGAAAATCTCAGTACATTTTCTTTTGCTTGTATATTTCTCAAAATTATACAAATCGTATATGTAATCGCTTTCTTCCCGTTCGAAGCTTACTTCAATTTTGTAATTAGAAGCGAATTTGATAAAATACTCAATTATCTCTAAAGTTAAAAATTTAAATTTTAAATTCTCATCATAATTTTCTAAGAGCATAGATACAGTATGTGAAATTCTTTCTTCGCACGAGTAATCTCCAAAAAAAGGATAAAAATAAGTTTCTTTTTTGCTTTTATCTATTGTTTTTATAATTAAATAATCATTTAATAACACATAGCTGCTTTCGACATTGTTTAGTAAAATCATATCTGGCAAGTGCCATTCGGTTATGATTAAACTGTGTGTCGAAAATAAAGTTTTTTGAACATAATCACTAATCAATCTTCTATCTTCTAGACTCATTTTCTTAAATTTATCGTAAAACAACAAGCTATCTACCTACCTCATCGATTAGCTTTGCCGTTTTTTTAAAGAAAATACAATCAATACTTAAACTTCAATATGTTATTAAACGATGATTAAATACATAAGAACCAAAATTAAATTAAATCCCGTTCATAATGGTCAAATTTCTTTCAAATTTACAAATGTGAAAAATCTCTCTTATTTGTCTTTGGCTTCCTTTAAACCTGTTTTTGGTAAAACTTGATTTGTATGTGTATTTGAAGATTTTGTGCTAAAATGAAATTTGTGCAGGGGGTAATTTGTAATTATTTTAAAAGCTTATGCAAAGATAAACTTAGGGCTGAAAATTTGCAACAAACATAAAAATGGCTTACATAGTTTGGATATGATAGTCCAAACGGTGGATCTTTGCGATTATATTTCTATAAGGCCCAGCGGAAAATTCGGTATCAATGTCGTTTGCGACAAAAAAATCGAATCTTTGTTTGAAAATTGTGCCTATATTGCTGCCAAAACATTTTTTGATTTCATAAAAAAAAACAAAAATATAGAAAAAAATATTGGAGTAAACATTGAAATTGAAAAAAATATACCGATAAATTCCGGCTTGGGTGGAGGTAGTGCCGATGCCGCAGCGGTTATTTTCGCTCTAAATAAAATTTTTAACTGCAATTTGGAATTATGTCAACTTGTAGATCTAGCATTTAAAATTGGTTCCGACGTACCTCTTTTTTTAACAGGCGGTACCATGAGGATAAGGGGCTGCGGAAACAAAATAGAGAAAATTAAGCCTATAAAAAATTGCAATATATTGATTGTCAAGCCAAATTTTGATATAAGCACAAAAAAGGCTTATGAGATATATGATGATAAAATTTTAGATTCGGAAAAAAGAAATAATGAAGAAGACAGTAGAATGTCTTCATTGCTTAATTCTATCGAAATAGGTGAAAATGATGAGATATTTAAAAGTACATTTAACGATTTTGAAAAAGTTATGTCGCAGGAAGATACTTCCTATCGTTTGACCGGAAGCGGATCTGCTATGTTTCGCATGTTTTCCAATGAATTTCAAGCTAAAAATAATTATGAAAGAATGAAAGATTTAAATAAAGAAGTTTTTTTGTGTAAACCTATAAATTACGGAGTGGAAATAATTGAGGATTCTTGGAATTGATCCCGGTTACGCTATAATGGGATTTGCCGTTGTTGAAATTGTTGAAAAAAGTATTAAATTCGTTGATTGTGGTGTTGTTGTAACGTCTCCCAAATTGACATTCCCCGAAAGGCTTGAAAAAATTTTTGAAGAGACAATGAAACTTTTTAAAAAATATAAGCCGGACATAGCAGCAATTGAAGATTTATACTTTAGGAATAACCAAAAAACCGCCATATGTGTTGCTCAATCCAGAGGCGTGATGGTTTTGGCTTCTAAGATTTCCGGCGTTGTAGTTGTATCATATACGCCGGCCCAGATTAAAATGGCTGTAACCGGCTGTGGTAAAGCGAAAAAATTTGAAATTATAAGTTCTATGAGAACGTTATTAAAATTAAATTTCGATCCTACTCCCGACGATGCGGCGGATGCAATAGCAATAGCTGTTTGCCATGCGGGTAAAGTAAACGAATTGCATCAAGGTGATGAATGATATGAAAAAAAGAATTTTCGGAACAGACGGCATAAGAGGTATCGTTGGGAATGAAATTACCTTCAATTTGGTAATGAATTTGGGAAAAGCCTTAGCACATAAAGTTTGCGTCGGCCCTAAAAAAGGGAAAATTTTAATAGTTAAGGATACCAGATTATCTTCAGATGGTCTGGAAGCCGCAGTTACTGCCGGAATTTGTAGTATGGGTTCTGATGTTATTTTTGCCGGCATTTTACCAACTCCGGCAGCTTGTTTTTTGATAAAAGAATCGAATGCGGACGCTTCCATATCAATCTCTGCTTCACATAACAGTTTTGAATTCAATGGAATAAAAATATTTGATAAAAGGGGGTTCAAGTTGAATGACAGCTTAGAAGATGAATTGGAGGAAATTATTAATAAAGCAAGTAATTTCCGGGAATGTCAAGGTGATAAAGTAGGTGTTTTGTGTTATGAGAAAAGTTTAATGGATAATTATGTATCTCACATAGCTAAAAATTTTAAGGTCAATACAGAAAACTTGAAAATAGCAGTAGATTGTGCCAATGGTTCTTCCTTTATCTGTGCGGAAAAAATTTTCAGCAAAATAGGTATTAATTTTACAATTTTGAATAATAAGCCTAATGGGAAAAACATAAACGACGCATGTGGATCAACTGATCTATCCTGTCTTAGAAAATTTGTTGTAGAAAATAAGTATGACCTGGGTTTTGCCTATGATGGTGATGCCGACAGATGCATGGTGGTTTCTGAAAGTGGTGATGTAATAGACGGAGACAACATAATGGCATTTTGTGCATATGAAATGTCAAAAGAAAATAATTTGGCGAAATCATGCGTCGTCGGAACTCCTATGAGCAACTTAGGTATGATTGAATTTTTGAAATCTAAGAATATAAATTTTGTCGAAACAAAAGTCGGTGATCGTTACATTTCGGAAGAAATAATTAGTAATGGTTATAATTTTGGCGGAGAACAATCGGGGCACATAATTTTTAAAGATTTTAATCAAACCGGCGATGGTCTGCTCACTTCCATAATAATTCTGAACAATCTGGTTAAAAATAAAATGAAAGCCTCGGAAATATTATCCATGTTTAGCAAGACACCTCAATTATTGATAAATATTAAATTGGAGAAAGAATATTCAGAAAACTTATTGGTTGATATTAGGCAAAAATTCGA
Organism: Candidatus Improbicoccus pseudotrichonymphae; assembly: GCA_036322855.1. Classification (GTDB taxonomy): domain Bacteria; phylum Bacillota; class Clostridia; order Oscillospirales; family Acutalibacteraceae; genus Improbicoccus; species Improbicoccus pseudotrichonymphae. Next base: position 592,665 of record AP027924.1, read on the forward strand.
AACCATGATAGATAAAAATGATAAGCTGTTCATAAGAAAATCTGGGACTGAATCATTAATTAGAGTTATGATACAGTCCTATGATAAGGATAAGCTTAAACATATAGATAATTTTTATAAAAAAGATCAATCCTTAGAATTTATATTAAAAAATCAGTAATTATCATTAAGTTATATCGAAAATAGATTTTAAAAATAATCAGAGGCAATATAATTATATTTATAGAAAGATTTGTAGTTTGTTTGAGTTTTAATAGTAGATGAAAAAAGTAAAAATTGATCTCGTTGAAACCGATACTGAAGTAGTTTAAGTTTTTATATGTGCTATTTGTAAGCATTTTTGATTAATTCTGGAAAGTATAGACTTAGAACTATAATTTTTATGTTGACATATTGTAGTTTTTTGAAATTATAAGTAATGATTATTTATTTTAGATATTTTTTCGTAACATGTTATCTGTAAGGAGCGTATTTTATGTTATGTTCAATTTGTAAAGAATTGCCGGCAGTAATATTTATTTCAATAGGAGAAAAAATGACACGTCCAAAAGGTATTTGCATAAGATGTGCCAGACAGATGACTATAGAATCTATTTATGATCTAATGAAAACGTATAGACCAACTGACAGTGAAATCACTACCATAGGAAATAAATTTTTCACCATGATTTCCGAAGTTAATCTTCAGGAACTTCAGGAAGGAATAGAAGAATTAGGTATTACAGCGGCTTTTCCGTTACCTAAAGGTTTATTTTCAGATTCACCGAAAGAAGAAAAGAAAATATCGGAAAAGACCAAAAAAAATCCAAGAAAAAAATATGTAGAATTATATTGCGATAATCTTACAAAAAAGGCAAAAAATGGAAAGATCGATAAGATAGTGGGTCGAGATACGGAAATCGAAAGAGTTGTTCAAATTTTATGTCGAAGAAGTAAAAATAATCCGTGTTTAACAGGAGAACCCGGAGTAGGAAAAACTGCAATAGCAGAAGGTTTGGCATTGAGAATCGTTTCAGGAAATGTTCCTTTCAAATTGAGAGAGGCAGAAATTTATCTTTTGGACTTAACGGCATTGGTTGCAGGAACTCAGTTTAGAGGACAATTCGAAAGCAGAATTAAAGGTTTAATAGATGAAATTAAAAACGATGAAAACATAATTTTATTCATAGATGAAATGCACAATTTAGTTGGCGTTGGTGATTCAGAAGGGTCTATGACGGCAGCGAATATACTGAAACCCGCTCTCTCGCGTAAAGAAATACAAATTATCGGTGCAACCACTTTTAAAGAATTCAGAAAATATATAGAAAAAGACTCTGCACTAGAAAGACGTTTTCAACAAGTAAAAATTTTGGAACCATCGGTTAGTAAAACTAAAGAGTTGCTGTCTCAGATAAAATATTACTACGAAAATTACCACAGAGTTATTGTACCTGAACATTTAGTTGAAAGGATTGTTGTGGCTTCGCAGTGTTATATCACGGGAAGATTTTTACCGGATAAGGCAATTGATCTTTTGGATGAATCTTGTGCCTGCGCCGCACTTTCCAACAAAATTTTAGAAAAATACGATGAAATTAACGAAGGTATAAATAAGTTGATATCACGATCAGACACTTTAAAAGATGAACTCAAAAAGATTACGGCAGATGAAAGCGATGAAAAAGCGCATATCTTAAAAATAAAAAACAGAAGGGATATAGAAACAGGTAAAATCACAAACAAAGAAGAAGAAGTTAACAATATAAAAGATAGAATTTCTGAAATCGAAGACGAAATAGAAAAATTAAAAGGAGAATCAAATAGAATTAAAAGTGAGGCTTTGAGCAGAGAAGTTACGGAATCTGATGTTTCAAAGGTGATAGAACTTTGGACAGGTGTTCCCGCTTCTAAAATAGAAAGAAGCGAGTTTGAAAAGCTTCGAATGTTGGGAGAACATCTTAAGAAAAGTATAAAAGGCCAAGACAACGCCATAAAAATTATTTGTTCTGCGATAAAGAGAAACAGAACAGGGACGAATCCTAAAATGTTGCCGACTTCGTTTCTGTTTGTAGGTTCGACTGGGGTCGGAAAAACAGAATTGGCCAAAATTCTCGCGGATGAACTTTTCGATACCCGCGATAGCTTGATAAGACTTGGTATGTCTGAATTTATGGAGAAACATGCCGTTTCAAGAATTATGGGTTCTCCACCAGGTTATGTGGGATTTGATGAAGCCGGGCAAATAACGGAAAAAATAAGGCAGAAACCGTATTCGGTTTTATTAATAGATGAAATAGAAAAAGCTCATCCGGATATTTTGAATATTTTTCTTCAAATACTAGACGAAGGGATGCTTACTGATGCGCAAGGCAGACTGGTCAGTTTCAGAAATTCAATAATAATTATGACTTCCAATATGAATGATAAGAGTTTGGGTTCTATAGGTTTTGACAAAAATAAAAACAAAACCGACAAAGAGAAAATTTTAAAATCTCTTTCTGAATTTTTAAAACCCGAACTTTTAGGCAGAATTAGTGAAATTGTTTTATTTAATGATTTAAATAAAAATGATTTGATTGAGATAGCGAAGATTTCTCTTGATAAATTTAAGGAACATTTAATGGAGAAAAATATAAGGTTCAGTTACAGCGAAAAGGCGCTAAAAGCCTTGGTGGAAAAGATAAAAGATACCAAAAACGGAGCGCGTAGCATCAAAGATATTATAAGAAAAGAAGTAGAAGACAAATTGGCTGATACAATCGTCGAAAAAGGAAGTTTCGATATAGGAGATACCATTTTGAATGCGAGCCCGGAATTGTGTTTATTATCTTCAAAAAAGAGGTAATTAATTGTCAAAGGATTTTGTTTTTTTAAAAGACGTTGTAGAGAATTTATCATTAAAGATTTTATTCATACCCAAGACTTGTAATTACGAAAAAATACAAATATTTTCGAGACATATCAATAGGCTTGGGCTTGATTTAATTGGAAAAATCAGCGAGTTTGACAATGAAAGAATTTTAATAATGGGCGAAAGTGAGTATCTATTTTTAAGTAGGCTTAATTCTGAAGAAATAAAAAAATCTATAGGCGCCGTATTTTCTTTGAAACCACCTGCTCTTTTCATTGCGCGTGGAATAAAAATCCAAGATGAAGTAATAGAAATGGCAGAAAGTTACTGTATACCTGTATTTACAACAGAAGACAGGACTTCGGAATTTATAAGCGATTTAACAGAATTTTTGGATGAATTTTTGGCACCCAAAATCACCAGATCCGCCGGGCTTATAAGTATTCATGGAGAAGGTGTTTTGATTATAGGCGAAAGCGGCATAGGAAAAAGCGAAATTGCTTTGGAATTAATAAGCAGGGGGCATAAGTTTATAAGTGATGATGTTACCGAAATAAAAAAAATTTCCGCTAAAACAATTTTGGGTTTTGCGCCGGAAAATGTAAATGATTTCATAGAAGTTAGAGGAATAGGCGTAATAAACGTAAAGGATCTTTTCGGCGTAAACGCCATAAAACGCTTCGAAAGAATTGATTTGGTCGTTAATTTAGAAATTTGGCAAAATGACAGTTCCAAAAACAGATTGGGAGAAAACAATGAAGAAAAATATGTAGAAATATTCGATGTAAACATACCATTTGTTTCCATACCTGTTAAGTCAGGAAAAAATCTGGCGGTAATTATCGAAGTTGCCGCCATGAATAACCGTCTCAAAAAAATTGGAAGTAATTCTAATTCTGAGTTTATGTCAAAATTCGGTATTCCTCCGAAAACTTCCAAAGAAATAAAATATATTTGGGGTAAAGATTGAGGTCAAATGATCAAACCGGCCGTGTTTCGCTTTATATTATATTACCCCAAATACGTCGTCACTGGATTCCGCGTAATCTAAAATGGCGTCTAAAACTCTATCGACACTATTTTTATCCCTGGTGGAGGTTTTGAAAAATAATCTATTATTATTACTAGAATCTTTTATAACTCTATTGCCTAATCCTAGACCCGATATTGCATTTTCTATTTCAGCATCATTTCCTCCTTGATAAAGATCATCTTTACATCCTATGAACATTAATTTTGCATCTGGGCATTCTTTCGTTTTATCTACCCAACCACTCAAATAACTGCCAATGGTTCCGTTTCCAACTTTGGTCAAATCAAAGCAAACACAGATAGTTTGCGCATTTTTTAAATAAGGAGGTAAAAGTAAAAGAAACATTTCTCGTCCCGAGGTATCCCAAATTTTAAAATTGATTTCTTTTCCTTCGACATAATTTTTTTTATATCCAAAATCCACACCAATAGTCGGCTCGTAACCATCACTAAAAGGTTTACCGCATAAAACATTGGCAAAATTAGTTTTCCCAACTTCTTGTCCACCAACTAAGACAACTTTAAATTCACGGTATACCACAATCTTACTCGGATCAACAATCTTACTCGGATCAACCTCTGGTTCTTCAACATTGTGTGGTTCTTTATCATTCAACTTACGAAACCATAAAGCAAAACCAGCAGCACAGAGAACAACCAAACCCAAACCACCAACAGCAAGTTTAAAATAATTATCTTTGATTTTTTCAAGTATACCTTTACTTTTCTTTTATTATCGCTACTATCTTCTTTTACGTTAAAATTTCCGTTACCGTCTTCACTGCCTTTTAAACCGTTTTCGTTTTCGTTTTTGCTTATACTTGATTCAACAATATCAACCGTATTATCTGTATTCAAAGGAGGTTCAGCCCCAACCAAAGACTGACAACACATAGTAATAGCTAAGATAGAAGATATTATTTTATTGTTTTTACTAGAGCCTGTTCCCACTAAAAAATTGATACAAAAACAAGAGCGAGTTGTATAAATCCAATGAACATAATATCTAATTTTTCAAATCTACAAAATATACGACGAAATCCACAAATTCGTCGAAAAAGACGTTCAATTTCATTACGCCTTTTATAGAAGAGTTTTATCGTATTCCCAAGGTTTTTTACGATTTTTCTTAGGAGGCACAATAGGACTAAAATTAAGTATTTGAGCAGTATATCGAGTAAGATCATCTTCATAAGCTCTGTCCATAACTAAAGGTATTAGTTATCAGGTTTATCTACCGTTTCCATAAGAAGTCTTCCATGCGGTGCATCATGACACACTGGCCTTCACTTAAAATAAAATCAACAGCTCTTTTTCATTTGCGCATATATCATATGAACTTTTGTAGTTAGCCCGCCTTTAGAGCGTCCTATGGCTTGTTTTCCGTTTTTTTAAAGCCCCACAAGCGTCTGGGTGTACTTTGACACTTCTAGAATCCATAAATAAAGCCTCGGGATTAATTTTAAGAACATTTTGTACGTGGCAATTCTCTAAATAATTTTTCAATAATACCGACCTCAACCCAACGCCTAAAACGCTTGTATATCACGTGCCAATTTCCAAATTCAGACGGCAGTTTCCTCCATTTACAGCCGTTTTCACAGATATACAGTAATGCATTTATAAACACCAGATTGTTTACTGCCACATTACCTCTTTGTACAGGCAATAAATTTTTAATTTTTTCATATCCTTCTTCTGTTATTTCCATCTATTTTGTTATAGCATTTTTTGTTTATTTTTTTTAGTGGGAACAGGCTCTAGTTCTTCAGACAAAGGAGAACTAATATTACAATATTCTCCCGAACCCCTAATAATTTTTATCTCCGAATAATGGGAACACAGGCAAGGCAAAAATTTGGCCCACTTTCTCCAACGATTCAAGTGCTTCGTTCTTAAGGCGATTAAAAATCAGAGTCAGCTTCTCTACCTTCTCTCAAAATAACATTATTTAAAATAAATTTAGAATACGGTTTTAATTCTTTAAATTTTTGAACCCTCTACCTTTTATTTTTTTATTGTGTTTTTATTAAAATTAAAATTAGACTTCATCAAAATTACAAATACCAGAAATAAGATTAAATCTAAGAGAAAAACACTTTCTGCGATTTCTGTATCTCGTTAGTTAAAATTTTAAAACGTTTGATAAATCCGGTTATATTTTCAATTTTAACTTGCATTACATTTTCAATTTTAACTCGCACACTAGAAATTTCTCGATTTTTTTAATTTTTCTTGTTTTGTAAGTGATCGTTTATTTTTTTTTTTTTTTTTTTGACACTCAATTGGTGTTTCGGCTGCATCAGGCTGCATCAGTTAGAATAACTTCATATTCCACATCACTTTTTTAATGCCTTGCATTCCGGAAGGGAGAACCTTCCGTCTTTTATGAGCACATCTTCAACCCATTTGATAGAGTTTTATACGCATAAGATTCTGATATCCCTCGATTTTCGCCTATATGGAAATATGTTCTGTACTCTCTTAAGTATATTCTAAAGTCATAAAAACCATTTTTCCTCTCTACAGACAGCTTGTTTTTTTCGTCCTCCTCTAGCTTTTTTACCTGATGTGCTACTTCTGCGATTTCTACCATTTTCTTAAACGTTTCTTTTTTTATCCCTGTTAGTCTTTGATTACGTTACATAATTTCGGTTTGACAACAATTCAAAATGCTATAATGATTCCGGTTTATGTTTTTTAAGGTAAAGTAGGATAAATAATTAATTTTTGATAAGGTGATGAGAATATTATGGCAGATAATAAATTTATCAAATCTCTTATAGATTTTCTCAATTCAAAAGAGAAGTTTCTCTATATAAATAATAATCAAAATAAGAAGATTATTGAATAATAAGATAATTTCTTCTATTTTAGCTGTTATTATGTGTTGTCAGCTACTTGTTGGGGCCACTGAGTATAATTCAAATTCGGATAATAGGGAATTTGTTTTGGATAAGGGTATTGATAATAATCCAGCTGTAGATGGGTTTGAAGAAAAAGAAGAAGAAGAAGAAGACAACGATTATAAAGACAATAGAAAAAATATAGAAAAAATAAAGGCACAGTTGAAAAAGTTTTTGAAAAAACGTAAATAATTCTGTTGAATCTGTTGTTGGTGGTTCGGGTGCTCTATTTATTTTTGGCGCCTTGTTATGGTTTGTTATAAGAAGATAATAAAAGCTAAAAAAGGCGAAGATATTAGAGTTGCCTTTGTGGTGATACAAGAAGTGTAAAAACTAGTCTTATAAAACGTTTTGTTGAAGACAAATTCGAGGAAAACAGAAAATCTACTAAGAATTTCGGAATTAATGTTAAAGAAATAAAAAGTAATATAAATTGCAAATTTGGTATACCGCAAGAGAAGAAAAATGTTTCAGTGAACCAGTACCGTATCTTAGAAAAGGTTTGGAATTTTTATGTTATTTGTTTTGATTTGTCCAAAAACGATAGATACGCTGGTTTGGATGTATTGTCTTGATCTATCATTTTTTCAATAAAATCAAAATTATATTTCATTATTACGTTTCACTTTCTCCTTCATCAAATTTTCCTTCATCAAAACTATTGTCTTTATTTGTTTTCTTTTGATTATTATTTCTATTAAAAATAACACCAACCTCTGCAAAAATAATCAAAACAAGAGCAAAAATCCCGGATTTTGCTCCAGCATTAAGTTTAAACTTTCTACCACGCTTATCGTCACGGATACCGCCTAACGAGGGACGTAAATTGTTCTTTTCTTTATCAAAAAATCCCTTCAATAAACTCGTAGTTTCTTTTTCATCAAATTTTCCTTTATAGCAAGAATCTTTCGTTCCATATGACATAATTTTTCACCCTACTATCATGCCTGAAAAAAATAACACTAGTGTGATATTAGCATAAATAAAAAAAAAAACAACTTTACGTTAATTTTGACATTATTTTTTAATATCCATACAATACGAAAACATGAAGACATTGATTTTGTCAGATAAGAAAATTGACGTTGCGGCAGAAATTCTTAAAGAAGGCGGTATTGTGGCAATACCTACAGAAACTGTCTACGGATTAGCCGCAGATGCATTTAATAAAGATGCTGTTAAAAAAATTTTTAAATCTAAAAATAGGCCAAATGATAATCCCATAATAGTTCACATATCTAAATATAAAGATTTAGAAAAAATCGTTTCTAATGTGCCCGAAAAAACTTCAAAACTCATTGAAAAATTTTGGCCAGGACCGTTAACCATAATTTTTAAAAAAACTGATTTAATTTCAAATGTGGTGTCCGGTGGTTTGGACACCGTTGCTGTACGCATGCCATCACTCAAAATAACAAGGCAAATTATAGATAAATCTTCAATTTTAGCAGCACCATCTGCCAATATTTCAGGCAAACCAAGTGCCGTCAATGTCAAGCAAGTTCTTGAAGACTTAGATGGAACAATAGATGCCGTTGTTGATATTCCAAATTTTTCATGTAACATAGGTATAGAGTCAACCGTTATTGATATTAACGACGAAAACACGACTCCTGTCTTGTTGAGACCGGGAGCTGTAACACGCGCACAGATAGAATCCATAATAGGAAAAATAGATATAGATCCAAGAATAATTAAAAATGTTGATAGCCAGCACAGTGTTGTATCATCTCCGGGATTGAAATATAAACATTATGCTCCGGATACCGAATTAATAATATCCGAATCGGAGCGATCTGATTATATAAAATTTGTTAATAGCTTAGACCGAAATAAAAATTCCGCTTTATGTTTCGATGAAGATTTAAGACATATAAATATACCATGTGTCTCGTATGGTCCTGAAAACGATATTAACATTCAATCGTTTCGCTTGTACACTGCATTCAGAGAAATCGACGATCTCAAAACCAAAACTTGCTACATTCGCATCAACAAATTTAAAAAAAATAACGATGGATTGGGAATATATAACAGAATTTTGAGAGCAGCTTCCTTCAAATTTTCGTAATTTACTTAATTCTAGAGTCTATTTATATAAAATAGAAGCGACGCTAATCCAAACAAATCAAAACATCACGAAATACTGCTTTTCGCATTGTAACGAAAATTTCCTGTCTTTCAAAACGTTCATAACACATTCACTCATTGATGATCTGTAAATATATCAAACTTGCTAACTCACCATCGTGTATCCATTATTTGTTAATACTCTTACCAATTCTTCAGATACTAAAAAAAACTGGCCACAGCTATGAATAACAATATTAACTAAACGAAAACCAGGACCAGCTTTGCACAATAGCTCATATGCATAAGATCTACTAATGTTTCCTACAGTTCCTTCCCCTGTTATCATTCTATAAATAAACTTAGAGTATTCACTTTTCAGTTGTTTCATTACTTTTTTTTTTATATCATCAATTTTTACATCATCAATTTTTACATCATCAATTTTAACAGGAAGACAAAAAAATACATATTTTGATTCTTGTTCTTCGCCGTCGCCCATTAATACTCTAATGGATTCTTTAAAATTACGTAATGAACCACTTTCATCTAAATGTTTACAACGCCCTTCGCTAAAACCATCTTCATATACAAATCTGCCTACATTACAAGTTTTATAATACTCTTCACCTATTTGGATTTCTCCAATAGTAACTCTACAACTAATTGCATAACGTACAACATAAACTAAAGCACTAACACCGGGAATACTACAAATTGTACCAAAACCAGCTTTGGCTAAATCCGAAAGCTCATTAAATTTATCAATAAGACTTTTATTTTTGCTTTTATTTTTATTTTCGCCTTCACCTCCGCCTTTGTCGTTTTCTTTAACATCATTTTCATCTTCTGATATTTCAACACCATCTTTATCTTTGTATTTCATTATTTTAACAGTTTTCTTGTTATCTACAAGTTGATCATCAGATACAAAAGCCCCGACAAAAGACTGACAACACATAATAACAGCTAAAATAGAAGATATTATTTTATTGTTTTTATTAATCTTCTTGCTATTTTTATTTTCACCTATCCCATTGCTTTCTTTTTTCATAAAGAAACCCCCGAAAGACCTCTCTCTCTCTCTCTCTCTTTCTCTCTCTCTCTCTCTCTCTCTTTCTCTCTTTCTCTCTTTCTCTCTTTCTCTCTTTCTCTCTTTCTCTCTTTCTCTCTTTCTCTCTCTCTCGAATTGAAAGAATTCATGAGAGATTTGATAAATTTACTTTTCACAATTTTACCCCAAAAGTGCTGATAAAGTGAATTATAGCATTTTGAATTTTGCTGTCAAACAGAATTATGCGAAGCATTTTAAATGCGACACTATTTAGCGGCGACTTTGTCTCCGCAGGAGACAACTTAGAGCCGCATGTTTCTTTGGGTGTACCCGTTTCTTATAAAAGAAATGGGTACGGAAGAAATAAATTTTATAAAATATTTAATAAATACTTAAATATAAAATTTATAGATTGGTATTTTATGTAAAATAATTTTTATATTTGGTACTCATTTTTTTAATTAAAAACATTTTATTTCTCTTTCACCCATTTCTTTGGCGCAAAGAAACGGGTGAAACCCAAAGAAACATGCGGTTCTAAGTTGTCTCCTGCGGAGACAAAGTCGCCGCTAAATAGTGTCGCATTAAAATGCTTCGCATAATTCTGTTTGACAGCAAAATTCAAAATGCTATAATTCATTTTATCAGCACTTTTGGGGGTAAAATTGTGAAAAGTAAATTTATCAAATCTCTCATGAATTCTTTCAATTCGAGAGAGAGAGAGAGAGAGGTCTCTCGGGTGTTTCTTTATGAAAAAAGAAAGCAATGGAATAGGTGAAAATAAAAATAGCAAGAAGATTAGTAAAAATAATAAGATAATATCTTCTATTTTGGCTGTTGCTATGTGTTGTCAGTCTTTTGTCGTGGATGTTAAACCTGATAGTCAACTTGTAAATACTGTTGAGATAATGAAATACAAAGATGAAGGTAATGAAGATGAAAATGATGTTAAAGAAAACGACGAAGATGAAAATGATGATAAAAGTAAAAAGGGCGATATGGTTGATAAATCTAAAGAGCTTTTAGATTTAGCCGAAACTATTGCTGTCGTTGGTGTCTTAGGCGTTGGTGTTTTAGTTGTATATAATGCAATTAAAGTTGTATATAATGCAATTAAAACTGTCAAAATTGTTAGTCCTAAAACTGTCAAAATTGGAAATATAAAATATCAAACTTATAACATAGGAAAAGGATCCGTCCGTGATGATGGTAAAATTCTTTTTGAAAATTTATTGATCGGATACTCTAAAGATGAATATTTTATGGGAATATATGGTTTCTCATTTGGAGTTGGATTATCATCTGGGTACTCACCCGGAGTTGTACCTAATTGTAAGAGCAAAAGCAAAAAATTAAGTAGTTATTCTGAATTTATTTTCAAAATTATTCAAGGTGGAGATTCTTTATCAACTTATCTTAAAACTAAGAATATTGATGAAAACAACATGGAAAGTGTTGTGTTATATGCATGTAAGTTATTGGAGAAACTCAACGATCCTGAATTTCGTCTGGTTAATGTTTACGTTAAATTTAAATTTCAATATGTGCACTTTCCTATTCCTGTTGAGCTGATGCCGTATTTAAAGATAGTCAGCAGGTAATGAGTATTATATATTTTTGTTGAAAGGCAGTGATTTTTATTTCTAAAAGAAAAATATTAGTTGTGGAAGGACTTGACGGAAGTGGCAAAAAAACTCAATCGTTGTTGTTGCAAAAAAAATTAAAATCAGAAAATTGTTTGGCCGAATTAATTTCATTTCCGAATTATGAAAATAAATCTTCTGCATTTTTGAAGATGTATTTGAACGGGGAATTTGGTTTTTCTCCCGGTGATACTAATCCGTATGCGGCAAGTTCTTTTTTTGCAATAGATAGATTCATAAATCTCAAGTTAAAATTAGAAAATGAATACAAAAACAGTGAAATAATAATATGTGACAGATATACGACTTCTAATATTATTTACCAAATGCCTAAACTCGAATTTAATAAATGGGATTCATTTTTGAAATGGTTGGAGGATTTTGAATACGTGAGACTAGGCATACCTTCACCGGATGTGGTCGTCTATCTAGATATGAGTATAAAACTTTCCGATACTTTGTTGAAAAAAAGATATGGTGATGACATTTCCAAAAAAGATATACATGAGTCCGATTTGAAATATTTGTCGCTATGTCAAGAAGCCGCTTATTTTGCTGCCGAAAAATTTAATTGGCATATTATTAGATGTTATGATAATAACGATAAAATATATAGCGAAAAAGAAATATCTGATCAGATTTTTGAATGTGTTAAAACAAATTAGGTGAATAGCAAATATGAACATCTTTGAAGCTGTTGTACAAGGCACAATCCAAGGCCTTACGGAATTTTTGCCGATATCAAGCAGCGGACATTTGGCAATATTTCAGTATTTTTTAAATATCCAAGAGAACAATTTGATTTTTAATGTGGCTTTGCATATAGGCACCCTAATTTCAGTAGTATTGGTTTACAGAGGCATCATATTCGAATTTATTTATTCGTTTTTTGTTTTTATTGTCAATTTTTTTAAATTCAAAAAAGACACGAAAGAACACAATAGTTTTGTCACTCTATTTATCAGTTGCCTGCCTCTTTTTTTATTGTTTTTCAAAATACCCTATTTCGATATTACATTAAAAGACATCGCGAAAAATAATACTCAACCTGAAAATTTGTTTAATGTGGGATTATCCTTAATAATAACTTCTGTTTTTTTAATTACAGGAGCTGTGGTTTTTAGATTCAAAAAAGTTTTCTTGAAAGACGGCATAAAGAAAATTACCTATAAAGATTCTATTATTATAGGTTTGGTTCAACTTTTTGCAGCAATCTTTCCCGGGCTCTCGCGTTCCGGTTCTACTTTTTCAACGGGAATTATTTTAGGTATTGAACGCACAACGGCGGTTGATTTTTCGTTTTTAATGTCAATACCGACGATAATAGCAGCTGCTTTGTTGGAATTACTTGAGATAAAATCAAATAAAATAAGCCTGGACTCGGGTATATTTCTGACGGGAATCACTGTTTCTGCGATTACCGGTATTGTTTCCATAGTTTTTCTTAAATGGCTATTAAAAAACAATAAAACCTGGATATTTGCTCTTTATACATTGTTATTGGGAATAATTTTGACAATAGTTTGATCAAAATGTTTTCCTCAAAAAGAAAAAACGCGAGGCACCTTAAGGAACATGCGCCTCGGGCGATTATTTCTTGCGATAAAGCCAATCAACATCACCTACACTCCCTCTATTCCGGCATCTTTCGCTCTTTTTAACATAAATTCAATCAAATTCCCTCTTTGGTAAAGATTATTAAAAACGTTTATTTCTCTGCAAGGAAATTCAGCAGTGGTGTTCCCTTTTGTTAAATCAACGCCCCAAATGCCATTTAAACGAAAAAAAAGTATATGCCAAGCGCTTGCAGAAAAAGCACTATCATAATTAAGAAATGGCAAGATGTGCTGTGTACCAATCCCGACAAAATAACTTGCTGGTTTAAAATAAAGTTTTCTACTTGTATAATGAAGTGTTTTATTAATTTCTTTTTCCTCATCTTGACAATCTTCACAAATTTTTTCAAACTCTGTAAACCCTTTCGCACTATGAAAACAATAAAAACTCAAAAATTCAAAAAAATTATCATAAATGAATGCAACTTTATTGAAAAAACCATAATTCATCAATCCGCGCCCATTCTTATCATTTGCAGAAAAATTTGCAGGATTTTCAATCAAAACAAAAAAAAGTTTTTTCTTATCGTATTCTGTTTTATATACATCAAACAATGATGTCCCGTTTGTTGATTTTGCTGATTCAACAAGAACAGCGCCTGTTGTAATTTTACCCTTAATTTCATCGAAAATTCTATTTCCACTACTCGAATTATCAAAAGTATTAATAATAATTGGCATGAACTTATAAGTATTTTTAATACTAATTGCTTCTAGTTTGACAGAATCAGGAGCCTTCATTTCTGATGGCTGTGGAACTGGTTCTTCCATTGATATTCGAAATTTTTCTTCTAATCCTTCTGTTCGAAAAGCTTCTATTTTTGATAACTGTAATTTTGCGCGCTGGTCTTCTAATTGTCGCATTTGTTTATCCATTCCTGATAACTGTTTATTTGATTCTTTCATTTTTTTTTGAAAATCTAATTTTTCTTTCTCTAATTTTTCGCGTTGTTCTCCTAATTGTTGCGTTTGTTTACTTATTTCTAATGACCGTTGATTTGATTCTTCCATTTTTTTTTGAAAATCTTCCATTTCCAATAACTGTTTACTTGGTTCACTTGGTTCTTTCGTATATTGTACTGAATTTCCGGATAGACTTAGTTTTAACTGTGAATTGGGTTTGGGATTGGGATCAGGCTTTGGTTTTACTCTTTTGCCTGTTACCTTCAGTTTTGGCTTTGAAGAAGAATTGGGTTTGGATTTGGGTTTGGAATCAGGCTTTGATTTTACTCCTTTGCCTGTTACCTTCAGTCTTGGCTTTAAAGAAGAAGAAGAAGAAGAACTAGTTTTCTTCATTGCTGACACACAAATATTAAAAGATACAAAACCAAAGACCAAGATTGCTAAAAATTTTTTCATAAAACGACTTTTACTCATAAATAAACCTACACATCCTTAATTTTTAAAATATTGAACCAAATTCCTACACTTCACGAAAATTTCTTCTCTTTTTGAAGTGTCACATGATCATATTTACTTTTTACTAAAAAATCAAATTCTAAGAATTGGAATTTTTTGAAACCTTCAACAATAAGGGTGTAACATTTAGAAAGTATCCTAAACTACAACCTGAACTTTTTTGAAAATGTCACGATAGCCGCCTTCACGTTTGTGACATGATTTTTGCGGCATTGCGAAATAAATATAATAAGTGATACCATTAACTATAATAGAAAAATAAAGCACCTAAAATGCAGTCAAAAAGAAAAAACAAAAAGTGGATTTGTACTTAAAAAACAAAGATATTTATGTAAAAATTGTGGATGTAATTACACACAAAATCATAAACACGGATATTCAAAAAAGCTAAAGATGAGACGATTCGTTATTACCTCGAAGGTATAGGGCTCAGAAGAATATAGCGCTTGCTTGGTATGAGTCACCTCTGTAATAAATTGGGTCAAACAAGAAGCGGAAAAACTTAAAAAAATCCAACCAAATTTTTGTTTTTCCCCGCCACATTTCGGGTACTTTATTTTTTTTATTATAGTTAAATTATAGTTAAATAGTATCACTTATATATTTATTTCGATTTCGCGGTACCTTATTTGTGGGTATGGGGTTTTCTAGAGAAGGGGGTGTTTGGAATTGTTTTTCTGAAATGCCACATAACCATTTCTACTCTCAATGGAAAATCAATTTCTTCGGGCCCATCGACAAAGTTATCACCATATTTTTTAAAGAGTTTTTCTTGATCCATGTCAAGTATTTCAAACAGTTCTTTGGGTAATATTTCTTCAAGAATATTTCTCGTAAATTCTTCACTAATAACCTCGTTGCGGCATGCAATGCAAAAAGTTTGTATAATAAAGTAAAGCTGAATATTTTCAATATTTTTATTGTTAAAGCCGATTTTACCTATATCACTTAAAAATTTTTCAAAAAATTTCTCTAATAAATCTTTTTCTCCACGAAGATTAAGAACAACATATACCGACAACGTCAAGATGGGACTTCCGAGCTTACATTCAAAATTCGGATTCAAATAACTAAAACCATTAAATTTAATCAATTTTTCAATTTCTGATAATGCTAATATTTCTTCAAGAGTGTTCATGACACTATCCCAAATGTAAGAAAGTTTATCCACCATTTTTGATAACTGTTGTTGATTTAATTCTTTCACTTTTTCTTTTAATACTTTTTCAGACTTATTTTTAGTTCCATAAAGCCACAAACTAAACGCAGTGGCAAGACCTAAAAAAATATCTAAACTATTTCTTATTAAACCTGAATTATTATTTTCTTTGCTTTTGATGTCTTTTACTTCTTCTTTATCTTCTTTATCTTCTTTATCTTCTTTATCTTCTTCTTTTTCAGACCCATCTGCAGCTGGATTATTATCAATGACCTTATCCGAAACAAATTCCCTATTGTCCGAATTTGGATTGGCCCCGACAAAAGACTGACAACACATAACAACAGCTAAAATAGAAGATATTATCTTATTATTTTTACTAATCTTCTTGCTGTTTTTATTTTCACCTATTCCATTGCTTTCTTTTTTCATAAAGAAACCCCGAAAGACCTCTCTCTCTCTCTCTCTCTCTCTCTCTCTCTCTCTCTCTCTCGAATTGAGAGAATTCATGAGAGATTTGATGAAATTATTTTTCATAACCTTTCCCCTCTGATCTTGAAATATAAATCAGCAAGAATACTGATAAAGTGATTATAGCATTTTGAATTTTGCTGTCAAACAGAATTATGCGAAGCATTTTAATGCGACACTATTTAGCGGCGACTTTGTCTCCGCAGGAGACAACTTAGAGCCGCATGTTTCTTTGGGTTTCACCCGTTTCTTTAGAAAAAATGAACCGTTTACTCGGGTATTATTTAGCAAGATTTGGAAGGAAAACATATTGTTATTCTAAAAAAATAGAAATGATAGAAAATTCAGTTTTGCTTTTTATGTATAAATGTGTATTTTTTCAGCAATGTTTTTTTGTTTAATTAATTCGAAATTTGTTGAAAATAGTATCAGATTATTTTAAAATACTCTCGATCGGTGTAATTAAATTCAGGATTTATTTATGTTATTATTTTTAGGGTCGGATCATGCTGGTTTTAAGTTAAAAAATGCAATCATATGTTATTTGGAAAAAAACAAGATCAAAATTGAGGATTTGGGTGTGTATAACGAGAATAAAGATTCTAATTATTCGGAAATTGCTGAAAAAGTCTCGTTAAAAGTTGTTTCGGGTGATTTTTTGGGGATAATTTGTTGCGGTTCGGGCATAGGAGTATCAATAGCAGCTAATAAGGTCAATGGCATCAGAGCCGCTCTGTGTTTTAATAGAAATTATGCGGAGTTGGCTCGTAAACATAACAATGCAAATGTTTTATGTTTGGGCGAAAGAATGATTTCAACAAGCGAAGCAATTACAACAGTCAGTACTTTTATATCCACCGAATTCGAGGGCGAAAGGCATTTGCCGAGAGTTAATTATATTTCTTCCATAGAAAGAAATAACAGCAAGAGATAGTTATGTTAAAAATATTTGAAAAAATTAAAAATCATAAGATATTCATGCTTTTTCTACTTGATTTTATCATTTGGAACATATCTTTTTATTTGTCTTTTGCCATAAATAAAAATAGCTTTTCTCTTATAGGTTTTGAAGGCTTGTTTTTAGAATGTGTGTTAGTTGTAAATGTGTGTTTTACCGTTATTTTCATGACTTTTAAAACTTACGATAGAATATGGAGATATGCCGAAATAGAAGATTTTTTTTATGCCGGAGTGTCTATAATTTTCTCTAATTTTCTATTTTTTATATTTACCTTTTTAAAAAATAAAAATTTAGGAATACGTATGTATGTTCTTTTTCTCTTGATATCTGAATTTTTAAATTTTATGTCAAGAGTAATATACAGGGTCAACATCCTATTAGAAAATAGTGAGAAGATTAATAAAATTCACAAAAAAAGACTTTTAATCGTTGGTGCTGGTGAAGTTGCCACAATGATACTACGAGAAATTTCAAGAAATCCGAATAATGAATATTTACCTATATATATAGTAGATGACGATAGAAATAAAATCGGTAGAAGTATTTCCGGAATTAAGGTTAAAGGTTCCGTTTATGAAATACCTCAAATTTGCGCAAATGAAAACATTGCAATTATATTATTTGCAATAGTTAATATAAAAAAAAACGACAAAGAAAGAATTTTAGATATCTGCTCAAAGACAAGCATTGAAGTTAGAATCGTGCCTAATATATACGAAACACTCACAAAAGGTAATCTAATTTCTTCTATTAGGCATGTTAAAATAGAGGATTTGTTAGGCAGAGAACCTGTTATATTCGATAGTAAAAACTACGCAAAATATATAAAAAATAAAAACATTTTGGTAACTGGTGGCGGTGGTTCGATAGGCTCCGAACTTTGCCGACAAATTGCCGGATTAAATCCTAAAAATCTAATTATACTTGATATTTATGAAAATAGTGCATACGAAATACAGCAGGAATTATACAGAAAATATATACTAAATAAAAGAGGAGATCTAAAATTCGAGGTTCAAATCGCATCCGTAAGAGATATTGACAAAATAGATAAAGTCTTCCTTGAAAAAAAAATCGACGTTGTATTTCACGCGGCTGCGCATAAGCATGTTCCATTAATGGAAGAAAATCCGGAAGAGGCTGTTAAAAACAATGTTTTTGGAACTTTAAATGTAGCTTTAATTTCGGAAAAATATAAAATCGACAGGTTTGTACTAATTTCCACAGACAAAGCCGTAAGGCCTTCGAGCGTCATGGGTGCCACAAAACGTATATGTGAAATGATAATTCAACTTATGGCACAAAAAACAAAAAACACTAAATTTACGGCGGTAAGATTTGGAAATGTTTTAGGTTCTAACGGCTCCGTTATTCCTCTTTTCGAACAACAAATAAAAGAAAAAGGACCGGTTACCATTACTCATCCGGAAATCACAAGATATTTTATGACAATTTCAGAAGCGGTTTCGTTGGTTATTACCGCCGGAAGTATTTCAAAAGGTGGTGAAATTTTTGTCTTAGATATGGGCGAACCTGTAAAAATTAAAGATTTAGCAGAAAATTTAATAAGACTTTCAGGATTTGTGCCAAATAAAGATATCGAAATAAAATTCGTGGGTTTAAGGCCGGGAGAAAAACTCTATGAAGAACTTTTGTTAGACGAAGAAGACATTAGTTTGACCGAAAATAAAAAAATATATATAGGCAATCCTATAAAATTTGATACAAAAAAATTTGAACTAGATCTTGAAGTTTTAAAAAAAACATGCAATTCCAACAATCATGAACTAATAAAGAAAAACATTTCAAAAATAGTACCGATAGTAAAAAATCAAACTTAATAAATTACCTTGTAGAAACTATAAAAAATCATTAGGTTTTACAATTTCTTTTTGTACCAATTCTGCAGGTAATAAAAATCAAAAATGGAAGAGAAAGGCGTTGATACAGACAAAGTAAAATTTAAGTAACGTAAAACTAGAATCTTGTTGACACAGCAAATTCTTTGCTTTTTGCAGTTTCTTACATATCTGTTACTGGTCCAACACCTTTCAACATTCTATGATATAGTCGTTCCGATTTAAAATAAGCCTTGATAGCAGCTTGAATTGTTAAGTAATTTTTAGAATTTAAACTTAAATGTAACCAATTTTTTAAATTGCCCATAATTTTTTGATTTTATTTTTGCCCGAAGAATAAAGTTTTTTCCACTGCCGCAGAATATGTGTGTAACCAATATTTATTTCGGTGTCGCTTCTACCAATTCGTCTCGAGATAATTCTTCTATAGAGCCGCGTACATAAGATAATTACAATGTAACTCATCATGTAACTCGGTGTTTCTAAGGATTTTGCCATGAGAAGAACTGTGTCGTATATCTTTTCTGATCTCAAGAAAGGTCGGCTCGATTGAAGTTCTCGAAGGAAAACTGTGTCGCATATTTTCGCTATTATTAATTACTACCGACCTTTATTTTGCCACTGTTAATATTTCAAGATATGGCATCTAAAACTTCTTGAATGCCTCTTTTTCTCGCGGCGGAGGTTTTGAAAAATGATTTACCATCAGAAGTTTTTATAATTTTGTCATTTAATTCTAGATCTGATATTGCATTTTCTATTTCATTGTCTTCTATATTTATGTTAAGATCGCTTTTACATCCTATGAACATGAATTTTGTATCTTCTGAACAATGTTCTCTCACTAGATATACCCAATAATGCAAATAACTGTTAATGGTTTCATTTTCATTAGTGTGCCCACCATTTTTTTTGTTCAAATCAAAGCAAACACATATAACTCGCGCACCTCCGAAATAATCAGGTAAAAGTAAACAATATTTTTCTCGTCCCGAGATATCCCAAATTCTCAAAATGATTTCTTTTCCTTCGACACAATTTCTTCTAAATTTAAGTTCCGCACCAATAGTCGACACGTAATTCTCACTAAAAGGTCTATCGCATAAAACATTGGCAAAACCAGTTTTCCCAACTTCTTGTCCACCAACTAAGAAAACTTTAAAATTGCCTGCAAAAGACCCAACCCCGGATCCAGTCGGTTTTTCAACATCATCATTATTCAGCTTACGAAACAACGACACAACACCATAGAGAGCACCCAACCCCAAACCACCAACAGCAAGTTTAAAATAATTATCTTTGATTTTTTCAAGTATACCTTTACTTTTCCTACTATCTTCTTCTTTTTCTTCTTCACTAAAATCTTTGTTATCGCCCTCGTCTTCGCCTTCACTGTCTTTTAAATCATTTTCACTATCTATATTATCATTTATCGGTGGCCCAGCAATATTAACTTTATCATCTGTATTCAAAGGAACAGCCCCAACCAAAGGCTGACAACACATGACAATAGCTAAAATAGAAGATATTATCTTATTATTTTTACTAATCTTCTTGCTGTTTTTATTTTCACCTATTCCATTGCTTTCTTTTTTCATAAAGAAACCCCGAAAGACCTCTCTCTCTCTCTCTCTCTCTCTCTCTCTCGAATTGAGAGAATTCATGAGAGATTTGATAAATTTATTTTTCATAACCTTTCCCCCTGGTCTCGAAATATAAATCAGTTAAAACACTGATGAATTAATTATAGCGTTTTTGAATTTTGCTGTCAAACAGAATTATGCGAAGCATTTTAAATGCGACACTATTTAGCGGCGACTTTGTCTCCGCAGGAGACAACTTAGAGCCGCATGTTTCTTTGGGTTTCACCCGTTTCTTCTATTAGATTCCTCCCTAAACTTCGTTTTTTATAAAGATTAAAAATCAAAAAAATCCTCACATACACAAAGTATGTTCCGGTGTTTTTTGATTTATTTTTAAAAATACTCGTTTGGAAGAAATCTAAAGAAATGGGTGAAAGAGAAATAAATTTTAATATATTTAATTTAAATACTTAGAGATAAAATTTTATAAATATTATTTTAAAATTATTTTTATTATCTTATTGACAGCAAAATTCAAAATGCTATAATTCATTTTATCAGCACTTTTGGAGGTAAAATTGTGAAAAATAAGTTTATCAAATCTCTCGTAAATTCTCTCAATTCGAGAGAGAGAGAGAGAGAGAGAGAGAGAGATCTCAGGTGGTTTCTTTATGAAAAAAGAAAGCAATGGAATAGGTGAAAATAAAAATAGCAAGAAGATTAGTAAAAATAATAAGATAATTTCTTCTATTTTAGCTGTTGCTATGTGTTTCCAACCGGTTGTAGTGATCAATTCTAGTGCAAGTAGTGAAACCGTTTGGCCGACTGAACAATTAGATTTTTTAGATGGAGATGATAATTTAGACATTTTAGAATGCATTGATGAAAGCAAAAAAGAAGATTTAAATTTAGATAAAAACAAAAAAAGCGAAAAAAGTAAAGAACTCAAATTAAGTTTAAAGGAAAAACTAAAGGCCTGGGCGATTGTCTTTGCAGTTCCTATTACTCCTATAGCTGGTACAGTGGTGCTTAAACTGTCTTGCGATCTTATACGTTATTTTGTTTCTTGTTTAACAAGTTCAACAACAAGAAATAATTCACTAAGAAATAATTCACTAAATGAATTTGCAAATTTTGAAGAAATCGATCCGATCGAAATAGATTATGGTTACAGTATAGATTGGAGTAAATATAGAAAAGTAAATCAAGAAGAATATTTGTTTATATATCGGATTTTAGGTTGTTTACCGGATGAAGGTATTAGAGAAATTGTTTTGCAATGCTATAGCGATATGTTAACTAAAGGTAAACAAAGAGGATATCCCGATTCCATTGACTTTGTAGTACAAGAAAGGAATTGTAACATTGAGAAATATGTTAAAAATGAATATGACAAAATAATTGAAAATTTTAAGAAAGTGCAGGATGAAATGCTGCCAAAAAGTTATTTTGGAGAAATAAGTGATGAAAATCAAAAGAATTTCATAACAAATTTAGAAATAGTTATTATCTTTCTTTATTTATCATCAGCGAGTAGAGGAGCATTAGGATATGAATCACGAACCATTAACGAAGGTGTGGCTTATTTTAGAATTATTGCAATAGTAGCCATCGAACGTCTTCTTTGGATGATCAATAATGGAGGACTACCTAGAGATTACAAAATAATTGAGCATAAATTAGAAGTTTATCTTAGAGAATTAAAAGAAAGTGATATATGCTCACGATGTATTTTTTTCTTATTTTTTTTATCTATCAGACGTTCCAGTTTTTATCCGATTCTTCATAACTTTGTTGAAAAATTACCAAAAAATTGGGAAATATAGAGATACATTTACGATAATAATAGAAGGAGATTGCGGGTTTTCAATAGATCTCAGATGAATATCTGTAGCAATATTTAGAATCTATTAATTCTGACAATACATAATCCAAAACTTTATTGGGTATGAATTCATTTTGTTGTTATACCACATTATTTACTTTTTGAAAAGAATTTGACCACATCATATTCGTTTCATTGTCATTTTTATTAAAATCCATTTTAGTGGTGTGATAAACACGAACATTTCTAACATTTTAACATACAATACAATCAATAATTTCTTGACTTGAGATATTTGCAATGTTAAAATAGAGCTGTTTAATTTTATTTTTATGAGATGTTAATGGTATTTTTCTTATGAAAAATAAAAATAATAATAAAAACAGTAGGACAAACGGAAGTAAAGTTAAAAAAATAGAAAGTAATAGAATAATGTCTTGTATTCTAACCGTTTTCATGTCATGCCAGTTATTCGTTGAATCTGGTTTTGGTGCAAATAAAGATACAATAACTCAGCAAGTTATTAACAGTAATCCTAAAAATTTCTTCAAATAAAACGAACGCTCTGAACGCTCTGATACGATTCTGCACAAAACGTTTTTAGATGCAGCACGTCTCAATTATCAAAGTTTGAATGAAACAAAAGACAAAACTTTGATCAAAATAAAAATAAAATTTCTTTATTTATCCCAAAAATTACTGGGAAATTGGTACTCCTCTTATGGCGGTTCTAGAAATCAGATTAAAGATCAGATTAAAAATCGCCAGCTTAGGGAAATTACATATCAAATGTGGTAGTATTTATCTTATAGATTTTTCCTGGAAGCTTTTTTATTATTCTACGGATCTCCATTTTCGTTATTGAAGAAAATATATCGGAAACATTTAAATTCGTATCTTCTTTGATTTTTTCAATGCTGCAGTTACTTTCTTTCAGAACGCCCAGTATTAACTTTTCGTTTTCGGTTAAATTTTTTATCAAACTTGTATTTTCGGTCTTAAAATTTTCCGTATTTTTATTCTTGCCAATATTAGTTTTGGTGTTATTTTTCATTAAAGTCAGACTTAAATTTTGCAGTTTATTAAATTTATAATATTCAGATATGTCTTTGCCACTTTTTATAACTCTGGCACCGTCGTTAATTAAAGCAAATATTCCTTCCGACAATGGGTTTTGCGCCAAAATTGGTGTTACAAATACGTCACGATTTTGTTCTATTGCTAAATTAGCAGTTATCATCGCCCCGCTATGTTTTCCAGCTTCTACAACTATTGTGCCTAAAGAAATTCCCGAAATTAAACGATTTCTCAAATGAAAATTAAATTTTTTCATAGGATGGTCCGGAGCATACTCGGACAACAAAAC
Source organism: Candidatus Improbicoccus pseudotrichonymphae (assembly GCA_036322855.1). Lineage (GTDB taxonomy): Bacteria > Bacillota > Clostridia > Oscillospirales > Acutalibacteraceae > Improbicoccus > Improbicoccus pseudotrichonymphae. The sequence continues at coordinate 616,462 of AP027924.1, forward strand.
ACCAGAACGAGAAATTTTTTCTCTCAATTTTTCGTTCGTCATTAAATATTTAAAATTAATACCGCAAGGCAAAATGGCGACTGTGCTGCCATCTGCATCCAAAGCGCCCTGATGAGCTGCAGTATCTATCCCCAAAGCACCACCGCTCGTTACCAAACAATTATTTTTTGAAAGATCATACGCCAAATTATAAGCGATCTTTACACCATAATAAGTAGCAGCCCTGCTCCCGACAACCGAAACTGGAATATCACAAACCAAGCAATCCAAATTTCCTTTTGCGTAAACCAAACACGGAGGATTATCTATTTTTTTCAGTAAAGCAGGATACCTTTTATCTTCATAAGTTATAACTTCGATGTTAGATTTATAACACTCATCCAAAATTTTCGAAGCTTCGTTCAAACTAAAACTATCAATCTGTTTAACTTTTTTTCTAAACATACCAAAAGAGAGCCAGAAATCCTTTCCGTTTTCATAAAAATCTCTGGCAGAAATGTCGTTGTCGATAAAAAATTTAACACATGAACTGCCATAACCTATTATCTGCTGAACCCAAACCCAATACAAAAGACCGTCTTTATTTTTTGTATCACAACTCATTTCGGAGCTAAGCTTGAGAAAGCACCAAAATCAGATATCGCAAGTTCAGAAAGCATCTTTCTGTTGAGATAATTTCCCGACTTTTTTTGAAAATCCATAAATTTTGAATAATTCGTGTTCAAAATTCTACAAGCCGCGGAAATCCTTGTTATCCATAACCTTCTGAAATCACGTTTCTTATGCTTACGCCCTATATAAGCATAATTCCCGGATTTCATGACGGCTTGTTTTGCCATTTTAAAATTTTTACTTTTCGCGCCCCAATATCCCTTGGCTAACTTTAATACCTTTTTTCTTCTTTTTCTCGTAACAACGGCACACTTAATCCTCGACATAATTCCTCCAAAAAACGTGAACCTAAAATTTCCAAACTGTCTACAAAGAATACGGCAAAAGCCTGAAAACCTGATTCAAATTTGAACAATCCACCAAACAAGCACATCTTAAATGTCTCTTTCTCTTGCGAGTTTTTTTAGTCAAAATGTGATTTTTATTGGCATGCGCCCTTATTATTTTCTTATTTTTTGTCACTTTAAATCGTTTTTTTGAACCGCTATGAGTTTTTATCTTATACATTTAGTCACCTTATTGAAAGTCTATGTGTTTTCTTATTCAAATTCTATGTTTTCTTCAAATTCTATGTTTTCTTCATCAGGCCGGGTTTTCTCTTTACCTGATGCAAAACATAGAGATCTAATATTTTCCCGAGCACTATTAAAAATATACATAACCGATATTATGGCACTTGAGGCTACGGCACTAATACCAATACGATTTATCTCTTTAAGTAAATAAAAGCTTAAACAAAATTTTATGCAGTGAATAACTAACTTATCAAGTTTTCCTTTTTCAGATTCAAGTTTTTCTTTTGCAAATTCCGAAATTTGTAAAATCACTGATTCAATATTGTTATTTTTTTTCTTTAAACTTGATTCAGGCTTTTCACTTTCATCCTCTACACTTACAATATCAGTAATATTAATTTCTTTTATTTTTCTACAAATGGCGAAGTACCGTGCCTTAATCTCTTCACCAACTCCAATTTTGTCAAAGACCATACCTTCTATATGCCGCACAGTTCCTTCATAAGATTCTATTTTGCTAACAGCCATATCAAAAATAGACAACGCACCAAACGTCATAAAATAAGTAGAAAACAATGATTTGGCAACATTGAAAAATCTTGAAATTATTGTAGGCTTTTTTTTATTGTATACATTATCGCTATTGCGTGCATTACCGCTTACGTATACGTTATTACTTACATATGCTGTACTTGCTGATTTTTTGTTTTGCTCATCTCCGATACTTGAGTTTTTTCCGTCGTGAGGACCCGCAAATACTCTAGGCAAACATGGGACAACCAAACTGAACAGCGATAAAAGAATTCCTAGAAATTTTCTATTTTTCATCTATACGATCCCACCATATTTATAAATTTGAAACAGCCCACAAAATAGACCGATTTCATTGTAACACAAATAAAATAAAATTGAAATAATTCTTTGCTAAATAATTTTATAATATTTTTGTTTGACATACATAAATATATAAAATATACTGATTAAAGTAAATTTATTTGTCGCGGAGTAGAGCAGTCTGGTAGCTCGTCGGGCTCATAACCCGAAGGTCGGTGGTTCGAATCCATCCTCCGCAACCATGTATAAATGCCCATAAGGGCACTAGCTTTATTTAATGGTCTTTTTCGAAATCATTTTCAAAATCCTTTTTTGTGTTTTCATTTCAGACGTTCCTCTCTTATTTGCCAAAATATCAAGAATGTAAGAAGATATTATTTTATTATTCTTAACTAATCTTCTTACTATTTTTATCTATTATGCTGTTTTTTTCATAGAGAGATCCCCTGAGAGACCTCTCTCTCTCTCGAATCGAGAGAATTCATTAAGAGACTTGATGAGTTTATTTTTCACAATTTTACCTCCAAAAATGCTAATGAGGTAAATTATAACATTTTTAATTTTGTTGTCAATAAGATAATAAAAATAATTTTAAAAATAATATTTATAAAATTTTTATCTCTAAACTTTTAAATTAAACATATTAAAATCTATTTCTTTTTCTTTGGCGCAAAGAGGGTGAAACCCAAATAAACATGTGGCTCTAAGTTGTCTCCTGCGGAGACAAAGTCGCCGCTAAATAATGTCGCATTTAAAATGCTTCGCATAATTCTGTTTGACAACAAAATTCAAAAATTTTATAATTACTTCATTAGTGTTTTCGCTGATTTATATTTTAATATCAGTAGGAAGGGTTATGAAAAATAAATTTATCAAATCTCTTATGAATTCTCTCAATTTGTGAGAGAGAGAGAGAAGTCTCTCAGGGGGGATCTCTCTATGAAAAAGGGAAAAATAAATAATAATAAAAATAATAAGATAATTTCCTCTATCTTAGTTGTTGCTATGTGTTGTCAGTCTTTGGTTGTGGCCAATCCAAATTCGGATAATAGTGGATTTGTGCCATATGAGGGCATTGATAATAATTTAGCTGCAGATGGGTTTGAAGAAAAAGAAAAAGAAGACATCAAAAGCAAAGAAAATAATAGTTCAGGTTTGATAAGAAAAAGTTTAGATGTTATTTTATTTCTTGCCACTGCGGGTAGTTTGTGGCTCTAGGGAAAAAATAGGAGAGGCAAAAAAGGAAGAAGAAGGCAAATTTTTTATCAATATTTATTTTTTATATTCTTCTCCTTATGATGGCAGAGAACTTTATATTGCAATTAGAAATCAAGTAAGTGATTTAATAAATTTTTCCAAAAGCAAAAAAATTCTGAAAAATTCAGGTTCAACCGATATTTTTACAGGCAATATAAAATTTTTCAGAAAAACGTTTAAAATTGAAGCTATTAAGGATGAAGTAGAAAAATTGAGCCCATACTCTAAATCGGTCTATAAACTTATTGTTACTAAAAAAGGTGAAATTGAAATAAGTTCGAAAGAATTAGAAGAAATATTAAAACATTTGAATGAATGCGAACCCGGTTTTCGCTTAACGAATTTAGTTTTATGTAATCACGGCATCAGATGTATTTAGATTTTTTTGTCTGAAGAATTAGTACGGTTATTATTTTAAAATAAGAAAAAAGAAGTAGAAGTAGTTTCAAAACCCCTTTCACTGTAACTTTAACGTAATTTTTACATAAATATCTTTGTTTTTTAAGTACAAATCCACTTTTTGTTTTTTCTTTTACGCCACATTTTGGGTACTTTATTTTTTCTATCATAATTCAACAATATCACTTATATACTAATTTATTAATGCCTTACCTTTCTATATGCCCTTACAAAATATATTTATTTCGCAATGCTTTTCATTTCTTTTCACTTCGCTTTATTTTACCATATTTTTTTAAAATGGGGTATTTACCAAAATTTGCAAAAATAATTCAGTTTTAGTATGGGTTTATTAACTTGAAAAATTACCGGTAAGTTGGCATATAGGGGAACGATGGATTTCTTTGTGTATAAATTTAAGATACAGACTAAATTTCTGACATAAATTAGAAAATTTATACAAAATTTTTATTATTTGTTAAAATGTTCGGAGTCGGTGTTTATTTTTTAACAATTTGGAATATGGTGAAAACTTTTGTGTGGGATTTGCGGTTTTAGTAGCAATATGGCAATGGATATGGCAGATAAAAAAACAGTAATAAAAAATATGACAGATATAATTTCTCACAGGGGGCCTGATGATGTCGGTTATTATATCTCGAATGATATTGTTTTCGGTTTTAGGAGACTTAGCATTATAGATTTAAAAACCGGTGGACAACCCATTTATAACGAAGATAAGACTCTTGTTCTGGTTTTTAATGGAGAAATTTATAATCACGAATCTATAAGAAATGAACTTGTGGATTTGAATCATATCTTTAAGAGCAATACTGATTCTGAGGTTATAATTCATGCTTTTGAAGAATGGGGCGAGTTTTGTTTAGAAAGATTCAGGGGAATGTTTGCATTTTCTATTTGGAACACAAACGACAACAGTCTTTTTATCGCAAGGGACTTTTTTGGTATAAAACCTTTATATTATTATCTTTCAAGTGATAAAAATATTGTCTATGCATCTGAAATCAAGAGTATTTTATTGTACCCGAATTTTTTGAAAGAATTTAACGAAAAAGCTCTTGATAACTACCTTTCTTTTCAATATGCTCCGGGTAATGAAACATTTTTTAAAAATGTTTACAGCTTAGACGCCGGTAGTTTTATTTTTTTCAAAAACAATGAAATTAGAATTAAAAAGTATTTTAATCCTTGTTTTAAACCAAAAAATACATTGAATTTAAACGATGCCGCAAAGAAAACAAGAGATGCCATTGATGATTCTGTAAAATTTCATAGTGTAAGCGATGTCGAAGTTGGATGCTTCCTTTCTGGTGGTATAGATTCAAGCTTATTGGCTTCTTATTTTCCCGGGCATAAGAGTTTCACTGTGGGTTTCGGGGAAACAGGGCACTATAGTGAGATTTTTAAAGCCAAAAAGATTTCAGAAAAAATAGGCATTGAAAATTTCAGCAAAATCATATCGGAAGATGAATATTGGGATAACATAGAAAGGGTTCAATATTTTATGGATCAACCTCTTGCGGATCCTTCGTGTGTTGCGTTGTATTTTGTTTGTAAGTTAGCAAGCGAACACGTGAAAGTTGTGATGTCTGGCGAGGGAGCCGATGAACTTTTTGCCGGTTATCCTGTTTATAACAGACCAAGAGTTTTCAAATTATATCAAAAAATTTTTCCTCAGAACATTCGCACTTTTCTTGCGAATTTAGTAAGAAAACTTCCGATTCGTTTCAAAGGTTGCGGATTTATTTTACGTGGAGAAAATATAATAGAAGATAGTTTTATAGGTAACGCGAGTATTTTTTCCGGAGAAGAAAAAAATAGAATTTTAAACGATGATTACCATCAAAATGCAACTAATCCGTCTTGTTTTGTACAAAAATTTTATGAAAAAGTTGAAAACTTAGATAGTATAACCAAGATGCAATATTTAGATATAAATTTGTGGCTTGTTGGAGATATTCTTTTAAAAGCCGATAGGATGAGTATGGCCAATTCTCTGGAACTGCGTGTACCGTATCTTGACAGAAAAGTATTTGAGATTGCCTCTGAAATTCCAAGTAAACTAAAAACAAACAGAAAAAACACTAAATGTGTGTTACGTGCCTCCGCTGCTGATAAAATACCTGATTTTACTGTAAAAGAGAAAAAATTAGGGTTCCCGATTCCTATAAGAATTTGGCTTAGAAAAAAGAAGTATTACGAAAGAGTCAAATCGGCCTTCGAATCTGATATTTCAGCAAAATTTTTTAATGTAAAAAATATTTGTGATATTTTGTTGGAACATTATGATGGAAAATGTGATAATAGTCGTAAGATTTGGGTAGTATATATATTTATCGTGTGGTACAATATATACTTCGATAAAGATAATATAAATTTCAAAATTTAAAGGGGAGTTTGATTTATGCGTTGTTGCAAAAAGATTCAAATTAGCAAAAACTGTTTACTTTATTTAATTTTAATGACCGCATTATTTATTATTACTGTGAGCGGCATTATGGCGTGTTTTTTGAGGAAAAAAAAAATAAAAGAAGAAAGAGAAATAGATGATTATATTAACAATTCAATAAGATGAATTCCTGTGAGAAGAAAATTATTTGAATTATTTGGCATTAAGGTTTAAAATTGGGACGGGGGTGCAATGGTTTCGATGTGATTTGAAGGTTTAAGCAAGCGAGTAGCGAGACGGAACCGCTTTAAAATTCGTAACTTTTTAAATGGAAAATCGTTGTATGGGGACGACCCAAACAGAGGCCAAGCCAAAGTAATTAGCTTCCCTGGAATTAGATCTGAGGTTTGTGCTGCTTAATTAAAGTAAACGCTGAATTTTTATTATAATTTAGCTCGTCTTTTAGATTTCGCCATGAATTTAAAATGATGTTATTTAATGGCGGCGATCTGGGATTTTTTCTTTTCACCTTTTCGCAATTTATAAAGAATATTTTGGTAATAGTTTGTTTTTTAACTAGACCAAAAGAAAAAATAAAAAAACTACACTCGTAGAAATCTTAAATAAACATCTCACAGACAGGGGTTCGACTCCCCTCATCTCCACCAGCTTCTGGATCTAGTTCCCAAGTGTTTGGTATCTTTGTTTAATTTATAACCGTAGGGAGCAGATGTACCAATTGGTAGACTTTGTTTACTTTTTAATCTTAAAGTAGACTTTACTTTGCGGCTTATGTTTTTAGAACCCGTTTTTACAGCTTCCAAAATATGTATTTTAGGTAAATACGCAAATATTAATTCGAATTTTTCCTTCATTTTACGAAAAAATTTCTCGAAGACATATGGCTAAAATCAAATCCCGATAAATAACCTAAGAAGTAATATTCTTAACACAATACTTGGCACTTGTTACTTATTTAAGCATATGAAAGGGCATTTATTCTTCTACCGTTACGTTACTTGAAATGGCATTTAGAACTTCTTTAACACCATTTCCACTCTTGGCGGAGGTTTTGAAAAATGATCTATCATTATTATTAGAATCTTTTATAACTTTATTGCCTAATTCTAGACTCGATATTGCATTTTCTATTTCATCATCACCATTTGCTTCTTGTTCGAAATCACTTTTACATCCTATGAACATGAACCTTGCATTCGGAGATCTGTCCTTTCCCGTTTTTACCCAACTACTCAAATAACCGACAATGGTTCCGTCTCCAACAGTGTACCCACCATTTTTTTTGTTCAAATCAAAGCAAACACAGATAACTTCCGCATTTGAAATATATATTCCTAACACATTTCTGAAATCTTCTCGCCCTACGGTATCAAAAATCCTCAACTCAAATTCTTGATCTTCGTTATTTGCTTGCCTTTTGTTTTCAAAATTTACAGAAAAAGTCGGTTCGGTGTTTTCCTTAAACTTATTATTTAACAAACGATTGTAAAAACAAGTTTTCCCAACTCCCGAATCACCAACTAAGACAACTTTAAGATTATGGTATGCCGCAATCTCAATCTTACTCGGATCAACAATCTTACTCGGATTAACCTTTGGTTCTTCAACATTGTGTGGATTTTTATCATTCAACTTACGAAACCATAAAGCAAAACCAGCAGCACAGAGAACAACCAAACCCAAACCGCCAACAGCAAGTTCAAAACAATTATCTTTGATTTTTTCAAGTATACCTTTGCTTTTCTTATTATTATCACTACCATCTTCTTTTACGTTAGAATTTTCGTTATCGTCTTCACTGCCTTTTAAACCGTTTTCGTTTTCGTTTTCGTTTTTGCTTATACTTGATTCAACAATATCAACCGTATTATCTGTATTCAAAGGAGGTCCAGCCCCGACAAAAGACTGACAACACATAACAACAGCTAAAATAGAAGATATTATCTTATTATTTTTATTAATCTTCTTGCTATTTTTATTTTCACCTACTCCATTGCTTTCTTTTTTCATAGAGAGACCTCCCTGAGAGACCTCTCTCTCTCTCTCTCTCTCTCTCTCTCTCTCTCGAATTGAGAGAATTCATAAGAGATTTAATAAACTTATTTTTCATAACCTTTCCTCCTGATATTAAAATGTAAATCAGCGAAAACACTGACAAATTAATTATAGCATTTTGAATCTTGCTGTCAAACAGAATTATGCGAAGCATTTTACATGCACATTACTTAGCGGCGACTTTGTCTCCGCGGGAGACAACTTAAAACCGCGATTTCTTTGGGTTTCACCCGTTTCTTTGCGCCAAAGAAATGGGTGAAAGAGAAATAAAATGTTTTTAATTTTTAATATAAGTGGGTGCAAAAGAAATAAATTTATAAAAAGAAAAATTTGTAGAAAATATTTTTTAAATTATTGATTTGTTCTAAAAATTCGCTTCTTGAATTAAATAAATTAAATAAATTAAATAACTTCTAACTAATTCTCTGCCAATAATAACAAGTAACATTTGCTAATGTTCCTGAGCCATTCAAAGTCCATGAGCCTCCAAAATAAGTGCTTGGATTTGTTGAATTTACACTGATATATATAGAACCTATTGGGTAAAAAGGGTTTGGATATGCTTTTTCGTTTCCGGTTTTTAGTTGAATTTGGTTTGAAGTGATCGTATCTGACAAAGTTATTTGGTTAATTTTGAAGTTATCGTTGCCGGTGTTTGTGCTTTGATCTTTGTAATATTGCAGATGTAAATACCAAACTTGGCCTTTTGTTAGGGTATAGCTTGCACTTGATGAAGATGAGCCACTGGCATGTATGAATCGACCTGTTGTGGTTGTTGAGCTTGGATGTGATGAAGATGTGTTAGCTAAAACATTGCCATAATCATAGTTTGATTCAGATGAAATTGTGTAATTTACTGTGACAGTGGCATCATTTTCATGACTCGTCATATCTATTTTTAAACATGTGTTTGAAGTTGAGTTTGCTACTCCTTGATTATTGCTTGTGAAAACTCCGTTGCTGTAAGTAAAGTAGTAGCTATCGTTAGAAAATATTGTATATGATTCGTTCCAATCGCTTATTATGTCATAGTTTAAAACCATTTTTCCGTTTAGAATGTCAATATCAAACGAGTTATCATTTTCAGGAAATTTATTAACACTTACCGAAATCTTGTTTGTATCAAAAAATAATATTGGCGTACCTTTAGCCAAAGTTTGTGAATAAGTTATAGAATCAAACTGATCAGCTATTGTGAATTCAAAGTTCCATGAGATTGTGTTGTCAAAGATGGTGGTATAGCTGGTATTATTTTCAATTTCTGTATAATCTGACCAAGTTTCACTTGATGTAGGCCTATTTCTATACTTTATGTAGTTAATAGAGTTTTTACCGTTAACACTTGATATTTGAGCATCAACTTTTAGATTTGTCTCAGATTCAAAATTATTTATTCTTGCTAGAGATATAGTTGAAGTTGGTGGCAACCAATCATAGATGGTTATAGTTTTTGAGATAGTTGTTGAATTACCTCTGGAATCTATAGCTTGTATACTAATATTTGTATTTGATGAGAGATTTATAGCTCCAAAATTAATAGTTTTTGATTGAGAAAAAGAAGAATATGAGTAAGTATTTCCATTAAATGTGAGCTTGTAACTGCTGATTGTAGCTGAATTTTTACCTGTGGCAGGAGTAAAAGTAACTGTTAGATTTGACTTATTTCTTACAATCCATTGATCATTATTTGTTATATTTACTACATTTGAATTTGTATCTTGATATGTAATTTGTGAACTACTAAAAGTTGGATTTGAATTTGTAACATAAAATGTAAAACTTCTACTTGCTGCTCCTATATATGTGCTTCCATTATAGGTTTCACACCATAAAGTTCCAGTTCCACTATTTGAATTTGGTATCTTTGCATAAAAAGAAGTAGGAATCGTCCAAGTATAGCTAATTCCTACGTTTCTGGCAAATATTTCCCAACCATCACCTATATCATAATATAACATGTGTGTGAAATTTGTCGTAGCTCGACTAATTGTAATACTTGTTGTACTTCCAATATTACCATTTCCACCAGAAAATGAGCTTGCTCTTGGAATTGTTGTCAGAGTTTGAGAATAACTTTGTTCACTTGAGCTAACAGTGCTCATGCTAAACCATGAGCTACAAGTTAGAGTTTTAGAACCGTCAGAATTGTGGGTAATATCCAAAGTTTTTGAAAATAAAATTATTCCATTTTCTGTTATTTTTTGATCCGAAGTTATGCTGGCGCTATAGGTAGTTCCATCTATTTTACAATAAATAGTTCCTGTACCATAAGTAGTATAGCCGGTGTTTGTGCGTCTTACTCTTACGTAAACATAAACATTAGAAGTGTTATTTGAGATATTTTGGCTATTTTGAGTGATTGTTATTGTATATTTTATATATTGATTGGTAGTGGACATATCTGATGAGGTGGCCATACTTTCACTCCAGATTTAAAAATTTGTGTAATGCATTATTTGTATAAAAAATACCATCCAATTTGGATGGTATTATATTTATTGAATATAAATTTATACCAAAGCAACAACCCCGATTCCAGTGTTTGAATCTGTATCAAGTTTAATGAATCTTAGTCTATTCGATAGCGTTATTTCATGCTCAATTACTGATTTTTCCATGTGGAATTCATCTTTTGAGACCCAATAAAGTGGAGTAACTCCATCTATGTCGTAGCCACAAAAGCCAATGTTGGCATTCATTCTTATGGTTGTGCCATCATCGCAATAAATGTTGATGCCTTCTTTGTTTACTTCACAGATTAAAGTGTTTGAATCATTATAAAGTTCGATTTTACCTGATTCATTAAGGTTTGAACCTAATTTCAGAGTTCCTCCTTTTACTAAGTCTGCCGTAAGATGAAGAGTCTGAATCATTTGCATATCAAGTTGACCATCAATGGTCCAGGCACTGTTAAAAGTTCCGTTTATTCCAGTTTGGCTAAAGCCAATGCCACCAGAGTTTATTCTCATTACATTTATAGCTTCTTCTTTAGGTATTTTGTCTAAAATTAAGATTTGACTACCATCATAGATTACATAAGAGTTACCAAGGACACTATTTATCTTATTTGTTGCCTCAATTAGTTCTTTTTCTAGCTTAGCAGTAGTCTCTCCGGCACTTTTGTCTACTTCTTCTGTTATTTTGTTTTCAATATTAGTTATTAAGTTTTTTAGATTATTTTTAAAGTTTCCGAACTCAATTTTTGTTATTTTGTTGCTTATAACGTCGTATTCAAGGGCTATTACGCTTGTTTCTATATCAATTCTACATTTTGGATGTTTTACATAAATTATGTCTCCTACATCTGAGATGTCTTCTAAATATGCAGAAATACTGTAATTTATTTTTGGAACTGAATTTTCGTTTAAATGATTTAATGCTTTCGTTCTTAAATCTATTTCAAGAGCATTGTGATATCCGTTAGTATCTGGATTCCCAAACTCATCCATAAAGTCTTCTTGAGTGAGATCGTTTTGGTCAAAAGTTATAACTTTTGTGTAGGGAATATCATAGGGATTGGTTTCCCTTATGTTTTCATTGTATGAATAAAGCCATAATTCTGGAAGAAGGAGGCCATCTTTGCCGACTGGCATTAGTTTTGTGACAACGTCGTTCCAGTGTTCTATTGATTTTATGGCTTTAATATTTTTTCCATAAGAAAGTACAATTCCTTTGTCTTGACCGATTATATCTCGAATTTCTATATGGAAGTTGTTTCTGACAAGATGACCTCCCCAACGTTCTAAAATTGTATAAATTGCCTCATTTAGAGTTTTTCTGACACATCTATAATTTCTTACTACTTGTATATCTGAAAGCGTTGTAAATGGGCTAGTTACATCTGTTGCAGAATTTAGATGATCTAAGGCATCATTACAGTTTTTATCAACAACGTTTGAATCCCTAATTATATAATTATTTGAATCATAATAAATATGAAAAGCTCTTACGTTTATTTTTTTATTTTCTATCTCGGGATTAGTTAATCTAAATGCTTGATATCCCCATGGAGTTGTTGCTCTTACTATGTTTCCGGCTGAATAATACTCCAGATTTTCTATTGTGTCTTTTAGATCGAGATAATAATCTCCGTTGTCTTCTTTTCTGACTATTGCCTTTAGAGGCTTTAGGATTTTTAGTCCGTTGTCTGCAAAAGTAGTTTCGTTTGATGGATAGATATTTAGCATTTTTAACTCCTTTTGATAGTTTTATGATCTTAAAAAGGTATTGCGAAATAGATATATAATTGATATTATTTAATTATGATGAAAGAAATAAAGTGCCCAAAATGTGGGAGTGTTGTTCAAATAGCTATGCGAATCATATTATTGATATGAACCGCCGCATAGAGCATGGTTGTTAAATCTATCATATTAAGAGATCTTGAGACCACGCAAGTTTTACGGCGAGAGCGTGCAAACCAGTGTCTTTGAGGCATGTTATTACTCTCGATTAAATGATTTTGTGATTTGGTCTGAATAAGCAATTTTGGCGGAATTAAGTCGCAATATGAATGCCATTTATCGCTGAAATAAACCTTAACATTCCAGAGTTTTAGCCGTTTATAAAGCTTGATAAATGTGTTTGTATCGCGATCTTCGCACTCCCAATCGATCAGTTGACGGGTATCTCGACAACAGGCCTTCCAAATCCAAACTTGCTTTTTTTGAGTGCAAGTAATGCCACATTTCGTCTAGCTCGATTACTACCGATTCGCTTTTAGGTTCGGGTTTTACGTAGTTTTTTTCTGCAAAATTCTTGATCCAATTGAAAATTGACCTAACATTTACCTTTAAAAATTTAGCAATTGTGCGCATTGAAAGTCCATGACAATACAGCCAAACTGCCATTAATTTCATCTCTTTTGACTTGCCTTTTTTCCTCGTTGGTACAAATTTACAACCGCACTCTTTGCATAAATAACGTTGTTCTCCGCTTATAAATCCAGATTTTACGTGTTTTTCGCCGCCGCATTTTTTAAAATACAATATTACCAGCTCCTTTTAAATAACATCATATCAAACTATAGCTAGTTTAACAACACTCACCAAAATGTGACAGAAAAGAAAAAACAAAAAGTGGATTTGTATTTAAAAAACAAAGATATTTATGTAAAAATTGTGGGTGTAATTACATGCAAAATCATAAACATGTATATTCAAAAGAAGTTAAAGATGAGGCGATTCGTTATTACCTCGAAGGTATAGGTTTCATAAAGGATAGAGTGTTTGCTTAGCATGGGCCATCATTCTGTAATAAATTGGGTTAAACAAAAAGTAGAAAAACTTAAAAAAAATCCAACCCCCAAAAAAAAGATCGAGGTTTTAGAGTTAGATGAACTTTATGTAAATTTTAAGAAAATATTTGGCTTTGGGCGGCGGTAGACCGCAAAAAACAAGAACTAGTTGGATTTTAAATTGGCACTCGAAAAACTAAATTTTTTGAACAATTATCACAAAAATCTCTCATATCTATGCAAAAATATATGCAACTGACGGTTGGGAATCTTATAATTTAATAGATCCGAGTAAACATATCGTAGGGAAAGCACATACTTTCACCGTTAAACGGATGAACCGTTTTCTCAGACACTATTTGGCAAGATTTGGAAGGAAAACGTATTGTTATTCTAAAAAAATAGAAATGATAGAAAATTCAGTTTTGCTTTTTATGCAATACAATTCATCTTAACTATATTTATTTCGCAATACCTCTTATCAAAGACGCTTGATTTTGGACAATTTTTATGATATGTTGAGATTATCATATAGAAGTAACTTAACAAAGGAGATTAAAAATTTGAAAAAATTAAAAATTGGTAATAAAATTTTATCTATTAGTTTTGCAATTTTAGCTTTTTTCGTAGTATCGGAAATTGATTTTAACCCAGCTAAAGCAATGCGTACTGAACAAGGAAATAAAACAGTTACTTATTTTTTTGGACAAGATGAAAATGAGAACAAGTATACCCATCAGACGATCGAAGGTAATCTTGTCATTGAAAAAGGCGTAAGCGTCGCTGAATGTGCATTCGCATCTACGATAATCAAGGGTGACGTTACAATAAAAGAAGGTGTACACCTTAATAGATGGGCATTTAAATCTGCACGGATTGATGGAAACGTTACATTAGAAGCAAACACAGAGGTTGGTTTTCAAACGTTTGTATCAAGTGTAATTAGAGGTAATATTACAATACATAACGTATACTCTCATAGCCCCACGTTCGAAATGGCACTAGTTTGGGGTAATGTTACACTAAAACAAGATGTACATCATAGCCGCTTCAGCAGGCCTCTATTTGCATATACGATTATTTTGGGTAGCGTTATAGTAGAAGAAGGTGCATACATTTCTTCGAGAGCATTTTCGTGTTCGGAAATTAATCATTTAATTGATAATCGTATAGATGGTAAAGCTTTTGAAGATATTATCATTTATCATTAGATCTTATTAATTAAGAAATCATCTGTTAATGCATCTTCAGGAGTATCGTATTTTTCTGAAAGTATTCTTTCAACAAAATCCAAAAATTTTCTTTCCAAAGGTTCGGCACTTTTTTTGTATTTTTTAACGATTTCTTCTATTTCACCACTCATAAATTCATGAACTTTTTTTCCTTCTTTTAATTTTACGTAAAGACACATAACTGCTTTTACAACATTGAAAACACTAAAGCATTTTTCTTTCGTGATTTCTGATTTGAAATATTCTTCACATAGTTTTTTTGCTTTTTTTTCGATCAATAGTTTTTGTTGGTTTAGTTGTTGGTAATTTTTTAATAAAGCTTGATACTTAAAAAGATTTGGATTATCCTCAAAAACTTTTTTTGATGATTTAGCGATTTTTTCCCCCTCACTATTTAATTCAGAATCGTCTTTGAGTTCGAGCAAATCCAATGCCGCTTTCGTTTGGAATTTCCAAAAAAGTATTGGATTTTTTAACAATGTCTTTTCAGTTTCGAACAAACCAAAATCAGATAAATTAAATCGTGTTTTATGAATACCGTTCCCATCTGTAACTTGCTTTACGAGGATATTATAGTTACCCGTATCTCGTGGAAGTAGATTTCTTTTATAAATTTCTACATACCCTTTTAATAAATTTTTGGAAACTTTTCTGAGTTCTTTAATTGCATTAGAGTCAAGAGCTTTTTTTTCTAATTTTCCCACGTAATCTAAAAAAGAAGAATCCATTAACGGAAATTCGAAAACCTTAAATGTGAATTTCCAATACTGCGTATCACTGCTTTTTTTTAAGCATGCGTTTTTGAAACTTTTGACAAACACCGGTGTGTTTAAATATTTATAAAGTGTTCGGTCTTCCTTTTTAATTTTTTTTAATCCTTCTTCGAATTCTTTTTCGTTTTTAAAATTCCGGTATTTTCCATATGCCAAAATTTTAGAAACTTCCTTTTCGTTTATGCCGTTATCATCTGGCCAAACAATTTTTAAAGCAACGTTTCTTTTGTTCTTAACATTGAATGCCTTAAAAATAAACTTACCTGTTTCATTAGTTAGACTCATTAAATCAGTGTAATGTAGTTCACGTTTCAAAAAAATCTTTATTGAATTTCTGTCTATATCTTTTTTATCAAATTCAGCTGATTTTTCAATTTCTAAAACTAAATCCGCCAAATCAACCGCTTTAGTTCTCATATGACTGATAAATTTAATCATGACACTATCATTATTTTCGTTTACGACTGCCATAGGCCAATCTGAATCCGGACGTTTTATAGTTTTATACTTAGATTCTTGTGTTTTTGCTATATAGAGCAAACAACCTAAATAAGGACTTAATATAAAACTAAGTCCGCTCTCCCTCACAAGCGACACTTCAAATAACTTCTCGGTCCTCATGATATCTTTTGTATACACTTTACGTAAACTTGTCGGATCTTGTTCCTTGCCCAGCAAAATTTTGTAAAAATCTTTGACGCCTTCCGGTTTTTCTAAATTTGGTGCAACTATTAAAAATTCATTTACTTTTTTCTTTTCAAAATATACTTTTGCAATTTCGGCTGCTTTTTCAGTAAATTTTATTTGACCTTTTTCTAACAAATTAATCACCTCACCTCACCTATGAACTATATCATAAGATACGTGATTCTATTTTAACAAAATTTATTTAAATGTCAAATTTATACATTTTTATACATTTAAAATATATATTTTTTATTTAAATTCACAATTTAATTAAATCCACCTTGATTTTGGTTCGATAACAATTCTTGTTAAAATTCCTGTCCAAGTTATAGTGTTTTCTCCAGGATTTAAAACTGGAAAGATTCCAGTCATTTGGCGGTTTTTAAGGTTTGTTATTGAACCTTTATAAGCATCTTCTAAATTTGAATCAACAGTGATATATTCGTCATCGATTACTACTTGAAAGACAGTTAAAGAATTAATATCAAGTGAAACTTCATCGTTCCCATAAAGTGTTATAACCGGCTTAGATGGCTCTAAACCTTGATTTGTAACAGTTATACTTGTTTGATTTGTAATTGTCACATCGATAGATTCTTCATCTTTTAAATACTTAAATGGTTGCGTATGAAATTTAACATTTGCAGTTCTAAATTTAATCAAACGTTCATAATCAATTGATTCTAAAATCTCACAAATATAGTATTTATCTGGCTCAGAAGATAAAATCAGATGACCATTTCCAGTGAAATATTTAATTATTTTGTTTATATCAAAGTTACCCAAAAGGCCAATTTTAATAATTTTTTCATAAGATTGATATCCAATTTTATCAATAATATCTCCGTCTTTACCTTCGATTTCTGTGATTTGCGTTCTAATTTTTGGCTTCGTAATCGCCGGGAACTCAGAAATCAAAAGCCCAGGTATTGTTCGGCTGTCGGTGTCATTCCAGATAATATAATTCAATTATAAATCACCCGCTCTATTTTTGAGATTGCTAGCTCGCCGAATTTATCACCATCAATTATGAACGCCATACCACTTAATGCCTCTTTAAATGCCCACACAAGCGTTTCATCATTATTACTAGAATAATTTGATGACGGTATGATTTGATTGTTTATATCGCTATTTAAGAGCCTAGAATTGACACTTGTATCGAACTCGGTCGGTATAGAATTTTGCATTTCTTTTGTTACCTCTTTCATTTCATCACTAAAGCCTTCGCCAAGTCCTAGAGCTAGGTTTTTACCAATTTGATCTTTGAAAAGTTTTGACGGCGAGGCAATTCCAAAAAAGCCTTTGATTGAGTTCATGACACCATTTGCAAAGCTTTTAATTTTATCAGTTAGCCACTTTATTGAGCTGCTGATTCCGTCCCAAAGACCATTTATTAAGTTTTTGCCTACGTTTGTTAGTTCATTTGGAAGATTTTTGATTCCGTTAATAACTGTGTTTGTTAGATTTTGTGCTGCTTCTCTGCCATTTGTTACTAGTTGATTGCCCCAACTTATGATATTTGTAATTGCACTTGATATTGCATTTAAAATGCTACTTGGGAGTTGTTTGAACCAGTTTATTGTAGTATCGATAGCTTCTTTTGACTTTATTGACATGTTGGAGCTTAAGTTTTTGAACCAATTTGAGATATTGTTGAAGGTTGTAGATAAATAATTGCTTATGTTTGACCATAAATTATTTAAGAAACTTGAAATTTGAGGCCAGAAGTTAGATAGAGTTTTGATGAGGGCTAATGGCCAACTTGTTATAAATAAAAGTATGTTACTCCAGTTTTCGCTAAGAAAGTTTTTTATGTTGTTCCAAAGATTTGAAATAAAGTTTGAAAGCCCACTCCAAATATTTGAAAATAATGTTGATATTTGAGGCCAAAACAGAGCTAAAGCTCCGATGATTGCTGCTCCAAGTGCTATTGGCCAAGTTATAACTAAGGAGCTTAGAAGGGCAAGTCCGCTACTGACAATTGGAGCTAATGTTGTGAATGCAGTCATTAAAGTTGGGCCAAAAGCTATTACTGCTCCGGCGATTAAGAGTAATCCTCCGGCAATTTGTGGTAAAAAGTTTACTATTGCTCCCATTAGGCCATCGAATATTGATTTTATGATTATGCCGCCAAGTCTTAGGAATTCTGGCATTTTTTCTGCGATTTTGAGTGTTAATCTAGTGATTGCTTGCGAAAACTCTTCCATTTGGGCATCTATATCTTCTTCGCCGTTCATGATTGCAACTATTAAATTGTTGAATGCACTTCCTACTTCGTTTGCGGATTCCATAATTTCTGTCATGGCTGGAGCAAAGAGTGCTCCAATTAAGTTAGCAGTTGCTTTTAAAGTTCCTTGCCAGATTTGCATTTGGTCATCAAGGTTTCCTAATGAGTTTAAGGTGTCTTCTGAGAGAATTGATCCCATTTCATAGGCTTTATTTTTTAATTCTTCTAAATCTTGGGCGCTCATTTTGATTAGAGGATTTAATTCTTGTGCAGATTTACCTAAAAGTTGCATAGCTAGAGCATCACGTTCTGTTTCGTTTTCCATGTTTCTGAGGGCGTCTATTGTTTCCCAGTAGACTGTTTCGCTGTTTCTTAATTGCCCATTTGCATCTTTTACATTTATTCCGAGCTTGGAATAGGCTTCGCTTGCGGTTTTTGATCCGTCTGCGGCGCTTGACATAGATTTTATGTTTTTAGTCATTGAGCTTGTGATTGTGTTTAAGTCTACATCTAAGAGTTCTGCTACTGCACTTAACTCTTGAAGAGTTTTAGTTGAAACGCCTGTTTTAGTTGACATTTCCAGCATAGAATCGCCGTATTTTGCAGCATTTGTTATAGAATCTTTCACATAGTTGAAGGCATCTTTGAAAGCATTGCCAAGCATTTTTAGGCCTTCGATTATTGCGTGAGAGATTAAATTTGCTTTGATGATATCTCCAAGAGTTAGAGCTTTCTGTCCGGCATTTTCAGCACTTTCACCAAATTCATTTAGATTTTCTTTGCTTTCATCTGTAGCCTTTGTGCCTTCTTCCATGGCTTTCTTGTTATTACCTAGTTCTTTTTCCATGGAGATTAATTGGGCTTCTGCCTTATTTAGCTGTACCTGCCAACCCTGAGTCTTTTTGTCATTTTCACCATATTTCTCAGATGAGTTTTCAAGAGCACCTTTAAGTGTGTTTATTTTATCTTTCTGTTTATCAATTTGTTCTGAAAGAACCTTATTTCTAGAAGCAAGACCTTCGGCACTTTTGTCATTTTTACCAAATTCAGCAGTTACTTTGCTCATTTCAGAGCCAAGTACTCTTAAATCTCCATTAATTTGTGAGATAGCTTGTCTGTATTCTCTTTCGCCTTCAAGCTTTATAGTTCCACCGAATGTTGTGGTGTTTCCGATTTTTAATCACCTCTTTTACTAAAACGGTAGCCAACCATTTGGATTTTCTTCTTTCCAGGTTTCTTTAAAAAGATACTGTTTTGTCTTGAAATTATAATACACTTGAAATTGTTGAAATAAAAGATTCCACTTTTTTATAGTAAAATGTCCTATTTCTTTTTCAGTAAATCCTAAAAGTTTAACACCAACGAATAAAAGCCACGCAAAGTCTATAGATGTTGTTTTATTTATATCTGCGTGGTCTTCTCGTTTTTTAAGTCTTGCTCACTTTCGCTATTTTCACTTGTTTTGGTTGAATTTACGATTAGATTTTTGATTGTTTCTGCTGATTTTTGAGTTCCAACTTCTGTGAGAATTCTTCCTACCTCTTTCATGTTTGGTGGTTTTGTATCTTTATTTTCAATCTCTATTCCTTCTTTGATTGCTTCCAAAATAAAGAATTTCAAAGCCTTTATGTTGGGTTCTTTTTCATCCTGAAGAAGTTTTGACCAATTATTTAGAGTTCCATACTCATTTTGTATAGATTCCATCACGTTTAATGTAAAAGCCATGGGATATTTTTCTGTTTTTGTCTCTAAATATGTGAGATTATCTAGCATTTTATTCCTCGTTTCTATTTTTTTTTTTTTAAAAAATTTTTAATTTTTATTTTATTTTATTTTATTTTATTTTTTAATCATTAATTGGTGGTGTAACTTGCACAAAAAATGCAGTTAATGCAGTTATTGCCTCAGCTTCGGTTGTTTTGTCTACATGTTGTTCCCAGATTCCTGAGTTATTGGCAATGGTTGTGCCTTCAATACTTGGGGTTCCATAAGTTATGGAGTCTCCCTTGGTGTTGGCGTCTGGAATAAAAGGCTTAAACTTAATTTTTGGAAAGAATTGTGCTCTATAAGTTTTTACATTATTTTTAACTTTACTGACAATGTAGCCAAAACCTATGTAAGGACTGTTATCGTTTATGCTAGAACTCACAATTCCTGAGGTGGTATCCATTGTTTTGCCAAGAATTTCTGAAAAGACAGTGTCATTGTCGTCGTCAAGCGTAAGAGTTACGTTTGCACTTTGAAAAGAAGTTTCAAACTCTGCAAGCGTATCGTCTGCATAGAGAGATCCTTCACTTGTGTTTATTGAAATGCTTGCCGATATTGCTTTGCCCATTGTTTTTACTATACCATAAGTTGTTTCGTCTTCGCTGAGAATTGCATATTTTAATAGTTTCATGCCTATGTTGGCCATTTTGATTACCTCTTTTTTTGTTAAATTTTTATATTTTTTGTTATTTTGATTAGCTTACCTCTTCCGATGATTCTATATAAAAATTCATCGGTAAATGATAATACTTAGTATCACTTTCATAGCTTTCAGGACCATTATCTATCCACATAAAATTGTTGTCTTTAAGTTTTTGCTTTACTGCTTCTGCAATTTGTTTGTAATTGGTTTTTGACCAGATATCAATTGTGATATTTGCCACTTCTTCTTGATATTCATCATCAGAAAAAGCTAAAGGCTTCTCTATCCAGGTATAATAAGTTAAATAAATATCAGATTTGCCACTATAATTCATAAAAAAGATGGGAATTTTAGTTCCATTCACTTCAAAATTCTGAAATATTTCTTCTATTTTTGGGTTAATATTCATAATTTGGCCTCATTTAAACTTATTTAACTTTACGTTCAAAAACTCTATTCATTGCAGCTTTTATCGCAGATTCAGAAGCTACAACAGCAGGTCTAACCATTGGCATTGCATCAAAATTTTCAGTTCCGTATTCGATCCAAATTGCCTTTTGAGCGTTTGCCATACCGTTTTTATCTTTGCCTGTAAAATTAACACCCCCAAGTACATCTCCTGCGCTTGTAACGCTAACTTTAGTCTTTTTTAAAGAACCAGATAGCGCACGTGTTTTTCCAATATGTTTGTTAGCGTTTCTTTGAATCGCTGGAAGTAAAATATCTTGACCTGCTTTTATCATTTCAGTCGCTAAGCCCTCATCTAACAGAGCTTTTGGAAAGATTTTGTCTGCATCAAAGTCTGTTTCGAAATTTGCCATTACTTTATCACCAACTTTGTCATAATCTCTGTAAAATCTTTGTCATAGCTATAATCGTTTATATAAATAATCTCAAAAATTTGATTTCTAAACTTAATAACCATGTCCTTGTTAATGGTTAAAATCGATTGATTTGGAGTCCTTTGATTTGGAGTCCTTTGATTTGGAGTCCTTATCAAAAACCTAGTTTTTGTCTCAGAAAAATCAGAATTAGAACGCTGCATTTCTGTTCCACTTGTATTTGTAACTTGTGCCCAAGTGTCAAGTTCTATATTTTCTGTTTTTATTGGGAATCCATTTTCATCTTTTGTGATTATATAACTAATTACTTGAATCTTTTTATTGAGATTGCCTATGTTTATGTACATATTTTCACCTCACAAAAGATTGGTATGATGAAATCCCAAAATAGCTTCAACAACTTTATTTAAATTGCTCTTGTCTATGTACATGCTTCTGGTATCGTACATATCTTGACATAAAACATAGATGGCAATTACAAATTCATTATAATCATCTAAATTTTCTAGATTTAGTCCTGTATAAGAAACAATAAAAGATTTCGCAGAGTCAAGAAAAATTTCTAGTTCTGCGATTTCTTCGTTTGTTAGATTTTGATGATCTAACTTTAAATAAAAAGCTAGGTTTTCTACTGTTATTTCACTTACTTTCATGAATTACACCTATATCTTTTTTCTTTTATTTTTTCTTTTATCTTTATTAAAATCCATATGTTTTTAGATTTTATGGAGTCACTGGTTTTATTTGAAGAACTGCAAGCTTTTGTTGATCCGTTACCTTTGAATCAACCTCAATCCAACCTACTATACCTATTGCATGCTGGATTGCAAAGTGTTCTCTTAGAACTTCTATGTTTATGTTTTCGTGAATATTGACGGTTAGACCTGTCATGTTGCCGTAAATTATAGCTTTTGTTCCCGATGTTGGTTGTGATAGTGAATCTGTTGTGTAGACAGGTTTACCTAATAGAGTATAACCCCAAGCTGCTGTTAGATCTGGATTTAATAAATAATTGTTATTTGAATCTTTTAATTTTCTTATTATTGCCCTTGTCTTGTGATTCATGATCCAGACAGAATTTCTTTGATATATGTCTGGAATGCTTTCTTGTAAGTCTATTAAATCGTCGGAGCTTATCGTTGTACCTGTCGTCGTTATAACGTTTGTTGCTCCGGTTATTATTCCTTGGCATGCATTAGTCCCGCTTCCGTTTAATAATTCGTTTTCTAAAAAGTTAGAGATTGCCTCAGACATGTGTTTTACTACAAAGTTTACTAGTTGAGTTGCACCAAATTCATTAGAGTTTATGAGCATTTTAGAGACTTTTGTGAGTGCTCCGGCTAGGTAACCATTAAGCTCTATGCTAGTAAACTTGCCACTTTTGCTGGTTAAATCAGTAAATTCTTGTTGATATGCGCAAGTTATATCATCTGTTCCATCTGGTCCATAATAGGGGACAACTAAGTTGCCTTTAATATTATAGATTTCTGCCAATGAATAAATAGGGCATATTTCCTTTATTTTTTCAATTATTCTCTTGGCAATAGTTTTTGGGACAATTACACCATTGTTTGCAAAATCAAGGTTTACTGATCTAGTTTCAATTCCAAGTGTTTTGGATTTTATGAAGTCTGCAAAGGCTCTTTCTTCCTTATTTTCTTTGTCGTTTTTGTCGTTTTCATTTATTTTTTTGGCTCTATTTTCTGTATTTGAGCTTGAATTTTCATTTTCTTTCATATTTTCTGTGATCTCCTCTTTTCTGATTTCTTCCTCGGCTTCAATAGTCTTTTGCATATTTTCAATTGCTGTTTTTAAATCATTAAAGCTTGCTAGTTCTGCTTCAGTCATGGCTCTTTTTTCTTTTTTGGCAGTGTTTAGAATCTTTTTCATTTCTTCGGTTTTCTCGTTTTTTTGTTCTGTTAAGTATTTAAGTTCTGACATATAAATCACTCCTGAAATTTTTGTTTAAATTAATTAAATTTAATTGATTGAATTTTGTTTAATATTTCCTCATATGGGGTATAGTCAAAAACAGATATTGCTTGAATTGTTGTATTTGACATATCTGTTGGTTTGACGATTTCAAAATATTTTGGTTTAAAATATTCGCATCTGTATTCGACTTTTCTTTTTTCTAAATTTCTTCTTTAGTTTCTTTTGTTCCATTTGTTCCATCTCTTGATCTAGTCTCAATTGAAGTTCCAACATAGCAGGGGATTTTTCTGTCATCAATTATTGAAACCTCTAAAAGATTCATATCTTCAACGAATCTTCTTTTTAATTCATTTGGTCCGTCTTTTATGAGTTCCTCACTTTCTTTTAGTGATTCGAAACCAAAAGACCAGCCTCGAAGCTTTTGATTTCTTGCTTTTTCTATGATCTCACTATCTGATATTTTGCAGATTGCTCTTAATCCGATGTTATCTTCGAAAAGTTCAAGATTACCTTGTTTTGTTGAAGCTAAAAATTTATTGTCTTCATGATTTAACAGACAAACTATGTTATCACTTCTATCAATTGCTCTTTGAAAAACTTTAGGCTGTATCTGTTCTACAAATCTCTCTCCGTTGTCATCAAGCATAATACTTGAATCTCTGGCAACGGCATTGACATAACCATCGACAGTTATTGAATCGTTTCTAATTTCTATTCTCATTAATTTGATCACCTCTCGTTAAATCATCACCAATATTAACTGCTTGCCCAGTATTTGGTGTGAAAACTTCCTTAGTAGCTGGATTATAAAGCACATCACTAAGACCTAATTTTATGAAATTAAGTCCAAGAGGCTCTAAATCTTCCATATATCTACATTCATCAATTTGCATTAAATTTGAATCTAAAGCTGTCCTATAGGCCTCAAATCTAGTTTTAATATCGCCCTTTATTATCTCTTTGGTATCAAAAGCAAAGTATAAGGACTCTTGATCGTTTTTCTTTTCTTTTTCAAGTAAGAAATCTCTGTTTAAAGCACATTCTATAGCTGTTAGAATTGGCATAATTGCTGTTTTTATAAATAAAGAATAGTCAAAATTGTTGTTATTGCTACTATTGTTTGGAATCCCAAAAATACTTTTAATATCAGAATTCATAGATTTTTTGTTCTCATTTAGTTGCATTTCAACAGAAGTATTTGAAGATTCTTTGAAAGAGAGCCCTTTATTTAAAACAATTACGTTTTCTTGATTATTTGAATAAAGATTCTGCCAAGCTTGCTTTAAGGCACTGATTGTTTCTTTTGAGAGCGTATTTTCTGATGAGATGAATCCTCTTTTGTTCCCACCGGTTGAAATTAAGTTTTGTTCAAACAAAAGCGTCGAATATGCAACTGACAAAAGTTCTTTATTTTCTTCAATTATTCCTATGCCGGTTGCTCCATCTTTTGTTGATCTTAAAACTTTTATAAATTCAAAAGGTTTAAAAGTTTTATCATTTACTAAAATGTTATAATCTTTAAAAATTATGTCATTATTTGAGATTATATTTATGTATGAATTAGATACATAATTTATAGATTTAACCTTATTTTTCTGCTTATTTATGTAGGCATAGGCTCCACCAAAAAGAAGATAGTCTCTAACCATAGCTCTCTTAAATTGAATGCCATCAAGAGTATCTTTTGTGTCATCATTTAAAAGAGAAGTTCTTTCATCTTGAATTTCAATTGTTTTCCTAGTTATCTTACCATCAATTTGACTTATTTCTTCTCGATATAGCTTTATCGGAATCATAGAAACAGTTTCAGAAATCAAGTTAACCGATTCAGCAACCGCAGAAATATTCATAGCTTTCTTTGCATCAATCATCTGCGGATTCAAAAGAGCATTAAGTAGACAATCGTCTATTGGTGGAGTTATTGGGTTTTCTCTTTCATTAACTCCTCTTAGAGAAGTTACTGGACTTCCTCTTTCTTGTTTATTTTTAATTTCTTGTTTATGTTTAAAAATATCAAAAAGATTCATTATTTACCTCATTTACCTCCTCAATTTTTTTAATTTCTTTGATTACTTTCTTTTATAGAAAGTAATTATAAATGCGACACTATTTAGCGGCGACTTTGTCTCCGCAGGAGACAATTTAGAGCCGCATGTTTCTTTTGGGCACCGTTTTCTTTGCGTCAAAGAAAAAAATGGTGCAGAAATAAATTAAATAAATTAAATTATTTGAAACACAAACCCATCACTAAAAATCACATCTTTTTGTAACAAATAAACGGCATTAATAAGAGCCATAATCATGTCAACCTTACCGTTTGACCTCTTTTTGGTGACATAACGATTAAGATTTGTATCATAGACACATCTGGCATTTTCAAAATTTATTTCAAGTAATTTATTTTTTTCATAGACAAACTCACCATTAATAATCTTTTCAGAAAGTAACTTTGTGGCAGGATGTAAAGTATCGCTATGTTGTCTAATTTCAATTGTATTATACTTTTGATTCCACTTTTGAGCTGAAGACAAGCAATTATATCTGTCAAAACCAATAGCTTTTATTGTTACTCCATAGATTTTTTCAAGATTAAAGACAAAATCTTCAATAAAGCTATAGTCTATTGTTTTGTTGCCGCAAGCGAAACATTCACTTTCCTTGTTTCTTATTTCCTCTTTTCTTTTTTCATAATCTATTTTTTTATTCTGAATTAAAGAAAAATAATCCAATCTCTCAAACTTACTTTTTTCTTCAATTCTTCCCTCTGGAATAAAACAAAAGACTTTAGCAAGTATTTTATTGTCTTCCTCGGCAACCATAGCAACTGCTGTGTTGTCAGTTGTTATGCTAAGGTCAACACCAACATAAACTTGCCTTTCGTTCCAATCAATTTTGTTTATTCGACAATTAATTAGATCTTTAATGTCAATGAAACTTTCAGTTCCAGCTCCTTGATATATGATGTTGCAGTGTTTTGTGAGAAAGTTTTCGCGAGCACTTTCACAAATTAGAGCTCTTGCTCTTTTCTTTTTTAAATCTTCCCATATTTCGTTAATTTCTAGAGCTACAGGATTGGCATGAATCAAAATATTGTCGTTTGTTGTCCAATTCTCTATGTCATCCGGTTCATAAAGAAGGGCAAAGAGAGTTTCATCTTTTTCAATTTTATCTAAAACTTTCTTTGCGTAACTTATTTCGTTCTCAAATGGATTATTCATACTCGAATATTTTGTTGAAATTATACAGCCAAGCTTATTTAAGATGTTTAGTTGCCCACTTCTCATACTTTCAATAGCATAAGAATTAGGTAGTGCTCCAACTTCATCAGCCAAGAAAACGTTTGGAAGTTTGCCGTCTAGCCTACTATTTGAATAATTTAGTGGAATATAACGATTATTGTTTAAATTGCACTCAATATAATCTCTTAAAATCTTAAATCTGTTTTTAAGTTTTGAGATTGCTGTTTCATTATTTTGTTTATTTTCACATTTTAAATTATCTGAATTGTTACTGTTATTGTAATTTTTATAATAAACCAATGGACTAGACTTCAAAATCTCTTCAATCGCAGTCTTTACTTCACGAGAAAGAGCTCCATCAGGAGCCACGCTATAAAACTTAGAAAACTTTGGCTCTAATAAAAACAATAAAATAAAGATTGTTGCAATCGTGAAAGTCTTAAAGTTCTTCCTTCCGACTTCTAAAATTGCAGTTTCATAGCGCCTTTTATTTGGATTTTCTTTGTGTACAACACATAAAACAGATTCATAGAAAAGCCACTGATATCCACAAGAACAATCATAAATTGACTTACCAGACTTTAATCCTCTGGGCATAATCAAAAACTTTAAAATTGATTCAATTTGTTTTAGTTTTTTATGATTTAAGAAGTACTGAAAGTTATTATCAGATTCGCTTTCATAAATCTTTATAAATTCTCGGCATTGAAGTTTCACATATTTTGGAGCAGATATTTTGTTGTCTATAACTGATTTAGCATATTGATATCCTAAAGTTTTTAGCGTTTTTAAGTCTTTTAAATTTTCTAATTTCTCCATAATATCATGCTTTCTAATTATTTTTTACCATCAACTGCCATTTAAAATCTTCAAAAGTGGATCGTCATCAATATCCTCAGTACTATTTCTCATATTCATGATGATTCTAATGAGGGTTGCGACCGTTTTATTGGCGCAATCTGCGGTTTTGTTATATGCCGAAATGGCAGGGTGAACATAAGTGTTTTTGATTCCTTGATTGTATGCTTTTTTAACAGTAATTCCTTCTTCATTAATGGTTTTTTCAAGTTCTATTAGCATTTTGATTTGCACTTGATATCGTTTAAACGTTGTGAGAAAGAAAAAGTTTTGTTCTACTCCGTGTTTTTCAGCTATTTTTAAGATTTCTTGGGCTTGGTCATTTAAATTTTGTTTACTCAATTATTTTCACAGCCTTTTTATTAGTTAAATCTTCCCATCTCTTGATGATCACATCAACATATCTTGGGTCAAGCTCCATCATGAAACATTTTCTATTAAGTTGTTCGCAAGCTATTAAGGTTGTACCTGAACCACCGAATAAATCTAGAACATTATTATTTGATTTACTGCTGTTTTCAATTAATTTTGCAATCAATTTTACTGGTTTCATGGTTGGATGATCTTCGTTTCTTTGAAGTTTATCATATTCCAAAACAGTTGTTTGAGTTCTATCGTCTGTAAAATAATGAGCTTCGCCATTTTTCCAGCCATAAATACAGGGTTCATGAATCCATTGATAATCTTGTCTACCTATAACGAATTTATTTTTAAACCAAATTATCTGTTGTTTGATTTCCCAATTTTCATTACTATTTTTTCCTATATTCTTACAAGCATTATAAACATTTAAGGTTTCTTTGCTTGCAAACCAAATATAAAACGATGTACCAGGTTTCATGATTCTATCGGCATTTAAAAAAGCGTTTTGTAAAAACAAGACAAAATCATCTGATTTCATTTTGTCATTTTGAATTTTTAGTTTATTTTTTGTTCTACCTTGATAATTTACGTTATAAGGTGGATCTGTTATAAATAAATCTATCTTTTTACCGTCGACAAGTTTTAAAATATCTTCTTGTTTGGTGGCATCACCACACATCAAACGATGATTTCCTAACTGGTAAACTTCTCCAAACTTAGATTTTGGTTCTTTCGGAAGCTCTTTACTAAGATTAAAATCATCTTCGTAAGCTTCATTATTCACATCATTCCCGTCAAAATCAAAGCCAAAATCTAAATTATCGAGATCAAATCCGGTTAAATTAATATCAAAGTTTAATTCTTTTAAATCAAGAAGCTCAGATTTAAGAATTTCCATATCCCAAGAAGCATCCAAAGCCAATTTATTGTCAGCAATTATGTAAGCTTTCTTCTGTTCTTCGCTTAAATGCTCAATAAAGAGGCATGGAACTTCTTCCATGCCGATCTTTTTAGCCGCCAAAACTCTTCCATGACCTGCTATAATTCTAAATTCTGAATCAATTAAAATCTGAATCAATTAAAACAGGATTTATAAAACCGAATTCATCAATACTTTTGGCAATCTTTTCAGTCTGTTCGTCACTATGAATTCGAGCATTCTTCTCATATGGCTTCAATTTTTCAATGGAAATATTTTCATATTTGCTCATTCTAAATTTCTTCTTTCTGTTTTATTGATTTTTAACTTGCCAGATAACAACAAATAAAGGCCAACAGCCCCGATTGGCTAACAGCTCCATCTAAAACAGCTATTGTACTGCCACCGCTAGAACCTCTTCTAATATTTTTTCCGTCTATTACATATAGAACATTGCCACCGCTGGAACCTTGTCTTATTTTATTTCCGTCTTTTACAAATAAAACTTTACCGCCACTCGAACCTTGCCTTATCTTATCTCCGTCAATAACACATAAAACACTACCACCGCTAGAACTTTGTCTTATTTTATTTCCATCTATTACGTAAAGAACGTTGCCACCGCTGGAACCTTGTCTTATTTTGTTTCCATCTTCTACAACTAATACCTTACCACCGCTTGAACCTTCTCTTATTTTACCGTCTGCGAATACCGACGATGCCATAAAAAACATAAATAACGAAAAAACTAATGGCAAAAAACATTTACTAAATTTTAAAAAACTAGTTTTCATAAACGAATACACTCCTTAAATTAAATAAATAAATAAAATCCAATGATAAATACCATTGGATATAGTTTCATTTGTATATTTTCAACATAAATATTAAAAAATTATACCTGCTTTTTGGAACCCTCAAAAAAAATACATGGAAAATTTTTGTGTGTGTAAATGAGAGGGGGCGGTGGGTGTGGGGCTGTCGTTCAAAGTTGGGGGATTTTGAGTGGGGGGATTAAATAACTAACCTAATGAATTTTAAAAAATTAATACTTTTTCCTTCGTGTGGATAATACCAAATGTCTCCTTTGGTATCTAAGAAAAAAACATCTCCAATTCCATTATCTCCAAATAAAGCCAATTCTTTTTCGGGTAAAAAATTATCATCTCCAACCCAATTATATATATCCAATGTTTCTTCAATATTAATAATACGACTAATAAATATATCTCTTTCATTACAAAATAATTCATTACTCATCTTGCGAGCAATAAACTTTAAATCCCTAAGATCTAGTTTATCAGTGTACAATTCTTTCATCAAAGGCAATATTTTAATTCCATTTTCAAGTTCAAAATCTTTAATTTCTCTTTTGCTATATTTGGGGCAAGTAAATTCTGAATATCTTAATTCTATCATTACATTTTCTCCAGATGCATATATAAAAATTTCGTTACTAATAAATATTCTAAAAAAAATATTAATTAATAAAATGATAATTATTTTATTTTTGGAAAACAAATTTATCTCAACCTTTTTCAAAAAATTCTTTTGAACTAAACGCCACACAGCCATGGTTATAATGTGTATGTGTTAATCAATAGCCTCCCTGTTGGCAAGATCCATAATGTGGTCTGCTGCGACCGTGTACATACGAATCAACTAATTGCATAAGAGATAAGGTTTGATTTGGCCCCAAAGGAATATATCCATTATTTTGCCAATTTGTGGCATCATAATATGCTACGTTAACATTATTTATTAATATTTGCTGTTGTTGCGCATTTACTTGTTGAATAATAGCATTAATGCTCATTCCGTTTACAAGATTTTGATTTGCGAAATTAAACCATCCCATATACACATGATGCCAAGTATAATTTGCCGGTGCGTAAGTGTTTCGGTTAATAATAGTGCCTGGCGGGAAAAGATTTATTGCATTTGCGGCGATAAGACAAGTATCTAAATCTCCATTTCGCCCCAGTCTATATCCTTGCAAATTAAACCAAAAATTCCCAATAAAACCATTATTTTGATAGACTAAATTATCTGGAAATAAAGGCGAAAAATGAAATCGCGGGAGAGCGGTATTTGTAAATATTGATTCTGTTGCATTAAATCCATTTACTTGTCTATTTGGATTAATTTGATTGTAAGTCGAATATGGTCGAGCATGTCCTAAACTTTCATATTTATAAATACTTTCGCTTCTAATTTTCCTTTCCAAACAATTGCCGCATTTATTCATGATTTTTTACCTTCTTATTAAGTTAAATCTCTAAATTTGTCGTAGTCATCCTGCGTATAATCCCCTTGATATCCGCCTTCTATATTATCTTTGTAGATTATGTATTGATCGCAGGAGTCTAAATATTCTGAGCCTAGAACTAATTCTTTTTTAACAAGTTGTAATAAAGCATAATCAAGATCTGGTTTCCAAAAATAATTGGTATTGTATTTATTAAAACAACTTACCCATCTGCTTGCGTCCAAAGTTTGAACTTTGCCAATTTCTTTATCGTAGTAATAACACGGTTGATCTGAATCAAAAATATAAATAGAGTTATAATATTGTTCAAAATTTGGAGAACGATAAGTGCTGAGAAAATTGTCTATACTTGCACAGTCGCCGATTGGTCTTTGTCTGTTATTAAACCATCCCATAAATACGTGATGCCATACGTAACCTTCAGGTCTGTTACCTATAAACAATTTATTGTTGTTTGCCCATCGATCGGCAATTTCGAAATCACCTGCTATATCGTATCCGTCATCATGATTATTTCCCGATAAAGGTATAAAAATATTGCCATATTTCCCGTTTGATAGGTTTTTATAAACATTGGCGTCATTAAATAAAGGCGAATAAATATTATTATAATTAAGCGGAAAATATCTGTCGTTAAGATTAGTTTCAAAACCTGTAATGATCGGGTAATGGGTTTCATTATATATTTGATAATAATTATATTTTACGTCGTTGTTGTTGGTGGTGTTGATATTATTTCTGTTTGATATTGAATTTTTTGTTTGATTATTAATATCGCTTAGCTTGTTGTAACTTTCATCAAGCTCTTTCATAGCAGCTTTATATTCCTTAAGATAATCAATTATTTCTTCTTTTTTGATGGGTCTTCTTATTTTTTTTATTTTTGAAATTTGTTCATTAATGTTATTTGTCATTGGTTACTCCAATTTTATAATTTTTAAGTTAGCTTTTAAACTAAAAAATTTATAGTTTTAAGAAAAATTTGTATTTGTCATGTCATAACAATATTTCCTGTGAATATTCATTATCTGACAATAAGTTTGATATTGAACTTCAGAACCTTGATGATAATTTTCATTATTTGTGGATAAATTGTTTTTAGATAAACCGTTATCCCATGTATTGTTATTGTCAGTTGAAGTACCGTCATGTATGCTTTTCGGTACAAGCTGCAAAAGAGAATAATGTCTATCGTCGGGAACCCAATTACTAATGCTGTCGAAGTCATGTTTGAAACATTCTGACCAAAATCTTGCATCTAAGACTTTCATTTTGTCGTTTTTATATGTTTTTTGAGCGATTGTTAACTCATAAAGATGTGATATCGGAGGTTCGGGTTTTAAGAGAGACAATATGTCTTCAGTACTTGCGCATTGAAGCTGATTAATATTCACCTGAGAGAAAGCTCTGTAGTCAAACCAACCCATGAAAACATAATGCCATAAGTAATCATTTGGCATCTCATCAAAAAGTCCATAATCTTTGGCAACTTCTTCTGCTTTGGCAAAATCTCCAACAATATTGTTTTCAACATGAGATTCAAAAGTTCCAGATAGTTTAATCCAAATATTTCCATATTTTTTTATTGTTGGTGTAGGTGCTTTCGATATTTTTAACGTTTTTGATGTATTTGATATTGTTGGTGCTTTCGATATTTTTGAATTATTTTTATTTTCAATTATAGTTTTTGTATAAACGTTATCACCAAAGAAAAGCGGAGAAAAAGCAGAAGATCCAATACTTCCGGTGAGAATTGAATGAGCATATGAGCTGTCAAAAGGTCTTGCGGAACCAGGATTATTATTCAATTTATTAAATTTATTTAGTTTATTAAATTTATTAAAACCGTCAAAACTATTAGAATTATTAAATCTATTTCTATTGAAGTTCTTAAATTTATAATTATTTACCATAATTTATTCCTGAATTTAGTTTAAGTTTACTGGTTTACTGGTTGACTGTTACTGAATTTATCATGATCATCTTCTGTATAGTCCCCTTGATATCCGCCTTCTATATTGTCTTTGTAGATTACGTATTGATCGGTGGAATCTAAATATTCAGAACCCAATATTAGTTCTTTCTTTACAAGTTGCATAAGTGAAAGAGTTGAATTTGAATCAGGTGTCCAATATAGATCATTTTCCATTAGAGTTAGACAATTTATCCAATTACTTGCATCTAAAGTTCTGACATTGCTTACTTTTTTGTCATAATAATTAAAAGGTTGTTGTGATTCAAAGATATATGGATTACTTGTATATTGATAATAATATGGTTCTCTATATTCAGAAAGAAAGTTATCTATACTCATGCCATCATTAATTAACGGATAACAAGAACTATCAAACCAACCCATAAAAACATGATGCCATACGTAACCGTTTGGTCTATCATTAGTGAAAAGCTCTATACTTTTTGCTTTTTGATCGGCAAGTTTGAAGTCACCGATAATTTCATTTCCATCATCATCTATGTAATTATGATTGTTTCCAGAAAGTGATATTAAGACATTACCATGTATTATTGTTTCACCGCTTTGCTTTTTATAAACATTATCGTCATTAAATAAAGGTGAAATCGTGCTGTTATAAAGTAAAGGAAAATATTTATCATTAAGGTTGCTATCAAAACCGGTAATAATTGGATAATAAGTTTTGTTGTATATTTTATGATAGATATTTATTTTCTTTTTTATTAAGTTATTTTCGTTGTTTTTATTGTCTTTGTTGTCCTCATTGCTTATTTTTCCATAACTTTTGCAAAGATTCTTTATTGCAATTTTATGTTCTTTGATTTTATTGATTATTTCTGTTTTGTTAATATTTTCTGCCATTATTTTTACTCCAAATTTTAGTTGTTTAAAGAATCTAAAAATTTAAAAATTTAAAAATTCAAAAATTTAAACTTTTATGAAATTATAAAATTTATTAAAATCC
Organism: Candidatus Improbicoccus pseudotrichonymphae; assembly: GCA_036322855.1. GTDB lineage: Bacteria > Bacillota > Clostridia > Oscillospirales > Acutalibacteraceae > Improbicoccus > Improbicoccus pseudotrichonymphae. Next base: position 650,557 of record AP027924.1, read on the forward strand.
ATAAAATTTAACATAATTCTCTATGTTGTGATCGTGGTGTCATAACAATATTTCCTATAAGTATTTATTACTTGGTAATAAGTTTGATATTGAGTGTCGCAGCCATAATGATATTTATCGTTATCGGTTGATGTACTTGTTGACAAGCTACTCGTTAATGAGCTACTGCTACTTGAAGTATCATCATGCAAATCTTTAGGAACAAGCTGTAATAAGGAATAATGGTCTTCATCTGGCATCCAATTGTTTTCACTGACAAAATCATGTTTAAAACAATTAGTCCAAGATCTTGCATCTAAAACTTTTATTTCTTTATTGCGATATGCTCCTTGAGCAATCTTTAATTCATATAAATGAGATATGGTTGGAGAAGGTTTTAAAAGAGCTAGTATTGCTTCGGTATCTATGCATTGAAGTTGATTGATATCCATTTGGGGAAACGCTTGATAATTAAACCAACCCATGAAAACATAATGCCATACGTAATCATTTGGCATTTCATCAAAGAGTCCATAATCTTTGGCAACTTCTTCAGCTTTGGCAAAGTCTCCTAAAATATCTTCTTCTATGTGAGGATCACTTGTTCCGGATAATTTAATCCAAACATTACCATGCTTGGCAATCGGAGGATCATTTTCGGGAATTACAGTTTGAGTGTAGACATTATCACCAAAGAAAAGTGGAGAAAACGCTGTTGATCCAATACTTCCGGTTAGGATTGAATGAGCATATTGATCATCAAAAGGACGAGCAAGGCCTAAATTATTTAGATTTTTAGTTTTATAATCATTGAATTTAAAGTTATTTGCCATATTAGACTCCTGATTATTTAATAGTTTCAGATTTTTACTTAAATCTTAGTTTTAGTCTTATCGATTTTAATTTTATCGATTAGTTGATTTAAATTAATTGATTTAATTGAGCTTTGTTCCTGAATTTTGTTCTTGAATTATCCTGTTAACTTCATTAAAACTTATCTCACCACTTTCACAAAGCTTGTGATGATAGCTACAAATTGTAAGTAAATTACTTGAATCTAAATTAAGCTTATCATTACCATTAATTACATTAACTTTATTAACTTCATTAATTGGAACATTATGATGAACTTGTAAATTTTCGTAATTGTACTGTCTATATGTGTTGTATAAGTTTCTGATACATATCTGACATAAATAATTGTCTCTTTCTTTTATTTCTTCACGTTTCTTTTGCCATTTTAAAGAGTTTCTGAATTTAATAGCTTCTGTATTTTGTTTTTTCTTTCCGCCAAGCTTCTTGTTACAAACAAAACCTTCTTTATGTGATTTCCAGCAATACTTGCAAGATTTTTCCATATAAATAACCCTTTCTTTTGCTGAATAGATATAAAAAAATCCGGCAAATATTTGCTGGAATACTTATTTTGTTATTTTTATCATTTAAAAAAACATTGGACAAAGCAGAACTTTTAAGAAGTAACTTTGAAAATATAATTTATTTTATTATACCTTCACATTTTAATAATAGCATAAACAATAACTGTCTTTTAATGTCTTTTAGTGTCTTCTTTAGAAAAATCAGCAAATTTTAAAGCTTTTCCATGGATCTTAAAAGTGTAACGTAAATCATAACCTAAATTATCTGAAATATTTTCCCAACTTTTATGACACAAATACCTTAATTCAAGAATCATTTGAAACTCTTTATTTTCAATAGATTTAATAAAGTGTATTGCTTCTTCTTTGGTTTTTACTAAATCTTTTAAATCATCAGAAATTTCTGCTTCTAAATCAACTAATTTACTGATTGTTTCTTCCATAACATGAGGATTCATTACAGGATTTTTGGGCATATCACTGAAAACTGAATTTACTTTTTCTGCTAAGACTTTTAATGTTTTAATTTGTTCTAATTTGCTATCTATGCGTTTTTCTATTTTATAGGATTGATTTAAGAATTCTTTGACTTCTTTTATTGACATATGGTTGCCTCCTAAAGTTTAAATAAAATAAAATTAGTTAGATTATTTATAAATATAAAATAAAAACTCTGCTTAACATTAATAGCAAAGTTAATTATTCTTAAAACAAATAAAAATATCACCTAAATTAATAAGTGATATTTTTTATTAACTTTTGTAAGCGTTTACCGTAATTCTTCTATTTGTTGGATTGAGAGGCCTGTTATTCTTGAAATTTGTATTGGTGTAAACCCATCCTGTATAGCGTTTTTAGCTATCTCGACTGACTTTTGGATTGCCATTTCCGCTCTACCTCTCGCTTCAGCATCTGCTATTCTTGAAATTTGTTTTCTTTTGGCTAATTCTACGTCTGTAGCTCTCATTCTAAACTTTTGGTCTGCGTTTAATTTTTTGTATAGATCGAAAGCTTCTGCTACTGCTGAATTTGTGCTTGCTAGCATTTTCATCTCCTCCTCATCTTTTGAACCTATAAATTTAAGCCATGTAATTAAATCTTTGTCAGTGGTTTTTAGATCTTCTGTGATTCTCTTAAATTCTAGAAAAAGTATTTTCATTAGGTCATTTAATTTAATATTATGCTCTTCGTCTATCATTTTGAAACAATATTTATAACCTTTACATTCGTTAATAATAACGTGATCGATAGATATTACAATGGATATAACTTGTTTAAGATTTGAATAAGGGTCACCCATATTTAACTGATCTACAAGTCTTTTTGCATTTGAATAAAGAACTCTTTCCCGCATGGTAATATCTTCTTCAACTTGAAGCTCAATTATAATAATTTTACCTGTTTTGGTAGTACATTTTATATCTACAATTCCTAGTTTATCGAATTCTTTTTGATATTTTTCTTTTTTGTTTGTTGTTACCTTGATTCTTGCTTTATCTACTTTTGAAGCAGGATCTCCAATTGTTATTTCTGATAGATCATCTTCAATTTCATCTTCATTTTCATTTTCAATTAATTCAATCTTTATTAAATCTTCATCAGTGAGCTTCAGAGCTGCTTTTAGAAAACTTCTTAAAATAGTATCTTTAGTACGATCGTCGCCAAGAACCCTTTTAAACATTAAATCGTTTCTCATATAGATCTTATCTAATTTTTTACTCATGTTTGAGCTCCTTATAGTAACTTTTTTAATTTAAGTCACATTAATATTATACTACAAAAATGGCTCTAAAGTAAAGTGAATGTTTATGGCAAATTAGCTGTAACTAACTACCTTACCAAGCTCTCTGAGCCTTACGAAAGTTGGGAATTGTAAGCTTTCTTTGTTATATTTTTTGTTTTCACTTTCTGTGAAATACTTAACCTCAATGACTCTGCCTTTAAGGTTTTCTTTTTGTTTCCAGAAGGTTACTCGTTCTTTGTTTGTGAAGCGCCAGTACCTACTTTTAGTTTATTGCCTTTGTAGTTTGTTATGAATGCACCAAGCATGCCCTTTATTTTGCCAGTGCCTTCTTCTAGTTTTGTTATTTCCAGATCTACTGTATGAAATTTTTTAATTTTTAAAATTCCAGTATTTCTGTTGCATTTATATTCGGTGTCACGATTAAGAATAAGACCTTCTTTATTTGAAGCTTCCATTAGTTTTAAATATTCGTTTATTTTATTTTGATCCGTTCCTGAATAGAGAATTGGTATCATCTCTAGTGGCCAGAAAAGATCTATTTGCTTTAAATTTTCTAATCTTTCTCTATATTTTTGATTACTTTTGCCTGATTCAAACTCTATGGTTGGTAACATATCAAAAATTATGAAGTTGATTTCTGTTTTGAATTCTTCATTTGAGTTTATTAGGCCTGTACCGATTCTAAAGTTTTCATTATCTGATAGGTTATCTAGATTATCTCTGACTAATTCTCCGTCAAAGACCATATCTGGTAAATTTAGATCATTCATTAAATCATCAATAGCATCAATAATATGATCAAGTCCACTAATTTCTTTGCCTTGGCGGCTATAGATTTTGCCTTTGTAATAAGTTCCACGTACACCATTAATTTTTTCTGATAGGCTAAACCATTCGTTCTCTTTTAATTTCTTTTTCTCGAATTTATGAGCTAGTTGCACTTTCCAGCTATTAGTTTTTATCGTTTTATTTACCATAATTTCTCCTCCTAAAACTTAGTCTTTAATTTAAATGTAATAATATTTTAACATAACTTTAAGTGAATTGGAACTGTCAAAGTTCATGAACTTTTAGGGATAGTTCTATGAGCTTCTTATGAGAAAAATTGAATTTAAATTTAATTATATAAACCTTTTAAAATCTTCGAATCCTTATAAATCCGGTTTAATCATACTTCTAAAGCTCTCGCCGGTAATCTTAATCACGTTTGAGGCGGTCATTTCAACTATTCTGTCTACTGTTCTTTCTGAGATCTTACGATCATTTATTAAATTATTTAGTGAATAATTGCTTGAAAAGATTGTTGGTAATTTTAGATTATATCTAAGATTTACTATGTCAAATAAAATGCCTTGAAGCCAGTTATCTTCTTGATTCTTTGTAAAGATTTCAGTACCGAGGTCATCAAAGAAAAGAAACTTTACTGCCACTAATTTTTCCATTAAATCTTTTTCAGTTTTGCTTGAATTTTTATTAAATGTTGATTTTATTGATTTTGAAATTTGAGATAAATTAGTAAAGAATACTGGAATTAGTTCTTTCATCAATTCATTCGCAACGCAAGCTGTTAAATGTGTTTTTCCTGTTCCAACATTGCCGTAAATGTAGATTCCGATTCCGTTTTCTAGCATTTTGTGATGATTTTCACAATATTTCTTTAGACGTTCAAGAGCACTATCAAACGTTGTATTTATGTTCTTTTTAGAGTTTTCAAAGTTGACGTTTTTATATCTTTCTCCTAACAGAGAATTATTCATCAAATTGTTAAATTTGCGTTTAAATTCAGCTTCTCTCTCACATCTGCAAAATGCATGAACTTCATAATAACGTCTTAATTCTTCATTGAAAATCTCTTTTAATGTAGGTTCACCACATGTTTTGCAGTTAAAAATTATTTTATCTCGTTTGTATTCATTTTGCTCATATTCGTGTTTTTTATCGTCATTCCGGATATTTTGTACACCAAGGTTCTCCACTTCTGTTGATTTTTCCTTTCTCATAAGATGGATGATTTGACCAATGTTTTTCATTTTGTCCATAGTTGTTTCCTCCATTTTGGTAATTATTTTGTCTGTTTTCTTTGTCACTAAGTTCTTTTTCTTTTAACTTTTGTGCTTTTTCCTTAAGTTTTTGCTCATTAAAGGCAGTAATTACCCACTTTTTAATTGCCAAGTAGTGACTTTTTGATTTGTAGAAGCCTTTCATTTCGATCCAATCATCTAAAAATTGGATGATTCCGCTCACTTCGTCCTTGTATTTAGAAATTAATTTAGAGTACTCCTGCTCTGTGAGAAATACATGAGAGAAATTTCCGTACGGGGATTTCTTTGGTATGTCTACATCAGTAGATATACTTTCTTTCTTTGTTTTTATCTTTGTCTTTTCTCTTTTAGGAATGGTCATAGGTTGTGTCATAGATTGCGTCATACACTGTGTCATATCTTGTGTACTACCTTGTGTCATATCTTGCGTCCCTATATGGGACACAATTTTATTAGATTTTTGAGGAATTACGCGGTATACGGCGCATTGATTTCCGCTTCTTATTTCAAATTCGATTAAACCAAGTTGCTTTAATTTATTTCTTGCTGCATAAATTGCATTCTTGTTTAATCCGGACATCAACTTTAGTTCTTCTATTGTCATGGTAAATTCGTTTGGACGATAAAGTCTATTAAGTTTAATGGCTAGTGCATGCCATAAACTTATGCAATTCGTGTTTAAACGATTTAATTCAACAATTTCATGAAACCTAATTGATTCCTTCATATAATTAAAATTCAAAAAACTTCCTCCTTTTTAACTCATCATTTACAGTAAAAAGAAGGAGCAATGCTCCTTCTATATCCATTTAATCTATTAATTTATAATCTATAATTTATAATTTTTTTATGATTTTAAACTTTTAATAGTTGATTTTATTAGTATTTAGCAGCTAACTTTTCATTAAGTATAGGATCATTGGCAATAGCTACTTTAACCATTGGAATCTCTCCATATCTTTTTTCAAACTCTATTCTGAAAACTTGGCTGTCGTCATGGAAAGCTATTCCATTTAAAGCGTCAAGAATAGTTTTGATGACATTATCCGAATCTGGTCTCTTGGTGGGAGAAATCTTGCCTTCTATCATTTCTTTTCTTTTGATTTTGCTGATTCCTTTGGGAATCTTATAATAGGCAATTATTGCAACTGCAATTGGTAATATGTCTTGACTTAATTCCCCAAACCGATAGAATGGAACAAGCCACCTTAATGGATTCTATATAAAAACATATTAACTATTAAATTTTAAAAAGGAAATGATTATTATGAAAAATACAAAAATGAAAAAAATTATAGCATCAGTTTGTGTCGCAGTGATGTCTACGGTGTCTTCTTTAGGAATGTTTTTTTAAGAGATAGAGAAAGCGCCTTCTGCTGCCAAAGTTTTCGACAGGACTTACCTTAGAATGGTTTGATAGCTTGGAAAAACGTCTTAATGATGGGGGCTACTACATTTCTCCTGCGTTACTTTGTACTCCCTCGCCTTTTAGATCCGTGGTGTCTCCCCTTCGGAAAACTAAGAAAACTAATTAATATGGAGCAAAGTATTCAGTAGTCTACGCGGCGATTCACGTCAACAAATCAATTTCTATGATTATTTAAGTAACGACTTTAGTTTTGATTTTGTTTAACAATTGTAAAGCTCGCTTGGCTGTTGCTCTTGCTCCTGGTTTTGCTTCTAGACATTGTTTAAAGAATTCGAAAAGGTCGTCATCAATTCTATTGCCAAATCTGTTTATTTTTCCTATTATTAGAGGTCTATTAAATAAATCAAAAACTAAATCAGATGGTATTTTATTAAATGTTAAACAATATATAACGAAAGCTGCCGAATAAACATCGGATTTTTTACCATCATAATATTGCCTTGCCCTCACTTCCCGCCCGAAACCAAAAATGGTGAAAGGAGTATGAAATAGGCGATTACTAGCTACTTCGGGTGGCATCATTTCGCGCGTTCCACATTCGGGTGGCATCATTTCGCGCGTTCCACATATTGTTGCGGCGAGACTAGCTTCTCTGGCTAACCCAAAACCACATATCTTCACTTTATTGTCATTAGTTATCAAAATATTTTCAAATTTAATATTTCTGTGTACGATGTTTCTTTTATGCAATGAAATTAATCCACTATAAATTTGTTTTGCAAATTCTATGATTTGATCCATGCTTTTTATTTCGATTTCGCCAAGAGTTTTTGCTTCATCTAAAAAATCCATAGTAAAGCCACATATTCCACTTTTGTTAAAACTGCTTGTATATTTTACTATGTTATCACTTTTTGTACCTCTAACTTGCTCAAAAATATTACTTTCATTTTCAAGAGACATTTTAGAAGTAAGACTACCATTTTTTGGAATAACTTTAACAGCAATTATTTTTTCTTCTTTGTTCTTACATGAATATATTCTGCCTGATTGCCCATAACTTAAAAACTTTTCAATGGTTAAACCTTGTCCGCTTAATATTTTTTCATCTAATTCCTTTAATCTTTCCGAGACAATTTTACTTACGCAAGATATCCATTCTATTAACGTTTTATTTTCTAATTCAACTATTTTTTTAAGTAATGAATCAAAACATCTTGACTCATCACTTAGATCACTATAACAAAAAAAACCCCTTTTAATATTTTCTATATTTTCAATGGCCGCAATTTCTAATTCAAATAATTGCAATAGTTGAAACAACATATCTTTGTCTAATAAGTTTATCTTTTGTTCAGAAAAATTTTGCAATAAATCTATTTGAGTTAAACAAGTTTTGTAAGATTGACCAGCGAATAAAAAAGATGGCATAATTCGTAGTAGCCCAATTAACATTTTATTTAGTTCTGAAAGATAGCAAGATCTTCTACGTTTGATTTCTTCGAGTTTGGCATTTAACTTATTAAGACCAAAAACAAGATCAAATGCAGGTTTTATTCTTTTAAAAAGAAAGTGACCGCCGATTATAATGGGTATAGAAAGCAACGCCGTTACTTTTACCGGTTTAGATTGTTTGCTCCAGTATCCCCACAATTTTTTCTTTACAACTTGCCATTTAGATTCTTCTTCTGTGGTTTCTTCTTCTTCTTCTTCTGTGGTTTCTTCTTCTTCTAGTAGAGTGGTCTGCATTAGTGTCTGGGGTTTGTTTTGTCCTTCAATTGGTGAACTCATTCCCTTTATTGTTCCGGTAAGTGCAATCATCGCCGCCATGCTCACACCCATAATTTTTGAACAATATCTAGTCTTTAAGTTTCTTCCCGAAACTGCCAACAATGCATCTTCTTCAAGCTTTGTATCCAAATACATGTTTAAATAATATTTTATCAACCATTTCATCTTTGACATAATTTTTCCCATAATTCTAACCAAGTTTTTATTCATCAAATCGCACCTAAATAAGACAAAATTGGAATAATCTCTTAATTTTATACAATTTTTTTGTTTGTTCTAGATAATTCCTATCTTGTTATTTCCATATTTACATTGTAGCACATATCATTATCCTAATCTATGCAAACTCTAAGACGGATAATCATGTTTTTCTATTATTTTTATTGCCTCATTAGGCGGCGCATTAAAATTTATTTCGTAAACTCTATATAGAAACTGATCATTAATTTTTACTCTTATTTCTTTTTTGCCTTGATTGGCCGTAAAGCTGAATTTTTTTAGTTTTATTGCAGTGGTGTCGACTCTTACTTTCTGATTATGTGTACCATCAACATATATATCAAGATTGATAACCTCTTTTATTTGTGGCAATAGTATTTCTAATTCTATTGTTTTGTCTTTTTTGACTCCGGAGCTGGCTATGATATCAATCGTCGAACCAATGTTGACTTTTATGCCCGGCAGCGGTTTTGTTGATATTATTGTGTCTTTGGGTAAATCATTTTTTTCATATTCTATATCCGGGGAAACCTTGAGCTTTAAATCATTTAATTCTTCTTTAGCTTCTGCTATGCTTTTGCCTATTACGTCCGGTACCGCAACAACAGATTCGACGGGTCCTTTGCTTACATAAAGTATAACCGTCGAATCTACCATAATTTTTGTGCTTTCCGCGGGATCTGAATACAGAACAGTTCCTATCGGTTTGCTTTCGTCATTTATCATTCTGATTTCAGATTTCAAACCTGCATTCATGAGTTTTAAAGAAGCCAACTCTCCTGTCAATCCGGTAACTTGTGGTACATCTATTAGAATTCCGGCGCTATTTACCTTTAAATTTATCGTAGCCCCTGCTTTTATTTTTTTAGATCCGGGTAAAGGATCTTGATCTAATATCACACCTTGCGGCTTAGTCGGATCATATACCGAATCAATTTTCCAGTGGAATTTATAATTTTCGTTTTCTATATCACTTAGATACATCCCGACAAAATCCGGAACATCTACGTCTTTCATGATTCCGCTTGCACCATATGAAGTAAACATCGTGAATAACATAAATCCAACAGTAAAAATTAATGAAGTGACAAATATTCCGGTTGCGATGAAGATTATTTTCTTTGTTTTTGCTTTCGAGGTTTTTTTTTCTTTTTGTTCAATATTTTCTTCTTCAATATCTTCTCCCAGCCATTTGTTGCTAAATTCAACATCAGAGCTTTCTTCAAAAATTTTGATATCATGAAGCATTTCTTCGGCCGTTTGATATCTTCTCTCCGGATTTTTTTTCATGGATTTCAATACTATATTTTCAAGAAACGGAGGGATCGAAGTATTTATCTTACAAGGCCTTTGTGGATCCAGTTGCATTTGCATCAAAGCGATTGAAAAATCATTTTCAGACTCAAAAGGAAGACATCCGGTAATCATTTCATAAAAAATAATGCCCACTGAATATATATCCGATCTGGCATCGGCAGCTATACCCCTGGCCTGTTCCGGTGAAATATAATGAACTGAACCAAAACTTTTAATCGCCACAGTTTTTGTTTCGTCTTTTAAAAATTTAGCTATCCCAAAATCTGTTATTTTTATGAAATTATTGTTAACTATCATTATATTTTGTGATTTTATATCTCTATGAATTATACCTTTATAATGAGCGTGTTTAAGAGCCTCGAGAATTTGTTTTATAATATCAATCGAATTTTTAATGGAAATGTTCGTTTTATTATTGTTTATATACTCTTTCAGCGTCGTACCGTCTATATATTCCATTACTATATACTGAATTTTGGAACCGATATTCACAGAAAAAACCTTTACAATATTCTGATGTGAAAGGATTTTTATAGCTTTTGATTCATTTCTAAATCTTCTTATAAATTCTTTATTTTCCGAATATTCGCTTTTTAGTATTTTGAGAGCAACATTTTTTTTTTCTACTATATCATAGGCTTTATAGACAAAAGCCATTCCGCCCGATCCCAGAAGTTCATATATTTCATATCGAGAATCAAGACGTTTTCTTATATAGTTATTCAAAATGCCAACCTCCACTTACATATTATACTACGAAATTCGAGAATTTCTGAGTTGGCCGCACGCCGCATTTATATCAGAACCCAATACACGCCTAATGGTAACACTCACATTCTTACTCAATAAAAAATTGCAAAAACATTTTATCTGCAATAATTCGCTGGCTTCAAAATTGTTAGATGAATTTTTATTCAAGGGAATTAAATTAACATGACAATTCAATTTCTTTATTATTTTAAACAAATTTTTTGCATCACTTATTTTATCATTTAAATTTTTTATCATTAAATACTCAAAAGTTAAACGCTTTCTTGTTTTCTTTGAATAATAATAACAAGAATCCAATAATTTTTCCAAATCAAAACATTTATTAACAGGCATGATTTTATTTCTCGAAAAATTATTAGAAGCATGCAAAGATATACAAAGAGATGATTTTAACCCAGAATCAGCAAATTCTCTAATTTTATCCGCAATTCCACAAGTAGAAACTGTTATATGACGAGAACCTATATTTAATCCCTTTTCAAAAGAAACTATGCTTAAAAATTTTACAACATTTTCGTAATTTTCAAATGGTTCTCCTATTCCCATCAGAGTAACATTTGAAATTTTTTTCCCGATATCTCTTCCTATTAGATCTATTTGAGAAATCATTTCAGACACGCTCAAATTTCTAACAAATTTACTGTCAGAATTTGCACAAAATGCGCACCTCATCCTGCATCCGACTTGTGTTGAAATACACACGACCGAACCATAGCTGTAAGTCATCAAAACCGATTCGATAAATTCATCATCTCGGAGGCGAAACATATACTTGACCGTTCCATCTTTTGATATTATTTTCTTTTCGATCTTACATTTAATTATTTCATAATTTTCACCAAATTTTATCCGTAAATTCAAAGGAATATCCGACATCTCAAAAAAAGAACCTATACCTTTATTCAACCACTTGAAAACCTGGTAAGCTCTATATTTTTTTAGATTTATTTTCTCGAATTCACGTTCTAAATCCGATAGACACATCGATTTTATATCTTTTTTTAACAAAAAATCATCACCTGCAGCGATTCTACGGCTCTTTTAGATTTTAATTCACAAGAGCGTTTTGTCAATGCCACAATTTAAACATAATGCAAAAACTTAAGTGAGATTAATTTTCGTTCGGCGTTTAAATAAAAATTTTTGTTACATTTGGAATCTAATACCATTCGAGATCTATAAACCCTTCCTTTATCAATTCTGAAGATAATAAAAATCGAAATGATCACCATATGCCCTCTAATTTTGCGATATGTTCGGCACATTTTTCATCCGCCGGACCATCATGATTTATTTCGCCATGTTCCATAAAAACTATTCTGTTGGCAAAACTTTTAACAAAATTCATGTCGTGAGACACGGAAATCATAGATACATTTTTATCTACGATATCAGAAAGTAAAGTTGTGATTTCTCGCGAGGATTTAGGATCCAATGACGACGTGGGCTCATCAATAAGTAAAATCTTTGGTTTTAAAGCTAAAGTTCTCACTATTGCAACCCTTTGTTTCTCTCCTCCGGAAAGATTTGCGGGATATCTAAGTGTTTTGGATTCAAGGCCAACCTTTTTAAGAAGCTCCATCGCAATGTCTTTGGCTTCGTTTTTTTTAATTTTTTTTATATGTATCAATGCCAAGGTTATATTCTTTAAAACAGTTAAGTGGCTGAACAAATTAAAACTTTGAAAAATCATACCTATTTTGCTTCTAATTGCACAAATGTCGGTATCTTTGCTTAAAATAGACTTACCATCAAAAAATATATCACCAGAGCTTGGATATTCCAATAAATTCACGCAACGCAACAGAGTACTCTTGCCAACGCCGGAGCGACCAACGATGCATATCTTATCCCCGCGCTTGACATCCAAGTTTATGTTATTCAAAATTTTTATTTTATCCGCAAAGAAAGATAATTTCTCAATTCTTAATATGATTCTAACCTCTTAAAAAATACTAACAAACCGTCAGAATTTTATATTCATAATCATAATAAATCAAATTATTGTTATTGCACTAAGAACCTGTCTTTATAGTTTTAAATTATGTGTTCTTGAGAAACTTTTTTGTAAAATGAAGAAAAAACTCGAACAAACACTCACATATTTAAAGAATTTTTACAAAATTTTACAAAAAACAATCGAAAATATATGTTTTGAAAGCTATGAAAATGGATTCTAAATATTTTCGGTATTAATAACAGACACTATTTTATCTTTCTTGTTTAATTTCATGATTTTGACACCTTTGGACGGCCGCGAGCATTGTTTTACTGAATTCGCCTTTATTCTTATTATAATACCATTGGATGCTATGATTATTAAATCATCATTTAACTTTACATTTACAGTAGCTGCTACATTTCCATAATTTTTCGAATGATAATTTATTATTCCACTTCCGCCTCTTCCCTGGAGTCTAAAATCAGAACCTTTTGAAATTCTGCCGTAGCCTGTTTCTGAGACGGTCAGAATCATGTCGCTGTTTTCGGCCGTAATCATATTTATGATGTAATCGCCTTTGGCCAATCTAATTGCCCTTACACCCCTGGTGCTACGTCCCAACGGCCTAAGCTCAGATTCGTTAAATCTTATGGATTTACCTTTTCGTGTTGTGATTAACAGCTTTCTGGAACCGTTCGTGATTTTGGTCCATACAAGTTCATCACCGGATTCAAGATTAATCGCCGCAATGCCGTTTTTTCTTACTGCTTCAAACAAATCCAGGCTTGTTTTTTTTATATAACCAAACTTTGTAACCATAACGAGATATGAATTTGATTCGAACTTTGAAACTTTTAAAAAAGAAGTTATTTTTTCATCTTTAACCAAACTTAATAAATTAATAATATTTAATCCTTTCGAAACTTTAGAGCCTTCCGGTATTTCATAACATTTTAATTTATAAACCTTTCCTAAATTTGAAAAAAATAAAATAAAATCATGACTATCGGCTGTAATTATTTCATTGGCGGAATCGTCCTCTCTTCGAGTGAGGCCGGAAACACCACGTCCGCCTCGTTTTTGCGCATGATATAAATCTATATTTTGTGTCTTTATGTATCCCATGTTTGTAAAAATTACAACTTTTTCACAGTGAGGGATCAAATCTTCTATATTGGTTTTGTCTTCTTGATAAACTATTTCAGTCCTTCTTTTGTCGGAAAAATGTTTTTTTATCTCGAGGACCTCATCCTTTAAAATCGAAAGCAATTTATTTCTATCTGATAAAATACTGTTAAAATAACTTATTTTTTCATTTAATAGCTTTATTTCGTCCTCTAGTTTGTTTATTTCAAGATTTGTAAGTTTCCCAAGCGCCATTTGTACTATAGCCTCGGTTTGTTCCTTGGAAAGATCAAATTCTTCCGTCAAACCGGCCTTTCCTTCGGCCACTGTGGAAGATGATCGCAAAATACTTATGACTTTGTCTATATTATCAATCGCAATTTTAAGACCATTTAAAATATGAACTCTCGCGAGTGATTTTTTTAGATCGAAATTTGTTCTACGAGTTATAATCTCAACTTGAAAATTAATATAAATTTGAAGACTTTCTTTTATATTAAGAATTTTGGGTTCGCCATTGACAATGGCAAGCATTATGACACCAAAAGTAACCTGAAGCTGAGAATAACTGTATAACTGATTCAAAACCAATTTCATAGATGACGAAGACTTTACATTAATTTCTATACGCATGCCTTCGCGATCTGAATGGTCTTCTATTCTTGTAATTGATTCTATTTTTTTATCTTTTATTAAATTAGCTATCGATTCAACTAACCTAGCTTTGTTTACCTGATATGGAAGCTCGGTTACTATTATTCTATTTTTTGAATTCTCGCCCTCTTCGATTTCGACTTTTGCTTTAACTGTTATTTTCCCACGTCCGGTTTTGTATGCTTTTTTTATCTCTTCGTTACCTATAATAATTCCACCGGTTGGGAAATCCGGGCCTTTTATAAATTTCATTATTTCATCAATGTCTGCGTCTGGATTATCTATCAAATGACACGTGGCGTCTATTATTTCGCCCAAATTATGCGGAGGAATATTTGTCGCCATACCAACGGCAATCCCGGAAGAACCATTGGCTAATAAATTCGGAAATCTAGACGGCAAAACCGTTGGCTCTTCAAGCCTGTCATCATAGTTAGAAGCAAAATCTACAGTTTCTTTATCTATATTCTTTAAAATTTCCGAAGAAATTTTACTCATTCTGGCTTCGGTATATCTGTAAGCTGCTGGCGGATCGCCGTCCACGGAACCAAAATTTCCGTGTCCGTCTATTAATGCATATCTCATCGAAAAGCTCTGGGCCATTCTAACTAGAGCGTCATAAACAGACGCATCCCCATGGGGATGATATCTTCCCAAAACAGAGCCAACCGTATCAGCACATTTTCTATACGGTTTATCGGATGTCAAATTATTTTCAAAAAGTGTATAAAGTATACGTCTGTGAACAGGCTTTAAACCATCTCTGGCGTCCGGGAGAGCCCTTGAAACTATTACAGACATAGAGTAATCCAAGAAGGATCTCTTCATTTCTTCATCTATGTTTACTTCTATTATTTGCTCGTTTTTATCCATACTTCACCATAAAAAATAAACTCAGTCACTTTCTATACTATTTCAATGCCGTTTGCAATACCTAAGCAATAGCAGAGATAATATCAAACACCATTTTTTCAATTAAATAAATAATGGATAGATCGCAAGTTTTAATTAATGAGTCTGTTTCGACTATTATTTCTATGCATTTTTTTATCGTTATTTCGTTGATGTTCTTAAAATCTTTTTCAATATTTTTCAATATAAATTTTTTATTTTCAAAGCCAAAATCTTTTGAGACGTCGTCAATGCTCAAATTGTATCTTTGAGCAATTTTTAATCTATAGGCGCTTACAAACACGGAACCTATAATATTAATCGTACTGAATAATTCTTCTTTGGATAAGGTATTCAAAGACAAAAACAATTTATCAAAATCTTTATTTATTATGTATTTATTTATGTTAAAAACATTATCTTTTTCAAATTTCGGATTTATAGTCTTTTCTATTATCTCCGAATTTCCTAGACATATTTTTTGTAAGTTATTATATAAAAAATCCATATTTGTGCCACATTTTTCAATTAAAAGTTGAGCATCTTCTGATGAAATATCTTTATTAAATTCCCTACCCCAAACTATGATTTGTTTTTCAAGAATCTTTAAATTTTTTATTCGAGGAAATTCAACCAATGTACCTGATTCTATAGAGCTATTTATATCTTTTTCCACTTGATCTTTATTTTCTTCTCGATTAATTAAAAGAATTAAAGTCACAAAATCAGGCAGATCTTTAACATATTCAGAGAAAATTTTTAAATTTTTTAATCTGAAATTTCTTACTAATACAACTTTTTTATGTTGACATACAGGTAAAGAATTAATAGCTAAACTTAATTCTCCGAAATCTAAATCTTCATCGAATTTCATAAAATTGAATGGATTATTTTCATTTCCTATTGTTTTCTCGATTACAATTCTTGTAAACTTATCTATCAAAAAATCATTTTCGCCATAGAAGCAATAAAAATTGTCCAAATTTGAGGATTTTATTTTATTTTTAAGCAGAGAGTAATTTATTTTATTCATGTCTATACCTTTAAACTAATACAAATAGAGGTAATATCATCAGGTTCGTTTAAATTGTTTTTTAATGCCATCTCCGAAATTTCTCTTACCAATATTCTCTTATTTCTGTCAAATTTTGTAAAAATATTTTCTATCTGTTTTTTATTTAAACTCGAAGCGCCATCTGAAACCATGAGTATCGAATCATTTTCTCTAAGATTAAAATTTATTATTTTGGAGTTTACATTCGGCAAAATTCCTATGGGTAAAGTTTGTTCAAAAATACTTCTTATTTTTCTGTTTCTATATAAAAAAGTAGGTGCCGCCCCTGCTTTTACTATTTTAGCATTTCCCGTGAATAAATTAAGAAAAAATAAATCTACCGTAGAAGTGATTTCCTGCCCTGAAGATATTAATACAGAATTTGCTATCTCGAAAACCATTTGAGAGCTTATTTCGTTTCTTAGCAAATTTTTCATTAGATGATTTATTAAATTTGCATTAACATAAGCCAATTCTCCGGTACCTTCTCCATCGTTTAACAAAGCAAATGAATTTCCTAAACCATCGAAAAAATAAGAAAAATTATCTCCACAATGCCTTGATTGAATACTTGATTTTTGATCAACTTGTACGACGATGTTGTACTTTGGTTTTTCATAAAATCTTGCTAAAACTTTATTCTCGCAATCAAAAACTTCTGGTTTGGCAAACCCTTTGCCACAAATAATTGAAATTTGTTTGTGCATTTCTTCGATCAATGTTTCACTTAATTTGCTTTTCTCGAATACAATTTGAACAAGAACTTTCCCCACACTATTATATCTGCAAATTACATTTGAAAATAAAATTAAACTTTTTAATCTCATCTTTATTTTGGAACAAATCTCTTCATCGAATATTAAATCTTCGTCGATTCTGTAACATAGATCGCTGCAAAAATCATTCATATTATCGATATTATTTTTTAGAGTTTCTCTGACTTCTTCATTCGTTCTATTGTTTTTTTGAAATTCAATTTCAGAAAATTTGTCTATTAATCTGCTCGTTTTCTTAAAAGCTTCAGAAAATAACTTAATTTTTTGAATCAAATAAATATGAGTAAATCTTTGATCGGAGAACATTCCGTAATTAATTTTTGCTCTCGAATTTAAAATCCAATAATCGGGAATTAACAAAAAAATTAAAATCCCAATTAGAATTTCAACACCAAAACATATAAACGATTTCTCAATAAAATTATTCTTTCTAAGTATTGAATATATCGTCAAATTAATCAGGAAATAAAAAACAGAAATCAAGCCTTTATTTGAACTTTTAATAAACCCCAAAATGAAATTAGACAAATGGTAATTTAAAAATAAAAAATACGGTACTTCGGTTAAAAAACATATCGTATTGTAAAAAACGCTCATTAAACTTAATGCATTTGTTTTTAAAACGAGTAAAGAAAATAAAGTTACCACAGTTAATAAAGAATTGAATATTTGTATATTTAAAATTTTGTGTTTCACAAGGCTAATCATCGTAATATTTGTCATCAAAAAGAAGTATAGCAATGAATTTCTACTTATTTTTTTATTTTTTCTAATTATTTTTTCCAGTCTAAAAAATCCTTCGCTAAATATGTGCGCACCTATGCAGGAAATTATAGATTCCGTTAAATACATTACGTAATTTGAATTTTTGATTTGGGGAAAAATAAAAGGTAAATTCATAGAAAAAGATGAAAAGAATACGATTATCGGTGATAGTATCTTTTTATCAAATTTGGTTTTTTCGAAAGCCCAATTTAAAACCAAAATAATAATCAACGAAAATATATATCTGAAACTAAGCAAACCGTTACTTAAAGTTAAAAAACCCAAACACGATCCAAGAAAAGAAAATGTATTTTCTGTAAGTCTTGACGTAGAAATCAAACACAAACCAAACGGATAAAATTCTCCAAAAATTTTTATTCTCGAAAGAACATAACCTAAAAAGAAAAAAATTATTTTCCACAAAATTTTTTCTAAATTTAAAAAAAATAAGCTTGTCTTTTTCATATGAAATCGCCTACGAAAATTCTTTGCCAAAATCTCTTCAACATCACCAAAACTTCCAAAATATTAAATCAATAAAAAATAAAAAAACAACACTAATTATGTAATAAATAATTTGCTTGAATTTTTTTAAATAATTAATAATATTTATAGACGTGACAATCTCTTTGCATTTTGGTTTCACTTAATCGGTTTGAAATTAATTTCTTTAAGGTAGGTAATAATTTTGGAGAACATTAAAGATTCAGAACTTTTTAAAAAAGGATTTTTTGAAGGTATTCCAATAGGTCTTGGTTACATTCCGCTCGGTGTTGCACTCGGCATCACGGCTGTAAAAACAGGTTTTGTTTTTTGGCTGTGGAGTTTAATGTCTTTTTGTGTATATTCAGGTTCCGCCATTGCGGCAGTCATGAATTTGATGGCAGGTGGTGAAACAGTAATACTTACTTATTTAATAACTTTTTTTATTGTAAATTGCAGATATATGTTACTTTCTCTTTCCATGGCCCAGAAATTGGACCCAAAAATGAATACATTTCAGCGCGTTATTTTCAGTTTTTTTAACACGGATGAAATTTTTGCAGTCGCTATGCAGAAAAAAGGCTATCTGAAAGCAAGTTATCTTTTTGGAATTTCTGTAATTCCGTATTCACTTATGATGGCCGGAAGCGTTCTGGGTTTTTTGATGACAAATCTAATGCCACCATCTGTCAGCTCGGCTTTTGGGATAACTCTTTATGCAATGTTTATTGCTTTGATTGTCCCACCATGTAGAAATTCTAAGTCGGCTTTGTTTGCTGTGTTGTTTTCTGCTATTTTAAATGTAATTTTAGCAAATAATTCTTTTGCACGTAATGTAATTTCTCCGGGTTGGTCGATGATGTTTTGCGCAGTTGTGTCTGCGGCCATTACGGCGGTATTATTTCCCATAAAAAATGATGATTCTGATTCTAAACTCAAAAAGGAGGATGCGTAATGGTTAGTGACGCTATTGTTTTTCAACTTAGTTTAGCAATTGGATTTTTGGGTTATTTGATAAAAATGATTCCTATTGTTTTTTGCAAAAAGCCAATTAAAAACGTGTTTATAAGCTCGTTTTTGAAATATATTCCATTTGCAGTTCTTACTTCGATGGTTGTACCGGAAGTTTTAAATTCAACATCTTCGACAATTTCAGCTTTTATTGGGGCGATATTGTCCATAACATTGAGTTTTCTCGGCCAAGGTCTGCTAACAGTTTCTTTAGCAGCCACTGCCGCAGTATTTGTGGCCGAAACTTTTTTAGGTTTATAAAATTGTTTATTCGAAATAGGGATTTAAAGTACAACATTATTTATTTCTGCGCCGCCTTGTTTCCTGCAAGGAAACATCGTAAGGCGTAATTTCTTTGAGCGTACCTGTTTCTTCTATTAGATTCCTCCCTAAACTTCGTTTTTTATAAAGATTAAAAATCAAAAAAATCCTCACATACACAAAGTATGTTCCGGTGTTTTTTGATTTATTTTTAAAAATACTCGTTTTGGAAGAAATCTAAAGAAATGTCTAAAGAAATGTCTAAAGAAATGGGTGAAAGAGAAATAAAATGTTTTTAATTAAAAAAATGAGTACCAAATATAAAAATTATTTTACATAAAATACCAATCTATAAATTTTATATTTAAGTATTTGTTAAATATTTTATAAAATTTATTTCTCTTTCACCCATTTCTTTAGACATTTCTTTAGACATTTCTTTAGACATTTCTTTAGACATTTCTTTAGACATTTCTTTAGACATTTCTTTAGACATTTCTTTAGATTTCTTCCAAAACGAGTATTTTTAAAAATAAATCAAAAAACACCGGAACATACTTTGTGTATGTGAGGATTTTTTTGATTTTTAATCTTTAGAAAAAACGAAGTTTAGGGAGGAATCTAATAGAAGAAACGGGTGAAACCAAAAGAAACATGCGGCTCTAAGTTGTCTCCTGCGGAGACAAAGTCGCCGCTAAATAGTGTCGCATTTGAAATGCTTCGCATAATTCTGTTTGACAGCAAAATTCAAAATGCTATAATTTACTTTATTAGCACTTTTGGAGGTAAAATTATGAAAAATAGCTTCATCAAATCTCTCATGAATTCTCTCAATTCGAGAGAGAGAGAGAGAGAGAGAGAGAGAGAGAGAGAGAGAGAGAGAGAGAGAGAGAGGATCTCTCAGGGGGATCTCTCTATGAAAAAAGAAAGCAATGGAATAGGTGAAAATAAAAATAGCAAGAAGATTAGTAAAAATAATAAGATAATATCTTCTATTTTGGCTGTTGTTGTGTGTTCAGTCTTTTTTGTTGGGCTAAGCGCCTCCGCTGCAGATGACAAAAATGACAAAGAAGTGGTGATAGAAGAAATAGAAGAAAATGATAATTCCAAAAAATCTTGTTTTGGAGATAAGTCAGTAATATGCGCATCTTCTGTTTTGGGCGGCGTTACTCTTACTGCTTTATCTGCTTTGTTTTTAGACAGATTAGGCTTTATTAATTTGTCTGTTCCCAAAGATCAAAAGTGCAAAGAAAAACATATTGAAAGTCCAAAGCAAAAAAATGATACGCAAGAGAATATAGAACGTTTTTGCCATGTTTTGGAGCAAATATTACCCGAAGATTTATTTCAACAGTTTCGAAAAGAAGCTATTGGAGAAGATTTTTTAGAAAAAGTTTTTGAATCTTTAGAAAATTTGAATCAAAGAAAAATGGAAAAACGAGATAAAAAATCAAATTCTTTGAAAGCAGAGTTACAAAACAAAAATAGAGAATCGGAATCAGAAATAGAATTGTTGAAAAAAGAAATAGATCATTCGGAAAAAAAAATAAATTCTTTGAAAGCAGAGTTACAAAACAAAAATAGAGAATCGGAATCAGAAATAGAATTGTTGAAAAAAGAAATAGATTGTTTGGGAAAAGAAATAAAATTGTTGAAAGCAGAGTTACAAAACAAAAATAGAGAATCGGAATCAGAAATAGAATTGTTGAAAAAAGAAATAGATTGTTTGGGAAAAGAAATAAAATTGTTGAAAGCAGAGTTACAAAACAAAAATAGAGAAATAGATTGTTTGGAAAAAGAAATAAATTCATCTAAATCATTATTCACTTAAATCATTTGAAACAAAATAAAGACGAAAAAATAAATTCTTTGGAACAACAGTTGAAAGTAACAACAGAAAAATTCGAACGCGGTTTTACTGCGCTTCGAAACCAATGTACGAGAAGATTAGCGACATTGCGCGACAATACTCATTATTAAGTTTAGCAAGGACGCCGTAAAGGAAATTATGCAATTTAACAATAGACCACTTTTGTTTTCTTATTACCTATGGAACTGACAGCAGAAGACACACAATCCGATTTTCCGTAACAAAGAGATTATATATCACGGGAAAACATACTCAATTTTCACAAAAATACCCTGGTGATCCACCGGAGACTCGAACTCCGGACCCCTTGATTAAAAGTCAAGTGCTCTACCGACTGAGCTAGTGGATCATGTCATCTCAAAACACAAAATAAAAACAAACGGCCCAAATTTCCATTTTTTCTGTCTTTTAGAAAATAAATCTAAACTTACAAAAACAACCTACAACAATACTATCAAATAAAGTGGCATAAATGCAAGAGTTTTGTGTAAAAAATATTTTTTAAAATTACCTTCCCACGTTTATTACTATTTTTTCTCCGTATTTTACAATTTCTCCTGGTTCGTAAGCATCATATCCGATGGTCCTGCCGACATCGTAGGGTTCACTCGGGATTCTTTTTTCTATAGGTATAAGTTTTAAATCTGTTAAAATTTTAGAAGCCTCGGATATAGTTAAACCAAAAATGTCGGGCAGTACTTTATTTTGTGTGCCTTTACTGACTTTAACTGCAATTACAGAATTCAAATTCATGTAATCTCCAGGATAAGGATCCTGAGATATAATATAACCTTCGGGTATTTGCTCACTAAATTCTTCACATAATTTAATTATTTTACAATTTTTATTTAACTTTTCTATTTCTTCAAAGTTCTGACAAATAAAATTTGGTGCTTTGATTTTGTTTGCTACTATTTCATTTTTATTAATAGAAATACTACGATGATATTTAGAAGAAATGTTTATATTAAGACAAAAAATAATAAAGAAAGATATAACAAAAACAAAAAGAAGTATATTAAACAAATTATTTTTAATTTTATCTATGCATACTAACATTTAACATCACTCTTTAAACGCGGGACGAATCAAATTTCTTTTTTTGAAAGATGCCCTTTTATTAAAACTGTTATTTGAATAGACAGAAGTATCGTACTTCGATATTTTTTTGTCTATTGTATTATAAAATAAAATGAAGCCGAAAAATAAAATAAAAACAAATAAAAACAGAAAAAATAACCATCTAAGAAATATAAAAAACAAACTAAAAATATGTTTTCTCTTTCTGATCTTTAGTACATCTCTTTCGGATAGATATCTATATTTCACGCTCAAAATCCCCTTAAAATTTATAATAAATATCTGCCTGATCTTTATGAAATTTAAATACCAAACCCCTTCCCAAGCCAAAAGAACGAGAAATTGACACCAACTTCCCCAAAATCAAAGTGCTATTCTTTTTCATTTTAAAAATCGATATTGCAGGGTAAATAGAAAAAATTTTTCTATTGGCGATAATATTAATTTTTCCATCCAATATTAAAGTTATTCCTTTGTTGACTTTAAAACTTACAAATAATAAATCAGACTTACCTTTTATGCACAAATCGTGATCTATGTTAATGTTTCTACCAAAACCGAATATGTTTTCAAATTTTATTTCATTGCATTTTATAATTATCGTACCTATTTTCGGGTTACTAACGGCATCTAAAAATTCTTGTTTGTTATAAATCATGCATATGTTTCTTCTCAAAATACCATGATATTTATCGTTGTTTTTTTTGACTTTAACGAACGTATCGTAATTCTTTATATTTTTCTTATCAAACCTGTATAACTCATTTTCTACTCTATTAATTTTTTCATCCCAAGGCATCCAAGGACAATCGGGTATATTATCTATCATTTTTTCTAAATCTTTTATACTTATCGTTTTTTCACTGTTTTTATTTGCCTTTTTTATTATAAATTTATCCACGGAAACTATAGAATTATTTTCAAATTTATTAATTTTTATTTTTATTTCAGAATCAAGAATTTCTAATTGAGCATAAGAGGGATAGGAGAAATTCAGAACGTTCATGTTTTCGGGAGCTTTATAGTTTTTAACCCCGCTGGCGCCGCAGGTCAAAAATACGCTTCCTTCGTTGTCTCTCCCATTAATAGTTGAATTTATAATTCTCCAATCTTCCTCAAAATATTCTTCTCCGACAGAAACTTTTTTTTTCATACACAATAAAGAAGAACAGAAATATATATGATCATGGCCGCCCAATACCAAATCTATATCGCACTGAGATGATAATTTTATTAAATCTTCACTAACTCGCTTTGTATTTTTATTATGCCCATGTTGAGAATTTAAATAGGCAGGTTTATGCGTTAAAATTATCTTCCAACGAGCATCAGAACTTTTGGCAATCTTTAGTGCCCAGCAGTACTGTTGTTTACCTAAACCGCTTTCGTTTTCTAAATTAGTGTTAAGAACTATAAAAAGTGTATTTTTATAAGTGTAGGAAAAATATGCTCCTTTTGAAAAATCTTGTTCTAATTCCTTGCACATATCGGAAATCGCAAAGTGATTTATTATTGAATTTTTAATTCCAAGTATATTAATAGGTGGATTAAATTTGGCTTCATGATTCCCGGCAACAGGTATTACGGCCTTTTGACCCCAAATTTTAGAGTTTAAAACAAAATCCCAATAGCTTTCGTTGTTTCCATCGTCTACAAAATCTCCCAAATGCACTAAAAAATCTATATATTTGTCGCACTTTAAAACAGAATTATTTAAAAGATTTAAAAAAACTTCATAATCGCTTTTTACCATCCCTTGAGAGTCGGCAAAAACCAAAAAATTGAAATTACGCTTATTCTCGTCTGTTTCTTCATTTAATTCAAAGCTATTTCTGTAATCATAGTTTTTATTCGAAATTCTGTAATAATAAGTTTTACCAAAAGATAAATTATCGAGTCTGACAGTGTATTTAAAACGTTTCTCGAATTTATATTTCAATGCAAAACCGAGAGTTGACCTGGCAAGCTTAACAACTTCAACACTTGGTCTGAATCTTTTGGAGAACGAAAAATTTTTATCTTCCGCGATTTCCAAAAATACCATAGACTCATTGTTTCTTATGTGATTGTCTTCCAAAAAATAGTCATCAAACCATCTGAGCACTCTCGAATTTGCTTCTACTCCAAAAGTCATCGTTAAATTGAAAATATTATTCTTGCTTATGTTATTTTTTTCTTTAGGATTAGCTAATACATCTAGCAGAAGCTCGCCGAAACTATCAAAAAAACTTTCTCCGGCATAATTTTTGATTGTTTTTTTTATCATGTTGGAAGGGTCGATATCTGATATTTTTAATATCTTGGATATCTGTCCGCCATTTGTTTTTTTACTAAAAAGATATCCAAATATCAAAGAATTAGAAATTTCTTTGTAGTTTATGTGTATACTTTTACTCGCATTTGCAAACAAATCTAATAGAATTTTGGTTATGAATTCTACGAAGCATTTGGATATTTCTCTCTTATCCACACTTTTAGAATCAAAATGCAGAGTTTTTATTTTCAAATTATTGTTATTGTTTGCAATCGCCGCTTCTAAAAAATCATAAAGCGTAAAAACCGAATTACCTATTTTAATTTCAGAAATTTTCTCCAATATGTCATCTACATTTTTTTCAATACAACTTTCACTAGATAAATAGCACCTTTTAAATTGTTCGAACACATCATAAATCAGGTAAATTATCTTTTCTTCTGTTATTATTAATTTTTCCAAAAATATGTTCAAGAGACCGACAAATCTTATTAAAATACCGTCTTTATAGTACACATCCGCTTTACCCAAAAAACCGCCCAGATTTATATTTTTTTTTGTTTGAAATATTATCTGCACACTTTTGATTATAATGTCATCAATGTCTATACCGGGTAGAAACTCCAACAAATTATCTTTCAAATCATTTTTATTTATTCTATTTAAAAACGAAACAAGCAAACCTTTTATTACTTTTTTATTTAAAATCTGCAAAACAATTTCCCCGATATCATTATCTTAAAAGTGATTTCAGTATAGATATTTCGCGAGCATAACCTAAAATATCGTTCGGTGTTTCCAATATGAAAATTGGGTTCTTTGGTAAAAAATAATTTATTAAATTTTCGAAAGTTTTTAGTCCCAAGCTTCCCTCGCCAATTTTTTCGTGTCTGTCTTTTTTTGCTCCGAGAAAATTTTTACTGTCATTTAAGTGAAATACAAATATATTTTTCAAACCAATTATTTTATCAAACTCTTCCAGAACATATTCTAAACCATTTACTATATCATAACCCGCTTCAAAAACATGACAAGTATCAAAACAAACACCCACGACATCCGAACCCAAATTTTGATTCACGTTTTCCATTATATCTCTTATTTCTTCAAATTTAGAACCTATTTCTGTACCTTTACCGCTCATGGTTTCGAGTAATAACTTTATTTTATTTTTCTTTTTCATGGTAGACAATGCCTTGAAAGTCCCCACTATGGCATTTGATATCAACTCAACTCCAACGCTCACGCCTTGACCAACATGACATCCGGGATGAATGTTATAATACGCATCGCAAAAATAATCCATGTTTATTAAATCTTCTTTTAAGAAATTCAAAGAAAAATCCCTTATATTTTTTTTATTTGAACATAAATTCATAGTATAGGACGAATGAGCAACAACTCCGGAAATGTTATTTTCTCTTATGATGTCACCCACTTTGCCCATGGCAACGTCACAAAAATTCACAACTCTTCCTCCGAGTGGATTTCTGACAAAAAACTGAAAGGAATTAGCCTCTATTTTTTTAACTTGTTCGATAATATAAAGCAATCCTTCCGATACTGTTAAATGGCAACCTATATTCATCAAAAACCTATATCATCCTTAATTTTCGAATTAAAATATATAGCCCGAACGAAAGCTTACGGACTAAGGGTACCACATATTCTAAAATCAGTAAAGTAAAGATTAATTTATCAAATTAGTAATCTCGTTCTTATATTTTTCAACACCGTCTTGATTAAACGGGTTCACGCCGAGCATGTACGCTGAAAGGGCACACGATTGTTCAAAAAATAAAATTAAATTTCCCAATTCGAATTCTGAAAACTCTTTTATTTTTATAACAAAGCACGGAATATCAGCCTTAGAATGCGCCAAAACGGTGGCCTCAAATATCTTTGAATTTAAATATTGCATAGATTTGTTTTTTAATCGTATGTTGCCATAACATCCGTTTGGCAATTTAAAATCACTAATAGAATTTTCGTTGAAAATGAATGTTTCGAATAGAATTTTTGAGCCTTCCTGTATATATTGGCCCAAAGAGTGAAGATCTGTCGAAAATATTGCAGATGCAGGAAAAATACCCTTGCCTTCTTTTCCCTCGCTCTCTCCAAAAAGTTGCTTCCACCATTCAAAAAAACCTAGAATTCTTAAATTAAATCCCGCCAGAATTTCAATTTTTTTGCCTTTTTCGTATAAAATGTTTCTTATAACGCTGTACTTAAAGCTCATCTCGTTTTTTTGTCTAGAATTTTTAAAATCCAAAGCACCATCTATTATTTTTTTGATATTCACTCCGGTTAAGGACAATGGAACCAATGATGCGGCCGTAAAAAACGAAAACCTTCCACCTATGTTCGAAGGTATCTCAAATGATTTGTAATCAAATTCATCGGCTTGTTTGCGTAAATCACCTTTATACTTATCGGTTATGATAATTATTCTGTTTTTACTTTCGGCACCGTATTTTTTCTTGATAATATCAACAAAAATTTCGGTACAAACGGACGTTTCCAAAGTTTTTCCGGATTTTGAAACCACAATCAAATATGTATTTTTATCCTCGCATTTCTTTAGTATATCACAAACATATTCAGAATCCAGAATATTCCCTGCAAAGCATACTTCCGGGCCACCGACAGGTTTTAAAAAATCAAGTGCCATTTTGGTTCCCATATAAGAACCGCCTATACCTATGATAACTATCAATTCGGCTTTGTTGTATATCGTTTCGGCAAAATCGAAAATATTTTGACAATCAAAGTTTTCAAAACAGTTGATCCATCCTAACATATCTGAACCCGGACCATTTCTATTTTTCAAAAGATTATGGGCAAATTCAAATTTTGCCTCATGATTTTGGTAATCTGATTTTTTAATATATTTGTCCAGAAAAATATCAACTAATAACATTGATTAACCCTTTGTTTAAATTTTTTAAACGTATTTAACTCGAAAATAGTTATTTATTTTTTTTATTTTTAATTTAAATTCTTGTTCGCCCAAAGAAATGCAAATCTCGGCTTTGTTTTTGCCTTTCGGAATTTCGGTTTCCATTAATTTGTGTATGATAATATAAAAGTATTTTCTCAAATTTTTTTCATTAGTTTTTTTTAAGATAAAAGACTTGAATTTTTCTTCTATTTCGACTTTTATATTCTTTTCTGTTTCGACACTAGATTTCAAATTCTCGAATTCCTCGATTGAATTCACAAACGCATTGGCGTTATAATTAAAATTAGAGTCTATACCCATTACTTCTATTTTATTTACAAAAATCATCAGGATGAATATAAGCAAAAATAACGATGATTTCAATACACAGATTTTCATGTCAACACCATTAAATTAAAATATTTAGTAATATTCTAACATAATTTTAATGTAATTTCAAGTATTTTTTAAAAAAATTTTAATAAAAATGATGTATAATCCTTACAATATAGATTCAATTAAAAATATACTGAGAGTTCACGGCGCAAAGCCCTTGAAACAATTAGGGCAGAATTTTTTGGTTGATTTTGAAACTTGCGAAAAGATTTCTGTATGTGCACTTGATCGTTCATCAAGCGCTAAGAAGAATATGGTGGTTGAAATCGGTCCTGGCCTAGGTTCTTTAACTTTGAGTCTTTTGAAAAAATTCGATCGTGTTTGTGCTATTGAATTTGACAAGATATTATTTGAAATATTAAATAAAAAATTAATATCTTGCGAAAAATTTAATTTAGTTAATCAAGATGCATTAAAATTTGATTTTAAAAACTTAATACACAGTTTATCAAATTATAATTTAAGTGTTTGCTCGAATTTGCCGTATTATGTAACTTCTCCTATATTGTCATTACTTTTTGAAAATAGTATTTCGAATTCAAATATCATAAATTTTAATTCGATTGTGGTTATGGTTCAAAAAGAGGTCGGCGAGAGATTATTGGCACAATTAGGTGAACGTGCATGTGGTTTTTTAACGCTTTTGGTTCAAACGTATTCCAAACCAAAAAAATTATTTGACGTTTCTAAAGATTATTTTTATCCTTCGCCTTCGGTAGATTCAACGGTCATTTTTTTTGAAATCAGAAATGATAATTTCCGAAAAATTAGAAATAAAGAAAATTTCTTTAAAATTTCCAAATTATTATTTTCAGAAAGAAGAAAGACGATACTTAATAATTTGAATAAAAAAATTATATTTAATAAAGATAAATTGTCACAAATTCTTAAAAACATAAATGTAAATCCAAATCTAAGAGCAGAAAATTTAAATTTTGAAGATTTTTTGAATATCTATAATGTTTGTGCGGAACGTTCCTAACTGAAAAGGTTAGGCACTAGATGGAAAGCGAAAGCTCAAAGTTTAGGAGAACTGATAATCCGATAAGTAAGGAATGATGGAGTAACGCCCTAAAATGCTCACACTAATACTCAGACTGGCGAGAGAAGCCGTCAGAGACTAGGTGAAGTCGGCAGAAGTAGTCCTAAGTCAAATAAACAGGAAAGTAAAGATTGGTACAAAAGCGACTAGAGTCCGCCTGTCAAGAAAACTTGCACTAATAGATAAGGAATACGATATGACGGGTGTCTAAAAAATATCTATGGTTAGAATAGTTGAAAAAAAATCGGGAGTGTTATTAAATTAGCTATAGTTTGATATGATGTTATTCGAAAGAAGCTGGTAATATTATTGTATTGCAAAAATATATTGCAAATAAAAGCACTTAAAAGCTGGATTTATAAGCGGAGAACAACGTTATTTATGCAAAGAGTGTGGTTGTAAATTTGGGAGTGTTATTCAAATAAGCTATATGCATCATCTTATTGACGTGAACTGCTGTATAAAGCATGATTGTTAAATCTATCATATTGAGAGATCTTGAGACCACACCAAGTTTTACGAAGAAAGTGGGCAGACCAATGTCTTTGAGGCATGTTATTACTATCGATTAAATGAGTTTGCATTTGGTTTTGAATAAGCTTTTGGCGAAATTAAGTTGCGATATGAATGTTATTTATCGCTGAAATAAACCTCAACATTCCAGAGTTTTAGCCGTTTGTAGAGCTTGATAAATGTGTTTATGTCTAGATCTTCGCACTCCTAATCAATGAGTTGACGGGTAAAATAGGCCTTCCAAATCCAAACTGCCTTTTTTGAGTGCAAGTAATGCCACATTTCGTTTGGCTCGATTATTACCGATTCTCTTTTAGGTTCCCCCTCACTAAAAAACCTTTATCAAGCAATTCTTGAGATACAAAAAGAAACAAACTTCCTTTTTCTTCATCTTCTTTATCTAAAAGAAAAATAACAATATTAGTAAAACGAAAATTAGGTCCAACCTTTTGGTCACTAACCAAAAGTTCTTCCGAATATTTTTTTAATTGCGATGCTCTTGTTATCCCTTTTTCCCCAAATTCCCTTGATTTCGACAATAAACAACCAAGTCTCTCTTCAAAAATACTCAAAACACATTTAGAATAATCGCTTAATTGTTTGTAATCATTATCTCTATCATAATCTAGTTTTGATGGATTACGCTTCATCGAAATGAACACTAGATCATAATATGCAAGTTGTTTATTGTTCTCGTTATCAGTAAAATGAATGCCCATTGTACTCGTCACATCAGTCAAGTTTCTAAAAAATGTTCTACCATGTATTTTTACTCTTTCTCCCACATTAAAAGTAATACATTCAGTTCCAAGATATTTTTTTTTCTCTACTCTTGCATCACTTTCTGTAATAGGTTTATAAATTTCTTCAAGTTCTTTATTTTTTTCTTCAAGTTCTTTCTTTAATCTTTTGTTTTCCTCATTATCTTTTTCGAGTTCTTCAATTCTTTTGAGTTTTTCATTTAATCTTTCGATTTCCTTATTTTTAGATTTTAAATCTTTATTTTTAGTTACATAAAACCACCAATTAACCGCAGCGGCAAGAAATAAAATAATATCTAAACTAATTCCTATTAAACCTGAACTATTATTTTCTTTGCTTTTGATGTCTTTTACTTCTTCTCCTCCTTCTTCTTCTTCTTCTTCTTTTTCAGACCCATCTGCAGCTGGATTATTATCAATGCCCTTATCCGAAACAAATTCCCTATTGTCCGAATTTGGATTGGCCCCGACAAAAGACTGACAACACATAATAATAGCTAAGATAGAAGAGATTATCTTATTATTTTTACTAATCTTCTTGCTATTTTTATTTTCACCTATCCCATTGCTTTCTTTTTTCATAGAGAGATCTCCCGAGAGACCTCTCTCCCCCCCCCCCTCTCTCTCTCTCTCTCTCTCGAATTGAGAGAATTCATAAGAGATTTGATGAAATTATTTTTCAAATTTTACCTCCAAAAAGTGCTGATAAATTAATTATAGCATTTTGAATTTTGATATCAAACAGAATTATGCGAAGCATTTTAATGCGACACCATTTAGCGGCGACTTTGTCTCCGCAGGAGACAACTTAGAGCCGCGATTTCTTTGGGTTTCACCCGTTTCTTCTATTAGAGCCTGTTCCCACTAAAAAATTGATACAAAAACAAGAGCGAGTTGTATAAATCCAATGAACATAATATCTAATTTTTCAAATCTACAAAATATACGACGAAATCCACAAATTCGTCGAAAAAGACGTTCAATTTCATTACGCCTTTTATAGAAGAGTTTTATCGTATTCCCAAGGTTTTTTACGATTTTTCTTAGGAGGCACAATAGGACTAAAATTAAGTATTTGAGCAGTATATCGAGTAAGATCATCTTCATAAGCTCTGTCCATAACTAAAGGTATTAGTTATCAGGTTTATCTACCGTTTCCATAAGAAGTCTTCCATGCGGTGCATCATGACACTGGCCTTCACTTAAAATAAAATCAACAACTCTTTTTTCATTTGCGCATATCATATGAACTTTTGTAGTTAGCCCGCCTTTAGAGCGTCCTATGGCTTGTTTTCCGTTTTTTTAAAGCCCCACAAGCGTCTGTGTGTACTTTGACGCTTCTAGAATCCATAAATAAAGCCTCGGGATTAATTTTAAGAACATTTTGTACGTGCAATTCTCTAAATAATTTTTCAATAATACCGACCTCAACCCAACGCCTAAAACGCTTGTATATCACGTGCCAATTTCCAAATTCAGACGGCAGTTTCCTCCATTTACAGCCGTTTTCACAGATATACAGTAATGCATTTATAAACACCAGATTGTTTACTGCCACATTACCTCTTTGTACATGCAATAAATTTTTAATTTTTTCATATCCTTCTTCTGTTATTTCCATCTATTTTATTATAGTATTTTTTGTTTATTTTTTTTTAGTGGGAACAGGCTCTAGATTGCAAAGAGCCAAAAAGGTTAATTCTTTTTAAAACATCTTAAAGAAATAAATTTCCAGATTATAGAAATTAATCAAGAGATATCAGACGAAATATCAAACAAAGGAATATTAAGTAAAAGAAGTTTAGATGATTGCAGACATATCGCATCGGCAATTGTCTCGAATTGTAACATAACAGTATCTTGGAATTTTAAGCATATATATTTAATATTAAGACAATTTAGTTAGGGCCTATTCACGCGAAATATAATATGGTAGAACATGAAATACGAGAATAACAGTTGGAAAATATAAGAGAATAGAAAATTTGTTTCCAATTTGCATGTTCTTGAAAATGGGTGTAAACATCACAGTTTAGGGAAATAACTGACATACGATTTATATGAGTATTAATCGTTGGACTAAAAACGTAACGCCAGAAAAAGTGTTCAAATACTTGCAAGGTAATGTAATGATTTCGTTAAAAAGTCGGATATTTTCTCTAGATTCTAGGTACGTAAAAGCTTTAGAAAAGGCAAGCAAACAAACAATCAGCAAGACAAAGAGAGACCGGAATACAAAAAATTCATATGATTTGCGGAGTAAAAGATCCTGTGATTTTTATGCTCTCGCTTGGTCAAAATGGCGATGCATTTGGAGAAAAGATGATTTCGAAGAAAAAAGCTAAAAAGAAGAAATATTACTTATGAATAGCATACGAAGAAGACAAAACTCGAAATTTGGCTAAAGATTCGGGTTTTTAAATTGTTTCACCTAAATAAAATCGTAAAAAACCCTGGTTATGTGATAAAATTTTATACAAAAAACGTAATGAAGTCGAACGGATATTTCGTAGATTATTTAGGTTTCGTCGCATTTTTACACGTTATGACAAGCTCGATTTAATGTACATTTCTTTTCTTTATCTTGCCTTTATTTTTGATGTTTTATTTCATGTGAACAGGCTCTAATAAACATCACAGTTTATTTTTCAAAATTTCTGCTGCGAGTAAAAGGTGTTCAAGAAATTCTAAATGTCATTGCGAATCGTATGAGCATCCATGCCAGGAGATTAGCTCCTTAAAGACGTACAATTCAAACTCTGATTATGCTATTTTTGGCGCTTTGGACGGAAATGACACGCAATTCTCAACATAGCGGTTCTTCGTGAATTTATAGACAAAATCATTATATAACTTTAAATTTTTTAATATGAACACTCAAAACAGCGATGTCAGAAGGGTTGACACCGGAGATTTTTGAGGCTTCCAGAATGTTTTCAGGTTTAAATCTTGCTAATTTTTCTCTCGCTTCAAAACTTAAATTTTTTATGTCTGAGTAAACTATGTTTTCGGGTATTTTGTTTTTCTTGACTCTTTCCGCTTTTTGTATATCTTGCGTTTGTTTTCTAATATAACCTTCATATTTTATGAGAATTTCAACATTGTTAATAATTTCCTCGGGAATTTCAGATAGTTCCTTGGATAGTTTTTGATCAATTATTTTGATCTTTTCATAATTTATCTCAGGCCTTTTAAGTAAATCGAATGCGCGAATGAATTTCTCTGTTGAAATACCTTCGTAATTGAATGGCTTTATCGAAAAATTTTTAAGTTTTTTGATTACATACTCTTTTTTTTCTAACCTCTCTTTAAAATCATGCCAATAATCATCTTTTATTAAACCAATTTTTCTACCAATTGGAGTGAGTCTTTCGTTCGCATTATCAAAACGAAGTAACAATCTATATTCAGAACGAGAAGTCATCATTCTGTAAGGGTCGGAAACGCCTTTAAAAATTAAATCATCTATCAAAGTACCTATGTATGAATTTGACCTATCAAGAACAACTGGTTTTTTATTTAAAACTTTAGCAGCGGCATTTATGCCAGCGATAATACCTTGTGCCGCAGCTTCTTCGTATCCAGATGTACCATTCATCTGCCCGGCACTAAATAAACCCGGAAAATCTTTAAATTCCAAACTTCGTTTTAATTGAACAGGATCTATTATGTCATATTCTATAGCGTAAGCGGGTCTCATTAATATGGCTTTTTCAAAGCCTTTTATACTTCTATAAAATTTGACCTGAACATCTTCTGGTAAACTAGAAGAGGTGCCATGGAGATAAATTTCATCTGTTTGCAAACCACAAGGTTCAACGAAAATTTGATGTCGTTCTTTTTGGGGGAATCTAACGATTTTATCTTCTATGCTTGGGCAATATCTTGGCCCTACACCCTCAATATTGCCACTGTACATGGCCGATTTTTGTATATTTTCGGAAATTATCCTTTTAGTCTCCTTGTTAGTCCATGCTATATGGCAAATTG
The DNA here is from genome assembly GCA_036322855.1 of Candidatus Improbicoccus pseudotrichonymphae. GTDB lineage: Bacteria > Bacillota > Clostridia > Oscillospirales > Acutalibacteraceae > Improbicoccus > Improbicoccus pseudotrichonymphae. Next base: position 684,977 of record AP027924.1, read on the forward strand.
CACTGTTCTTGCCTATATTTTTGTTCATATTCGTATACGAAAAAGGAGTAATTTTTTCGTCTCCTTCTTGAACTTCCAAACAAGAAAAATCTATACTTGATTTTAAAATTCTGGCAGGCGTGCCCGTTTTAAAACGTTTCATTTTAACATTGAGTTTTTGTAATGCTTTGCTTAAAAAACTCGCAGGAAATATCCCGTCAGGACCGCTTTTAAAAGATTCGAGGCCAATATGAATTTTTGCATCCAAGTACGTACCACAGGCTAAAATTAAACATTTCGATTTATAAGTTATTCCAGACCGGGTACAAACTTCCCAGAATTCTTTTCTTACAGTACTAACAATTTGAGCTTCTCTTAAATAGAGGTTTGGCTGCATTTCAAGAATGTGTTTTGCAATTATTCTATATTTGTCCCTATCAACTTGAACTCTTAAAGAATGGGTTGCGGCACCTTTTCCGATACCCAAAATTTTGCTGTGTATAAAACATTGATCGGATATCTTGGCCATTTCGCCACCAAGAGCATCAACCTCTCTTACTAACGTTCCCTTGGCCATACCACCTACAGACGGGCTGCATGGGCAATTCCCGACCGACGATAAGTTTATTGTAAAAACAGCAGTCCTGGCTCCAAGTCTAGAAGAAGCCAACGCCGCTTCGATTCCTGCATGGCCTGCGCCTATCACAATAACATCGTAATAATTTTCTAAATTGTTCATTATCCTAATTCTAAGGAATTTTAATTTCTTGTAAATATATTTTTAAAAATCTTAAAAAAACAAATCTATAAAATTAAAAATTATTATAGTTTTGTTATTTTTAGATACCGATTACAGAATCACTAAATTCATAAGGCCAAAGACAATGTTTACAATAAAAACTACTCTGTAATCGTAATATCAGATTAAACAATAAAAGCACAAGAGCTTTTTACAAAAAATGTAAAGAATTTTATTTTGAGGCATAAACTAAGTAATATTTTTAATTCATTACTAGAGGATTACGAGAATGAATTAATGAGTCATGAAATCTTTGAAGAGGAGCTTAATTTGATTAATTGCGAGTTTGAAGAGAAAGCTGACAATATAGCATGTTATATAAAGAATCTAGAAGCAGAACAATTAGCAATTAAAAATAATTAAATTAATATTTTATAAAATTTATTTCTCTTTCACCCATTTCTTTAGACATTTCTTTAGATTTCTTCCAAACGAGTATTTTTAAAAATAAATCAAAAAACACCGGAACATACTTTGCGTATGTGAGGATTTTTTAAATTTTGAATTTTAGAAAAGACGACGTTTGGAAAGAAGTCCGTCAAAAGAGAACAATCATGTTAATTAAATTTACTATCGCGGGAAATCCCCAAGGCAAAGCCAGACCAAGATTTAAAAAGATAAATGACAAAGTTTTAGCCTTTACACCAACCAAAACAAGAGGTTATGAAACTAGACCCGTTCTAAAACTGAATTATTTTTTGCAAATTTCGTCGTCAACAATACCATACTCGAAACTGCTCACGTATCGGTAAGTTGTTTAATAACCAGTTTCGCCAATTTTTCCGGCACAAGGACATCTCCGCGTGCATTTTCTTTAATATTTGAACATAAATAAAAATTTGTCAAACGAAAATCGGATTCGCAATTACTCAATAATTCACACAATTTTTTTCTGAAGGAATCTTTAGTTAAATTAAGAACATATTCTTGGCATGTTGCGACATCATAAACAAATTGAGAATATTCATCCATTTTTCTCACTTCTGTTTTAATTTTTGATGCTACACCTGTAATTTTATCATGGAAATTGTGTCCCTTCGCTGCACCACTACCACAAAGACGTTCTTGGGCGTTAATTAAAATATTTGAAGGATGCTCAAAATTTTCGTCCAAACTACTAAAAAACGTAATGTTTTCGTCTTTTTCACTTTTGCGAACCACTATCTTCTTTCCTAAGTTAAAAGCAAAAGTTTTAGTATTTCCAAAAGTAAAAGGGCTTAATTCAAAAGAATCGTATTCCCCATTATCTTTATTTTTAGTTCCATAAAGCCACAAACTAACCGCAGTGGCAAGAAGTAAAATAATATCTAAACTATTTCTTATTAAACCTGAATTATTATTTTTTTTGCTTTTGATGTCTTTTACTTCTTCTTTATCTTCTTTATCTTCTTTATCTTCTTTATCTTCTTTATCTTCTTTATCTTCTTTATCTTCTTTTACTTCTTTATCTTCTTTTACTTCTTTATCTTCTTTTACTTCTTTTACTTCTTTTACTTCTTTTACTTCTTTTACTTCTTTTACTTCTTTTACTTCTTTTACTTCTTTTACTTCTTTATCTTCTTTATCTTCTTTATCTTCTTTATCTTCTTTATCTTCTTTATCTTCTTTATCTTCTTTATCTTCTTTTTCTTCTTTTTCTTCTTTTTCTTCTTTTTCTTCTTTTTCTTCTTTTTCTTCTTCTTTTTCAGACCCATCTGCAGTTGGATTATTATCAATGACCTTATCCGAAACAAATTCCCTATTGTCCGAATTTGGATTGGCCCCGACAAAAGACTGACAACACATAACAACAGCTAAAATAGAAGATATTATCTTATTATTTTTATTAATCTTCTTGCTATTTTTATTTTCACCTATCCCATTGCTTTCTTTTTTCATAGAGAGATCTCCCGAGAGACCTCTCTCTTTCTTTCTCGAATTGAGAGAATTCATGAGAGATTTAATAAACTTATTTTTCATAACCTTTCCTCCTGATTTTAAAATACGAATCAGTAAAAATACTGATAAATTAATTATAGCATTTTGAATTTTGCTGTCAAACAGAATTATGCGAAGCATTTCAAATGCGACACTATTTAGCGGCGACTTTGTCTCCGCAGGAGACAACTTAGAGCCGCGATTTCTTTGGGTTTCACCCGTTTCTTATAAAAGAAATGGGTACGGAAGAAATAAATTTTATAAAATATTTAACAAACACTTAAATATAAAATTTATAGATTGGTATTTTATGTAAAATAATTTTTATATTTGGTACTCATTTTTTTAATTAAAAACATTTTATTTTTCTTTCACCCATTTCTTTGGCGCAAAGAGGGTGAAACTCAAAGAAATCGCGGCTCTAAGTTGTCTCCTGCGGAGACAAAGTTGCCGCTAAATAGTGTCGCATTTAAAATGCTTCGCATAATTCTGTTTGACAGCAAAATTCAAAATACTATAATTAATTTATCAGTGTTTTTGCCGATTCATATTTTAAGTTCTGGAGGAAATTTTATGAAAAATAAGTTTATTAAATCTCTCATGAATTCTCTCAATTCGAGAAAGAAAGAGAGAGGTCTCTCGGGAGATCTCTCTATGAAAAAAGAAAGCAATGGAATAGGTGAAAATAAAAATAGCAAGAAGATTAGTAAAAATAATAAGATAATATCTTCTATTTTGGCTGTTATTATGTGTTGTCAGCCGCTTGTTATGGGGGTGGTTGATGGGGGGGACATGGTTCAAACCATAGGTAAAAAAATAATGCGAGACGGTGTTGCCGAGCCAATGAATAGCGATAATGCGGACGACGACGATGACGACGACATCGAGAACAACATTGAGAATGGTGACGGTGATCACAATAGTATTCCAAAAGAAAATCAAAATCGTACCGGAGGGTTATTAGTTAAGTTTGGTTCTATTTTTGGTTTTGGTTCTGTTTTTGGTATCTTAAGTACTTTGCTTGTTAATAATCTTTTAGTTCGAAAACGAAAGAGAAATAGAATAGAAAAAGGTTCTATTACCATTAACGAGAAAGAATATCTGACTTGCAATATCGGGAAATTAGTAGTCAAGGGCGATGACTACATTCATAATTTAACACTTGAAAATTTATATGGAGAAACTATGCATTTTTTTGCAGATAAAATAACGACAGTGCGTGATGAGAATGCGAATTTTTTATTTTTTAACAAAGACGAAATAAAAGAAGATGTACTAAATAAAATTTGGGGAAAAGCAGAAGAAATGGGTATATATTCTATATTGGTTTGCAAAATGATTATTAAGGGCAAGTTTGATACCGAGGATTTTCTATTAAAGTCGAAATTTTTCAATGAGTTTTCGATTTTTTACTTTTGTCTGATGAAAGAAAATTTTGATTTTCGTTTAGTTAATGTTAAACTTAGAGTATTTATTGAGAGCAGAAACGAACATTTTGACGTGTTGGTACCCGAGGAGGTAATAAAATGCTTAAAAGACAGTGGTGCGGAAAAATTGATCAAAATAGGAGAATTACCAATAGAAAATACTTAGTAACACATTGTGAGAATAATTTTTAGGTATACACACAATAATAAGTTGTGTGCGTAAGGTTGATTGCTTATATTTTTTTATCAAGAGATGATCATATATCTCAAAAATTCAAGATGTTATAAAAAAATATGGCACAAGAACTAAGCATCGCTTTGAAGTCAAAATAAATGATAAAAATTTTCAAAGCAAGTATATGTTTTTGAAAAAAGCAGAAATTGATTTAAATGTTGACTATGGCGCAAGTGTTTGTTTTCTTGAATTTAGACATAAAATTAATCTAACTGATGGAATTAAAATCAATGAAGAAGTTGAAAATGCGCAAATAGGTTCTAAAATAGAGGTAAGCGCCGGGTATGAAATAGGAAACAATGACTATTATTTAGTAAAAGTTTTCGTAGGTTATATATTTTTAGTTGAAATGGAAATAGAAGGAAATAATACTCAAAAATTAATAATAAATTCGATGGACGCCAAGATGCTTTTAATGGCAAACAAAAAAACGGAGCTTAAAAAAAACAAAAAAACCTATTCAGATATAGTAAAAAATACTTTAAACAATTATTTGTCAAAGTTAAGTATAGATAGTATAAAAATCTCTGCTGACATAACAATAGATCAGTGTATTTGTCAAAGAAATGAAAGCGATTACGATTTTTTATGCAGAATCGCAGATTTAACCGGATGCTTATTTTATATCTCGAAAGGTAAGGTTTTTTTTACAAATATCGAATATAGAAAATCTATTAAAATGGCAATAAATCCGGATGTGTATGTACAAAGAATTAATTTTAAATCAAATATCTTGGGTATACCAAAAAGTTTTCTTGTAAATAAAATCGATGAAAAAGATTATAACGTCCTGGAAAACGTCGAAGTAAGTAAGTTTGAGAACATAGGTACGGGTAAAACAGCCACAGAACATTCAAATAACATCTCTTCTGCTGATAAATTTACAATACTTAATAATACAATCAAATCACATGAAGATGCACAAAAAATAGCAACTGCGAAATTAACAAAAAAAAATTTAAATTTTGTAAATTGCGAAATAGAAACAATCCTCCTGCCGGATGCCGAATTAGGTACCGGAATGAAAATTGAAAATTTTGGAAATCCTTTTGACAACACATATATACTAACGAGCATAAAACACATAGCAGACGTCAACAATGCCAAAACAATTTTAGGCTTATCAGCATCGTGTTATGATTTAAAATCAAACAATCCTACAAGTAGCCTAGGAAGCATATTATAACATATATTTGGCATTTGATTTGCAAAGCGCACATGAAAATAGGTACTTATTCTTCCACTATTACACGATTTGCAGTGACATTTAAACTTCTTAAACACCATTTTACTATATATCTACACGGGGGTGACGACTTCCACATAATCCATAATGGTATCTAAAAATTCTTGAATGCCTTCTTTGCTCGCGGCGGAGGTTCTGAAAAATAAATCATCACTATCCAAAGGCTTTATAATTTCACAGTCTTTTAAACTCGATATTGCATCTTTTATTTCACTATCATTTTTTCTTTTATAAAGATCATTTTTACATCCTATGAACATGAATTTTACATCTTTTGGGCAATGTTCTCTCGCTTTCTCTACCCAACTAGCCAAATAACCGCCAATGGTTCCTTTTCCAACTTCGGTCAAATCAAAGCAAACACAGACAGTTTGCGCATTTTTAAAATAAATAGGTAAAATTGAATGAAATCTTTCTTGTCCCATGGTATCCCAAATTTGCAATTTGATTTCTTTTCCTTCGACACGATTTACTTTTAATTTAATGTCCACACCAATAGTCGGCTTGTAATCCTTATTAAAAATTTCACCGCATAAAACATTGAAAAAACCAGTTTTCCCAACTTTTTGTCCACCAACTAAGACAACTTTAATAATACCACCGTCGTTTACAACAATCTTACTCGGATTAACCTTTGGTTCTTCAACATTGTGTGGATTTTTATCATTCAACTTACGAAGCCATAAAGCAAAACCAGCAGCACAGAGAACAACCAAACCCAAACCACTAACAGCAAGTCCAACATAATTATCTTTGATTTTTTCAAGTATACCTTTGCTTTTCTTATTATTATCACTACCATCTTCTTTTACGTTAGAATTTTCGTTATCGTCTTCACTGCCTTTTAAACCGTTTTCGTTTTCGTTTTCGTTTTTGCTTATACTTGATTCAACAATACCAACCGTATTATCTGTATTCAAAGGAGGTCCAGCCCCAACAAAAGACTGACAACACATAATAACAGCTAAAACAGAGGAAATTATTTTATTACTTTTATTAATCTTCTTATTATTTTTATTATCATCTATACTGTTTTCTTTTTTCATAGAGAGATCTCCCCCGAGATCTCTCTCTCTCTCTCTCTCTCTCTCAAATTGAGAGAATTCATAAGAGATTTTATGAAGCTATTTTTCATAATTTTACCTCCTGATTTTAAAATGTAAATCAACATGAATGCTGACAATTTAATTATAACATTTTGAATTTTGCTGTCAATAAGATAATAAAAATAATTTTAAAATAATATTTATAAATTTTTATCTCTAAGTATTTAAATTAAATATATTAAAATTTATTTCTCTTTCACCCATTTCTTTGGCGCAAAGAGGGTGAAACCCAAAGAAACATGCGGCTCTAAGTTGTCTCCTGCGGAGACAAAGTCGCCGCTAAATAATGTCGCATTAAAAAATCACTTTCTTTTCTAAAGAAAGTGATTTAAGAATGAGTTTTTTAAGAATGAACTTTATATAAAAACAGAAACTTAAAATTATATGTGGTTTAAAATAAAAGAAGAGATACGAAGCATTTTAAATGCGACATTATTTAGCGGCGACTTTGTCTCCGCAGGAGACAACTTAGAGCCGCGATTTCTTTGGGTTTCACCCTCTTTGCGCCAAAGAAATGGGTGAAAAAGAAATAAACTTTAATATGTTTAATTTAAATACTTAGAGATAAAAATTTTATAAATATATTTTTTTAAAATTTTTCGTGTTATTTGTTTGACAACAAAATTCAAAATGCCATAATTATTCTATCAGTGTTTTTACTGATTTATATTTTAAAATCAGAGTGAAATTTTATGAAAAATAAATTTATCAAATCTCTTATGAATTCTCTCAATTCGAGAGAGAGAGAGAGAGAGAGAGGTCTCTCGGGAGATCTCTCTATGAAAAAAGAAAGCAATGGGATAGGTGAAAATAAAAATAGCAAGAAGATTAGTAAAAATAATAAGATAATTTCTTCTATTCTAGCTGTTGTTATGTGTTGTCAGTCTTTTGTCGGGGCTGTTTCTTTGAATACAGATGGTAAAGTTAATGTTGTCGAACCAGCGCGGGTGGATGATATGGGAATCGATGATATTTTATTTGAATACGTTCCTATATCTGAATATAAAGGCGAAAAATGTGAAGAACTTGAAAAACCTAGAGAAAAATACAAGAAAATGAGCCAAGTTGATGTTGGTGGTTTAATGAATACTGTCCTAACTGGTGTCCTAAAAGGTGTCTCAGTTACTGCCATAGCTGCTGTCCTAGCTGCTGCTGTTATTTTTTTGCCGATGCTTCCTTTTTTTATTCTTATTAAAATACAGGATTATTGTGCTGTTTATTCAGATGCATTGTATACTCAACAATGTCTTGAACATTATAAATATTATCGTGATTATTGTAATGTAAGATATTCAATTATTGATTTTCTTCCTTCCGGTTCAAGGCCAAATGATTCAAGAGAATATCCAATTACTGATTTTTACCCTTTCTTTTGTGATAACTTTGTTGATAATAAAAAAAGAGTGGCCAATTTAAAACCAGTGAGAATTAATTTATTGATGAACAAAATTACTCGTGTATCGAAAGATGTTAAGAGATTAGCAATAAGTGATTTTTCACAAATTATGGCTTCAGAAATTAGAAGTTTCGATGATTATGCATCTATGATTTCCTGTCTAATAGTAGATTTGGAACGTCCCGAATATAATGATTATGATGAATTATATAATGGTGCAGTTGCAGCATTGAATGAGTTGAATGAACGTCGCCCACAATTTGGTTTTAGTTTAACTAACGCTTACCTTACAATAAATTGCGGTCGAGAGGGTAGTTCAAAAAAATCCATTAATTTCTTTTTACCGTCAAAACTTATGTCAATACTTAGAAGATGTGAATGTATTGAAAAGGTGAAATAGGAATTATGGAAAAAATAAAAAAATATTTGACATTTTTTATTTAATATTATCTAATTGACATTGTGTGAATTTTATTTTAAGGAGTTTTGTTGTTATGCACGGTCTTTTTGAAAAAATTAGAGGAATTTGGGAACCCATATCTGATGAAAAGGAAGAAATTCCAGGAAACAATGATTATTACGATGAAAATTGCGATTTTGAATCTAATAGTAAGGAACCTTCGAAACTGATTAGCATACATAGAAAAAGTATAAATATTGCTTGTTTTAAACCGGAAGAATACGGTTCCAAAACTTTGACAATCGCAAATGAGCTGTTGGGAGGAAATGTGGTTATAATTAATCTCGCCGGCGTTAGCGAGGATACAGCAAGAAGGATTATAGATTTTCTCAGGGGTATAGTACACGCCAAAAGCGGTAAGTTTATGAAAGTATCTGATAATACATATGTGATCACCCCTAAGAACGTGGGTATTGTCGGTTCAGAGTTAGTGGATGAGCTTGTTAATAACGATGTCTATGTTTAATAGGTGAAACAAAATATCAAGAGGAGACAATTGGTTTGCTTGATTTTGACGTTAAAAATATCAGATTTTCAAAGAAAATAATCGGCGGTTATGATTCTGTTGCGGTTGATAGATTTTTGGATGAAGTCGGAAGTTATTTGGATGAGATTAAATTCGAAAATGCTGGCTTAAAAAAGAAAGTGTGTGAACTAATCGAAAAAGTAAGAAGTTATCAAGAAGATGAGGCCAGCATAAGGAAGGCAATTTTAAATTCGCAAAAGATAGCCGACGCTTCTTTGCTTGATGCAGATATCAAGGCTAAGCATGCATTGAGAGAAGCCGGTGAAAAAGCAATTGAGATCATAGATAAAACAAATTTAGATATCAGTAAAAAAATAGATACTGCTAAACTTGTTTTTGGTTATTTTAATACTTTTAAGTCGGAGTTAATAAAAAAATACGAAGAACAAATTGATTTTTTGAACAAAATTTATTTCGAAGACATCGGGGTCACCGAAGAGAAGTTTCTTTCTCTAAAGAAAGATGGAGAAAAAATTTTGGAATATGTGAACGAGAATTGTTTCAGCGAAAGAGTTGACAGTTGTGAAATCAATGCAGGTTCAGACGACATAGAAAATTTTAAGCGCGGTAAGCTAAATTAATTTAGATTAAATATTAGAGTTTTCGGGAGCTTTTGCTTTGTAATGAAAGAGAATTATGACAATGGTTTAAATTTACCCAAGACAGATTTTCGAATGAAAGCGGATTTGAGCAAGAATGAGCTAGAAATTTTAAAATTCTGGAAAAGCAAGAATATTTATAAAAAAATTGTGGATAAGAACTCTGGCAGGCCTTGCTATGTATTGCATGACGGTCCTCCTTATGCAAATGGCAATATACACTTGGGGCATGCTTTGAATAAAGTTTTGAAGGATATAATAATTAAATTCAAGAATATGTCGGGCTTTTTTGCGCCTTTTGTGCCGGGTTGGGATACTCATGGTTTGCCGACAGAACTTAAAGCATTGGACAAGATGAATTGTTCCAGGACGAAAAATATTTCCGATATAGATTTGCGTGAAAAGTGCAAAGAAACCGCTTCTGAATATTTAGATATTCAGCGCGAGGAATTTAAACGTTTAGGTGTATTTGGTGATTGGGATAATCCTTATGTAACTTTTGAACATGAGTTCGAGTCTAATCAGATAAGAATTTTTGCAAAAATGGTCGAATCTGGTGCGATTTATCGTGGGTTAAAACCCGTTAATTGGTGTTGTTCTTGTCGTACAGCATTGGCAGAAGCTGAAATTGAATATAAAAACGATGAATGTGAGTCTGTATATGTGAAGTTTAAGTTAGATTTTAAAAATTGTGGCACAGGGAATTTGTTTGTAAAAAAGGTCAAAGAATTAAACATAAACATTGAGAATATTTATTCGCTCATTTGGACAACTACAATTTGGACTCTTCCTGCAAATGTCGCGATATGTTTAAACGCTGATTTTGACTATTCTCTAGTAGAATTTAACAAGGAATATTACATAATTGCAAGCAAATTGGCAGAGGGATGTTTTTCTTCGGGTTTTAGAATTTTACTTACCTTGAGAGGTTCTAAGTTTGAAGATTTAATATTTTTTCATCCGTTTTTGAAAAAAAAATCGAGGTTAATTCTAGGGAATCATGTTACTTTGAATTGTGGTACCGGGTGTGTTCATACTGCTCCGGGACATGGTTTGGAAGATTTCGAAATATGTTCGAAATATGGAATCGAGACAGTGGTGCCGCTAGATGACAGCGGTTTCTTTACGGAAGAGGCTAATTTTCTTAAGGGTCTTTTTATAGAAGAAGCAAGTGAAAAAATAAAAGAAAATTTAAAGAACAATAATAATTTATTTTTGGTCAAAAAAATAAAACATAAGTATCCACATTGCTGGCGATGCAAGAAACCCACTGTTTTCAGGGCTACAAAACAATGGTTTTGTTCAATAGAAAAATTTAAGTCCAAGATAGTGGAAAGTATAGAAAAAGTCGAGTGGATTCCTCGTTGGGGAAAAGAAAGAATAACCTCCATGGTAAAAGAAAGAAGTGATTGGTGTGTTTCTCGCCAGAGAAGGTGGGGCGTTCCCATACCTGTTTTCTTTTGTAATAATTGCGGTTGGGTTTTGATTAATTATTCGATAATATTAAAAATATCTGAAATTTTTAAAAAGCATGGTTCTGATTGTTGGTATTGCAATCCTGCGGAGTTTTTTTTGAGCGGAGAAAAATGTGAAAATTGTGGTTGCGGCACTTTTGAAAAAGAATTGGACATAATGGATGTATGGTTTGATTCCGGTACTACTTATTCCGTTCTGGGCAGTAACTGTTTTCCGGCCGATCTTTATCTTGAGGGTTCTGATCAACATAGAGGATGGTTTCAGTCTTCATTGATAACTTCGGTTATAACTACAGGTAAGCCTCCTTATAAAGGTGTTTTAACTCATGGGTGGGTGTTGGATGATGAAGGGCAAAAACAATCAAAATCTCTCGGCAATGTTATTTCACCACAAAGCGTTATTGAAAAGTTTGGTGCTGATATACTGCGTCTGTGGGTTTCTTCTGTTGATTATAAAGATGATGTTAAAATTTCAAATAATATTATTAATCAAATCGTGGAATTTTACAGAAAATTCAGAAACACAATAAGATTTATGTTGGCGAATCTTTACGATTTTCGCAAAGATGATTGTTTATCCATAGATAGTTTGTGTTCCATCGATAAATGGGCTCTGTTTAAATTAAATGAGTTGATGAGTAAGTGTATTGAAGCTTATAAAAATTATGAGTTTTACACTATATATCACCTGGTTCAAAAATTCTGTGTGGCCAATCTTTCTAACTTTTATTTTGACATAATAAAAGACAGATTATACGTCGAGAGCAAGGACGGCCATTTTAGAAAATCCGCGCAAACGGTAATTTATTTTATTTTGGTGTCACTTACCAAATTGGTTGCACCAATTCTTTCTTTTACATGCGAAGAAATTTGGAGATATATTCCCGACATAGAAGAAGAGAGCATATTTTTGAGCGATTTTGAATCCAAGTTCGATTTGGACGTGCCTGTTGAATTAGTGGAAGTTTGGGATAGAATTATAAAAATAAGTGATAGCGTAAAAAAGGAGCTTGAAACAGCGAGAAAAGATAAGATCATAGGTTCGTCATTGGAGGCTTGTATAGAGTTTTATTCGAGTTCAGAAAATTATGAGTTTTTAAATTCAAATTCCGAAAAAATCAAAGATGCGTTGATAGTATCTAAAGTTGGTTTTTTTAAAGATGAGAGTTCAGATGGTATAAAAGTGAAGGTAAAAAAATCTTTAGATCAAAAATGTATGCGCTGCTGGATTTATAACGAATCTGTCGGTAAAAACAAAAAATTCCCTTCGCTGTGCGATAGATGTGCAAAAATTTTAGGAGAATAAAACTAGGGTCTGTTCCTACTATTTTAAATAATCGATTTTTGAATAATTTTTAAATTAAATAAGGCAAATTTTTGAAATAATACTGGCGTACTATGAAAAAATTTAACACAATTTAATATAAAAATTAACAAATGAGATTGTTTAACAATAGTAGGAACAGACCCTAATTCAAATCTAGATTACCATATTTGATAATTTCATCTATATTTTTAACTTCTATAATATTTAAACTTGGTTTTATTGGCAGGTCGCTTTTGTCGTTATTTACACATGTTATACAGTTTTTGAAACCTAATTTATCAATTTCGTTTATACGTACTGAATATCTTGGGGCGCTTCTTACCTTACCGGAAAGATCTATTTCGCCGAATGCGACTAGATTTTTGTCGATAACTGTGTTTTTTAATGCCGAAATCAAGCTTATGGCAACCGCCAAATCTGCAGATGGTTCGTTTAAACGAAAACCTCCGATAATGTTCATGTATACATCTTTATTTGAAAAATAGAGCTTCATGCGCTTTTCAAGTATTGCTAATATTAAACAAAGGCGATTAAAATCAAAACCTGTGGTAATTCGTTTTGGAATATTTGAATAACTTTTGATCACTAGAGCTTGTATCTCCACGAAAAACGGTCTGTTGCCTTCGATAAGGCATGCAATACAAGAACCGCTTGTGTTTTCTAGTTGTCTATCTAAGAATATCTCAGAGGGATTTTTAATTTCTTTTAATCCGGAAGACGACATTTCCATTATGCATATTTCATTGGTTGAACCATATCTATTTTTTATAGAACGCAAAACTCTGTATATCAAAAATCAAAACTCCATGAATTTATTTTGGAAAATTATCCGTGAAATCTAAATAACTTTGTAATATCAGCACGGCTGAAAGCATATCGATTTTTTTTTTACGTTCTTTGCGCTTATTTTCAAAAAACGTAAGTTTTGATCCGCTAATTTAGTCGTCAATCTTTCGTCCCAAAGTATAATGCTATCCTCCTTTAAATTTAAACTCTGTAATTTTTTTTTAAACTCTAAAACAGATTTTCCTCTAGACCCAATCGTGTTATTCATGTTTTTCGGAAATCCCAAAATTATTTTATCTGCATTTGAAATTTTGACTTCTTTTTTAATTATATGTGCTAGCTTGTCTTTATTTGTCTCGCGTATCAAACGCAAAGGATACGCAAGTTTATTTGTAAAATCAGATAACGCAATGCCTGTATTTTTTTCGCCTAAATCTATTCCCATCATAATCATTATTTTTTACCTTTCGAACTTTTAGATTTTAAACCAAATAAAGAATTGAAGTAAATTCCAACAGTGCTACCTAGAATCAAAAACAAAGCCATGCCCGCACCAGAAAATATTAATATTGAATTAAGTTCCAAAATAAATTCATTAGTTAATAATACAAAAACACAAATCATCAAAGACTGACTAAAACATACAAATTTTTGGCCCAACTTAAATTTAATTATTGAATTGGTAAGCAAACCAAGAAAAAAATAAAGCAAGAAAAATAAATAATTTCTGATTTTTCTTTCTGTTAACCTAAAATGCGGGTTAATCAAACCCAATATTTTATTTATTTTTTTTGTAATTGCTAGCAAAATACTCACAAAATTTAAATTATTAGTCTTAATAAGCCTGGGGTACAAAAAAATGGCGATCAAAACTAGTAATAAAAACGAATACTTTAATATTTTGTTTGAAACTGATTTCATATTTTGTTTTTATTCAACCCTCATCTGTGTATTTGTTTTTTTCTTCTTTTAATTTTTCAATTTTAACATTTAAAGCGTAAAATTTTTCGGAAATATCTCTTCTAACTTTTTCAGGTGCTTTTGACTGAAAGTTTTTATCGTCTATGAGTTTTTTATATTTATCAAGTCTCGAATTAGCACCCTCTATTTCTTTTGCAAGAAAACTTAATATTTCTGTTTTTTCTTTATCTCTAGGTAGAGAAACATATATTTCAAAATTGTCTGTAAAAATCAGATTAAAATTTTTATTTTCAAATTTACCCGAATCAAAATTGTTTATAAAAAATAAATTTTTCAATTTAGTAAACGCGATAATAATATTTTCATATTGTTTCAATAAAACTTTTCTATTTTCATCACACAAAATGTAAGCGTCCGGCCGAGTATTTTTATCGTTTAAATTTTCATTATTCCAAACTCTTATTTTTTTTATTATGTTAATAATTTCACTGATTTTACTTTCGGATTTTGTATCTTTAAACTTAATTGGTTTTGGAAATTTCGAAACCGATATTGAAACACAAGGATCGGAATTAAAAATTTTAAATATTTTTTCAGTAATAAACGGTGCAAACGGATGCAAAACTTTCAAAATATTAATCAACAAATAAAAAACAACTTTTGAAGTCTCCAATACTTTCTCTTCACCAGATTTGAAATCGAATTTTACGATTTCTAAATACCAATCACAAAAATCATCCCAAAAAAAATCATATATTTTCTGAAAAATCAAACCCAATTCAAACTCATCAAAATTCTTGTAAATTTCGTCTATTAAGCTACTAAATTTACTTAAAATCCATAAATTATGAGTTAATTTCAAAGATTTAATTTCTAAATCTTCAAATTTAATATTTAAATTTTTTACGTTCATATGCACATAACGCGAGGCATTCCAAACTTTATTCAAAAAATTTTTGCTACCCTCTAATTTTTCGTTAGAAAATCTCGTGTCGTTACCCAATGTGAGACCGCTTATTAACGAAATTCGCAAAGCATCAGCACCATAATTATCTATTACTTCTATTGGATCGATACCATTACCCAATGATTTTGACATTTTTCTGCCCTGACCATCGCGAACCAAACCGTGAATCAAAACATGTTTAAATGGAATTTTATTTGTGAGTTCCAGAGAAGAAAATATCATACGTGAAACCCAAAAAAATATTATGTCGCGTCCTGTAACTAAAGTATTTGTCGGAAAAAATTTTTTATCATAATCGGAATCAGGCCAACCAAAAACAGAAAATGGCCACAAAGCCGAAGAAAACCAAGTATCTAGAATATCTTCGTCCTGTTTTATGTTTTTGGAATTACAATTTTCGCACTTCTTTGGATTATTTTTACTTACTGTTATATGATTACATTCGCCGCAATACCACGCAGGTATACGATGTCCCCACCACAATTGTCTGGAAATACACCAATCTTTTATATTTTCCATCCAATGGAAATGAACTTTTTCGAAATGTTTCGGAGCGAAAACAATATCACCGTTTTTGACTATATCAATTGCGTTTTTAGCAAGACCATTCATCTTTACAAACCATTGGGTAGAAACCATAGGTTCTATGACTGTACCGCACCTATAGCAACAACCAACATTATGAACTATTTTTTCTTTTTTTTGTAAAAATCCGCTATTATTTAACTCTTCGCAAATCAATTCTCTGACTTTAAATCTATCAAAACCACCATAATTTTTACAATTATCGTTCATCGTTCCGTCTTCGTTTATAACTGTCAAAACATTAAAATTATGTCTAATTCCTATTTCAAAATCTTCAAACGAATGCCCCGGTGTAACTTTAAGAACACCGGTACCATAGTCTATATCTATACTTTCATCAGATACCACAGGTATTATTCTGTTTTCTATCGGAATAAAAACACTCTTCCCGATCATACGCGAATACCTTTCATCTTTCGGATTAACGGCCAAAGCAACATCTGCGAAAATGGTTTCGGGTCGGGTTGTGGCAACACTCAAAAAAACAGAAGTTTTTGATAATTTATCATCGCATATGTAATAATTTATTGTGAAAAGAAAATCATCAAATTCTTTATATTCAACCTCTGCATCTGAGATAGAAGTCAGACAATTCGGACACCAATTTACTATTCTTGCGCCCCTGTATATGAGCCCTTTTTTATAAAGTCTTACGAAAAATTCACTGACCGCATTTGAACAAATTTCATCTTTAGTGAAACGTTCGCGTCTCCAATCGCAAGAAGTTCCTAATTTTTTAATTTGCTCTATAATTTTTCCGCCGTATTTTTCTTTCCAATCCCAAGCTTTTTTTAAAAAATCCTCTCTACCTAAATCTTTCTTATAAAGCCCTTCGTTTCTCATATTTTCCAAAATTTTGACTTCCGTAGCGATCGACGCATGATCGGTTCCCGGCAAAAACAAAACTTCAAACCCACACATACGTTTAAATCTAATCAAAATATCTTGTATAGTTTGATTCAAAGCATGCCCCAGGTGCAGACTTCCCGTTATGTTTGGCGGAGGCATAACAACACAATAAGACTCTTTTTCACTCTTGTCATCCGACAAAAAAACATCATTATCCAACCAAAACTGATATATTTTACCTTCGTCCTTGTGACTATAATTTTTATCAAAACTCAGATTATTCACCCACAATTTTTCTCAAAATATTCAGCAAATCGTCTTAATTTTAGTTTCGAAATTAGATTTAGTCAATAGATTTCTTCCCAAACTAAACAGCCATATCAAAATTATAAATACCAGAAATCAGATTAAACCTAAGAGAAAAACGCTTTCTGTGATTTTTGTATCTGTTAGCTGATAAATCCGATTACATTTTTGTGTATCACCAACAAAGATGACTTTGATATTTTCGTTTTCTTCAACTTCTATCGTCGAATCAATATTTTGTGGTTTTTCACTATCCACTGAACGTACATCATACAAACGTTTAAAATCATACAAACGTTTAAAGTAATTCATCATAAATAATAAAAGTCATATCTCTATTTGCAAGGGTCAATTTATGTTTTTCTAGTTTTTGCAGCGTATTTGTAAAGTTTCCACGGAAATAAATACCAACGAGAAAAAATATAGAATAAAACAGGTAATAGCTCGTATAACGATAAGAAAATATTTAAAATAGATTGTAGCCAAATTATTCGAAGGCCTAAACTAGAGCCTCCAAAATTTGATGTTGCAAAACTTAGACATCAAAAACCTATTTTAATCAACCTCTTCTATTTATAAGTACCTTTACGAATATAAATAATCTTTGTTCTCTATCTTTGATTTCTTTTAAATCACACACTTTTTGGTAAACCTGATGTCGAGAAAAGTTTTATTTTTGTTTCAAAAATGATAGAATGTAGATTCTTTTAGAAAAAACAGTTAAAACATTTAATTTTTTTTTGAAAATATTGGCTTTAATCCTTGTCTTTAAGGCATTGAAAGTGAATTTAAAAAGTGTTAAAGTTTCAAAGTTTTATGTTATTCAGAGGATTGAATGAACTGGAGAAAAATAGAAGAAAAATATAATGAATATTGTAATTTGTTGAATTTTTATAAAAAAGAATTACATTACGCGGATGATCTTTCTATAGAAGATGATGAATACGATGATTTGAAAAGAAAAATAGAAGAAATAGAGACTAATTATCCTCAAATAGCCAGTAAAGATTCTCCACTTAATGTTATTGGTTCTGAAGTTAGTACAGATTTAAAGTCTGTCAAACACGAGATCAAGATGGAAAGCCTTCATGATTCGTTTACTTTTGAGGAGATACGAAAGTTTTATGATAAAAGTAACTCTTTGAGTTATGCTGTAGAACCCAAAATAGACGGTCTTTCTATTTCTGTCATATACGAAAATGGGATTTTAAAGACGGCGTCAACACGTGGAAACGGGTATTATGGCGAAGATATTACCGAAAAGGCAAAGAAAATTAAGAATTTGCCTCATGAAATAGATAAAGGCATCCCTCTTTTGGAAGTAAGAGGCGAGGTTTTTATGCCTAGAGTAGAATTTAAAGGTCTTATTAAAAAATATGAAGAATTCGACGGTTCTCAGCCTTTTAAGAATCCCAGAAATGCCGCCGCGGGAATTTTGAGAAATAAAAATCTAAAAATAGTAGAAAGTTATAATCTTAAAGTTTTAATATTTAACGTTGAAAGATTAATAACAGATTGTTTTTATTTTAGAGCACCATGGAATTTGAAAGACAGTAATTTCTTATTCAATACACATGCCAATTCTTTGGAATATGCCAAAAAATTAGGTTTGCCCGTTATAAATTCTTTTTTATGCGAAAGTTATGAAGACATAGAAGATAAAATAGAAGAAATAAAAAAAAGACGTCTATCTTTTGAATTTCAAGTGGACGGGGCAGTAATTAAAATAAATGAGTTGCCCAGACGAGCACAACTCGGAAGTACGAACACACATCCAAGGTGGGCAGAAGCATATAAATACAAACCAGAGGAAGCAATAACTAAAATTTTGAATATTGAAAACCAATTGGGCAGAAGCGGTGCTTTGACACCTGTTGCGACTTTTGACAGTGTTATGCTTTCCGGTTCATATATTAGCAAAGCCACACTTCATAATTATGATTACATTGTATCAAAAGATATAAAAATAGGAGATTACGTAAGAATACGAAAAGCCGGGGACATTGTACCGGAAGTGATTTCGCATGTCACGGAAATTAAACAGAATGACGAAGTAGTGGATTTAAAAGAATATCATCATAACTTACCTACTTTTAATCCTCCTGAATTTTGTCCTTTTTGTAATTCTAAATTAGAAAAAAAACCGGATGAGATAGCTTTAAAGTGCCAGAATGATAAATGCAAGAAAAAAATCATAGAAAAAATAGCACATTTTACTTCAAAGAATGCCATGGATATTGAAATCCTTGGTAGAAAAACTGTAGAAAAATTAGTTAATAGTGGGATTCTGAATAGTTTTGAAGATATTTATAAACTCGATGCGGAAGTAATCTACAAAGAAGACATAGAAAGCATAAATAAGATAAACTCCGGACAAATAAAATTTGATGATTTCGACTATGATATATATTTAAAAAAAGACATAAAAAAAATTATGGATAAAATAGAAGAGTCAAAAGGCAGGCCTCTAAGTAGAGTGATTTATGCTCTGGGCATACCATATGTCGGGCGAGAAACTTCACTCATGTTAGCCAATAAATTCAAAGAATTCAAAAAGCTAACAGAAGTTAAAGAAGATGATTTGAACAACATAGAAGGGATAGGCGAAATAAGCATAAAAAGCATTTTAAATTTTTTCAAAAAAGAAAAATTCAAATATTTCGAGGAAATAAATTTCAGACAATAAAACCCTGTTTCTGTTTTATCGTTTAGACCGGTCAATTGGGTGGGGTTAAAGTTAAAATTAAATTTCCATGTGATTTTAATGGCATCTAGGAACCTTTTGAACACCATTTTCATTCGCGCGGTAATCTTCTTTCACAGGGATTTATTTTAAAACTCTTCTGGTGGTTTTAGTTGTTTACACGCTTCATTTTGTATCCATGATTCATTAATGCTTTTACTAATTCCTCGGATATTAAAAAACGTGTATGATCGGAACAACAAAGTTCGTCGGATTTTACTGGAACGGAAATACTAACATTAACCAAATGAAAATTAGATTCGGCTTCACTACGTAATAAATAATAAGCGTAACATTAAGCTTCTTTATGAGTTTTTTGAAATACTTTCGGTGCCTATTATCAGCCCCATAAACAAATTCAGAATATTTGCTACTCAGTTGTTTTTTTACCTCATCTTTTGCATTATTTTCATCAAGCAAAGAAGAAAAAGTAAAACCCACAATATCTGCACAAAATCTCGGCACACATATTTCAAATTCCATTAAATTATTTTCTTGTAAATTCTCAAAAAACTCACCAGAAGCAATTTTTTCTCTACTAATTTGCCTACGTTACAAGTCATATAGCCTTCATTATCTATTTTGATGCTACTTATGTTAATACCTTCATATTTAATTCCGCTGGTTTCAACCGATTTCGAATTTTTTTCTTTAGTTCCAGCTTGAGGTCTTTTTCAAAGTATTTTCCAAACTCTTGAGGTATTTTTTCGAACTTGAGGTATTTTTCGAAATCTTTCCCAAAATCTCCAAAATCTTTTCCAAACTTTCAAAACTTTTCAAAAATTAGGTCTCTTCGGAAATATATTCCAATTCCAAAAACCTTTTTTGTGTTTTAATTTCAGACGTTCCTCCCTTGTTTTCCAAAATATCAAAAATGTAAAACACAACAAACATCATAAAATAAACAGTAAAATAAACAAAAAGCAATGCTTTGAAAAATCTTGAGATTCTTGAGATTATTGTAGGCTTTTCTTTATTGTGTGCATTATTGCTTACGTATACGTCACTGTTTACACATGCGTTATTATTTGCACTTGCTGGTTTTTTGTCTCGCTCATCTTCACAAAAAACACACAAATCTGATTTTAACAACGTGTCTCTATTATCTGCATTTAAAGAAGGCCCAACCGCCCCAACCAAAGACTGACAACACATAGCAACAGCCAAAATAGAAGATATTATCTTATTATTTTTACTAATCTTCTTGCTATTTTTATTTTCACCTATTCCATTGCTTTCTTTTTTCATAAAGAAACCCCTGAGAGACCTCTCTCTCTCTCTCGAATTGAAAGAATTCATAAGAGGTTTGATAAATTTATTTTTCACAATTTTACCTCCAAAAGTGCTGACAAAGTAGATTATAGCATTTTGAATTCTGCTGTCAAACAGAAATTATGCGAAGCATTTTAAATGCGACACTATTTTAGAATGGACAGAGAAAAATTCAAAATGGTTGTCACTTTGTTTCGAGCGAATACCTCTAAATTAACAGTGTCAAAATCTAAATTATCGAGATCACATCCGGTTAAATTAGTATCAAAATCTAATTTTTAAAAAACGGAAAAATCCTCAATAAAATCAGTTATTTTTTTACATTTTTTTTGAGCTTCGACATAATTTTTGGATTTTGTTAGAACATAGAATTTTATTTTCGGTTCTGTTCCTGACGGCCTAACAATTACCTTTTGATTTTCGGCCAAATGAAAAACCAAAACGTCGTATTTGAATTTCGAATTTATCTCTTTTATTTTCTTGCCATCAAAGTAGACTAAATTTTTATAATCATAATAACCAGTAACGTTTTTGAATTTACTCATAAACTTACTTTTGAAATCTTTCATAAAATTCTTAGGAATATTACCTCTTGAAGTAAAATCAATTTTTTTGTTTAAATGAAACCCATATTTTCTAGAAAGTTTATTTAAAACATCAACCAAGGTCATATTTTGTCTTTTAAAATAATCTGCGGCATTACATAATATTAAGGAGGACGCTATGCCGTCTTTATCTCTGACGTTGGTATCAAAAAGATAGCCGTTACTTTCTTCATATGCGAAAAAAAATTCACCCAATCTGTTCTTTTTTTCTAGATTTAAAATTTCTTTACCTATGTGTTTAAATCCGGTAAAAGTTTCGATTATTTCAACCCTGTATTCATTGGCTAAGTCTTCTATTACACCACCACTCACGATGCTTTTTATGAGCACTTTCCTGTTTTTATTTTTATTTATCAACAGAAGATAGTAAAAAATTACTGCGGCTATTGAATTCCCATCAAGAATTTTATACTTGTTGTTATGGAGAACGGCAACGCCGACACGATCACCATCGGGATCATTTAAAATCGCTAAATCTGAGTTATTTTTTTTGGCAAGATTCAAAACTAATTCAAAAGAACTGCTTTCCTCGGGATTGGGTAATGGGCAAGTTGTAAAATTTTCATCCGGAAACTGTTGTTTATCTACAATACTAAACTTATTTAATCTTATTTCTTTGAAAATTTTACAAACAATTTTATTGGAACAGCCATTCAAAGGTGAATAAGAAAGATTTATATCGAGACCTTTTTTTGATGACAAACCTAGGATAAAATTCAAATAATCATCTTCAATATTTTCGGGAACATAAGATATGAGACCAGATTTTAGGTATTCGTCAAAACTCAATATATTCTTATAATAAAAAATATCCGCATTTTTTATTTTTTTCTCTATATCACTTGTGTCATCCATTTGAGAACCATCGGAACCATAAACTTTAAAACCGTTGTATTCTGAAGAATTGTGGCTTGCCGTAATCATGATCCCCGCACTACAATTCATTCTTCTTATTGCGAATGACAAAAGAGGAGTTGGTTGTATGTGCTTAAAAATATAACTGGATACATTTTGAGATGCCAAAACCCCGGCCGCCATTTCGGCATAAATAGAAGAATTTTTTCTGGTATCGTAGGCTATAACAACGATCGGGTTTAAAAATTTTTCCTTTAATACTTCGCCAAGAGCATAGGTGACTTTGGAAATAGTATATATGTTTATTCTACTCGTTCCCAATCCCATTATGGCCCTAAATCCGGCCGTCCCGCATTCGATATCCCTACAAAAACGATCATATATCTCGATTTCGTTGTTCTGTATGCTCAAAAGCTCATTTTTAATATCTATATCTTCCCAAAAATTAAACAACCATGATTCATATTTTGTTTTAGAGATACTTTGTAAATCATTCATTTTCATATTCTTCATCACTTAAATTACTTAGAAATTTTTATCAAACTTTATATCATTTTGCGATATTTAACAAGGCCTTTTTCAAAAATTTCACATGCATAAGTATACCCAAGTGTTATTTAAATTTTTAAAAAAATAGACATATCATGAAACTGAATTATTTTTTTAAATTTCGAGGAAAGAGGAACACAGAAACGCGAGCACTGTGGTTGTATGTGAGCAGTTTCAAGTACTGCATTGACGATGAAATTTGCAAAAGGAATCAGTTTTAGGGCAAATCGTGTTATGTGAGACAAAATTAGTTACGTAGTGTTCGATGTATTTGCTAGGGCCTGTTCCTACTATTTTAAATAATCGATTTTTGAATAATTTTTAAATTAAATAAGGCAAATTTTTGAAATAATACTGACGTATTATGAAAAAATTTAACACAATTTAATATAAAAAATTAACAAAATGCGATTGTTTAACAATAGTAGGAACAGGCCCTAATTGATTTTACGAAATATTAATGAAAAAATATAACAAAATTAGTATAAATAAGTTATACGGGAATTTTAATGAATTAAGTCTTGGCAAAGAGGTTGGAATTATTGTTGATAATGCCGAAAAATAAGTGGGATAACGTTGGACGTTAGAAGATTAGGAAAAATTGGGGAAAATGTTGTCAAAAATTACCTGATCTCCAAAGGCATAAAAATAATTAAAACTAATTTTCATAGCAGGTATGGAGAAATTGATATAATCGCTCAGGATGAAAAACATATAATTTTTGTAGAGGTCAAGCTTAGAAGTTTGGGTTCGATGTTTTCTGGATTAGAACGCGTGGATTCGGCAAAACAGAACAAAATTTTGAGAACTGCAGAAATTTATTTAATGGATAACTTAATAGAAAAACAACCAAGATTTGATGTGGCAGAAGTAGTTTTTGATTCTAAATATGAACACAAAGAGATATACTATATAGAGAATGCGTTTGAGGTCAAGTTCGGCGATTGATAAATTTATTTGATTTGCATTGTGATACAATTCACAGAATCGTAAGCGAAGGCAAAAGTATACGCAACAAAGATTTAAATGTAAACGTTGAGAAATTAAAAAAATTCGATGAATACATAGGAGTTTTCGCCATATGGATACCACCGGAATTCAGAGGTAGAAGGGCGCTTGATTTCTTCTTGAATTCGCACAAGAAATCTTCGAAAATTTTAAAAGAAATAAATTCTGTCGAAAAAAGAAAAGCAATTTTGAGTGTTGAGGGAGGTTCGGTTTTAAGCGGAAATTTAAAAAATATAGATATTTTGGCGAAATGTAATATAAAAATTCTCACACTTACTTGGAACGGCAGTTGTGAAATAGGTGATGGCATTTGTGTAAATAATTCTTCGGGACTTACTAATTTTGGTAAAAAAACAATAGAACAATTAAAGAAAAATAAAATAATAATAGATATTTCTCATGCAAGTGAGAAACTTTTCTATGATGTTTTAAAATATTCTGGGGAATTTTTGATGGCTTCGCATTCAAATTCTCGCCACATTTTTAATCACAAGAGAAATTTAACAGATGAACAATTTAATTTAATCAGAGAAAATAACGGCATAGTTGGAATTAATTTTTGCAAAAATTTTCTGTCAAAAGAAAATTCAAAAATAGAAGATATTTTCGAACATGTCGAACATTTCGTGTCGCTTTCCGGAGAAAACACCGTATGTATAGGTTCGGATTTTGACGGCGCCGAGATTATTGAAGAAATTGATGATATATCCAAAATTCATAAACTATATGATTTTATGTTGAAAAAAAATTATAAAGAAAAATTAATAAGAAAAATATTTTTTTATAATGCTTTAAATTTTTTTAAAAAATTTGATATAATCTGAGCTGTCCGCGACAGTTTTTCGAGGTAAACTATGAAAAGAAAGTATTTTTTTACTACTCCGAATTTTTTGTCTATTTTAAGAATTGCTTTAATCATACCCTTTGCCAAATTTTTATTGGATGAAAATTATCTGAGTGCATTTTGGGTTTTCGTTTTTTCTTCTTTGACTGATTTTTTTGATGGCTTATTGGCAAGAAGATGTAAAAAAGAAACAGATTTGGGAAAGATTTTGGACCCGCTTGCCGACAAGTTAACGATAATTTGCACCATGATATGTATGAGCGTAAAGTTTAGCAAAACATTACCGTTTATGATTATATTTATCATAAAAGAATTAATAATGATTGTTGCGTGTTGTTGGTTAATTAAAAATAACCTAAAGTCTATAAAATCTAAATGGTATGGAAAATTAGCTACCGCATTCTTTTATTTTTCTATCTTGATAATAACAATACTTAAGGCTCTGTGGGATATAGAGAATGAATTTTTAATATCTTCTCTTATGATTATCGTACTAATTTTAACGTTAAATGCTCTGTTTAGATATTTTTTGGTTTTTATAGAATATAAAAATAGTGCAGATAAGCAGCGCCCATAAAAAGTTTGCGAATGAATCGTCACATTTAGATTTTAAATTTGTTTATTTTTTAGTTTTGTGATAAACTCCCAGATCGGTACTTAATGTTTTTAATTTCGTTTTTTGTTTTTGTTGGAGCCGATTGATGAAAAATTATTATTCTATGTCTTTTGATGATTTGTCAAAAGTTTTTGATACCGGTGTCAACGGTATTTCTAATAAAGAAGCTGAGGTCAGATTAAGAAAATATGGCTTTAACGATTACGAACCGCCGCCAAAAGAAAGGATTATAGGTAGGATTTTTAAGCAATTTAGAGATATATCTATGATAGTTCTCTTGGTTGCCGCTTGCATCTCTTTGATTATGGCTTTGAGAGATGGAAGTGGCTTTATAGAACCGATTGTTATATTTGGAATTATGATAATGAACATGTCTCTTACCATAATTCAGGAAAGAAATGCCGAAAAGGCTATTGATGAGCTTTCGGAGCTTAATACACCGAATTGTATTGTCTTGAGAGAAAATTCGCGCGTGGTGTTATCTAAAAGTCAATTGGTTCCCGGAGATATAATTTATTTACAGTCCGGGGATTTAGTTCCTGCCGATGCGCGCTTGATTGAATGTACTCAATTCGAAGTGGATGAGTCATCAATCACCGGGGAAAGCGAGTCTTGTGAAAAAAGCAGCGAAGTAATTTTTAATGAAAATATCCCTATCTCTGAACAAAAAAATATGGTCTTTTCAAATTGTCATGTTACAAAAGGTAAAGCCACAGCGGTTGTTATTTCCACCGGCATGAAAACTCAAATTGGCAAAATAGCATCCATGTTAAATCAATCAAAAAAAGAAATAACTCCATTACAGAAAAAATTAAATAGAGTAGTCAATTTTGTGAGTATGATTTCTGTTGCTTTCAGCGCGATTATGTTTTTGTTTGGTTTGATAAGAGGGGAAAACATATGGAATATGTTTCTTACCATGATTTTATTATCGGTTGCCGCGACTCCGGAAACACTTTCGCTGATAGTAACGCTTTCGTTAACTCGTGGTGTCAAAAATATAGTAAAAATTCATGGTCTTGTTAGAAATCTTCACGCTGTTGAAACTCTTGGAAGTGTTTCGGTGATATGTTCAGACAAGACTGGAACACTAACTCAAAATAGAATGGAAGTAAAGAAAATTTGGATAGAAGATGATGAAATTTTTGGTTCGAATGATAAGTTTAATGAAAAGAGATCAGAATTTGTAAGAAAATTAGCTATGGCAAGTAATGTAGATCTGAATTTGGAAAATAATACTGTTGCCAATCCCACCGAGATGGCAATTTTGAAATTATTTTTTAATGTCAAAGAAAAGATAGAGGATGTGTACTTAAAAGTGCACGAAGTCCCTTTCACATCCGAAAGAAAGATGATGAGCGTTGTATTTAGAAATAATAAAGAAAATAATTTTTTGATATTGACCAAAGGCGCTTTGGACAAAATGTCGTTTGAAGAAGCCAATACAAAAAAAATAGAAAACGTTCATGATGATTTTACCAAAAACGAAGCTCTAAGAGTCTTGGCTTTAGGTAGTAAAATAGTGGAAAAGTTTGATCCTAGTTCTTCTGATTTTAATAATTCGTTTTTAGAAACGGGATTGAAGTTTGAAGGCATGGTGGGGATTTTCGATCCTCCTAAGAATGATGTTAAAATCTCGGTCGAAACTGCCAGAAAAGCAGGTATAAAAGTAATAATGATAACTGGCGATCATGTTAACACGGCTTCAGCTGTGGCTCGAGAAATCGGTATTCTCGACGGTGTTACAAATGTGATAAGCGGGGAAGAATTGAAAAACATGTCGGATGAAGAATTATATAGAAATATTGAAAAATATAGTGTATACGCGAGAGTTTTACCTGAAGATAAATACAGAATTGTTCAAGCTTGGCAAAAGCATAATCACGTTGTGTCAATGACAGGCGATGGAATAAATGATGCTCCGGCATTAAAATTGTCAGATGTAGGCGTTGCCATGGGTATCGCAGGTTCAGAAGTATCTAAAAATGCGTCGGATTTGATATTGACCGATGACAATTTTTCTACTATTATTCAGTCGGTACGTGAAGGCAGAAATATTTATTCAAGCATTCAAAAAACTGTTTGTTTTTTAATCACTTGTTGTTGTACTGAAATTATAATTATGATTGTGCCACAGATATTAAATTGGGGGATTTTGATGAGCCCCATAATGTTGTTGCTGATCGATCTTCTTGTTACTGGTTTACCTAGCTTGTTTTTTGCACGTGAGGTATCAGAAGAAAATATTATGTTAAATAAACCAATTGACAAAAACAGTTCGATTTTGAGCAGAGTTTTTCTTTCCAAATTATTAGTTCAGGTTGTTTTGACTTCGATATCGGTAATACTAAGCTTTTATATAGGCAGGTTTATATCTGTATCGCAAAGTGTTTACCCAGATTTGAAGGTTGCTCAGACAATGTCATTTTTAACCTTGGGAATTTCTTCTGTGCTCAATATTTTTGTTATAGTAAGTAAAAGTGGAATTTTGAATCACAACTGGCATACGAACCCAAAGTTGGTGATTACATCTTTTTTCACAATGTTCGTGTTGGTGATTATGGTATTGTTTTCTAATTTGGGAGGAGTTGTTTTAGGTTCGGTTTCTATTTCATTCGCGCATTGGGTAGCGGTTTTTTGTCTTTCTTTTGTTCCTCTATTTTTAGGTGAAATAATTAAAACCAGATTAGCTGGTGTAGCTCAGTAGGTAGAGCAGCTGATTCGTAATCAGCAGGCCGACGGTTCGAATCCGCCCATCAGCTCCAGATTTTTGATAGAAATTATTGTCAAAATTTTTTGTTTTGTCTGCCTACTTCACGATGAATGTGAATAACACTGTTTGTTTAAAGTTCTTGGAGATATTAACCCTATGTAAGAAATTGAGATTTCTTTCATTGATATAATCGATTTATTAAGGTTTCACCAAAAGAGTATAGTTCAAAAGAAACCAAACTCTGATAGAGAAGGACGGTTCTTTGTATTTGTAAAAATGTTTAGAAACACAAGAAACTTTGTGATTAAGATGAAATTTGCAAAAAAAAGAATCAGTTTTAGGACAAGTCTATTTAAAAATTATTTGAATTATGATAAATGATGTTCGTGCGTTTTTAGTTTTCAGATTTTAAGAAATATGATTTGGTGGAGATATATGATAGCGAAAAAGACAGAAGACAAAGATTTTGTCATTCCTAGATATACATTGACAGAAGAAATTATCAATTCTATAATCCACGGAATTGGTGTTATTTTCAGTATATTTGCTTTGTTGTTGCTTTTTAAAAAAAACTCGCTCGATTTCGTAAAAACTTTCTGTTTTTCAATTTATGGTGGTTCTCTTATAATTTTATATTTGGCTTCTACTTTGTATCATTCTTTGAAGCTAAATAAAGCTAAGAAATTGTTTAGGGTTTTTGATCATTGTTCTATTTTTGTTTTGATAGCCGGAACGTATACACCCTTAATTGGTTTATTTTTAAAAGCCAAAATTGGTTTAGTAATTCTTCTTGTAATTTGGTCGGTTGCGATTTTGGGAATTGTTTTGAATGCAATAGACGTTAACAAATTTTCTCTCTTCTCGTTGATATGTTATATCGTTATGGGTTGGGCGGCGATTTTTATAATAAAACCGATATCTAGTTCTTTAACCCAAAAACAAAATCTTTGGCTTTTTATCGGTGGCGCGCTTTACACACTGGGGACGGTTTTATATATGCTGGGGAAAAGAATTAAATACTGTCACTGTGTTTGGCATTTATTTGTGCTTTGCGCGAGTGTTTTTCATTTTCTGATTTTTGTATAGCCAGCATATATATTAGTCTTCAAATACTAAATTTTTATTTTAAGTCAGGCATTGTTGAAAGTAAAATATTATTTTCAAGAGAAGGCTTTATGTTGGAGTTATCTGAAAAACAAGCTAAAGTCATGTTCTGGTGGATTAAAAATAGAAATCATGACGCAATTATATGCGATGGTGCAATACGAAGCGGAAAAACGTTTTGTTTGAGCGCTTCTTTCGTTTTTTGGTCGTTTTATGAATTTAATAATAATTCTTTTGGTATATGTGGAAAAACAATCACTTCTTTGAAAAGAAACTTGATTTTTCCTATGTTAAATTTTATTGAGATTTTTGGATTTAAATTTAAAGAATCAATCAGAGAAAACAAACTTACAATCTTTTTCGGAAATCAGCAAAATGATTTTTATCTTTTCGGAGGCAAAGATAGGTCATCATTTACTTTAATTCAAGGCGCAACATTTTCCGGGATATTATTCGATGAAATAGTTTTGATGCCTGAATCTTTTGTAAAACAGGCACTGGCACGTTGTTCGATTAAAAATTCAAAATTTTTCTTTAATTGTAACCCAGATTCCAAAACTCATTGGTTTTATAGAGAGTGGATATCAAATTTTAAATCGAAAAATACTATTTATATTCATTTTGATATGAAAGATAATCCAACATTAAATTCGAAAATAATAAATAGATATAATAATCTCTACACGGGATCTTTTTTTACCAGATATATTCTTGGAAGATGGAAAGAACAAGACGGTTTGGTTTATCCGTTTATGTCGAATTATTCTTTTTATTGTGATATACCGTGCAAAAAATTTATAAAATATGTGATTTCCTGTGATTATGGAATAATTCACCCTTTTTCGTGCGGACTTTGGGGTTTTGATGGCAATGTTTGGTTTAGAATCGAGGAGTATTATTATGATTCAAAATTAAGTGGAATAACAAAAACAGATGAAGAATATTACGAAGATATAAGAAGTTTAATTTTTGATTATGTAATTGATTTTTTTGTTATAGATCCATCCGCATCAAGTTTTATTTCTCTTTTAAAACAAAAAGGTGGAATTAGAATTCGCTTAGCAAAAAATAATATTTCGGAAGGAATAAATCTGACTTCAAATATGTTAAAAAACGGGAGAATAAAAATTTGTAAAAATTGCATAAACTCAATTCGCGAATTTTCTATTTACAAATGGAAACAAAATTCATACAAAATAGATACTCCTGAAAAAGAAAACGACCATGCGATGGATGACATAAGATATTTCGTCATGTCTGTCTTCAATAAAAAAGAAAGTGGTTGTTTTGTATATACGGTCAACAGAAATTTATAAAATTTAAGGTGTAAACAAATGCAAAATAAGGTTGTGTCAAAAAATTTATTAAATAGTACTAAAAATTCATTGATTTTAGCAAAAAACGGTTGCGACATCATGAAAAAGAAAAGAAATATTCTAATGAAGGAATTGCTGATGATCAAAGATAAAATAGAAGAAATTCAGCAAGAGCTTTTAGATTTTTTCTCCAAAGCATATTCGGATCTGAGAGATGCCAACATTTCATTGGGTTTATTTACCAAAGAACTGGCTTCTGTAGTAGAAGAGGAAGTCGATTTAAATTTAACTTACCGTTCGATAATGGGTATCGAAATACCTGTGTTTCAAAGATTAGAGTATAAAAAACCGCAAAAACTTCCGTTTGGGTTGCATGCTTCCAATTCACTAGTCGACAAGACTTATTTAAGTTTTATGAAAGTAAAAGTAGCAATTGTTAAATATGCAGAATTGGAGACAAGCATTTTTCTTATATCTAAAACTATTATTAAAATAAAAAAGAAAATCAATGCACTGGAAAACTTGGCCATACCAAAACTCGAAGAAGATATAAGAGATATGACCACGGCTTTGGAAGAGAAAGAACGCGAAGAATTCACACGCATGAAAATTATTAAAGAGAAAAAGATACTTTGAGATCTTTTGAGTACTGCGGTCTTAATGTTTTTAAAGATCTGAAAGAAACAAAGTTATAAAAGTAAAAATTATTATAGTTTTGTTATTTTTAGATACCGAATTTAGTAAGGAATCTAATAGGAAGAACGGGTACACCCAAAGAAATCGCGGCTCTAAGTTGTCTCCTGCGGAGACAAAGTCGCCGCTAAATAGTGTCGCATTGAAAAATCTTTTGCATATTACGCCAGGTATCCTTAGAAACCTTTAATTTTTTTAAAAATTCAAAATCTAAAAATTAAAGGAAGTATAAGCGTGTATAAAATTAAAATCGAAAATCATGACGGAAAAAATAATAGAAGTGGAAGTAACACATGAAATTTACAAATTCGACAAAGAAAACTTTTGGCAAGAAAAAGTGAGCTTTGACAATTGAATAAACTACCCGAATACGTTCAAAGATACTCCTGCCCGCAAACCCATGAACTATGGGATTTTTTTCATAATTTGTCAAATTAACTTTTACACGTCTTACCTTTTTACGGATTTAGAGAAATCTTATTCTCCCCTGTCTTCTATTAACCTCACACTGACTTCAAATTCTCTTGTTTCGTTTGTGATGGAGTTTCTTCTGAAAATCTTCATAGACACTTTATCTCCGGGCTTAAGATTTAGTAAAGCTCTATCTAAATCATCATAACTTGTTATATTGATTCCGTTTACTTTCATAATGATATCTCCGGTTTTTACACCATTTCTTTTAAGATCGCTATCCGAATTAATTTCTACTATGTAAATGCCGAGAGGTAAATCATTCAATTGCGCATGCATTCTGCTTACCAACTTTCCAACTATTCCGATCTTAACCCTATTTCCTACATATCCTTTTTCTCTTAAAGATTTTATTACTTCTAAAAGCATTTTAGAAGGTATTGCAAAACCCATACCTTCCAATTCAACAGAACTCATCTTGCTGGTGTTCATACCAATTACATATCCGTATTGGTTTATCAATGGGCCTCCGGAATTTCCCGGATTCAATGCAGCATCGGTTTGAATATATGGAACTGAAGAGCCATCGATGGTACGCCCAATTGCTGAAATTATCCCCCCAGTGTATGAACCGAAAAAAGCAAATCCGCAAGGATTTCCTACGGCAAAACAACGATTTCCGATTTTAACATGATCTGAATCTTCAAAAATTGCCGGAAATAATCCCGATTTTTCTATTTTGAGCAAAGCTACATCTGTTTTTGGGTCTTTACCGATCAACTTGGCACTATATTCTTCAGTTTTGCCGTCTTCGGATTTGAACACTACTACAATTTTATTTTTTTTTGAATCTCCTACAATATGGGCATTTGTAACTATGTAACCATTTTCACTTATCACGATCCCAGATCCCTGGCCCACCAAATCAGAAAACATGTCCGTGTTAACGTTGTAGTGGGCTATGCCGACAACGGATTTTTTTGTTTTTTCATAAATTTCTTCAGGGCTTAAAGCTTTTTTGTCTCCAACACTACCCTCTTGTACTTGGAAATCATCAATTATCGAAGACTTTTTTTCGGGATTTAAAAAACTTGGTAGCTTTATTTCGTTATTTTGCCAAAGATAAAAAAGTATGCCTCCGAAAAATGCAGATAAAAAAGATAAAATTAATATAATTCTTATTAAAAATTTATTCTTTTTGTCGGGGGAGTAATCTATCATTCCATATTTATTTTTATTTTTTTTACCAAAACCCCAGAACCCGTCTTTTCGTTCTTTGCCACCTTGATCTTTATTTTTTTCCAAAACTATACCCACCGTAAAATAAGTAAATTAAAACACAAGACTATCTTTTCATCAAATCAGCAAACTGCTCTGAACCAATGCTTTCGTTTATCATCAAATAATTAGCCAATTCGTTAAGTTTTCCAAAATTAGATTCTAAAATTTTCTTGGCTTCATTGTAACATTTTTGTATCTTTTCTCTAACTTCAAAATCTATTTTCGATAAAGTTTCCTCGGAATAAACTTTAGAATGCCCTCCTCCTATATCTTTGGCTATAAATACGTTGCTGCTTGAGTTTGAAAGATCAACCGGCCCCAATAGGTCGCTCATACCGTATTTTGTTGCCATATTTCTTGCAGTTTTTGTAGCTTTTTGAATATCATTAGAAGCACCGGTGGAAATATCATCCTCACCCAGCGCGAGAGCTTCGGCAGCACGTCCACCCAACATAAAGCAAATTTTTTTATTCATTTCTTTACGCGACACGTACATATTATCCCCGTCCGGTATGGTCATAGTATAACCGCCCGCACTGCCTCTCGGAATAATAGAAATCCTAAAAATTTGATCTTGAGTTTCACAATAGTAACCAACAATCGCGTGACCAGCCTCGTGAAAAGCCGTTATTTTCTTTTCTTTTTCGCTCAAAATTCTAGATTTCTTTTGCGAACCCATGACAATCCTTGTCATAGACTCTTCAATCATGGCGTTGGTTATTTCGCTTTTGCCTAATTTTACAGCCAAAATAGCAGATTCATTTAATATGTTTTCCAATTCTGCCCCTGTAAGCCCGGCTGTCAACATGGCGATAGAATGTAAATTGACTTCGGATGAAAACGGCTTACCCTTTGCATGAAGCCTTAAAATTGCTTTCCTTGCCCTAGCATCCGGATAACGCATAATTATTTCCCTATCTATTCTCCCTGGTCTTATTATGGCCGGATCCAATATATCAACTCTGTTAGTTGCCGCAATAACAATGACCGTATTTTTTGTGCCAAAACCATCCATTTCAACCAATAACTGATTCAATGTTTGTTCACGTTCGTCGTGACCTCCTCCTAAGCCAGCACCTCTGCAGCGGCCAACTGCGTCCATTTCGTCTATGAATATTATACAAGGTTCATTTTCTTTGGCTCTACGAAAAAGATCGCGAACTCTGGAAGCTCCAACACCTACAAACATTTCTACAAAATCAGATCCAGACATCGCAAAAAACGGTACACCAGCCTCACCGGCAACCGCTCTTGCCAACAATGTTTTCCCTGTACCCGGAGGACCAACTAATAAAACTCCTTTTGGTATGCGCGCTCCCATATCTCGATATTTTTTGGGGTTTTTCAAAAAATCAACAATTTCAGCTAACTCTTCTTTTTCTTCATCGGCTCCCGCCACACTTTCAAAAGTAGTTTTTCTCAGACTATTTTCTTCGGGTTTAGCCTTTGAAAAAGAAAAAGGGCGCGATGCATCCCCGCCTATCACCGTAATTTTTCTCAACAAATGCCAACCCATAAGCCCAATTATCAACATTGGAAGAATTACGAAGGTGAAGGCGTTAATTAGCCAAGACGTTTCCGCGGCTTTCGTCAGATTATAGACTATTGGTGCACCGGGATGTTCTTGATTATATTTCTCTACGTGTTCTTTTATATCTGAATACATCAAACCAACATTTGGCGTAGAATAACGAACAACCTTTCCGTTATTAAGCTTTATTTCCATGTCTCCGGAACCCATATTCATATTGTATTCTACTACTTCCATCTTTTTAAAATGATTTAATATATCAGAATACTTATGAGATTCACGAGGCAAAAAATTCGTTATTATCCCCACTAAAAATATCAAAACTACCGGTATGCCAAGAAAAATTAAAATATTCCTTGGAATCTTCTTTTTCTTAACATTTCTGTCTTTCAATTTTATGACGCTCCTAAATTTTAAAAATCTTTAACTAATAACTTTAAATACTTTCGAAATTAAATTCTAAATTAGAACTTAAAAAAATTCAACAATACCATATATAAAATTACACACCTCCTCTTAAAATTATACCTACTTTTTTAGTATTAATGCCAACTCGGTAATCTTCGGAAACTCCTATATTTTCTATCCAAACAATTTTATTTTTATCGCCCAATAACGTTAAGTTGTTTCGTTCTTCTACTGAAATCTTAATTTCATTGAAAAACTTTCTTAAAACCTTGGTACAATTTCTGTTTTTGGGGCGGAAACAATCTCCCGGCAAACGATTTCTAAACACATAATTACCCACGTTTTCTCCAATGTCAAACATATCAACAAAATCATCACCAAATTTACCAACGTCCCGCATATTAGTTTCGATGATTCTAAATTTGTTTTTTATCGTTGGCAATACTTTATTTCTTTTTTTCAAGTCTACCATAATTTTGCCTTCTGTTATAAATATTAAATTGCCACTCGGCAGTGTAAAAGTTTTTTCGCTATTTTCGATTAAATTCAACAAAAGTTTAATTTGTTTATATTCAATCATGCAAAAATTACCTAAAAATTGTTTTAGAATCTTTTTAAGTACTCTTGTTTTAATTGCGTACGGCATATTTTTAATCAAATTTACATCAAAATCGTTTTCTAATTTTTTAAATTCTAAATCGGAAATTTGGTCCAAAAATGAATTATCACCACTCATTTGCTCAATAAAATTTAATCCATTTTTTTCAAAAGAAGGATTAATATTTTGCAGAACAGGAAACACCAATCTTCTTATTTTATTTCTCGAATATTTAGTACAAGAATTAGAACTGTCCTCAACAAAATCAATTTTGTTTTCGGTGGCATAATTTTTAATTTCGTTTTTTGTAACTTCTATAAATGGACGTATAAAATTATCTCTGATAGGATATATACCTTGCAAGCCATTCAGACCCGTCCCTCTTATAAAATTAAAAATAATAGTTTCCAAACTATCGCTGAGCGAATGAGCGGTCGCCAGTTTGCCGATATTATTCTTTAGAATTTGATCAAAGAATCCATAACGTACATTTCTAGCGCACTCTTCGACCCCTATTTTGTTTTTTTTGGATAAATGACCAACTTCCTCTTGTTTAACAATTAATTTCATGTTGTTTTTCTCGCAAAATGTTCTAACAAACAATTCGTCTCTTAAACTTTCATTTCCTCTCAGATTATGATTTATATGGACTACGCAGATACCGATATCGCTGTAATTATTTATCAAAAAATGAAGCAATGACATCGAATCAATACCACCGGAAACAGCCACAAACAAGCTCCGATTTTTTTCATTCAAATTTTCAAACATTCTAAATTTTCGAATAGTACTAATAACCTTTGTCTCAAACATATTTTCTATATCAATTTAATTTCACTTTATTTTTTACAAACTAACAAAAGTTGTTTCTTTTTGGAGGCGCCACTCGGACTTGAACCGAGGAATAAAGGTTTTGCAGACCTTCGCCTTACCACTTGGCTATGGCGCCAAACTTTCTACATCGATAGTATAATTTATAGCAATTTATTGCAATAATTATAACAAAAATATATGTTTAAATGTAATAAAAATGCGTCTATATATTGTGTTGAGGGATGAAATAGTTGATTTGCGATACTCACGCGCACTATGATGATATTGCTTTTGATAAAGATCGAGAAATTTTGCTTAAAGATTTGCCACAAAATAATGTAAAGTCAGTCATAAATGTTGGTTGCGACATAAATTCTTCAATCGAAAGTTTAAAAATTTCTGAAAAATTTAGTTATATTTACAATGCCGTCGGCATCCATCCATATTTTGCCAATGAAAATTTGGACAAGAATTATTTAAATTTACTCAGAAAAATGCTAGAGGATAAAAAAAACATAGCCATAGGGGAAATAGGATTGGATTATGTTAAAAGAGATAAAATTGAAATTCAAAAACAAATTTTCAAAGAACAAATTGAGCTCGCCGTAGAAAAAAAATTGCCAATTTTAGTCCATGCCAGAGATTCTTTTGACAGTTTGCTGGAAATTCTAGGCACATATAAATACAAAATCAAAGGGATATTACATTGCTTTACCGGCAATTTACGCGATGCTCAAAAATTATTCGAACTGAATTTTAAGATAGGCACAGGCGGAATTATCACTTTCCGTAATGCCGAAAATTTAAGAGAAGCCATAAAAAATATTCCCGTTAGTGAAATCATGCTCGAAACAGACGCACCCTATCTGGCTCCAACCCCATTCAGAGGTAGACGTTGCGATTCTTCCATGATAAAACACACAGTTGAAAAAATTTCAGAAATAAAAAACTTAGACAGCGACGAAATATACAATATAACAGAAAAAAATTTTTTTGATTTTTTTGAGATTAATAATTAATTCCATTTCTAATTTTTTAAATCACACATCACGTTATAAACACTTTTTATTTTATCCTTTATCATCTGTACCTAAAGCAACATAGAATCCTTTATTTTCACTATTTATCTCCCAATTTTTTGGTAATTTTCCAATCAAAATAGGAAAAGTTTGAATAATCTCATCATTCATTAAATTATTTAAATTTTCAAAAATTTTATTAAAAATTATTCTTGCGCATTTGATGCTGGTGCCTAATGGGCCGTTACACTTTAGACTTTCTAAAAAACATTGAGCTGCATTGCCGCCACGAAAAATATTTACCTTCCCATTGTTAATTGTTGCCATTAAACGCTCAACAGCTTCCTGCGCAACGAACCTAAAATAAATTACGCTTTGGTTTGCCAGTTGACCCATTCCTACGTCTCCGTAGTATCCTAATGCTCCTGTACATATTGTTGACAAATAAAGAAATACAAAAAGTATTTGTAAATTCGCTAGAAATTCTATTTTATGTTTATCATTACCTATTTTTTCCAAACATTCTGGCAAAATTTTGCTTTGTACTTTCTTGAAATTTTCAAGTATTTTTTCATAATCATATTTTTTGACGTAATTTCCACATTCCACAAGAAGTCTTCCTGCTTGTTCGAACATTTTATTGTCAATTTCATAACAATAACATTTCTTTCCAAGAAGAGGATCCAACAATTTACTGTAACAATCCAAAGTAACTTTTCTAATCTCCTCATTTGGTATACAACCTAGAATCAGATGTACAAGTAAATATCTTTCTTGATTTGCATATCTATAATTATTCCAAGCTACTCTATATTTACACGATTTTTCAACATTTCCAATTTCATAACCAATATATTCTATATCTATATCGATTAATTTCGGGTTATCTAATTCCGGGTTATCTATCTCATTTGGTTTGTTAGACGTAAAATGCCAAAATTTTAATAGTAAAAAGGCAGAAACAGGAAGGGCAACAGGTAATAACAATTTCAAATTTCTAAAACCAGAATTTTTTTCTTGATTCTTTTTCTTTTCTTTAACATCAACTGTATCCTCATCTGCACCCGAAGAATTTTCACTAGATTTATTTTCTGATTCTTCATCAACTATATTGCTACCTTTATTTAAATAAGACTCAGCCGCCACCCCAACCAAAAACTGACAACATATAGTAACAGCTAAGATAGAGGAAATCATCTTATTATTTTTATTATTATTTATTTTTTCTTTTTTCATAGAGAGATCCCCGAGAGACTTCTCTCTCTCTCTCTCTCGAATTGAGAGAATTCATGAGAGATTTAATAAACTTATTTTTCATAAAATTTCCTCCTGATATTAAAATATAAATCAGCGAAAACACTGATAAATTAATTATAGCATTTTGAATTTTGATGTCAAACAAATAACACGAAAAATTTTAAAAAGATATATTTATAAGTTTTTATCTCTAAGTATTTAAATTAAATATATTAAAATTTATTTCTCTTTCACCCATTTCTTTAGATTTCTTCCAAAACGAGTATTTTTAAAAATAAATCAAAAAACACCGGAACATATTTTGCGTATGTGAGGATTTTTTGATTTTTAATCTTTAGAAAAAACGAAGAAGATCACCGGATTTAAAATTTATTAGACCTGCGCCAAAACTGAATTATTTTTGTAAATTTCGAGAAAAGAAAAATACAGAAACGCAAGCATACTGGTTCTATGTGGGCAGTTTCAAATATCACATTGACGATAATGACATTTGCAAAGTAGTTCAGTTTTGGTCAGACCTAATAAAAAATTTCATATCCTTCACAAAAGTTGCCATTTTAAACTTATAAACAAAAAGCAACAAGCCCGCGAGCAAATTCCGTCAAACTGCCGGCAGAAAATGAAATTTTCAACAACTCGGTATTATTTTGTATATATACTTCCAAATAGGCTCCATGTTGTCCTAATCTAAAAGAGCTTATCCGAGGTTTCTTATTGCTAATTTTCGAAATTTCATCAAACACAAGTTTGGCAGTTCCACTTGGTGCATCAAGTTTTTTAGCATGATGAATGTCCAATATCCCTGTATCTGCGTCGGGAAAGTTTTTTTGTATCATTTTTATAGCTTTTAAGGTGGAATTAAAAAGAATGGACGCATTCGGCACATAACGTACCTGACTCGTTAAAGCTAAATCTTCTATTTTGCTTTTTTGACGTTCTGTATAACCGGTTGTTCCTATAATTAATTTTTTATTTTTATAAGAATCCAAACTTAATAAAAAATCCAGGGTTTCGGGAGCAGAAACGTCAATTATAGCATCCCAATCTATGTTTATTTCATCTTGCGAAGTAAAAACAGGAACATCTATTTGTCGTTCTTCTTTTTCTTTAACGATTCCACCAACAACTTCGCAATTGAGGAAATCATTTTTCACAACATCAACTATGGCGTGCCCCATTCTACCATAAATCCCACAAACAATTAACTTAATCATATATAATTACCCCAAAAACAATATTCTCTGGATCGTATTCTAAGTATTAAATTTTGAAAAATCAACCCTAATTATTCAGTAATAAATTTCGCGTAATTAATTTTTGAAAAAACGCAAAAATATTTTTTAAGAAATCAAGATATTAAATCTATAAACTCATATTTATATCAA
This sequence comes from Candidatus Improbicoccus pseudotrichonymphae, assembly GCA_036322855.1. Classification (GTDB taxonomy): domain Bacteria; phylum Bacillota; class Clostridia; order Oscillospirales; family Acutalibacteraceae; genus Improbicoccus; species Improbicoccus pseudotrichonymphae. The sequence goes on from AP027924.1 coordinate 724,904, forward strand.
CATATCAACCTAAGTTTATAGAATTTATTTATTTTTTCACTATTTTTTTGTACAAAAAAATCATTTTACATACAGTAATTCATAAATTTTTTATCCTTACAGTCAATTTCTTTTCAAAAAGTAAATTAATAAACTCCTTCCCAAACTAAATAAAATGAGTTAAAATATCAAAGTAATGACTTTGGAATATTTAAGAGAGTACAGAACATGTTTCCATATGGCGAAAATCTAGGAATATCAGAATTTTATGCGAAAGTTATCAAATGGGTTGAAGAGATGTGCTCATAAAAGACGGAAGGTTCTTCATTTAGATTTAATCTTATTTCTGGTATTTGTAATTTTGATATGGCCGCTTAGTTTGGGAAGAAGTCTATTGACAAGAAAAATTCACATGATAGAATGAAATGAGCATGAGTTTAAATTTTTTTGAATGGTGGTTATGTTTTGAATAAAAACAAGAGAATGAGATTGGTTTCACTTGTTTTGTCTTCAATTTTGTTTTTAAATTGCTCGGCTTCTGGCATGAACAAAATCAAAAAAAGGGGCGGGCAAGTTTGTGCGCAAAACAAAGAAAGGAATTATGGACAATCCATGACGAAACGAGAAGAAGAAAAAGTCGGTGAAGAAAAAGTTGGAAGAGAAAATTTTTATTCCAAATTTTCCGATGTTTTTATCGATTTTTCTGTTTTTGCATCGGCATGTGTTATTTTGGGTTACTCGGTCAATAACAAATACGGTAGAAACGACAATGATAACGACTTACTTCAATCACTTGATGATTTCAATAGATGTTTTGGAAATTTTAGAGAATTAGAATTTGAAAATAATTTTTTTCAAGCGGGTAGTGGACTTACTTTTCCGGGACATATATCGGAAAATTGGGAAGGGTTCGAAAGATTTTTAAATGAAAATGCACTTTTTTTTGGAGAAGCGCGTTATGTATTTAATTTAAGTTCAGACAAAAAGGTATTTACTTTTTCTGATGCAATTCGAAAAAGACATAGAACACTTAATCCCGAAGAAGAAGAGAAATTGTTTGAGTTTTTTGGTTTAGTTGAATGGTTTGTAAAAAACATTGATAAAATCCGTGAAAAAAAAAGAGAGCCTTTAACAACTGATACTCTTGATGCAAAAGAATTTTTCCTTAGTAATTTCGCTGCAGTCAGGCAAACTTTGAGTTTATCAGTTGCGGATGGACATTCGTTTTTTGCCATTTTTTTTCCAGATGAAAATAAAAAAAAATATTTTTTGAAAATTTTTCCAGAAACTTTAAAAGGCAAAAGATTTTTAAGATTAGAACTTTCGGTGGACGAGGCTGGGGCTCATGTAACAATAGCTAATTTTCGTCCCGAAATCGAAAGGTTTGGCAAGAATAGTTATGGAAATTACACTGTTAATGTAAAAAAAATATTTGAAATATTGGGTGATGATTTGAAAAAAGCAAAAGCAGAAGTAAAAGATAATTTCGATGATAAATTCTCAGAATTTGTTGATCTTTTTAATAATAAAGATATTGGTGTTTATTTTGAATTTGGAACAAATGGTGGCGTTTTTAGAGATAAAAAAGGGTTTAAAGATTTAAAGGGAATGGGTATTGATTTTGTATACGGCGGGGGTTGCCCTCGAGAGATTTTTAAAGCATTAGAATCTTTTTCCGAAAATATAAAAGGATATGTAGGCAATGAACAAAGAGGCATTGAATTATATGCAGATGATAAATTTAGAAACTATAAAAAAACTTCGGAATATTTGAAATATGTTAATTCCTTGAAAAATGGTAACAAACTGGTAATGGGGGGAAAAATCGACCAATCTCTTATTAATCCGGTTGGATATTGGTTTTCGTACTACTTTGGTAGTCTGTCAATTGATGACGAAATAGAAAATGATACAAAGATTTACGAAAAAATGGGAAAAGAAAATTACCCTATCGGTAGAGAATTTATTGATAAAATTTTTGGAAATGGTGCTTTTGGAACTATTAGAAGTTTTTTAATTAATAATCGTAATAAGGGTATTTTAGATCTTTTAAGTTATTTTGGCAATATTGATATTTTAAAAAAAGGTGATTTCAGTAAAAGTACAAGTATTGATTCTTGTCTTGTGCTGGCGCTTCTTAGGTTTTACATGCGATGTTTTTTAGGAGAAGAAAAAGTTTGTAAAGCTTTGTGGCTTGACCCCGGTATCAGTAGTTGTTTTACTGAAGATCGCGAAATGACAAAAATTTTAGGAAAAACTGTAGAAAAAATACAAGAATTTTCGAAACATATTGCTAAAGAGTTCTTTATAGTTGAAACTGCGGAAAATGATGAAAAAGTTGAAGAAAAGAGAATTCTTCGTGCCGGGAGGATTTCTGCAAGTTTGTTGGCCGCGTTTTTTAAAATGTATGGTTTGGGGGAAATAAAGTAATAGAATAAAAGTTATTTTATTTTTCGATATAAATTAGTTATAGTAGTTTGGATGTCGGCAGTGATATTCAAAAGGATGGTAATTTAGTCTTTCAAAATGAATTTTCTGAATTTTTATTTTTTAGAGCGGTGAGTTGTGATAAAATATTCAAAAGAAGATCTGTCAAAATTGAAAAATAACATTTTAAATAAAAGGGAAAATATTTTATTCAAAAAAGATGCTTCATATAAAAAAAAGGCTTTCGATTTTTCGGAAGGTTACAAGGGTTTTCTAAACAAGGTTAAAACAGAAAGGGAAATAGTAAATGAGGTTAGGTTTTTGGCCTTAAATAATGGTTTTAAAGATTTTAATTCTGAAAAGATTTACAGTTCCGGCGATAGGTTTTTTGTAACAAACAAAGAGAGAAACATTTTTCTTGTGATAGTTGGGGAAAATGGAATAAAACAAGGCGCGAGAATTATTGTTTCTCACATAGATGCTCCGAGAATAGATTTAAAACCGGTCCCTATTTATGAATCGGGCGGTTTAGTGTATTTTAAAACCCAATATTATGGCGGAATAAAAAAATATCAATGGACTTCCCTGCCATTGGCTTTGCACGGAAAAATAATCAAGGAAAATAATGAAATAGTTGACATAAAAGAGGGCGAATTTGATGATGACCACTGTTTTTGCATAACCGATTTATTGCCGCACCTTGCTCAAGAACAAATGACAAAACCTATGAACAAAGCCATAGAAGGAGAAAGTTTAAAATTATTAATAGGAAGCGAATCATTGGCTCCCGATATCGAAGATGCTGCAAAACTTTGCATTATTAATTTGTTAAATAAAAAATACGGTCTGCATGAATCCGATTTTGTTTTTTCTGAACTTCAGATAGTACCGGCCTTACAGGCAAAAGATGTTGGGTTTGATAGAAGTATGATTGGTTCGTATGCCCACGACGACAGATGTTGTTCTTTTGCCGGAATTCAAGCTTTTTTGGATACTAAAGCAGTAAATAAAACGTCCATTTTAGCTTTGGTTGACAAAGAAGAAGTTGGAAGCGAGGGAGATACTAGCTCTCAATCTATTTTTTTGTTGGATTTTTTGAATATTTTATGTGAAAACGAAGGTTTAAAATTTAGAGATATTTCGCGCAAAACTAAATGCATTTCGGGAGATGTAGAAGCCGCATATGATCCCATTTATCCTGACAAATTCGATCCAGACAACAGCGCATATATGAATAATGGAGTTGCGATTGTAAAATATACTGGTCACAGAGGTAAGTTGGAAGCTTCCGATGCGTCTGTTGAATTTTTGAGTTTTATCAGAAAAATTTTCAAAGAAAATGACGTTTATTGGCAGACAGGCAGTTTGGGTAAAGTAGATACAGGCGGTGGAGGTACGGTTGCAAAATATTTTTCAAGGCTTAATATGGATGTAGTTGATATAGGGATTCCTGTTTTGTCAATGCACTCTCCGTTTGAAGTTATTTCTAAATTGGATTTATACGAGTTATACAGGGGTTTCAAGGCATTTATAAGAAGTTGTGATTAGTGAGATTTATAATATTTATTGGGTTTTTGAAATTATGAGCGATTTGTCTGAAATGTTAGATAAAATTTTAGAAAACGTCGAGAAATTAGAAAAAGATTACGAAGAGGGCAAGTTTTTGTCTATTGAGTCTAAGTTGAGAATAAAAAAAATGTATGAGAAGAGAAAGAAATTATATTTGGAAAAAGTTAAATTAAATAAAGAAATATTTGAAAAAATTGAAAGAATGAAGGCAAAAAAGAAAATAGATTTGTTGAATAAAAATTTTAAAAAAGAGTTTGTGTTTTTAGATGAAGAATATCGGAAAAATAAAAACAGTTTAGTCAATAACATTTTTTCAAAAGTTGTAGAAAATTAGGTGATCTCTTGCTTTTAGGATTTTCCAGTGCCGTTTTAACTAAGATTCGTATCTTGTTTCTTGGCAGACTTAAAGATAAAGATTTTAAAAAAATGCTTAATTGTAATAGTTTCGGTGAGGTTGTTATATATTTAAAGACAAGTACGGTTTATTCGTCAGTTCTGAGTTCTTTGGATGAAACAAAATTTCATTGTGAATATTTAGAGTCCATTTTTAAAAAAAATCTTTTTGATGAGTTGGCTGCCTTGGGTAAGTATGATGCGAAGGTTAGTCATCATGTTTTTAGTTATATTTTTTTAAAAATGGAGGTATTGGGTATTTTAAAATTTTTGTCTTTTTTAAAAGCGAATCAGATGGAAAATTTTGAATTTTATTTTCCCGAATTTGCTTCCGGATATATTAAAATTAATTTTAAAAAAATGAGTGAGATTAAAACTTATTCTGATTTTTTGTCTGTACTTAAAGGTTCTGTATACTATAAAATTATGAAGAAATTTGATTTTAAAAAAACAGAAGATATAGATCTCAACAAAATCGAAACTTCGATTTATTCTTTTTTTTTCGAAAACTACATAAGAGACCTTTCGATTAATTTGAACAAAGAAATATGTAATTATAATTTGTCATACTTGGAAATTTTAAATTTAAAGAGAGTTTTCAGACTCAAAAAAAATTACGATGCCGATAATAATTACATTTTGTCCTTAATTTACAATATTAAAGGTTATAATAGTAAGAAAATCAGAAATTTGATTTTGTCAGAAGATTTTGACAATGAGCTAAAAAAATTTAAATTTTACTCAGAAAATTTGGATATTGATCGGTTATCAATATGGTTTAAATTTAATTGGGCTAAAAAAAATATATTTGGTTCTGATTCGCTTCCGGTTGTATTTCTATCATATATATTTTTAAAAGAAATAGAAATTGATAATATTGTAAATGTGATCGAGGGAAAAAGGTATGGATTGAAAACCGAAGAAATAGAAAAAATAATTACCAGGTAAAAAATATTATGTCAATTTTAAGAATGAAATTTGTAAGTATAATAGGCGCTTTTATTAATGTAGAAAGATTAATAGATTTTTGCGGCTCTTCTGGGGTTTTTCATCCAGATAATGTGTTTTCTGTTTATAAAAATTATGAAAAAATCAATGAATTTAATTCGGAAAATAACAACGAAAAGATAAAAATCATGTTTGCGAGAATGCAATCCATATCAAAAATGTTAAACAAAGATTTTGATACGCAACAAAAAAAAATGTCAATATTCGACGTTAACAGAATAGAAGTGTATTTAAATCATTTTTTTAAAAAAATAGAAAACGTTCTTTTGTTTGTAAAAGAATATGAATCAAAAATAGAAAATCTAAAAAAGCAAATCGAAATATTAGAATCATATAAAGTTTTGAATTTTTCTTTCAAAAAAATAAAAAATTTAAGATGTGTGGACATAATGTTTGGTAAAATTTCAGAAAAAGATTACAAAGAATACAAAACCTCAGACAATGAATCTTTTTTTGTTTTGAAAGTCTTGGAAAAATTTTCAGGCATTGATGTTTTGATTTTTTTTAAAAAAGGCAATTTGTTCAATGCGTTCAAAAGTTTAAAAGTGTATAATTTCCCCGAACATTTTGCAGGTACGCCTGCTGAAGAAATAGAAAAAATAAAACTGGAAATAGGTGAAATTGATCAGAAAATTGAGAAATACAAGGAAGAAATTAGTGCTTTTTGGTCTAAAGAATTTAATTATTCTTCCATGGTTTTCAATAGTCTATATATGATGAAAAAATTCAGCAAAATAAGAGGCAATGTGGCAAAATATAAAGATAGATTTGTTCTGGTGGGTTGGATACCCGAGCAAAAGTCTGAGCATTTTGAAAGAAAAGTTAATTGTATAGAAAGTATTGAATGTAAAACTGAATTTGGAAACAAGCTTGTTAAATTTAATCCACCTGTTGAATTATCAAACAGTAAAATATTTAGTCCGTTTGAATTTTTTGTGGAAATGTATGAATTACCTTTTTACAATGACTTGGATCCGACTGCTTTTGTGGCAATAACTTATTTGATGCTATTCGGTATTATGTTTGCTGATGTGGGTCAGGGTTTTGTTTTGTTTATCATAGGAAAGCTAATTTCTTACAAAACCTGCGAAAAAAATAGATTAGCGAATGTAATTTCTTCATGTGGAATCGCTTCATCTATAGGCGGATTTATTTTTGGTTCTGTATTCGGGTTCGAAGATATACTTAACCCTCTTTATATACATATTTTTAAATTTAAAAATAAACCCATAGATGTTTTTAAACCCAGTATGATCATGAATTTAATGTATTTTTCAGTAATTTTAGGAATGTTTCTAATTATTTTATCTATGTTAATTAATACATTGATACTTTTCGGAAAAAAAAAACGTATAGAAGCCATTTTTTCACGAAACGGAATTAGCGGAATTTTGTTGTATTCCAGTTTAGTTTTGATTCTCATAAATTTAATAATTGGATTTAAAAATTTTTTCTTTCTAACGTTTATGGTTATCGTGTCTTGCACATCTTTGATTTCCATATTTTTGAAAGAGTTTTTAGTAAAAACTATTGCCGAAAAGAACAAAATTAAAAATTGGTCAGAATACTTTATGATGAATTTTTTCGAGTTGTTTGAAATAATACTTGGTTACTTTACAAATACTGTTTCGTTCGTGAGAGTAGGTGCGTTTATACTCGTACATGCAAGTTTAATGAAAGTATTCTTCGGATTTGCTCAAATGGTAAATCCTTACATTGGCGCTTTAATAATATTTGCAGGAAATATCATAGTGATAGGATTTGAAGGAATAATGTCCGGAATTCAAGTCATGCGTTTAGAGTTTTATGAGCTTTTCAGCAGGTTTTTCCATGGTGGCGGAAGAAAATTCAAACCTGTTTCTTTGATAAAAAAAAGTAAACAGAAAATATAAAATTACCTTTATGAATATGAAATTTTAGAATTGCATGTCAAACTGTATCCGTTTTTTATTAATACTTTTACCAATTCTAAAGGCACTAAAAAATGTTTGGGGGAGAAGGAGTATCCGAAGGGTTCGGGACAGCGAACAACGATATAGACACAAAAATTAACTAAACGAAAATCAGATTTTTCATTGTACAATACTTTATACGTCACTTTGCAATTTTCGTAATCACAATTTTTATAAATATTTTTATAAATAAACTTAGAATATTCGCTTTTCAATTGTTCTAATATATTTTCCATATGTTTTGTATCATTTATTTTACCATTATCAACATTTACATTATCAGGAGGATTAAAAAATACTTGAACTGGAAATTCCTTAATCAAATGTTCACCTGAGCCATCAACGTAAAATCTGAATTTTCCTGAATCCGATAAATGTTCAAAACGATTGTCTTCACCTAATTTACCTACATTACAAACCTCGTATATTCTTTCTTCTCCATCTACTTTGACTTTAATAGATCCGACTAAAGCTTTTCTGTTGTTCTTTTCTTCAAGATTTTCCTCTTCTAGTTCATAATTTTGGTTTTCCATTTGTTTTTTATCCTTTCTGCAAAAGATGCAAATAATGCCCACAATACCCAAAGCACCAACAGCAAGTTTAAAACAATTATCTTTGATTTTTTCAAATATACCTTTACTTTTCCTACTATCTTCTTCTTCTTTATCTTCTTTATCTTTTTCTTCAAACCCATCTGCAGCTGGACTATTATTAATGCCCTTATCCGAAACAAATTCCCTATTATCCGAATTTGGATTGGCCCCGACAAAAGGCTGACAACACATAACAATAGCCAAAATAAAAGATATTATTTTATTGTTTTTATTAATCTTCTTGCTATTTTTATTTTCACCTATCCCATTGCTTTCTTTTTTCATAAAGAAACCCCTGAGAGACCTCTCTCTCTCTCTCTCTCTCTCGAATTGAGAGAATTCATGAGAGATTTGATAAAGTTATTTTTCATAACCTTTCCTCTTGATCTCGAAATATGAATCAGCAAAAACACTGATGAAATAATTATAAAATTTTTGAATTTTGCTGTCAATAAGATAATAAAAATAATTTTAAAATAATATTTATAAAATTTTTATCTCTAAGTATTTAAATTAAACATATTAAAATTTATTTCTCTTTCACCCGTTTCTTTGGCGCAAAGAAACGGGTGAAACCCAAAGAAATCGCGGCTCTAGATTGTCTCCTGCGGAGACAAAGTCACCGCTAAATAGTGTCGCATTAAAATGCTTTGCATAATTTCTGTTTGACAGCAAAATTCAAAATGCTATAATCTGTTTTATCAGCACTTTTGGAGGTAAAATTATGAAAAATAGCCTCATCAAATCTCTCATGAATTTTCTCAATTCGAGAGAGAGAGAGAGAGAGGTCTCTCAGGGAGATCTCTCTATGAAAAAAGAAAACAGTATAGATGATAATAAAAATAGCAAGAAGATTAGTAAAAATAATAAGATAATTTCTTCTATTCTAGCTGTTATTATGTGTTGTCAGTCTTTTGTTGGGGCTGGACCTCCTTTGAATACAGATGGTAAAGTTAATGTTGCTGGGCCACCGGTAAGTGATAGTATAGATAGTGAAAATGATTTAAAAGACAGTGAAGGCAAAGATGAGGGCGATAACAAAGATTTTATCAAAAAAAGAAGATAGTAGGAAAAGTAAAGGTATATTTGAAAAAACAAAGATAATTATGTTGGACTTGCTGTTGGTGGTTTGAGTTTGGTTGTTCTCTGTGCTGCTGATTTTGCTTTATGGCTTCGTAAGTTGAATGATAAAGAGCCACACAATGTTGAAGAACCAGAGGTTGATCCGAGTAAGATTGTTGTAAAAGACGGTGGTATTATTAAAGTTGTCTTAGTTGGTGGACAAAAAGTTGGGAAAACTGGTTTTGCCAATGTTTTACACAATAAAATTTTTAATAATGATTACAATCCGACTATTGGTGTGGACATTAAATTAAAAGTAAATCGTGTCGAAGGAAAAGAAATCAGTTTGAAAATTTATGATACCTCGGGACGAGAAAAATATCGTTCACTTTTACCTATTTTTGTAAGACATATGCGAGTTATCTGTGTTTTCTTTGATTTGAACAAAAAAAATGGTGAGCACACTAATGAAAATGAAACCATTGGCGGTTATTTGCGTATTTGGGTAAATAAAGCGAGAGAATATTGTCCAAAAGATGCAAAGTTCATGTTCATAGGATGTAAAAGTGATTCCTGACAAGAAGCAAATGGTGATGATGAAATAGAAAGTGCAATATCAGCTCTAAGATTAGGTAACGATGAAATTATAAAAACTTCTGATAATAAATTATTTTTCAAAACCTCCGCCAAGAGAGGAGATGGTATTCAAGAATTTTTAGGTGCCATCAACAGGAACGTAGAAGTGGTACAAGAAAATTAATAAAGAGAGAATGATATTAAAATTATAAAAGCTCCAGATGGAAATTTATTTTTCAAAACTTTCGCTACGAAAGGAGATGGTATTAAAACAATTCTAAATGCCATCGATGAACACATAAAAGTGGTACACCAATCGGGAATTTTTGACGTAGTGTGGAAGTGCAGTAATATGGGAAATTGGCTTTCCGCCCCGCTAGAGCGGGGCATTGTTATTAATTAGCAACCACATTTAACATATTCTTGTTTATGTTTGCAGCAACAGTTTGTTTTTTCTTTGCATTTTTCCTTACATTTCTCTTTGCATTTTTCTTCACAACGATTTGAGTTGCTACTACCCATACTGTTGATTAGAGCCGCTGAATTTGGATCTATGTTATGCGGTGGAAAAAATTCACTTGTTGGGAACTCAATCCTGCTAAATAATTCACATGGATTGTCGCTTGAAGATGGGCATTCTTTTTCAGGTAGTCCAAAATCGTATGATGGTACAAGCATTTGTACGTTTCTTTCGAGTTGAACAATGGTAAATAATCCAATTGTGACTAGAACACTTTTGGTCATATTACCACAAACAAAATCCCCACCGAAATGTCTGCATATGCAATCCGGAATTCTATAATTCATGGAATTACAGTCGTGATGTTTCTTTTCGCATATTTTAGCATTTAGGCCAAGCGGATTGGCTACTTGGACTGTCGCCCTCGGCAAATTTTTCACCGGAAGATTTTGTGCATCCGGGCTGTCAATAATATAGTCAGAACTATATATTTTGACGTTTCCTTCGCTTCCGTAAAGAATAACTTTCTTATTAAAAGAACAAAATCCAGGAATAGTTGTCGGAGAACCACCGAGTGTAGCATAAACATCAAGTATTACTTCAAAAAAGAATGTTAAATCAATTGAATAATACCCTTTTTGAAATGGTAAATGTTCAATATCAATTGCTGTATTTATTATATTTACACATTTTAATTTAACATTTCTGGCTTGTTCGACAATGTTTTGAGCAGTTTCTGTGAAATAACATCTTGCATTTTCTATACAGTCTTTGTCAGCGCATGAATCATAAACGCGATATGCATCTATGCACACTGTTTCTTTGAAATTATTGTTATTAAAAAACATAGTTTCAGGACGGAATGAATTAAAATTTTCTGGCATAAAAATAAACTCCTATTGTTTTGAAAACTCCAGACATAATGTCCTATTAATCGACATTAGGTCTTGTACATACTATGGGCATTTCGGGAAAAATGTTCTTTTTAATATAATACCTCATTCACCGATTTGCTAATTTTTTGGCATTGCTAAAAAAATATACATCTATGCATAAAAAGTAAAACTGAATATTCAATCATTAAAATTTTCTAATATTAGGCTTGCTCTAAAATTGAATTGTTTTTTGTAAAGAGAGAAACACATAAACACGCAGCATATCGGATGTATGTGAGTAACTTCGAGCACCGCATTGACGATGAAATTTACAAAAATAATTAAACTTTAGAACAAATCTGAAATAGTATATTTATAATTTAAAAAAATTTTGTTATTATGCACATACTAGATTGTTTTTGGATTTTAGATACACAGCAAAAATAATCTAGTAAAATTTTTTAAAGGAGATTTTCAAAAACATGGTTTCTAAAAAATGTTTTTTCTTAGTCAACATTTTTCTTTTTTTGTCAAGTGTTTGCATAATTTATTTTAGCGCAAGCATTTCTGGAGTAGTAATTTTAAATGACAAAACGGCATTAATCTCATACGGAAAAAAAGAATCAGAATTTCGCATACCCAAAAATACAAATTTCAAATTTACAGAAGAATCTAATAAAAAATCAAATTTTTTATTTTTTAATTCTTGTGCTGCGGGGGTTGCTGCTTTCGTAACGTCTGGTATGCTAATTCTTGCTAAGGATCCTGATTTCCTAATAAGGTTCGCAGCGAACCCCGGGCTTTGGAAAATGACTGCAACACAAATGGCTCAAGAATACGATGACCTTTGTAAGTGGATGAGCAGAGGTAAAACTTGGGCTTACCTTTAAGCAGATTTGGTTTATTGGTTTTCGGTGACATAACTTAGTATATGATAGGCATAAAATGTAGGTAAATGTATGAGTATGGTATGGTGAAAATTACACTGTCGAATCTGTCTAAGATTCCGCCGTGACCGGGTATGATGTCACTGAAGTCTTTTATTTTTGATGTTCTTTTTATCATAGAAAAACACAGGTCTCCCAAAATGGCTATCGGCGCACCGAAAACAGGGAAGAAACTTAAATTTATAAAATTTATTTCACCTAAGTTAAAGATAAGCTTGAAAGCTATTCCGGAGATTAATATAAAGATTAAACTAAGAATGGAGCCACCTAAGGCTCCTTCTGCAGTTTTACTTGGGCTTATTGAAGGGCACAGTTTGTTTTTTCCTATGTATGAACCCATTATGTAGGCCCCTATGTCACACATCCAAGCGGTGCACAAAGTTATAAAAACGTAGAATATACCAATTTTTGGATCTCTTGATATATTTTTTATCTCAACTATCTTTCCTAAACAGACACTTATTACAACAGAAAAAATATAGATAAAACACACATTTAGTGTCTCGTAATTCCTACTTTTTCGTTTATTTTTTTTATGTTTTATGAATATTTTCATAACGTATAAAAAAACTAAAAGCGTATATATGTACAAAGATGTTTGCCACTTAATTCCCGGTCCCATCAAAGCTCTTGCGGGAGAAAACAAGAGAGAAAAAAACGAAATTATTGTTTTGTTTTTGTTTCTCATACTAATAAGCTCATTTATAGCCATAGTTGTTATAATTGCCATAACAATATTTATAGTATAAACGTAGTAATTGCTTAAATATAAAACCAGAATAAAAAAAACCGCACCTATCGAACCGGAAACAATTCTTTTAAACAACAAACAGACTACCTCATTTAAAATCATAGACATTTTATCATTGAAGTGATAATATTTTCAACATATGTTACTTTGTGTAATTAAAAGTATTATATTTTTAGAGGTGACCTCTTATGAGCTTGAGTGTAAATAAAGAAAAATGTATAAGTTGTGGCATGTGTGTTAGCCTTTGTCAAAACGTGTTTTATTTTGGTGAAGATGGCAAAGCAGATGTTAATCATGATGTTGCCAAAAAAATAAAAATTGAAAAAATAAAAGAATGTGAGCAAATGTGCCCAGTGGGGGCGATAAAATTATCCGACTGAGAAGAATTAGTTTCAATTCAAATACATAAATATTAAAGTACATATACTTGTGGTTTATAAAATCGAGGAACATTTAAATTTTGAGAGGTTTGTTTATGATTGGTTCGGAAATCTTTATGAATTCTATAATTTCGGGCGCCAATAATATATACAAAAACAGAATACACGTTAATGAATTAAATGTTTTCCCGGTTCCGGACGGTGATACCGGTACCAATATGTCCATGACTATTTTGGAAGTTGCCAAAAAGTTCGAAAATATTAAACCCGAAAGTGTAACTCTATCGGAAGCCGCAAATATTCTTTCGTACATTTCTTTAAGAAATGCCAGGGGAAATTCTGGGGTTATTCTCTCACTCATTCTTAAAGGTTTTAAGGATGCTTTTAAAAATATCGAAAAAGCGTCTCCGAAAGATTTTATAAAAGCTTTGGAATTAGGAACCAAGAATGCTTATGAGGCTGTTTCTAAACCAACAGAGGGAACTATTTTAACTGTCGTAAGATATTCATACGAAGAAGGTTGTGCAGCTATCAAAGAATCCGGGAACGAACCAAATAATATGAACAAAATTTGGGAACGAGTGTGCTCGGGAGCTAAAAAAGCTCTTTTTAATACTCCTGAACTTTTACCGATTCTCAAAAAATCCGGTGTTGTCGACGCCGGGGGTAAAGGTCTTTGCTTAATCTTAGATGGCATGATGTCTTTCTTTAAAAATGGTGTCATAGTAAATCGAAAAGATTCGGAAGAAGTAGAAAAAAACAAATTTGAGAAAATTGTTTCAAATTTTGATCAGGTTATTAACTTTACTTACTGCACCGAGCTTATAATAGAGAAATCTCTGAAAATTAGTAGCTTAAACATAGATAAATACAAAGAAAATTTAAAAAAAATCGGAGATTGTGTTGTTTTAGTTGAAGATGATGAAATAATTAAGGTTCATGTCCACACAAATAAGCCACATGAAGTCATGGAGTCGGCTTTGAATATAGGCAACATGTTAAATGTAAAGATAGAAAATATGGAAGAGCAAAGAAAGAAATCTCTTGAGATGTCTTCGGCAAAGATGACTCATGAAATAAAATCTTCTCCCGAATACAAAATCGCAAAACCCGAAAAAACTTTTGGTATACTTGCGGTGGTATCGGGAAAGGGCCTGATTGAAATATTTAAAAATCTTGGCGTAGATGAGGTAGTGGAAGGCGGTCAAACGTTAAATCCCAGTGCTGGGGAAATTGCGTCTGCGGCTCAGTCAATACCAGCAGAAAATATATTTATTTTACCGAACAATCAGAATATCATGCTAAGTTCCAAGCAGGCAAAAGAATTTGTCAAAGATAGAAAATTGATTGTTATGCCATCAAAAACCATACCGCAAGGTATAAGTGCGTGCATGGCCTTTGATGAAAATACAACCAAAACTCAAAATATTAACTTTATGACACAGGCAATAAACTCTGTTAAGACGGGAATAGTTACATATGCCGAAAAAGACGCGGAATTCAATAATTTAAAAATAAAGAAAAACGATATAATAGCGCTTAACTGCGATAGGTTTGTTTTAACCGGAAATGATTCCTATGATATAGTGGTTAAATTGGTTGATTTGATGATTACAAAGAAGAGTGAATTTGTGACTTTGATCTATGGCGAAAAAATAGTTGCGGATAATTTAAAGTCGGTCGAGCGCAAAATATTGGACAAACATCCCAAAATACAGTTACAAATTTTTTACGGCGGAAGTGAAATCTATCACTTTATTGTTTCCGTTGAGTGACGTTTTTTATTTTGTATACTTTTCCATCTTTTAAGTTATTTATGATTAGCACAGCTAAAATCGTCAAAAACATTATGCTCGAAAGCGCATTTATTTCTGGAGTTACTGCTTTTCTGGTCATTGAATAAATCAGTACAGACAGTGTCTGAATGTTACCGCAAGTAAAATAACTTATTATAAAATCATCGACAGACATTGCGAACACCAGCATTGCGCTGGCAACTAAACCGGGAAATATTTCATGAACAATAACCTTAAAAAATGCCTTTATCGGTGTTGCTCCGAGATCACATGCTGCTTCGAAAATTTGCGGTGTTATTTGTCTGAATTTCGGCAAAATTGTCAAAAAAGAGTAAGGAAGACAAAACGTAGAATGTATTAAAATAAGGCTAAATAGTCCCAGATTAAAAAATGTGAATAATTTTTGGATTGTGATAAAGAAAAACATAAATGAAATTCCTATTACAATTTCCGGGCTAACCGTTGATATATTGGTTAAAAACTTCACAAAATTATAAACTTTTCTGTTTGAATTAGTCACACCTACACAAGCCAAAAGACTCAAAACTGTTGAGATTGTTGCCGAAAATACTGCTACAACAACGGTATTTATAATTGCTTTGGCAATTTCAGAATTATGGAATAGAGACTTGTACCATTTTAGGGTAAAACCACCCCAAACAATTCTGCTTGTGGAATTATTAAACGAAAATAAAATCAACAAAAATATAGGAGCGTACAGAAAAAAAAACAACAAAACTACATAAAAATTATAAAATAATTTTTTTAACAACTCACTACTTCTCCAAAAGTCAATTGATCTTACTCTTAATATTAAATAAGTGTTTCGAATTTTCCAGATTTACTTTTTTGATACGAGGTTTTAAATAAATCTCGTAATTATCGAAATCGTTTTTTATGTCTGCCAGGCCTAACTCACTCAATATCTCGAGTATTATGTACAGCTTAGACAAACTTATCATGTTTTCACACATTTTGAGTAAATTCTCTATATTTATCTTGCAAATGTTTTCTCTTTTTAACATTTTGTAAACGATAGCAATATCATCACGTGAAGGAAACATTTCGACCAAATTATTAGTATCCTGTTTAATATCCGAAATAAAATATTCAAAAATTCTTTTTTGCCTCATTATTTCGCGAGAATCAAAACTAGAATACTTTATGTTTCTTATACAGATGGTTATTCCTCTTTCGCCAAAATAAAGATTGCTTCTCATATTCACTGCCAAATCTAAAATATCGCCTTTGGAATAAAAAAAATTGTCTATGCACATATTAAAATACATTCCATAAAAAGTTTCGCTTTTTTTATGGAAAAAGATTTTTGTATGTTTACCTTCGGAAACAGGAATAAAACTTACTAATTTGACTTCGATTATTGCAAAAATCGGCTCCGGATTTTCTGTTCCGAATGGTCTTAATTTTTCTATTTCGTTGACATTTTTGATATTTATATCACTAATATTCAAAACGCCGTCTATATTTATGCACAAATTCGGTACATGATTCTTTCTCGAATAATCTAGAATTTTTTCTCTAAATTTTTCAAAATTCTCTTTTTTCATATTTAAACCTGTTGCCATTTTATGTCCGCCGAAACGTTCTATATATTCTTTGCAATGATCAATGGCATCGAATATGGAAAAACCAGGAATACTTCTGGCAGAAGCTCTAATTTCATTTTCTTTTATTGAAAATACAATAGCAGGCTTGCCATACTTCGCAACAATTTTAGCCACAACTATACCCAAAACACCGTGATGCCAATTATCCCCATAAACTAAAATGATTGGTTTGAATCTAATACTAAAATTCTCTTCTAATATTTTTTCTACTTTTTGAAAAATTTCTTCACATATTTTTCTGCGATTTTCATTTTCTTCTATCAAAATGTCGTTGATATTCACAGCCTCTTCGTAACTTTCTGCAAGAAATAACTTTGCCGAAGTTTCGGGATTACCCATTCTCCCACAAGAATTAATTTTCGGCATAATAACAAAACTTACAAAATTAGTGTCTAATTCTTTCGAATTATCTAGCAATAAAACTCTAGTACCAAATCTTGAAATTTTCTCCATAACCTCAAGACCTTTGGATATGAACTTTCTGTTTTCGTGTAAAACCGGTACAACATCACCTATTGTTCCTATCGCAACTAGATCTCCATATTCTTCTAAAAGTTTTTCTTGAGTTTTTTTTTTGTATTCCAGAGCCTCTATTGCTTTAAAAACAACACCAACTCCTGCATAGTCTTTAAATTCTAAAGATTTATTTATTTTAGGGACTATTATAGCGCATGCATTAGGAATTTTTCTGGGTATGTGATGATCTATTATTATAACTTCCATGCCCATTTTATTGGCCGATTCTATTTCTTCGTAAGCCGAAACACCATTGTCTACAGTTATGATCAATTTTATGTCCATCTCTTTCATTTTTTCCAACGATTTTTCATTCAAGCCATAACCTCCCACAAATCTTGAAGGAATAATGTAAGAAACATTCGCATGTCTTTTGGAGAGATAAGAATACATTAAAACAGTAGAAGTTATTCCATCGGCGTCATAATCCCCATAAATACATATCTTTTCGAAATTTTTTATAGCCGTATTTATTCTTTCTACGAATTTGTCCATATACGCAAATTCAAACGGATCTACCGTTGCTTCTGTTTTATCTAAAAAATCTCTCACTTTTTCTTTTTCGACTATACCTCTGGCACAAAGTATAGAAGACAAAAAACAAGAAATCTGACATTCTTGCGCCAACTCGACTATTTTTTTCTTTTTTGTCTTCGGGAAAACCCACTCTCTTAAAACCAAAATTTCACATCCTAAATATTACTTTCTCTTTTGTAAACAAAATACACTAAAAAAACAACAAATCATCTATTTTATTGATATATCCCCACGGACTTATGTGTCATTGATTAATACAAGCACTAACATGTTGCTGAAACTATCTTGGATTTTCACGGATTACTTCATTTTTTATGTAAACTAAATTCGGATAACTCTTACAAAACTTAACTTTTTTACTGACGGTGACATTCTTAGCTTTCTTTGATATCGCATTAAAACAAATCCTCTAACATGATCTTTCAAATTAGAATAAAATTGAAAATCTGTCAATTTGATAATACTCCAATTTTAATAAAATAAGATTAAAAAATCAAAAAAATATTTGTTATATTTATATTTGCATAAGCCCTCTTTTAATAAAATAAGATTAAAAAATCAAAAAAATATTTGTTATATTTATATTTGCATAAGCCCTCTTATTTTATTATGACAGTGGGTACATATTGGTTCCGGGTGTTTTTCATTTGAGGAATTTCTAAAAATAAATCTATTACCACAATAGGGGCACATTATAGAATTAAAAGTACCTCCTGATGCGGAAGGAGGGGTTTTGGCATTTTTTTTGTTTTCGTTTTTATTGTCTTTTCCCCCAAGCTCCTCCGGCACAAATATCACCCTTTATATGAAATAACCTGATATGTTATACCACAAAAATTGTTAACTTATTCTTTTACATTGGCAGTTTAAGCGTTATAATTGCTAAGTGAGTTTCTAATATAATTTAAAATTATCAAAATGGAGTCAGTTTGGATAAGATTGTTCTTTTTAATTCTTCGCCGCATAGAAACGGGTTCACGTCTAGGCTCGCTCTAGATTTTTTAGGAAATCACAGGGAAAATGTTGAGTTTGTCTGCCTCTATGGTGCAAAAATATCGCCATGCGTTGGCTGCACATACTGTAAAATTAATAATAAATGCTTCATTGAAGATGATATGCAAAAATTCTATTTTTATTTGGAAAATTGTCCTGTCTTAATTTTTGCCGCGCCGATATATTATTTGACTTTCCCGGCACCTATGAAATCATTTTTGGATAGAACTCAAAAATACTTTTTTCATAGATTTTCTAATAATAAAAAAAGAAAATCTTACTTGATAGTTACAAGCGGGCATGATGACATTTTTTCTGTAAAGTTAATGAAAAAACAAATCGAAGGGCTTTGTTATTTGATTGGCGTAAAATTTGTAAATTTGATTTGGCTTAAAAATACTGACAAATTGCAAATTAGTGACTTATGAAAACTTTTTTTATTAAAACATTTGGTTGTAAAGTTAATGGTTGTGATTCGGAGGAGATATCTTCTGAACTGATTTGTAATGGTTGGGACATATCATGCTCTCCGTTGGGAAGCGATTTAATTGTGTTTAATTCTTGCGCGGTGACGGCGGAAAGCGTAAGAAAGTGTAGACAAGCTATACGAAAGTTTAAAAAATGTTCTCCGAATTCACTGATAATAGTAACAGGTTGCGCAGTTAAGTTTTTACAAAATAATAATATGGAAGAAATAGACTTTCTGTTGGAAAAACCTCAAAGAAAAATATTTTATAAAAAGATTCTACAGTTTTTAAATTTAAAAAAGAGAAACAAAAGTGCGCCTGACTTTTTACGGAAAAACGATGGTTTTAATCATGATTTTTCAATATTTTCTTCAAAACGTACAAGAGCATTTTTAAAAGTCGAAGACGGATGCAACAATTTTTGTTCCTATTGCATAATACCATATGTTAGAGGTTCTGTTATTAAATCAAAACCGTTATCTGAAATTGAAAAAGAGATAAATGCTTTATATTTGAAAAATTACAGAGAAATTGTGATATCTGGAATTAATCTTTGTGCCGTTGGCAGCGATTTGGATTTTAATTTAATGGATGTAATAGATATTGTTAGAAAAAAATTTTCGAGAATTCGCTTAGGTTCGCTCGATCCCAGTTATTTTATTAAAAACAAAGAGCAATTGTGTGCTTTACTAGAACGTAAAGAAATTTGCCCGAGTTTCCACTTATCTCTCCAAAGTGGGAGCGATGAAATTTTATCTAGAATGAATCGTAAATATAATGTTGAAGATTATATGGAGATCACAGAAAAAATAAAAAAAAAAATATCATGTTCGACAATAACAACAGATTTAATAGTTGGTTTCCCGGGAGAAACCGAAAAGAATTTTGAAGAATCTTTACTGATCATCAAAAAGTTAAATTTCATTAAAGTTAATGTATTTCCGTTTTCTGCGCGTGAAAACACGGTTGCTTATAGTTTTGAAAATAAAATCGATGCTCAAACCAAAAACAGAAGAAAAAAGAAAGCGATAGAACTTTCTGAGAAAATATCCGAAAAAGAAATAGGTAAATTCAAAAATAAATACTTCAATGTGCTTTTTGAAAGCAAGATTAATAACGAAATTTACACAGGTTATTCTGAAAATTACATAAAAATGCACAAAGAAAGCCAAAAAGATTTATGCGGGGAAATTTTAAGAATTAGATTTTGTTGATCATTGGCTTTGATTTTTTAAAAAACAATATAAATTTGTTTTTAATTAACAAATTTATTAAAATGATGAGAGACTGGATTATTGATTTTAAAAGGAGTTATCACAATTTGGGGAAAATAGTACCGAGAACATTACCCGGGTTCATGGAACTTTTGCCGAACGAGCAGATTAGATTTAATTATTTTTTGGATAAGATCAAAAAATCTTATGAAAGTTTTGGTTTTTTGCCTTTGGATACCCCGACCATAGAGCATGCCGAAGTTTTATTGGCTAAGACTGGCGGCGAAACAGAAAAACAAGTTTATGAATTTACAAAAGGGGATAGTCATCTTGTTTTAAGATACGATCTGACTGTTCCTTTAGCTAAGTACGTATCTTTGTATAAATCAAATCTCAGTTTTCCGTTCAAGCGGTACCAAATAGGTAAGGTTTTCCGCGGCGAGCGTGCCCAAAAAGGAAGATTTAGAGAGTTCTATCAATGTGATATCGATATCATAGGCGAAAATACACTCGACATATTCTATGATGCCGAAGTTTTAAGTGCCATAAATTCTACGTTTAACAACATTGGTTTTACTGATTTTATAATAAAGATAAATAATAGAAAAATTTTGAAGGGAATATTTGAATTTTTGAACATAAATGAAAAATCCACTGAAATCTTAAGAATTATTGACAAAAAAGATAAAATAGGACAGGAAAAAATTGTAGAAGAATTGAGTAGTATCGGCATCTTAGATGATAATATAAATAAATTAATTGATTTTATGAGTTTTTCAGGTTCAAATGATGAAAAAATCGATCTATTGAATAAAATGAATATTTCAAATAAGATGTTCGAAGAAGGAGTACACGAACTGGAAAAAGTAATAAACTATATAAGAATGTCTGAGGTGCCAGAGGAAAGTTTTATTATAGATCAAACCATAGCCAGAGGGTTGGATTACTATACCGGAACTGTGTACGAGACTTTTTTAAATCAACACAAAGAAATAGGAAGTATTTGCTCCGGCGGGAGATACGACGATTTGGCGGAATGTTATACCGATGCGAAATTACCGGGTGTGGGGATTTCAATTGGTCTAACACGTTTATTTTCTCAAGTTAACAAATTAAGTACGTTTGATAATTTAAGACAGACAACAGTAGACGTGGTTGTGATTCCGTTAGTCGAAGCAAAAAAAGCTTGCTTGTCTTTGACAACTTTTTTGAGAAAAAACGGAATAAACACGGATATTATGCCTTTTGATAGCAAAAAATTAAAAAATAAATTTAAGTACGTAAGCAAAACAAAAGTGAAATTGGCTTTGATAATCGGTGAAGAAGAATTAAAAACCAATAAATACACCATTAAAAATTTAGAAACAGGCGAACAACAAAGTTTAAGTTCAGAAGAATTGGTCAGAAGTATCAAAAATTGTTCCTAGTTCCTGACGTTCTGCCTCTGAAACATGTTATGTTAAAACATATCTTTCTTTTTTAAAAAAATGTACGATATGTACATTAGCACAAAAGAAAGGATTACAGGGAACCACCAGAATTCCATCATGGGGAAGTTCGGCGTGTTCATGCCGTAAATTCCGGAGATTACGGTGGGTATTGAGATTATGAGAGTTACCGAAGCCAATATTTTCATTACAATATTTAGATTATTGGAAATAATCGAAGCAAAAGCTTCCATTGTTCCCGATAGTATATTTAGATATGTGTCACTCATTTCTATTGCTTGTTTCAATTCTATGATAACATCGTCAAGTAGTTCGCGATCGTTTTCGCCTATTGTCAAGAATTTGCTTCTAAATAATTTTTCTACGGTCACTTTCATGGTTTTCAAAGACGAGGAAAAATAAACAAGTGACTTTTTTATTTCCAGTAATTGTATCAATTCTTTATTTTTCATGGCCTTTCTCAAAACGTGCTCTATCTTATCGCAAGTTTTTATGATTTTATTTAAATATCTTAAATATTTAATAACATTTTGTAGAATCAAATTAAGAACAAAATTAGTTTTGTCTTTGGTATTTATGGAGGACTTTTTTTTGGTTTTTATTGTATCTAAAACTTCATTATTTTTTAAAGATATTGTTATTACATCGTTCTGAGTTATAAAAATGCCAAGTGGCATGGTATAATAGATATGATTTTTATCTATTTTTTCAACAACGGGGAAATCTATGACTATGAGCACAATGCCATCTTCTATGTCTATATGCGAAGACTCTTCTTCGTCGCTTGCTATTTTCAAAAAGTTATAATCTATTCCAAATTTTTTCGAAATAAATCTTAATTCGCTTTCGCTGGGGTTAAGAGAATTAACCCAAACCCCATCGGATGTGTACTCTTTTTGCTTTTCGATTCTTCCTTCGACAGTTTTAAAATATTCAATCATAAAAACACCTGTTATGGGATTATATTTTTTTGTTTATTATTATTTTAAATTATAATGGCATTTAAGTATATCTCTTGCTACACTTTTAGAATACGCACCATACTTACCGTTGGCTACAATTACAAAAATTGCTATTTCCGGCGTAAAACACATATATGAGGTATGATCAGAACCTTTATTTTGAGACGTTCCGGTTTTCCCTGCGGTTTCTATCGGAAAATTTTTAAAATCAGAAGCAGTTCCGCAATAAGTAACTTCTTTCATCCTTCCTATAACTAAGTTTAAGTTTTCTTCTGAAACCAAATTACTTCCCAATATTTTTGGCTCATATTTATAAACAACATTGTTTTTCGGGTAGTCCATAACTTGTTTTAGTACATGTAATTTACGATTTTCGCCGGTAGCTATTACTCCAGCACACAACGCAAGTTGAACCGGCGTAAATGACGTATCCGCTTGGCCTATTCCTATTTGAGAATCAAAAGAAGGATACCACGGTATACCTAATTTTTTGTTTCTTTCCGGAGTAGAAAGAATTCCTTCTTTTTCTGGCAATTCAACCCCTGTTTTGATTCCAAGACCAAATTTTTTCGCGTATTCAGCTATTCTATTCGCTCCCAGGCGTCTTCCTAATTCGGCGAAAACAACATTACAAGATTTAACTAATGCCGTTCCGAGATCTATATTCCCGTGTCTACCCATACAATGCAAATTATAATTTTTAAAATAATTAAAACTTCCGTTACATTTTATTAGTTCTTCGCGATTTATTAAATTTTCCTCCAAAGCAGCTAAAGCTATGAGCGGTTTAATAGTAGAACCGGGAGCATAACATGCACAAAAAGCTCTATTGATCAAAGGACTTAGCTTGTCATTTGTAATTTCTCTGTTATATTCGTTATTTTCTATATATTTTTGTAAATTAAAATTGGGATAACTTACAGCCGCCAAAATCCCAAAATCTTTGTCTCTAAGATCTATAACAACAGCGGCGCCGGAATTACAATCTTGTGCTCCATTTTTTTTAGCAGACATTATATTTCTTTTCAGAGATTCACTTGCTGCATTTTGTAACTTAGAAGATAAAGTTAATATTACACTATTTCCGGATTTAGACTCATATACTTGATTAGAATTTATTATCGAATTATCTTTGGAGAGCTGAATAGCACGCTGACCGTGATAACCTCTGAGTATTTCTTCGAAAGCCAATTCCGCACCAGTTTTGCCTATTGTCGAATCTAGACTATATTTCCCTCTGTATTTTTCATATTCTTGGTTAGATATAATACCGGTATATCCTATGATATGAGCAAATGTTTCTGGAAAGGTATAATATCTTTTCAATGACGTACCTATTTTCATACCTGGAATTTTATACGAATTTTCTATCAGAATACTGACAGATTTTTCATTAACATTATCGAATATCGTTAGCGGAGAAGCCTTAGAGCTTATTCCAAGTCTAAAATTGTTGTAT
Source organism: Candidatus Improbicoccus pseudotrichonymphae (assembly GCA_036322855.1). GTDB lineage: Bacteria > Bacillota > Clostridia > Oscillospirales > Acutalibacteraceae > Improbicoccus > Improbicoccus pseudotrichonymphae. The sequence goes on from AP027924.1 coordinate 748,896, forward strand.
TTTACGCTACATATGTGATATCTGTCGCATGCATTAAAATTTTCGCATTTAAATTTTTCGGAAAGTTTGTCGATGCAATGACTTGCCGTGGCGGAATCAGGCAATTTTAATATTTTTTTTAAATATTTCACTTGTTCTTCTTTGTCTTTGGAAAATTCAAAATTGTTTAAATCGTTTAAAACTATGGGCAAAGAACTAAAAAAATTATTACCTAATTTTGTTGTAAAATTTACCAATTTTGCTATGAGTTCATTTTCTTTTCCTTCCGGTACATCTAATCTTTCGATAATAACTCTATAACGTAAACTATTAACGGCCAAACCAATGCCATCTCGGTCGTATATTTCACCTCTGACGGCATCGGTCTTTAAAAAACAAGTATTTGCTTCTATTGCGCGCCTATATAGGATATCGTACTTGAAAACCTGCCAATAAAAAATTCTCGCAATGAAAAGAAAAAATACAGACAAAACCAAAACAAAAGAAGTATTTAACCTTCTCCTATTGTATAAAATAAATTCATATTTTTTATCTTCCGCTTGAACCAAATCCCTTATCATCTCTTTCCGTAACAGAAAGGTCTTCCGTTTCTTGAATCTCAAAATCTTTCGCCTTGATAATTATCAACTGCGCTATACGATCCTCATTTTTTATTATATACTCCGGACCATCAAATGTTTTACAAAGCCCGACGTGTATTTCTCCTCTGTAATCGCTATCTATTACACCTACGCCATTCGACGGCATTATGCCATATTTTATACCCAGACCGCTGCGTGCAAATATCAAACCAACATAATCTTCCGGTATCTCAACAGCAATCCCACACGGAATTTTTACTAATCCACCAAAAGATATAGAAACATCATTTTCCAAACAAGCATGTAAATCAAATCCTGCAGATCCCGAAGTTGCCTTTTTGGGTACCAAAACATTTTCGCGCAACTTTACAAATTTTAATATTCTTTTACTCATAACACACCTTAATCTAAAAAATATAACTCAATAAATATCTAGAAGATAGTCGACGAATTACAATAATCTCCTTGAAAAAAAGGATCTCACATCATCCAAAAAATGTCAAACGCTTTTACGGAGCGGCAACTCAAAACAGAGATACTTACACACAGAACAAAAAATAAAGCAAAAAATATTGATAAGGAAAATTGATAAGGAAAAGAGAAGAAAAGCTATGTGCCCAAAATGTCATAGCGAAAAAAGAGTGAAATACGAATTTCACCAATAAAACAGAGATACTTATGCAAAGAATGTGAATGTGATTATGTTGAGAATCTATGCGCTAGATATTCAGAGAAAGAAAAAACAAGAAGCGATTAGATATTATATCAAAGGAATAGAGTTTAGAATAATTGAAAGATTATTAGGTATGAGCCGCAATTCTACAATAATTCATAGTCTACTAAATCTTTATCGTCTAAATAATTAAGCAAAACACGATTACCGATACCGCCGATTAACACACCAACGATTAATACGATACCATACCTAACAAAACCCGGAAGATTTCCAATCTTGTCAATAATGCTCTTGCTTTTCTCTTTACTATCTTTCCCGGTATTTCCATATACGTCTTCTTTTCCTTTCGTCTCTTCGACGATTCCACCATTATTGCCTACAAATCCAGGTTTAACAGCCCCAACAAGTGGCTGACAACACATAACAATAGCCAAAATAGAAGATATTATCTTATTATTTTTACTAATCTTTTTATTATTTTCATTATTACTTATTTTTTCTTTTCTCATAAGAGATTTAATAAACTTATTTTTCATAACCTTTCCTCCTGATTTTAAAATATGAATCAGTAAAAATACTGATAAGTTAATTATAGCATTTTGAATTTTGCTGTCAATAAGATAATAAAAATAATTTTAAAATAATATTTATAAAATTTTTATCTCTAAGTATTTAAATTAAACATATTAAAGTTTATTTCTTTTTCACCCATTTCTTTGGCGCAAAGAAACGGGTGAAACCCAAAGAAACATGCGGCTCTAGATTGTCTCTTGCGGAGACAAAGTCGCCGCTAAATAGTGTCGCATTAAAATGCTTAGCATAATTCTGTTTGACAACAAAATGCAAAAACGCTATAATTTGTGTTTGTCGGCACTTTTGGAGGTAAAATTATGAAAAATAAATTTATCAAATCTCTCATGAATTCTCTCAATTCGAGAGAGAGAGAGAGAGAGATCTCAGGGAGATCTCTCTATGAAAAAAGAAAGCAATGGGATAGGTGAAAATAAAAATAGCAAGAAGATTAGTAAAAATAATAAGATAATTTCTTCTATTTTAGCTGTTGTTATGTGTTGTCAGTCTTTGGTTGGGGCCAATCCAAATTCGGATAATAGGGAATTTGTTTCGGATAAGGGCATTGATAATAGTCCAACTGCAGATGGGTCTGAAAAAGAAGAAGAAGACATCAAAAGCAAAGAAAATAATAATTCAGGTTTAATAAGAAATAGTTTAGATGCTCTTTTAGTTGCTGCTATGGGCAGTTGGTGGTTTTATGTAACTAAAAATAAAGATTTAAAATCTAAAAATGAGGAAAACGAAAGATTAAATGAAAGACTCAAAAAAAATAATGAGGAATACGAAAAATTAAGGAAAGAATTCGAAAAAAATAGGGAAGAATTCGAAAAAAATAATGAGGAAAACAAAAGATTAAAGGAAAAACTTGAAGAAATTTATAAACCTGATACAGTAGGCGATGCAGAAGTACAGGAAAAAGAATATTTTGGAGTTGAATGTATTGCTTTTAATGTGGGCAAAAGAGTAGAGGGATATCGTGGTAGAGTGTTTTTTAGAAACTTGACTGATTTGGCGGATGTAGCGAAGGGCGTTTATTTTGTTGATGATGATAACAATAGTGAAACTTATCGTTGTAATTTAGTGAACATTCGAGTGAAGCTTAATTCATCAAAAGTTCTTAGTTATGAAAATGATGATTACAAACAATTAAGCAAATATTCTAAATATATTTTGAGTATTTTCAGCAAGGGTTTTGATGATTTATTTTCGAAATTAGGGATAAGCAGCGGACTGGAATTAAAAGAGTGTTTGTATGATATTTTGGTTGAGGACGAAGATAAGGTTAAATCTAATTTTCGTTTTACTAATATTTATATTCGGTTTTTAGATGAGGAAAAAAAAATAAATTTGCGTCTTTTATTACCTCAAGAATTGCTTGATAAAGAATTTATATTAGAAGAAGAAGAAGAAGAAGTGCATGAAAAAGAAGAAGAAGAATAACCTGGAAAAAGTGTACAAATTTAGCTATCTAAACGCACGGTTTAGAAATTTTTAAAAATTTAGTATGCCTTTGAATAATCTTTGTTATTGAATCGAATAATAACATGGGTTATTTCTATTTAAGGTAAGTGGTCTATGTTTGGGAGTATTAAATTCAATTTATGAATTAAAAAAAAATAATTTTCAAAGATTTGATTTAAAAATAGGTATAGTTAAATCTCTGGAAGACGAAGAAAATAAAAACAGAGTATTGGTCTCTTTGGTCGACGAAGAATTAGAAATTTGGGCTCAGATTATGACCAATTATGTTGGCGTTGAATCCGGGAATATTAGATATCCGGATGTGGGAACGCCTTCAGTGGTCGGTTTTTTCGACGGAGATCTGCAGCGAGCCATAATTTTAGGATATATTTTCAGCGAACAATTCAAAACTGTTCTCGCTCTGGATAAAGAAAACAAAAAAGAGATTTATATAAATAAAGCCGGAATAAAAACAGAAATAACAAATGAACCGGATAAGCTTATAATCGATATTTTAACAAAAAAGGAACATCGTTTTTTATATAACGAAGAGCAAGAAACATTAGAAATTAAGAATAAAAACGGTGATTTTTCTTTTCTGGTAAATTTTAAAGAAAGCGAAGTTATTTTAAATGCGAAAAAATTTACTTTAAAAGGCGAAAAGGATTCATTTGTTTTCGAAGACGGTTCTTCTTTTGCATTTAATAGTGATTCGGGAGATTTCAAAGTTAATTCTAATAATTTAGCTATAGAGACTAAAAATGCTGCCGATGTAAAAACGAGCGCAGGCAAATTTACGGTAAAGGGTTCCGGCGGTGTTGATGTCCAAACCTCTGCAAATTTAGTTTTAAAGGGTTCTATGATACAAATAAATTAAATTGGTGATTTATTTTTGATAAAAGGTTGGAGTTTTCCCGTAGATGTAGATAAAAAAACAGGAAGAATTAAAACCGTTACAGATAATGAAAATATTAAACAATCTGTAAGTATAATATTAAAAACGGAGATTTCCGAAAGGAAAATAATAAGAAATTTTGGGTTTGATTTGCGTTCATTTATGTTTGGAATAGTTAACCCCAATTATATTTCTTCGTTTAAAAAATCTATCGAATCGGCCATAAATAACTGGGAAGAACATATCACGAATTTAGAAATTAATATTAGATATATTGCCGAATCAGTTTCTAAAATAGAAGCTCAGATAAGTTATGTTACCGACTTGGCTCCTACTCCAGAAACAACAAAAAAGATATTCAGCCTGAATGAGTCTTATGAAAATTAAAAATGCGAGGTGAAAAGAATAGAAAATTATCCTAAATTTGATGAAAGAAATTATGAAGTCTTATTTGAAGAATTTAAAAATTTGGCGAAAAGCTATACTCCGGAATGGAATTTTAACGAATATAGTTCTGATTTTGGAGTTACACTTGCGCAGATTTTTTGTAATATCCTGGAAAATAATATTGATTTGCTTAATATCAATTTGAGTAATTATTATGTTGCTTTTTTAAATATTATAGGTGTATATCCAAGTCCATCTAAACCAGCCTATGGTTTTGTTAAAATTAACACGGTGGCAAACACCGGTAACGCCTATATAAAAAAAGGCAAAAAAATGGTAGCTTTTGACGAAAAAGACCAGGAAATCGTTTTTGAAACCGAAGAAGATCTGTTCGCAATTAATGCAGCTTTAAAAAATATATTTTTTGTAGATGCATTATTTAATGACGGCACAATTGCCAAAGTTTTAAACAAGGACAAGAATATTGTGCCATTTAAAGTTTTTAATTTTGATAATTTAGAAAATCTTAATAAAAGATGGATATATTTTGATGACCCAATTATTTTTAATACAAACGAAACTGAATGTGATTTTTATTTTTATAACAAATTTTCTTCGTCTCAAGAGAAAAATTTTTTAGATTTATTCTCGTCGCCTAAAGCATTATGGCAATACTACGATGGATTAATATGGCGAAACATAACAAATGCGAGAGCGACATCATATGGCGGCATAAAAATAGCTTTCTCGGGCAAGATCGAAATTTTAAATTTAATGAATAAAACTTCTCGTTTTATAAGATGTAAACCAGGTACGTCCGAGGAAATAAAATTAACCAGCATTTGTTATCACCCTTGCGAAAAAATACTAGCCCCGGATAAATTATATTCGGAAAATGAAGAAATAGAAAATAACAATTGTTCGCCATTTGGCGAAAGATTGGCAATGCACAAATGTTTTTATATAAAATCAGACGAAGCTTTTAGTAAGATTGGATCCAAAATAGAAATCAAAGTTGAAGTTAAATTTATAAAATTCGAATCCGAAATTAAAGAAACAATAAAAAATTATAGATTTATGATGAGTGACTTAGACTTTGCCGAAACTATGCCATCTAATTCATCCATAGAAGAAATTGTTTGGGAATATTGGAATGGTAGAGGTTGGACAAGAATTTTATGCAAGTCACTAATAGATGACGGTAATTTTTCAGAAAATATGAAAAACATTGATTCCGGAAAAATTTTCAAACCATTTGACGAAACAAAAAAAATAATAATCAGTTTTCATTGTCCTGAAAATATAAAAAGTATAACAGTGAATTCTGAGGTTGGTTATTTTATTCGGGCGAGAATATCAAAAATAAATAATTCTTATGATTCAATGTCGACCCATATAATTCCTATCGTAAATACGATTTCCATAAAATATTTTTATGAAGAATCAATAAAATTTAAAAATATTTTTATAGAATATGGTACAGAAAACAGAATAGTTAATTTCAATGACGAAAATATTTTAACATCTTTAATTAAAAAGATAGAAGACGAACATCCCGCTATTTATTTTTGTTTTGATGAACCTTTAACAGAAGATATAGTAAGAATTTTTTTTGACATAGAAGACGGTTTTGGCGAAATTGAAAATTTAGCGTTTAAATGGGAATATTTTACAAAAACTCCAGAAAAAAATGACGAATGGTGCGTGATTAATGTTGTAGATTTAACAAAAGGATTTTGCCACAGCGAATCTGTTTCTTTATTCGGATGCAAAAACATGGAAAAAACCATACTTTTCGGCATGGAAGGTTTTTTTATAAGAATTATCAATATTGATGATAAACTAAGAAATTTGCCAGATAAATCAAAACCTTTGATAAAAGACATAAAAATAAATGTGGCTAAAGTAGTTCAAAAATCAACATATGAGCCTCAATATTTTTCAATTCAGTATGGCGAAGAAAACAAACATATTTTACTGCCTGACAAGAATTTGTTCGAAGTAAATGTTTGGGTTAATGAATTTGGTAAATTATCAACTTCGGAAAATGAAAAATTTATAGCCGGTGACGGGATAATTTCAAAAATAGAAAGAGATAAATTTGATAATATAGAGAAAATCTGGGTTAAGTGGCATAAAATTGACAATATTTTAAATTCTGGTCCAAAAGACAGAGTTTATGAGGTAGATTTCATCAATTCGCAAATAATTTTCGGCGATAATAAAAACGGGAAAATTCCTCCCGAACAAGACGATGACAGTATCAAGGTTGAATATAGCTCGTGCGAAGGGGCACGCGGAAATATAGATGAATATAAAATAAATGATTTTTCCTCCGTCGTGCCTCACGTTTCTAACGTTGTTAATTTTAAATCTTTTATAGGCGGTACCGACCCAGAAAGCATAGAACAAGCAGCCAAAAAAATGTTTAGTAAAATTTGCGGAGCAGGAAAAATAATTTCTTTTTCTGATTTTGAAAATTCTATTTTGTCTAATGATAGTAGCATAGATAAAATAAGATGCGAGGCGCATATTAATAAATATGGAGAAAAAAGCATAGGTGATTTTTGCATTTGTGTTTTACCAAAAAATTTTCCATGCGGTTATGAAAAATTTGAAAGCATAAAAAATAGAATCCTGAGTTTTTTGAAAAAAAATTCATCTGTTTCCTTTTTTTGTTTCAGCAAAAATATATATGTATTTGAAGTTTTTTATGTAGAAACCAACATAAATTTAGATATTATCATAGATGATTTTAATTTTTATCAGCACGTTTATAAAAATGTTGAATATGAAATAAAAAAATTTTTAGATCCAATTAGGGGCGGGTTTTCCAAAGATGGTTGGAAAATAGGGGATATTATAGATGAAAATTTTATAAGAAACTGCATAAAAAAAGTAAAACATATAAAATTGGTAAAAAATTTGATTTTATTTTTTAAAATACTCGCAAAAGAAGGGCGCAAAGATATTTCATATGAAGATTTGAAAAAGATAAAATTTATAATTCCAATTTTTGGTAAGCTTAAAATAAATTTGGAAGTGTTACCATGATAAAACTAAAAAATTTTGATGAACAAAACATAGAAGAAATATTAAACGACGCTAAAAATAAAATAAATTATTTTAATCCCGAGTGGACATATAAGGGTGAATCAGACCCTGGAATTACTATTCTGGAGCTTTTGGTTTGGTTTATTAAAATTCAGCGTGAATACATTAATCAGATATCTCCGATGGCGGAAATGAAATTATTAAAGCTTCTCGGAATAAAACCGAAAAGAAATTGTGGTTCAAAAACTTTAATAAATATAAATATCAAAAATTCGAATGTTTTTTTCGCGAACATACCAAAGGGCACCAAATTTTTGGCAGATGAACTTATATTTGAAAATAAAGAACAAGAATATTTATTAAATTCCAAGATTGTAAGTGTGAAATTTAATAATCCGGAATTTGTTTCGGAAATAAAATATGATAAGTTTCACGAACAAAAGAGTTTTTACATTTTTGGTAATGAATTAAGTTTTAAAAGTGATTCAAATAACTCAAAACGTGAATTTTATATTAATTTTGATAGAAAAATACCAAAAAACAAAAAAATAAATATTTATTTTGAGGTATTTTCAGAAAATCTAATCAAAAAAAATCCAGTAAACAATGACGATTTATTTGAACCATTGTCTTATGTAAAATGGGAATTTTATGGCACAAAAAATTCCGTATTGGGTTGGCACGAAATAGAAATCAAAGATTTTACCTACGGTTTTTTGTTTTCGGGAATAGTAAGTTTTAAAATGTCCGGTCGAACAAAAAAATTTAATAGTTCTGATTATTATTCCATAAAAGTTACTTTTTTAAAATCCGATCATATTTTTTGTCCACAAATTACTAAAATAATACCCAATGTATTCGAAGTCGAGCAAATAGATACACATTGCGAGAAAGTAATATTTAAAAAGAACGAATTTACAAATAAAAAGATTGAAGTTTTTACGCACCTTTCTCTTTACGGAAATATAATAATTTACAAAAAAGATAAGTCTAAAATGTGGGTGCAATTTGAAAAAATTAAGATATCTAGAAATATATTCAAAGGTAGCACTCAAATTGTGTTTGAAAATATTGATTTCTTGGATGATTTTGAATCAAATGATGAAGTATTGATGGTTGTTTCATATTCAAATTATATAAAATCACAAATGGTAATAGGCCACGGAAGTGGGTTTTCGTCGCAGTTATTTAACGTGACTTATAAAAATACGCCTGTTTTTGAAAATTTTGAGCTAATGGTGGGAGAAGAAAAGGATGACAAAATAGGTTTTGAAATATGGAAAAGAACAGATGATTTTTTTTCATGTGGTAAAAATGACAAAAAATTTGTTTTTGAAGAAAATATAAGTTCAATAATTTTTGGAGACAATGTAAATGGAAAATATCCAAAAAATTGTAAAAACAGCATACGGATTTGTAGTATTGCTTTTACTTCAGAAGAAATGTCGAATATCAAATCCGGAATGATAAACTCATTGGAAAGCGAGAACTATATTCTAAGAAATTCTGAAATAATTCAATTAACAGACGCAAAAGGCGGACGAAAAAACGAAAAATTATCAGATATTAAAAAAAGAGCTTTAAAATTATTTGCCGATAAAGAAAATATTATTACACTAGACGATTACAAGAAGGTTATTAAAAAAACGCCGGGTTTATCGATTAAAAATCTAAAAATAATACCCGCGCTCAATAACGAAGGGAATTTTTGTTCGAGATTTATATATGTAGTTGTTATTTGCGAAAATATGAAATATCTACCCGAAAGCTATAAAAAAAACGTAATGAACCAAATAGAAAAACGCAGATTGGTTTGTACGGCTTTAAAAATAATCGACGCCGATTATATATACGTAACAATCGACGCTGAAATCTATACTAAACCAAAATTTAAAGCAAGCACCGATGTTATTGAAGAGAAAATAAAAAAATTTTTTGAAGAAATTAATTTAGAGATGGGCAAAATTTTGAATTATGTAGATGTTCATGAGCAAGTAAATAAAGTAGAATTCGTACATTTTATAAAATATTTAAATATAAAAACGGACCGAAAACACACAAATTTAATGAATAATTCAAACAATATAATAGCTCCACCAAACGGTGTATATATTCTCGAAAAAATAAATGTTGAATATTTAGTTAGCGTAAATTTTAGATAATTTATTAGACTTGTCCTGCATCAAAATTTGCAAAAAATAACTCAGTTTCAGGATAAGTCCTATTATATTTTTTAAAATACTTCTAATTCTAAAATATGCTGAATATACATTAATTGAATCTGGTTTTTAGGTGATTATGTTGAAATATTCAGTAAAAAATAGAGCTTTGGAATTAGGAGAATTTATAGTCAAAAACAAAACTACAATACGAGGTGCGGCTAAAATGTTCGGAATAAGTAAAAGCACCGTATATAAAGATGTTGCCCAACGTCTTAAAAAATTAAACAAAGAAATTTATTTGGATGTAAAAAATATACTATACATAAATAAGTCTCAACGTCATATAAGAGGTGGCATTGCTACTAAAAATAAATACTTAAAGAAATATCAAAATAGTTGCATTTCAAATATTTGCAGTTAAAATAGAACCGGTTTGCTTTATTAGCTGAATTTATTTAATAGATTATTATTTAGGTGTAAATTTTGAAGCTTGCTGTAATTTGTGGTGGCCCTTCGCCGGAACATAGTATTTCATTGAATTCTGCACGTTCTGTCTATGATGCTTTGTTTTCTCCCGACAATTTTCGCAACAACATCGAAATAAAGATAATTTTTATAAACAAAAATTATGAAAAGTACTTGATAGATGAAGAATTTATTTATTCTAACACGGTGTTTGATTTTAATTTTAAATTAGAAGACAAAGATCGCCTAAATAATAAAGAATTTCTTTCTTTTTTAAAAAGCTGTGATCTTGTTTTCCCTATTATGCATGGAATTTATTGCGAAGACGGCGAAATTCAGAAAACGTTCGAGAAAGAAAAGATATCTTTCGTAGGTTCTTCGTCAAAATCGTGTTATGATCTGTATAATAAAAAAAAATCCGATCTAATTTTAAAAGAAAACAATTACTTTACTATTAAAAAATTGTTTTTGAATTTGGACGAAAATTCCGATTCTTTAGAAGATTTGATATCTGATTTTTTAAAAGAAAATAATTTAAAAAAAATAATTATAAAGCCCGTCCAGGGGGGATCATCTTTAGGGGTAAGTTGTGCCGATAGTTTTGAAAAAATCCTAAACGTAGTAAGAAGTATGCATAAGAGTGGCGAAAAAAATTTAGTAATAGAAGAAATGTGTCAGGGAAAAGAATTTACAATAATAATAATTGAAAGTCATGTGAACAATGAACCGATTGCTTTAATTCCGATAGAAATAGAAATCAAAGATTCTGAAAATTTGATATTTGACACAAGGCGTAAATATTTAGCGACAAACGAAACTCACTATCACTTTCCCCCAAGATTTTCCTATGACTTAACTAACAAAATACGAGAACAATCGCAAAAACTCTTTAAACTTTTCAAGGCACGCGATTTTCTTAGGATCGATGGTTGGGTTTTAAATAACGACAAATTGTATTTTTCAGATTTTAATCCAATAAGCGGCATGGAACAAAATAGTTTTATTTTTCAGCAAGCATCAAAAATAGGAATTAGCCACAAAAACATGATAAGTTATATAATAAAAAACTCTGCGATTCGAAATAACGTAGTTTTTGAGGAAGATAATGTAGACAATAATCGCGAAAAAAAGAAAGTTAATGTTTTATTCGGCGGAACAACGTCAGAACGTCAGGTTTCGTTGTTAAGCGGCTCAAACGTCTGGCTTAAATTACTTAAATCAAATAAATTTTCACCAAAACCCTTTCTTTTGTACAGTGAAAATTCTGAATTTTATGTGTTAGAGCTTTCCTATGATATGGTTTTGTATCATACTGTCGAGGAAATAATGTATCAGCATAAAAATAATAAAACGGAAAATAAGTTTTTAGAATTAATAAATAAAATAAGAGAATCTTTGGGGTTGAGTGGAAAATATGACAAAAAGAAAAGTGAAATTTTAAAGATTAGTGACTTTTTGGAAAAATCCAAAAGAGAGAATGCTTACATATTCTCAGCGTTGCATGGGGGTTTTGGAGAAAACGGTGAAATTCAAAACCTTTTTGAAAAATACGGTTTAAAATTTAATGGGTCCGGTTCTGTAGCGTCCAAGATTTGTATGAACAAATTCGAAACAGGTCAGATAGTAAACTCTTTTGGTTTAAAAAAATTTAGAAGTGCCAAAAAAATCATATTTAATATCTTTGAAAAAACACCAAGTTGGCGGGAAATTAACGATTATATAGGCCAACAAGCAATAATTAAACCAAACGACGATGGATGTTCCACCGGGGTTGTTCTGATTTCAAATGAAAAAGAGCTAGAGTTTTATATTAACTCCATTAAAAACAAAGATAAGTTCATAAAGAATAATTCTTTTAAATTTCAAAACAGAAACATCATGCTTTCGTGCGCTTGTGAAAATTACCTAGTAGAAGAATTTATTAAAACGAATGAAATAAGAATCGAAAACAAAAGCGTTATTCTTAAAGATAGTGACGATTTTGTGGAGTTGACGATAGGTGTTATCGAAAAAGATGGGTTTTATCATGCTTTTAACCCGAGTATTACAATAGCTGAATCAGGCGCATTATTAAGCGTAGAAGAAAAATTCCAAGGTGGGCAAGGAGTCAACATAACCCCGCCACCGGATTTTATAATAAGTAAAGATCTTTTAAAAACAATAAAATCAAATGTGGAAAAATTGTGCGAAAAAGTAAAAATAAAAGATTATTGCCGGATAGATCTGTTTGCCAACAATAAAACAAACGAAATAGTAATAATAGAAATAAATACCTTACCGGCTTTGACTCCGTCGACTGTTTTGTTTCAACAAGCGGCGAAAGAACCTTCGCCCATCAATCCGCTGAATTTATTGGAAAACATAATAAAGATTTAGGTCCTGTTCCTACTATTGTTAAACAATCGCATTTTGTTAATTTTTTATATTAAATTGTGTTAAATTTTTTCATAATACGTCAGTATTATTTCAAAAATTTGCCTTATTTAATTTAAAAATTATTCAAAAATCGATTATTTAAAATAGTAAGAACAGGACCTAGTTTTGCATTGGATTCTTTCCAAACCGGTATTTTCTAGAATTTTGAATTTAAGGATATCAAAGTACGTATTTGTGTATGATGAAATAATTTGAAAAAATTCTGTTTATGTAACTTGTAACATATTAGAAAGGATCTCGTGGGCACAATCATCAACGTTTCCGGCACCTACCGTAAGCAATAAATCATTGTCTTTTAATTCAGGCACAACAAATCTAGAAATTTCCGACAAACTTCCAACAAATCTGCAATTTTTAATCTTATTTCCCAGAGTTTTTGCACTTATTTCGTATACATTTATTTCTCTGGAAGCAAAAATATCGGCAATGATTACATTATCAAATTTAGAAAGTGATTTTACGAAATCATCCATCAGCAAAAAAGTACGTGAGAACGTATGAGGTTGAAATATAATCCAAGATTCTCTGAATTTCATTGATGATATTGTATTGAATAAAGCGTCTATTTCGGTTGGATGATGAGCATAATCGTCTATTATTTTAATATTTCCCACTTGTCCTATTTTTTCAAATCTTCTCTTAACGCCTACAAAATCAGATAGGACTCGTGATGAAATTTCAATGTCAACCCCAAGCCGCTCGCAGGCAGAACTCGCAGCCAACGCATTTGAAATATTATGAATGCCCGGAATCTTAAGTTTTGTTTTTACCATTTTTTTTGAAAATTCAGATACCATGTCAAATTCATAAAACCCATTGTTGTCAGATATTTCGTTTTGAGCATAAAAATTCAAATCTTTAAAATTTTCATTGTTTTTAATGCCATAAAAAACTTTATCTATATTAATTTCGCCGGTTATTTCAAGAGCATTGTAATTTTCGGAGTTTATAACAAGAATTTTTTTACATTTTTTTGCAAATTTTTTAAAAGACTTTTTTTCCGTTTCCATATCTTTGAAATAATCAAGATGATCATCGTCTATATTTAATATTATCCCCATGTATGGTTCTAAATCCAAGAAACTATCCATAAATTCGCAGGCTTCACAGACAGCAAATTCCGAATTTCCGTTTCGGTGATTTCTATCGTTTATTTTATTTTCGGCACCAACTATTGCCGTTGGATCTTTTCCCGCATTAATTAAAATTTCAGTTATCATGGAAGAGGTTGTTGTTTTTCCGTGCGAACCGGAGACGGCCACCATTTTTGAAAATTGATTTACAAAATCCCCTAAAAATTTGCTTCTTTTAATCGTTATTATATTTTTTTCTTTTGCTGCTCTAATTTCCGGGTTATCATCGTGTACGGCCGCCGAATATACAACATAGTCAGCGTTGCCAATATTTGATCCCTTATGGCCTATACTTATTTCAATACCCTTATCTTTCAATTTATCTGTTATATAAGATTCTTTTTCATCGGAACCACTTACTATAAAACCTCTCTCTTTGATAATGCTAGCTAATGGTGCCATACCGGCACCACCTATCCCAATAAAATGAACATTTTTTTGAGACAAATTCAAATTTTCGAAAATATTCATAAAATACCCCTATAGTTTTTAATCCTTGTAAATATCTCTAAAATTTTCAGTTACATTTTCATCGATACCGACACTCTTTGGATTTATATTTCCGCCCATGGTTTTGTTTTTTGAATTAAAGAAATTTATGATTAATATTATCAACATACTCATTCCGGCGATAATAAGAAATATGGCAACTACACCCTTGACTATGCTATTTTTCTTTTCTTTTTTTTCTTTTTCAGGAAATATATTTTCGAATTTTTCTATTTCATCTGCTTTTATTTCAGGCAAACTTATGTCACTTTCTTCTCTTGTTTGAGGTTTTTCTTCTTGTTGAACATTTGTGCCAACAACAACATCAGTACCTTCGTCATTTTTTTTAGTGATTTCTGAATTATTTTTTTCTATATTCTTAGTATTTAAGCCACTTTCGCTATCTGCTCTTGCAGGAAAAGTTGCGTTATTTTCTTTTGGTTGTTCCCTATTTAAAACTGAATTCCTTACGTTTGGTTCTGTTTTAGATTCGATTTTTGGTTTTCTGTTTTCCTGTGGTGTTTCGTTGGTTTTTTCTCGATTTAAATTTTCTTGACTTTTTTTCTCTTCGGCAAAAACTTCGGTTATATCCTCGACTGCGAAACTGTTTTCTGTGGTGTTTTGTTTTTCCTGATTTATATTTAATTCTTCATCAGCTTTCAAAAATACCGGCAAAACAGTGACGAAAAATAATAACATTAAAATAAACTTTTTCATATTTCGTTGACTTCCTTATATTTTTATTTCTTTTCCGAAAAAAACAAATTTAATAAACTTTGGCTTGCCTTTTTTAAAATTATACTCCAAAAAAGGTTTTGTATCACCAAAGGCTACATATCTTGTGTTGCGTTCGACTGTTATTATACCTGTTATTAACATTAAAACTAGTGAAAATATAAAACTTGAAATCAAAAAATAATTAAATTTTTCTCTTGTTTCTTTATTCATGATTTTTACCTCTTTCTATAGGATTTTATAAGCTCTGCCATTGCTTTTCCTAATTTTTCTCCGGCCGACAAAGATTCTTCTAATGTATTAACATCACTTCCTATTTCTATTAAAATTGATCTTGCCGTAACGTTTTGGTTATAATTTGTTCTTGCAAATAATAGTGGACGTGTAAGCCCGGGAAACATTTTTTCGCATAAACTTTGTATTTTTAACGCCAAAGTTAGATTTTCTGCCCACTTTTTACACAAAATTCCTGTAATTAGCATTATTTGGGAAACATTTTTTCCTCCGATTTTACATATCGGTTTTATCTTCCCGGTTCTATTATTACCTATACTGTCTCTATGTATGTCAATTGCAAATTGAATATTTGGATTTGATTTTAATTTTTCTTCAACAGTAGATTTACTTTTTTGATATGCGACATTATAATTTGGATAATCATGAAAATCTTCGCTATGAACAACCACTACACCTGATTCTTCCAAAGCTTCTTTTATTTTTTTGCCTACAGCTATAACGTTTTGATTTTTATCTTGCGTTCGAAAATAAGAGTTGTCACCTGTCTTTTTTGTATTTTGTGTCAAATAACTTTCTGTTGTGTGCGTGTGATATATTAAAACCATTGGTAATTTAGAATCTCTACACCTCATATCTAATTTTTTATTTAGATATCTTTCAAAATCAACGTACCTCCCGGAAATATTTTTTACGTAAAAATTCCCGACTTTTTTTCCTCCTCCTTGGTAAAATTTTTCAATTACGTTGACATTGTTATCATAACTTTTATCTTCCGCATGTTTTTCACTAGCGCTACTTTCTTCTTTGTTTTTATCTGGCTTATCTTCATAAACTTCACTCTCACCGTCACTATTCTTTTCAATTGCTTTCCTAAGAAAATCAAAAGCATAGTTCGTTTTGTTAGCAATAAGTTCCACAGAGAACAAAATTACTGTTTTACCATCCGGGAATAAATTCAACCTATGAAAATAAATCAAGGGAAGAACAAGCGAATTCAAAAACACCATGGCAAAAGTAAAAATCAAGAATATTTCACTTAACTTTTTTTTTTGAACAATCATAAAAATTAAACTTCTTAACTCAAATTAATTACAACTCTAATTTGATCTATATGATAATCCAAAAACAAATATGCTATTCACCGTAAAAATAAAACATAAGTGATAGCAGCAAGCGCAATTGCGCACGTAACCAATGCTGTCGGAATGGCACCAACAGTTACTACAAATCTTTCAAATTTTGACGGCATTTTACTTTTAATTTCATCCAAATCTTTTTTTATATCTTTCATAATTTTTGTATTTTCTATAATACTACTTAGCCTTTCAACGTTGGATGAAGAAGGCCCAGTCGTCCCAACGTTGGATGAAGAAGGCCCAGTCGTCCCAACGCTATATGGCACAAATCCACTTTTTTTTTCTTCTTTTTCTTCTTTTTCTTCTTTTTCTTCTTCTTTTTCAGACCCATCTGCAGTTGGATTATTATCAATGACCTTATCCGAAACAAATTCCCTATTGTCCGAATTTGGATTGGCCCCAACAAAAGACTGACAACACATAACAACAGCTAAAATAGAAGATATTATCTTATTATTTTTATTAATCTTCTTGCTATTTTTATTTTCACCTATCCCATTGCTTTCTTTTTTCATAGAGAGATCTCCCGAGAGACCTCTCTCTTTCTCTCTCGAATTGAGAGAATTCATGAGAGATTTGATAAATTTATTTTTCATAACCTTTCCTCCTGATTTTAAAATACGAATCAGTAAAAATACTGATAAATTAATTATAGCATTTTGAATTTTGCTGTCAAACAAAATTATGCGAAGCATTTTAATGCGACACTATTTAGCGGCGACTTTGTCTCCGCAGGAGACAACTTAGAGCCGCGATTTCTTTGGGTTTCACCCTCTTTGCGCCAAAGAAATGGGTGAAAGAGAAATAAAATGTTTTTAATTAAAAAAATGAGTACCAAATATAAAAATTATTTTACATAAAATATTAATCTATAAATTTTATATTAGACTTCTTTCCAAACTAAACAGCCATATCAAAATTACAAATACCAGAAATAAGATTAAACCTAAAGGGAGAACCTTCCGTCTTTTATGAGCACATCTTAAACCCATTTGATAGAGTTTTATACGCATAAGATTCTGATATCCCTCGATTTTCGCCTATATGGAAACATGTTCTGTACTCTCTTAGGTATTCCAAAGTCATAAAAACCATTTTTCCTCTCTACAGACAGCTTGTTTTTTTCGTCCTCCTCTAGATTTTTGCCTCATGTGCCACTTCTGCAACTTCTACTATTTTCTTAAACGTTTCTTTTTTTACTCCTGTTAGTCTTTTAAAATTTTTGTCTTCCATAATTCCATATTTTAACTTATTTTCTTTAGTTTGGAAAGAAGTCTATTTATTAACTTTAAAGTATGCCGTTCCTGTATTTTTCTATGGTCAGACCTTTTTCAAGCTTTTCAGTGGCAAAATCTACAATAGATTTAAAATTGATTCCTTGTATGCATGATCTTACTATTTTTTCAACTTCTTTTTTTGTTGCAAAATCTTCTTTTGATTTACTTTTATTTTCTACCAATTTAAAATAATTGAATTTTAACTTATCTATGCTTTTTCTGTCGTTTTCATTATCGTCGCGGATTTTTTTATTTTCGTTCTCTATTTTTTTGATTTTACTTAAAATGTTTTCTATGTCGTTGCTTTTTTTGTAAATTATTTTGTTAGGGGAAATATTTTTATAATCTAATTCGTATTCTAGTGTTCTTTTATTTTTTTCAGAATTATTTTCAATTCTCGATTTTATTAAATTATCAACGAATTTTATTTTTTTTATATTAACAATTTTTTTGGATCCACTGCCAATAAAACTATTTTCTTTATGGGTGATTCTATCGTTGCGTTTTTTCAAATAAACAATATTGGATTCATCTATTAGATTTTTTGTGTTAATAAATAGATTTTTATCTTTGAGTTTTGTTACTGATATTTTACTTTCCAAAAATTTTAATATATACTTACGTTCTTCTTTTAATTCTTTATTTTTATTCTTTAAAAAAATATTTTCAAATTTGGTTTTATTTCTTTTTTTATTTTTCTCATAATGATTCTTTTTGAATATAATTTCGTTTGAATTATCAAACGTTTTATTTTTTTCGTAATTTAAATCTTCTTCATATTTTTTTGAATAAAAATAATTTGCTTTACTGATTAAATTTTTGCTTCCGAATAAGTTTTTATCTTTAAATTTAAAAATTTTGAATTTTTTGTTAAATATCTTAAACACATACGCATTTTCTTCCGACGTTATTTTATTTTTGCTTCTTAAGTTTTCAAAAATTAATTCATTTTTTATACTTTTTTCGCCTATTTTATTTATCTTTTTTTTGCTTGAATAAAAAAAGTCATGATTTAGAATTTCGCTCTTTTCGATGCTTTTGTATAAAATATTAAAAAGCAAGATTTTGTCTTTTTTGGAAAATTTCTTGTTCTTTTGGATTTTTTTTAAATATATATTTTCATAAATTTTATCAATAAAATTGTAACTACTTTCAAAAATAAAAATGTCTTTTTTTTCAAAAACAGAATTTAAGCCCGGTTTCTTTTTAATAATTTTTTTTTCATTATTTATTAAAATCTGTTCTTCTTTAATTTTGATTATTTTGACGGAATCTTTCTTTTTAAGATTTTTATTTAAAACGCTTTCGTATATGTTTCGTTTTTTGTTTTTATTATACAAAAAATCAAAATCTTCTCTTTTTGATAACTTCTCTTTTGAATGTGCCCCTTTAATTAAATATTCTATTTTTTGATAATTATCTAAAAAATTTGGTTCTGACCTAAAATTTAGATTAAATTCGAAATTCTTTTTGTAATTTTTATCTAGAAATTTTTTCGATATGGCATTTTTGTTTGAATTCGAAAAATGACTATTGTTCTGAATGTTTTTATACAAATTTTCCCTAAATTTATAGAAATTGAAATTCAAGGCGTTATTTAATGTTTTTTCATTAAAAATTGTTTTTTTGTTTAAAAAGAATATTTCAAATTTTTCGTCAAATTTTTCGTTTTCGATTTTAGATGTAATGTTCAGTATATGATTATTTGTTGATTTGGATGTGAATTTCTCGTTTTTTAGTCCCTGATAGATTTTTTTTTTTCTTGAAAGTAATTTAGATTTTTAAAATAATTTCTATTTAAATTTTTATTAGATATAACTTCTAAATTTCTTATCTGATTATTTTTAACCTTTTTGCTCGAACTCGTTATCTCTTTGTAGATATCTTTGGTAAAATTTCCGCTAAAATTCGTGTGATTTTGCACATTGATGTTATGATCGTTACCATCTATCTTGATTCTTTTTATATTTTCCAAAATATCTTGCAAAATTTTGTCGGAGCAAGACTCATTTTTAGAAACAAGAACAAGATCATTATTTTCTTTAATTTGAAAATCATTATATTCTTTTTTGGAATATTTTTTTATTATATTTTCGCATATTTGTTTATTAAAAATATAAAAAAAAGAAAAAATTGATTTTATAGTGTTGGTTTTAATTAGAAATTTATTTATTCTTATATCGTCCATGTTCCCTCTTGAACTTTATTGTTTTATATTATATTCGTTGATAATTTCGTAAGACCGGTATGGATTATTTCTATTTCCTCTATTAAAATGTTGCTGGAGTTCATAGCATCCAGATCTGTCATTCTTTTTTGGACAGCACCCAAAGAGAAAAAACTAAAAGTTACTATATCTTTTTTAAAAAAACGATCGTACACTTGAACAAAACCAATCGCAGGTCCATGCTCCAAAGCATAAGAAGGATTAGTAGAAGCTAGCGCCAAGAGCGCAGTTTTTCTCAACAGATTGTCCGGTATTGCCGCGGCCGCAGCCAATGCTGCGGATGTTATTTTTGATTTAGCACTCGAAATCATAACTCCGCGCTTAAGGTTTAAAGTAGGAAGATCATCACCGCCCGGTTTTTCCACAAATATTCTGTGAGGATTACCACCCTCTTCGATAAAATCATGGCTTCTGTTTCTGGAAAAATTAGAAACTTCTTGAAACCCATAAGTAAACTGATTTAACATGACGATAAAATTGAAAGAGGGAGCTAGATCATCTAAGCGACCGCTTTTTGTGCAAGATACATCTATATTGAAAGGTGGCCTATGAGGCACAAAAACACCTCTAAATTTCAAAAATGTTTTTTCTGGTCTCGCCGGTGTTATTTATTTTTTTATTTATTTTAGATACTTCAAGACAATAATTAACACGTTCTTTATGACTGATCTCCGTGATTTCCTTCAATGACCAATGAAAATAATAAGCCAAAAAAGCTATTTCTTCTCTGAGAGTTTCATACGGATAACTTTTCAGGCCTTTGCGAAAAAAGGCTCATTCACCGAAAACTTTGAACCACAATTCGGACATATTGTGTCTAACATTTGCGGTTCTATGCTGTTAATTTTTTGATAAAAATCCTGTAAATACGTCATGTCTGCCGTAAATAAAGATTCAATAATACTTGAATTAATTTTTGGGATTGTACCCAATTCAATTATTACTCTTTCTAATATCAAAACACTCAAATAGCTCGGGTTTAACTTCACTCTGGGGTCGTTGAGGGGGATAATTTCATCCGAAGCATTGGCGAGGCGCATAATGCCCCGCTGGTGAACTTCTCCTTTGGAATCTACATAACCTTTTGGTAATTCAAAATTATATTTTGTTTCAAAACTTAACATAATTCACAACAATCCTTAAAAAATATTTATTAAAATTCGAAGCACTACATTGCTATTGAGTGCGTGGGGTTAAATCTCTAAATACTCCCTCGTTGGCAAGAACGAGAGTCTCTATTATTATTTCCGAATTATCTGCATTTAATCCACTTGGTTCATATCTTATTGGCCAAGCACTCAAAACTGACCAACTTGCAGTTGCTGTTCCGCTGTTATCGTAGGTCGTTATGACACCGTCTACGGGATTCAAATTTTGTCCTTCTAAATAACTCGTGAAAAAAGTATATAATTCCATGTTACTGTAGAGACCTTTCGTTAAAGTAATATCTGAGAATGTCGCCAATCCTGGAAGTTTTCTTACGGTAAGACGTCCAAATGCGCCTTCTCTGTATTCCGAAGAAGCAACATCTATACTAAAACCTTCTACACTTTTAAATGAAGCTGTGCCTAAACCATTAAAGGAAGCTGTAAACCTGAAACCTCTTATGGGCGAAGCAAGAGGTTGACTTGAAATTGACGTTGTGGATAGAGTGCCCGCAGAAGCAAGATCTTGTCTTGCAGACGCTTGATCATCAGCCATATTGTCATCTCCTGTTTTGTTTCAAATTATTTGATAAATTACTCTGCTGTTTTTTGTGTTATTCTGAATATAATAAATTCTGCTGGTTTAACCGGGGCAATTCCTATAAGACATATGAGTCTTCCGTTATCGATATCGTCTTTTGTCATTGTATTTGCTCCGATGTCGACAAAATATGCTTCATCCGGAGAGCTACCCACAAGTGCACCGGAAGTCCAAATCCCACTCAAAAATGTCTCGATGGTTGCTTTTACTCTTGACCAAAGTTTTTGATCATTTGGTTCAAAAACTACCCAATTTGTGTTTGCTTTTATGGATTCTTCGACATAAATAAAAAGCCGCCTTACGTTTATATATCTCCATAACGGTTTAGAAGATGCAGTTCTTGCTCCCCATACTCGTATTCCCGCACCCGGAAATTTTCTGATGGCGTTCATGCCTTTCGGATTTAAAAAATCTTGTTCGGCTGCATTGTAATAAACCGAGAGGCCGGTACAGTTCGCCACCACTTCATTCGCCGGAGCTTTGTGCACACCTCTGGATTCATCACTTCTGGCATATATTCCCAAAACAGAACCCGACGGAGGAATAAATACATCTTTTTTATCTAAGGGATCAAAAACTTTTAACCATGGATGATACATGGCACAATAGTCACTATCCACGATATTACGATGATTTAGCACATCCGAGGGAGTTTTGGCGGTAAATGGTACGTCTAGTACTGCAAATCTGGAACCTAATTTCTCACAATGAGAAACAAGAGATAACTGAATATTTGGGCTTACTATACCGGGTATTGCCACTATATTTATATCATTGTTATCCAGAAAAGATTGTATACCGGTTCTTTGCCCAGGCCCTTCATCTTTTCCTATAAAATCAGAATCGGTTAAATTTGCCGAAGAACCATTGGAACCACCGGACAAACTTATCTTAATTTTAGATTCTTCGTCTTTTGTGCCCAAGGCTTTTTTAATAAATTCATAATAAGAAATATTTTCCTTATGAGTTTTCGTTTCTATTTCTATTTCTACTATCTCAGATTTAGATAATTTTTTTGTCACGTAAGATGGAGCAAAAATATTAAAAGATACGTTTTCGTATTGTTCCATCATGCCGTCGCATTCAATATTTAAATTTATCTCACTTGTCTTAATGGTGATTTTTGGAATTAAATTTTGGTCAACCACTTCTCCCTTAAACGGGGCCTCAACCGTTATTACTTTTTGAGCCACATTGGTTATTTTCGAAACTTGTGACGTTTTTTCACCTTGATCGAGTATTACAACGTCACCTAAATCAAATCCTATAACGTTTTTAAGCTTATATCTTCCTTCGCCCAAATCTTTTGTTATTTGAGTTTTATTCTCATTTTCGTTTTCAAACGTTATAGTTATGCTATTCCCCCAAATTCCACTGCTTTTGGCGGTTATTTTTATACTTTTATCTTTTGAAATAAATGAGGCGAATTTTGCATCAGAAGGCGCAACCCTTACGATATATGCCTTAGCTCCTCCATTCAAAAAGAAATGATTAACGGCATGGGCTAAAAAGCGATAATCACCAAATTCATTGGTTTGTAAATAACTTCCAAATTTTCTTGTAAATTCAGCAACACTAGTAACTAAAGTCGGTGCCCCTATCGTAGGACCTCTTTCGGAAACACCTACAAATCCGGCAACGCTTGTTCCAACACCTTGTATAGGTGAGGGCCCACTATCAAATTCTTCAACATAAACACCGGGTGATAAATACTGAGGCATAATTTTCATCTCCTGCAGAAATTATTGGGTAAAAATATCAAGACCAATAATTTCAAAAAAATAACTTAAATCTAAATTTTAGCCTCCTATATTAAAAAATTTGTAAACGCAAAAAAATCTACACCTACTAAAAAGTAGGCAAAAACATTCCGGAATAGAAAATTTTTGTATACTTTTCAAAAATGCTTAATAATCTTATTTAAAATTTTATTGTTTATATTTGTTTTATCTATTAATCTCAGCGCCTCCTCGACGTTTTTTGCTTTGCCTTTTTTTATATATTCTTCTATTTTTTTCTTTAACAATAAGTACAGAATATTATCTCCAAAAGACATCTCTATAATACGAAACTTACTTTTTTTAATTTCATCAGAATCTTCATATTTTTTTAATTTGTTTTTCTTAAATAATTCTACAAAATTTTTGATTTTATTTTTGATATAATCATTATCTTCCTTTTTCTCTTTCTTTATTTCGTAAAAATCACTTAAGGCGTTTTCGAATTCAGAATTTTTTACTAACCCCTCTTTTTTCTTTTGGCGCAAAATTTTAACCAATTTACTTTCTTCGTTTTCTTTATACAAAAATTCTTTATTGCTACTTTTGTGTTCATTACCGCCTATTTGCTTAATTATTTTCTGTTTTGCGTTGTATTCAAAACCTATATTGCTGAACTTCATTTTTTCTTCGGTATTATTAAAATCTTTCTTAAAATAATTATGTTTATCTTTGAAATCTCTTTTTGTAATGTTTTTATTTTTTATTTCCGACTTTTCGGATAATAAAGTAAATCCAAAAGAAGAATTTCTTTTAAATTTATCATATCCTACCGAAATTATGCCTAAATTAGTTTTAAAATATCCCAGTTTATCATCTATTTTTTCATTAATTTTTTCTTTTGAAGAAACAAGTTTCTTTAGTCTATTGCGCTTTTTAAAGAAATTTTGTTTTATTTCTTCACTTTTCTCAGCGTAATTATTATTAGAATCAAATTCATGAAATTTTTCCACAAAATTTTTATCTAAATTATTTTTATCATCATTGAGATTTTCATTCTCATTTTTCTTGTATTTATTTTTTTTCACAAAGTAACATCTCTGATTTTAAAAAATTTCGGTTCAAGAATTTTATCATCGCAATTTATTTTTTCCAATTAATTTTTAATTAAATATATGTGTAAATTATATAAAAATATTTTACTTTTTAAATATTTTATGTTAAAATGTCATCATACCGATTTTAAGGAGGTTGTTAATAATGAAAGACTGTTTTAAAAATTTTTTTAATGAACTTGAAGGATTCCAAGATAATAAAAAAATGAAAGAATTGTATGCAATTCTAAGTGGTGGAATTAATATTTCGAAAGCAAATACGGCCGAAAAAAAATTGCAAAAAATAATTTCTTTAATTGATTTTATGTTTAAAGATAACGATATTTGTTCTAATTTTTTAGAATTAAAAGCTGCTAAAATTATATTGAGAAAATTAAATTTGCTTTTAACTAAAATTAAAAAAAGATATGTAAATCTCGACAAAAATGAGTCAAGAAAAGAAATTAAGTTTTCCGACTTATTGAATGATGAAAAACTGCTCAAATATTGTGATAAAGAGGATTTTTTTGAAACTTCAAAGAGAAAAAATAATGATTTATTATGGGAAATGGATAAAGATGAAATTAAAGATTCTTACGATTACACCACCGGAGATTACTCCAACTACAATGAAGCATTAAGAAAAAAACAAAAAAATATCTATAAAGATAAGGCCATAAATGTCTCCAATGTCGTTAAGAAGAGCGAACTTACAGAAGAGCGAATTTTCTACAGGGGAATAAAAAAATTCGATACATTTAAACATATGCTCAAACCAACAGATTGGAAAGCCGTATCTTTGAATGGAAAATTTTCTATCATAAATGCAAAAAATTTAGTGGGAAAAATACTTACAGAAAAAGGGTTAATGTCTGTTACAAATGATAAAAATGTAGCATACAATTTTTTAGGCGAAAAAGGAAACGCCGGAACTTTAATACTTTTAAAAATAACAGTTCCCAAAGGAACACCATATTTTCCAATTATGAAATATTCGCAATTCGATTCAGAAGAAGAAGTATTATTGGATAAAGATACCAATTTAAAAATAAAAAAAGTAGAAATTAAGAATTTTAACAAAAGATTAATTCTAGACTGTATAGTTACAAAAGCAAAATAATAGCTATAGTTAATTATTTTTAAAGAAGATTTCTTTAACAGCGAGCCTTCTCCGCCGGCGGCGGAGGAAGCTCAGTCTCTACAAGATTAGATTTCTCCTGCAGTTCTTAAAACTTCTGTGAAAACACTTTTAGAATAAATATCTCCTTTGTACATGATTATTGTAAGCAAACTTCGAATAGCTTCATGTGCAATATATCTAAAATAATTTACGCTTTTGTCTTCGTCTTTTTTATTTTCATCATAATAACAATGATATTCATATTCTAACCCACCATCAGATACTGTTGACAAAAAAAGAAAAACGAAAGGCATTTGTAAATTTGCTAAAAAATCTTTTTCATCTTTATCTACTATTTTTCCAAAACATTCTGACAACATATTTTCTTGAACTTTTTTGAAATTTTCAAAAATTGTGGCTTATTCCTATTTTAAACGCTCTATCCTTCTGAACCCTATACCTTCTAGGATACTTTCTAAATGTTACACCCTTATTGTTGAAGGTTTCAAAAAATTCCAATTCTTAGAATTTGATTTTTTAGTAAAAAGTAGATATGATCATGTGATACTTCGGAAAGAGAAGAAATTTTCGTGAAGTGTAGGAGTTTGGTTCAGTATTTTAAAAATTAAGGATGTGTAGGTTTATTTATGAGTAAAAGTCGTTTTATGAAAAAATTTTTAGCAATCTTGGTCTTTGGTTTTTGTAATCTCAATATTTGTGCGTCGGCAGCAATGGAGGATGAAAAATTGGAGGATGAAGAATTGGCAGAAGCAAAAGGGCAAGCGTTGGTAGCAACAGAAAAAACAGCAACAAATTTTTATTCCAGTCCTTTAGAAAAATCATCAGCCCAAGAGAGTCGAGAATATATAAAAATGAAGTCACTTATAGGAGAATTAGCCCGAAGACCTCTTACCGGAAATTCCATGTGTGATTTTGTCATTCTTGGAAAATCATTTCTTGAAACAAAAGAACAATTAGAAGAAACGCAAAATGTAAATCAAGCGATGGAAAATAAAATTAGGGAATTACAAATAAAATTAGATCGATTAATACAAGGAATTGAACCATCGCAAAAAGAAGAAGAATTGAAGAAGTCTCTTGTAGAAAAATTAGCCCAAGTGAATCAAGAATTTATAAAAATGAAGTCTCTTGTAGAAAAATTAGCCCAAGTGAATCAAGAATTTATAAACATGAAGTCACGTATAGAAGAATTAACCCAAGAATCTTTTACCGGAAATTCCATGTGTGATTTTGTCGTTCTTGGAGAATTATTTCTTGGAAAACAAGAACAGTTAGAAAGAATGCGAAATGAAAATCAAACGATGAAAGATAAAATTGCAGAATTAAATGTAAATATTAGAGAATTGCAAATAGAATTAGATCAATCAACACAAGGAATTGAACCATCGCAAAAAGAAGAAGAATTGAAGAAGTCTCTTGAAAAAAAAGAGTCGGGAGATTACAATTCATCGAGGGAGTTTCTTGCAGAAGATTATAATAGAAAAATTTTGGAGAGTTTTCTTGCTCCGATGGCACCAAGGGGGAAGAGGAGGGTTATTTTAGCTTCATCGCCAAGTGATGTTAATATTTTGTCTACATTGAGACAAATAATAAGTGGAGTGTCATATACGGAAATTAGGATTGATGCACTAAAAAGAGAAAATTTAAATTTACGTACGGAAAATTCACGTTTACATAATGTAGCGAAAATTAAGACTGATGCACTAAGTATAGAAAATTCAAATTTACGTACGGAAAATTCATGTTTACGTAATGAAATAAATGAATTAAAGCAAAAAGAAAGAAAGTTGGAAGATTAAATTCATTGGAGGCGTTTCTTGAAAAAGAAGATGATGATAAAGAGAATTTTTTCGATGATTCCGCTACCACGATTATTGATCCATTTCAACGCCGAAAAATGGGGTCATCTTTGTTTCGATTCCGAGAATCAAGTGTTGATGATATAATGTGAGATTACAATCCATAACGGATATTCAAAAAAAAGCTAAAGATGAGGCGATTCGTTATTGCCTCGAAGGTATAGGGTTCAGAAGGATATAGCGCTTGCTTAACATGAGTCACACCTATAATAAATTGGGTCAAACAAGAAGCAGAAAAACTTAAAAAAACCAACCCAATTTTTGTTTTTTCCCGCCATATTTCAGGCACTTTATTTTTTCTATTATAGTTAAATAGTATCACTTATATATTTATTTCGCAATGCCATATGAATGCAAGTGCTGCATTGCAAAAAATTGCACAAGATATAGTAAATAACACGAAACCACATTAATCAAAGAAAATACTTGCTCCGACATTTTCCAACACTTGGTTTATGTTTTCGTATCCTCTTTCTAGATATTCTACGCCGGAAACAATTGTTTGACCTCTAGCTGCTAACCCCGAGATAATCAATGCGGCTGCTCCTCTAAGATCGCTTGCTGCGGTGTTGGCTCCAAATAATTCTTTTACACCATCTACTATGGCCACATTTCCTTCTACTTTAATTTTCGCCCCAAGTCTTAGTAATTCACTTACATGTTTATAACGGCTTTCAAATATTGTTTCTACGAAAACACTTGTTCCATTTGCAATTGAAACCATTGCCATTAACAGTGCCTGAGCATCTGTTGGAAATCCTGGATATGGCATGGTTCTTACGTTTTTTATCGGTTTTAAACGTTCCGGGGAAATTATTTTCAATTGATTGTCATATTTTTTTATGACACAACCTGTTTCTTTTAAAAGTGAAATTGCTGAATTAATATGATTTTCTGAAACTTCATGTAAAATCAGATTACTTTGTGTAATTCCTGCAGCGCATAAATAGGTTATGGCAACTATTCTGTCTGACATGATAGTATATTGGGCTCCGTGTAATTTTTTTACACCGATGATTTCTATGATGTTTTCTCCGGCACCATTTATTTTGGCACCCATTGCATTAAGAAAATTAGCTAAATCTACTATTTCCGGTTCTTGTGCTGCATTATGTATTAGTGTTGTTCCTTCATATTTAACCGCTGCAAGAATTAAATTTTCGGTTGCCCCCACACTTGGAAACGGAAAAATTATTTTTTTATCTTTTATTTTTTTATCAAGATAACAATTTATTTTGCCATATTTTTCTGAAATATTTATTCCCATCATTTTAAGTCCGGATGTGTGAATATCTATTGGTCTGGGCCCAAGTTCGCATCCTCCGGGCAAGGTCAACTCGGCTTTTTCTATTTTGGAAATAAGCGCTCCTAAAAAAATAATTGATGAACGCATTTTTCTCATAAGTTTTTCGGGGATGTCATATTTATTTAAGTTTCTAGAATTTACTTTTATACACGAATTTTTAAAAACCACCTCACAACCAAGATATTTTAAAATTTCGATTGTGGTTTTGACATCCAGAATATTTGGACAGTTGTATATTTCACACTCTTCATCGCACAATATTGTTGCTACTAAAATTGGCAATATACTATTTTTAGAACCTTGAATTTTAATTTCACCTTTAAGCCTATTTTGGCCTTCTATGATTAACTTACGCAAAATGGCCTCCGAAATCCAAATTCAAAAACATGTTTTTGCTTTTTTCATACTATTCTCTGATTGCGAAAAATGTTATGAATTTGAATAATTGCAATAAATCAAATAAAATGAGGCAATTAATTTTTAATTATTCGAAAATCGGAGTAACGAGACCAATGAGCATGCCATCGTATACTTTTTCAACGCCACTTTTAGAAGGCGTTGTTCGCCATAGAAAATCCCGATTTACGATGGATGTCAATATTAATGGTGTAAGTTTTACCTGCCACTGTCCAGTGACTGGCAGGATAGGAAATATAGATTTAAGTGATCGTCCTTGCTTGTTGTCAAAAGCTGTCAGTTTTTCCCGAAAAACATTATATACCGTTGAAGCTATATCACTTGACCTTCCTGATGTCCTAACGAAAACTTGGATCGGCATAAATCAAAATGCCGTAAATCGATATGTTGAACATTATCTCATGAATGAAGGTTTTTCGGGTATTTTTTCTAAAAAAGAAACAATAACGCGCGAACAGATTCTTGGTAATTCAAAATTGGATTTTCTTGTAGGAGATACTTATCTTGAAATTAAAATGCCACTTCAAAATTTGCAGGTCAATATTCCTGACTATGTTAATATAAGAAAAGTTAGTATGTCTTCACCCGCGGAGCGTTTTGCTCGTCATATAACAGAATTAGCAAACAGTTTAAAAAATCGTCAGAGAGCCATATTGATGGTTTGTTTTGTCTATGACAATCCGGGATTTCGAGTTATCAAACGACGTAGTGCTAATTATGAGAAAGCAAAAGCAGTGGTAGACAATGCAACACAAGCCGGTGTCGAAACTTGGCAGGTAAATTTTTGTATTTGTAAATATGACGTTAAATTGGTACGCTACTTTAAAATTGTAGTTTAAGAATCCGTCTTCATAACTTTAAATTATGTGTTTTCAAGAAATTTTTTCGTAAAATGAAGGAAAAATTCGAATTAATATTTACGTATTTAAAGAATTTTTACAAAATTTTACGAAAAAATAACTGAAAATACATATTTTGGAAGCTGTAAAAACGGGTTCTTAAATTAAAAATACAAACATTTCTAGATTATGCATATACTAATTTTTTAACACTTTCGTCAAACAATTTGTTGAATGCCGCTGTAATAGTCAAAGCACATTCATCCAATTGTTTGTCTATAATCTTGTTCACATCCATGTTAATATCCCCATATTGAATCAATTGAAGTGCGCATTTTTTATCAAAACCTATTATTGAACCTCTGGGTAAACTTTCTGATCTTACCAAAAGAGAACCAAGAGGCGTAACCAATCTTCCGGATGCATGAAAATCCAACCCTGCCGTGGCGTCTTTCATTTCGTCTAAAGATAAAATATCGTGTATAGTTGAACTCGAAGCAAGCATCACGTTCATCTCGTAGGGGCTAACAGCTTCCCAAAGTTGCAACAAGTAATCATAAGTTAAACTATCATCGCTTACTCCGGTCACATTTATTACATCTGCGCCATCATCCAGAACAGTCGTGGCTTCAATTAACTCTTCTTTTGCAATATCTCTTCCTATTTTTCCTAAAATCACACTAAAAACTTCCAAGTTTTGAAATCTTAAAGTCTCGTACGATGCAGTAACAACCTTCCCGTGTTTATTTAAACTTACAACATTCGATTCTGTTCTTATATCAAGACTTGGAATCTCGTTTCCTTCATTTATTGGTGCTGTGGGTATTATGGTATTCGTCAGTGTTATTGGCCTATAATCAAGATTTAAAGACATTGTCTTAACTGAAATAATATTATCTAATACCCAGGCATCAATAATACCTTTCTTAACACTTCTTGCCATAAACTCAGGAAATAAAACCGAAGACTGTGAATTCATAAAAAATTTTTCAACTTGATCTGAATTTTTTCCGTTAACTTTTATATCAAAACGTTTTAATTGCCTTTGATATGCATCGAGCTTTTCAAGCTCGGTGTTTTTATAATTAATCGTCGGATCTAAATCTTCAAGAATTTCAGTGAAAGATTTATTATAAGTTTGATACATACCCTTTTCTAAATTTATAGTTTTGTACAAAATTATCACCGTTGTTTTTTAAAAATATTTCGAAAAAGAAAATATCTTTTTCATGATAATAATGTCTAAAACTTATTTTTTAGTTTTAAAAAACTATTATACTATTAGTTATACCAAATTTTGTGTAAAATTTATTTGTATAAAAAATACAAAATTTGTTGACTTATTTATTTATATAAGTAGAATATTTATAAAAGAACCTTTTCATTAAAAAGTTCTTTTTAAAAATTTAATTTATTTTTTGGGGGTTATCATGACTTTAGATCAATCAATAAGCGAAAAAATTATTAGTGTTTTCGAAAAAATACTGGACAATGCAGAACTTACCAGGGAATTTTCTAAGATAGACAATGTGAGATCAATGTTCGATTTTTGTCAAAGTATTGAATCCGGCTATACTTTTGAACAATTTGACGAATTTTTGGTAGAATCTATGAAACAGATTTCAAAAATGAGCAAAAACGAAATTGAAAGTATTTTATTTGAAAAAATTTCAGGTGGTTCTTCTTGCAACAAGAACGAAGCTTCCGGTATTGCTAATCTCTTAACATCTTCTTTGGCTAATAATATACATGATGTTAGTCGAGCCGTTGCAGATGAAGTTGAATAACAAGTTGCTTCATATTAATTTATATATAAATATTTAATTATTTATAAATAATAATATAGTAGTAGCGTATGTTGAAATGTTGAAAACTTTTAAAAACATTAGTATATATCGAACTTGCAAACAAAAGTTTTCAACAAATTTTCGACATTGCGCATTATATGAAGATATTTTTTTAAACATTTTTAAGCGATTTTTTAAAGAGAATAATGTTGAAATGTTGAAAACTTTTAAAAATACGAGTGTGTACCGGGTTTATAAATGGAGGTTTTCAACATTTTTTCAACGTTGATATTTTGTTAAGTTTTAATTCAAAAATTTTATTTAATTTAACAAAAAACATAAAAACACAGATTAAATTTGGGGGTGTTGACTGTGGGAACCGAAAAAGACGAAAAAATTAAAAAATTGATAGAAGAAGCCAGCGGCGGAACTAAAAGATTTTCAAAAATATTCGAAGTTTACGAAGAAGTAGATGCTTTCAGAAACAAGGTTTCTTTAAAAAAACAAGAAATGAAAGAAAAAATAAAAGATGGTCTTTTGGATCTTGTTAATTAGTTGGATTTTTTTATAGAAGTTTAATAAGTAAGAACTTCTTTGATTTTGTTTTTCAGAATTTTAAAATCATTTTCTGCACTGTTCATTTGTGCGGGATTTCTTAAAAGCGAGGCCGGATGTAGCGTTGCCATCATCCAGACGTCTTTTTTGTTATAAAATATTCCATGATCGCGCGTGATCTTCATATTTGGGTCGATGATTTTTTTGCCAGATACTCTTCCAAGGGCAATCATTATTTTTGGTCTTATCAAAAAAAATTGATTTCTTAACCAGCCTATACATGCGTCCTGCTCTCCCGGAAACGGATCGCGATTTTTCGGTGGCCGGCATTTAACTATATTTGCTATATAAATATTTTTTTCGCGGTCTAGACCTATTTCCGACAACATTTTATCTAGCAGTTTGCCCGAACGCCCAACAAAGGGCTTACCTTGTAAATCTTCTTGCTCGCCAGGGCCTTCTCCTATGAACATGATTTTTGACTTAGGATTACCATATCCGAAAACTACCTGAGTCCTGTATTTGCAAAGTTCGCATTTTGAACATTTTTCACAATCTTTCTTTAAAACTTGCCAATCTTCGTACATCTTAACATCCTTGATGTTTTTAGAAGCTTAAATCATACGTCATGAGTGTAACATAATTTAGGTTTTATAACAAATTTTAAAATGAGGCGATATAATTTTCTCGTAATTTAGTGATTTAGTAGAGCGATTTAGAGATTTAATACTCTATCTCCCAATTATCTCCCAATTTTCTGGTAATTTTTCAACAAAGTTATGAAGAATCGGATAAAAACTGGAACGTCTGATAGATAAAAAAAATAAGAAAAAAATACATCGTGAGCATATATCACTTTCTTTTAATTCTCTAAGATAAATTTCTAACTTACTCCTAATTCCTCTGTAACCTTCAGGTAGCCCTCCACTACTGATCATCTGAAGGAGACGTTCGATGGCTACTATTGCAATAATTCTAAAATAAGCCACACCTTCGTTAATGGTTTGTGATTCATATCCTAATGCTCCTTCGTCAATGATTTTTGATTCATATCCTAATGCTCCTCTACTCGCTGATGATAAATAAAGAAAGATAATAACTATTTCTAAATTTGTTATGAAATTCTTTTGATTTTCATCACTTATTTCTCCAAAATAACTTTTTGGTAGCATTTCATCCTGCACTTTCTTAAAATTTTCAATTATTTTGTCATATTCATTTTTAACATATTTCTCAATGTCACAATTCCTTTCTTGTACTACAAAGTCAATGGAATCGGGATATTCTCTTTGTTTACCTTTAGTTAACATATCGCTATAGCATTGCAAAACAATTTCTCTAATACCTTCATCCGGTAAACAACCTAAAATCCGATATATAAACGAATATCCTTTTTGATTTACTTTTTTATATTTACTCCAATTTATACTATAACCATAATTTATTTCGATCGGATCGATTTCTTCAAAATTTGCAAATTCATTTAGTGAATTATTTCTTAGTGAATTATTTCTTGTTGTTGAACTTGTTAAACAAGAAACAAAATAACGTATAAGATCGCAAGACAGTTTAAGCACCACTGCAATACCAGCTATACCAGCTATAGGAGTAATAAGAACTGCAAAGACAATCGCCCAGATTTTTAGTTCTTCCTTTAAACTTAATTTGAGTTCTTTACTTTTTTCGCTTTTTTTGTTTTTATCTAAATTTAAATCTTCTTTTTTGCTTTCATCAATGCATTCTAAAATGTCTAAATTATCATCTCCATCTAAAAAATCTAATTTTTCAGTCGGCCAAACGGTTTCACTACTTGCACTAGAATTGATCACTACAACTGGTTGGAAACACATAGCAATAGCTAAAATAGAGGAAATTATCTTATTATTTTTGTTAATCTTATTGCTATTTTTATTATCATCTATACTGTTTTCTTTTTTCATAGAGAGGTCCCCCGAGATCTCTCTCTCTCTCTCTCTCTCTCAAATTGAGAGAATTCATGAGAGATTTGATAAATTTATTTTTCATAACCTTTCCCCCTGGTCTCGAAATATAAATCAGTTAAAACACTGATGAATTAATTATAGCATTTTGAATTTTGCTGTCAAACAGAATTATGCGAATCATTTTAAATGCGACACTATTTAGCGGCGACTTTGTCTCCGCAGGAGACAACTTAGAGCCGCATGTTTCTTTGGGGTTCACCCGTTTCTTCTATTAGATTCCTCCCTAAACTTCGTTTTTTATAAAGATTAAAAATCAAAAAAATCCTCACATACACAAAGTATGTTCCGGTGTTTTTTGATTTATTTTTAAAAATACTCGTTTGGAAGAAATCTAAAGAAATGTCTAAAGAAATGTCTAAAGAAATGTCTAAAGAAATGGGTGAAAGAAAATAAATTGTTTTTAATTTAAATAGATGGGTACGGAAGAAATAAACTTTATAAAATATTTAACAAATACTTAAAGATAAAATTTATAGATTGGTATTTTATGTAAAATAATTTTTATATATGGATGACCAACGTTATAATTCAAAGCTTCCAACTATCTTTTCCAGCAATTATTCACTTAATGAGCTAATAAATTAGCGTCAACTATCAAAAAGAACAATTAGCAGAATTACAGAGATGACAAAAGGAGCTGTCATGAAGATAGAAGGAAAAGATCTTAGAAATAGCATAAATACTCAGGATTTGGGTTTTTAATTTTTGTTTGACATTAAATCTTTTGCCTTTAATTCAATTAATTTTACTAATTCGTTAGAAGCTCACAGAACAAAGATCAAAGATCGTGAGTTTCGTCAATTTACATTGATTTAAAGATATGTAAGAAAGCCTTCAATTCCCAACTTTCGTAAGGCTCAGAGAGCTTGGCAAGGCAGTATCATACAGCTAATTTGCCATAAACATTCACTTTACTTTAGAACTGTTTTTATGTTATAATGTAACTGTAACTTAGATATAAGTTATATTAATTAGGAGGTTTTAAATTTGGATAATAACAAAGACTGCGTTATACAGCTTTCAAAAGAAGATGATATCTTAAGTCCTCGCTATGACGGAACTTTTAAATCAATCTTTACAATGGAAACACCGGAAGCTAAAATAGCGTTAATGGATTTTATATCCACTTTTTTAGATAAAAAAGTAACCGAAGTTAAATTAATGCCCAATGAACCGCCAATTGAAAACGAAAAGGATAAAGCTTTAAGATTTGATATACGCTGCAAATTTGATGATAACGAAAGAGCTAACATAGAGATGCAGCTTCACCCCGGAGACAATGAACTTGTAAGATCTGAGCTCTATCTTTGTAAACTTCACGCAGGACAGCCACTAAAAGGCAAAGGTTATTCGGAAGTTAAAAACACATATCAAATAACAATCGTAGCAAACGAGACAGTAATCTCAGAAGATGATGAATTCTTCCACAAGTTTGAATATTATGATAAAATAAACAAAGTTAGCTACAAAGGTAAAACCTTTCCAATCACTATTGAACTCTCCAAATTAAAAAAGATATTAAAAAAAGATCCAGATCTAATGAATGACAAAGAAGCTTGGGCAATATTTTTCAAATATGGAGAGGATATAAAAAATAGAGATTTAATAAATAAAATTATAAAGAAAGAAAGAGGTGTTAGAATGGCCGCCAGTACTTTGTTGACAATAAGTAAAGATGAAATGATTAGAGATAAAGTATTTCAGGAAAAAAAGAAAAAGCAGGATGCTGTTAGCGATATAAGGGATGCAATGCTTAAAGGTAGAGCGGAAGGTAGAGCGGAAGGCGAAGCTCGCATGGCAATCCAAAAGTCAGTCGAGATAGCTAAAAAATTACTAAATAAACGTATAGATATAAATATAATTTCTGAAACTACCGGCCTCTCAATCCAACAAATAGAAGAATTAAAATAAACACTTACAAAAATTAATAAAAAATATCACTTATTAATTTAGGTGATATTTTTATTGTTTTAAAATTAATAATTAACTTTGCTATTAACTGCAAAGTTTTTATTTTATATTTATAAATAATCTAACTAATTTTATTTTATTTAAACTTTAGGAGGCAATCGTATGTCAATAAAAGAAGTCAAAGAATTCTTAAATCAATCTTATAAGATAGAAAAACGCATAGATAGCAAATTAGAACAAATCAAAACATTAAAAGTCTTAGCGGAAAAAGTAAATTCTGTTTTCAGTGATATGCCCAAGAACCCTGCAATGAATCCTCATGTTATGGAAGAAACAATCAGTAAATTAGTTGATTTAGAAGCAGAAATTTCCGATGATTTAAAAGATTTAGTAAAAACCAAAGAAGAAGCAATACACTTTATTAAATCTATTGAAAATAAAGAGTTTCAAATTATTCTTGAATTAAGATATTTGTGTCATAAGAGTTGGGAACAAATAACTAGAGAATTAAGTTATGATATACGTCATGTGTTTAGACTTCACGGTTTGGCTTTAAAATTTGTTTCTAATTTAAAAGATGTCAGTAAATGTCATTGAATATCAGTAAATATTCATGATACTATTAAAATGTGAAGGTATAATAAAATAAATTATATTTTCAAAGTTACTTCTTAAAAATTCTGCTTTGCTCAATGTTTTTTCAAATGATAAAAATAACAAAATAAGTATTCCAGCAAATATTTGCCGGATTTTTTTATATCTATTCAGCAAAAGAAAGGGTTATTTATATGGAAAAATCTTGCAAGTATTGCTGGAAATCACATAAAGAAGGTTTTGTTTGTAACAAGAAGCTTGGCGGAAAGAAAAAACAAAATACAGAAGCTATTAAATTCAGAAACTCTTTAAAATGGCAAAAGAAACGTGAAGAAATAAAAGAAAGAGACAATTATTTATGTCAGATATGTATCAGAAACTTATACAACACATATAGACAGTACAATTACGAAAATTTACAAGTTCATCATAATGTTCCAATTAATGAAGTTAATAAAGTTAATGTAATTAATGGTAATGATAAGCTTAATTTAGATTCAAGTAATTTACTTACAATTTGTAGCTATCATCACAAGCTTTGTGAAAGTGGTGAGATAAGTTTTAATGAAGTTAACAGGATAATTCAAGAACAAAATTCAGGAACAAAGCTCAATTAAATCAATTAATTTAAATCAACTAATCGATAAAATTAAAATCGATAAGACTAAAACTAAGATTTAAGTAAAAATCTGAAACTATTAAATAATCAGGAGTCTAATATGGCAAATAACTTTAAATTCAATGATTATAAAACTAAAAATCTAAATAATTTAGGCCTTGCTCGTCCTTTTGATGATCAATATGCTCATTCAATCCTAACCGGAAGTATTGGATCAACAGCGTTTTCTCCACTTTTCTTTGGTGATAATGTCTACACTCAAACTGTAATTCCCGAAAATGATCCTCCGATTGCCAAGCATGGTAATGTTTGGATTAAATTATCCGGAACAAGTGATCCTCACATAGAAGAAGATATTTTAGGAGACTTTGCCAAAGCTGAAGAAGTTGCCAAAGATTATGGACTCTTTGATGAAATGCCAAATGATTACGTATGGCATTATGTTTTCATGGGTTGGTTTAATTATCAAGCGTTTCCCCAAATGGATATCAATCAACTTCAATGCATAGATACCGAAGCAATACTAGCTCTTTTAAAACCTTCTCCAACCATATCTCATTTATATGAATTAAAGATTGCTCAAGGAGCATATCGCAATAAAGAAATAAAAGTTTTAGATGCAAGATCTTGGACTAATTGTTTTAAACATGATTTTGTCAGTGAAAACAATTGGATGCCAGATGAAGACCATTATTCCTTATTACAGCTTGTTCCTAAAGATTTGCATGATGATACTTCAAGTAGCAGTAGCTCATTAACGAGTAGCTTGTCAACAAGTACATCAACCGATAACGATAAATATCATTATGGCTGCGACACTCAATATCAAACTTATTACCAAGTAATAAATACTTATAGGAAATATTGTTATGACACCACGATCACAACATAGAGAATTATGTTAAATTTTATGGATTTTAATAAATTTTATAATTTCATAAAAGTTTAAATTTTTGAATTTTTAAATTTTTAAATTTTTAGATTCTTTAAACAACTAAAATTTGGAGTAAAAATAATGGCAGAAAATATTAACAAAACAGAAATAATCAATAAAATCAAAGAACATAAAATTGCAATAAAGAATCTTTGCAAAAGTTATGGAAAAATAAGCAATGAAGACAACAAAGATAATAAAAACAACGAAAATAACTTAATAAAAAAGAAAATAAATATTTATCATAAAATATACAACAAAACTTATTATCCAATTATTACCGGTTTTGATAGCAACCTTAATGATAAATATTTTCCTTTACTTTATAACAGCACGATTTCACCTTTATTTAATGACGATAATGTTTATAAAAAGCAAAGCGGTGAAACAATAATACATGGCAATGTTTTTATAACTTTATCAGGCCACAATCATGATTTTTATGATGAAACTGATCAATTAATAGACGGTGACTTCAAACTTGCCGATCAAAAAGCAAAAAGTATAGAGCTTTTCACTAATGATAGACCAAACGGTTACGTATGGCATCATGTTTTTATGGGTTGGTTTGATAGTTCTTGTTATCCGTTAATTAATGATGGCATGAGTATAGATAACTTTCTTTCTGAATATAGAGAACCATATTATTATCAATATACAAGTAATCCATATATCTTTGAATCACAACAACCTTTTAATTATTATGACAAAAAAGTAAGCAATGTCAGAACTTTAGATGCAAGTAATTGGATAAATTGTCTAACTCTAATGGAAAATGATCTATATTGGACACCTGATTCAAATTCAACTCTTTCACTTATGCAACTTGTAAAGAAAGAACTAATATTGGGTTCTGAATATTTAGATTCCACCGATCAATACGTAATCTACAAAGACAATATAGAAGGCGGATATCAAGGGGACTATACAGAAGATGATCATGATAAATTCAGTAACAGTCAACCAGTAAACCAGTAAACTTAAACTAAATTCAGGAATAAATTATGGTAAATAATTATAAATTTAAGAACTTCAATAGAAATAGATTTAATAATTCTAATAGTTTTGACGGTTTTAATAAATTTAATAAACTAAATAAATTTAATAAATTGAATAATAATCCTGGTTCCGCAAGACCTTTTGACAGCTCATATGCTCATTCAATTCTCACCGGAAGTATTGGATCTTCTGCTTTTTCTCCGCTTTTCTTTGGTGATAACGTTTATACAAAAACTATAATTGAAAATAAAAATAATTCAAAAATATCGAAAGCACCAACAATATCAAATACATCAAAAACGTTAAAAATATCGAAAGCACCTACACCAACAATAAAAAAATATGGAAATATTTGGATTAAACTATCTGGAACTTTTGAATCTCATGTTGAAAACAATATTGTTGGAGATTTTGCCAAAGCAGAAGAAGTTGCCAAAGATTATGGACTTTTTGATGAGATGCCAAATGATTACTTATGGCATTATGTTTTCATGGGTTGGTTTGACTACAGAGCTTTCTCTCAGGTGAATATTAATCAGCTTCAATGCGCAAGTACTGAAGACATATTGTCTCTCTTAAAACCCGAACCTCCGATATCACATCTTTATGAGTTAACAATCGCTCAAAAAACATATAAAAACGACAAAATGAAAGTCTTAGATGCAAGATTTTGGTCAGAATGTTTCAAACATGACTTCGACAGCATTAGTAATTGGGTTCCCGACGATAGACATTATTCTCTTTTGCAGCTTGTACCGAAAAGCATACATGACGGTACTTCAACTGACAATAACAATACATGGGATAACGGTTTATCTAAAAACAATTTATCCACAAATAATGAAAATTATCATCAAGGTTCTGAAGTTCAATATCAAACTTATTGTCAGATAATGAATATTCACAGGAAATATTGTTATGACATGACAAATACAAATTTTTCTTAAAACTATAAATTTTTTAGTTTAAAAGCTAACTTAAAAATTATAAAATTGGAGTAACCAATGACAAATAACATTAATGAACAAATTTCAAAAATAAAAAAAATAAGAAGACCCATCAAAAAAGAAGAAATAATTGATTATCTTAAGGAATATAAAGCTGCTATGAAAGAGCTTGATGAAAGTTACAACAAGCTAAGCGATATTAATAATCAAACAAAAAATTCAATATCAAACAGAAATAATATCAACACCACCAACAACAACGACGTAAAATATAATTATTATCAAATATATAATGAAACCCATTACCCGATCATTACAGGTTTTGAAACTAATCTTAACGACAGATATTTTCCGCTTAATTATAATAATATTTATTCGCCTTTATTTAATGACGCCAATGTTTATAAAAACCTATCAAACGGGAAATATGGCAATATTTTTATACCTTTATCGGGAAATAATCATGATGACGGATACGATATAGCAGGTGATTTCGAAATTGCCGATCGATGGGCAAACAACAATAAATTGTTTATAGGTAACAGACCTGAAGGTTACGTATGGCATCACGTATTTATGGGATGGTTTAATAACAGACAAAGACCAATCGGCGACTGTGCAAGTATAGACAATTTTCTCAGCACTTATCGTTCTCCAAATTTTGAACAATATTATAACTCTATTTATATTTTTGATTCAGATCAACCGTGTTATTACTACGATAAAGAAATTGGCAAAGTTCAAACTTTGGACGCAAGCAGATGGGTAAGTTGTTTTAATAAATACAATACCAATTATTTTTGGAAACCAGATCTTGATTATGCTTTATTACAACTTGTTAAAAAAGAATTAGGTCCTGTTCCTACTATTTTAAATAATCGATTTTTAAATAATTATTAAATATAAATTAAATTTTTAATTTATATTTTATTTACTTTTATATTATTTATGTTAAAATTAATTAAAGGATTTAATTCTTACGTAAAATTATATTTTATGTAAGTCGATTTTCAATGAGGAGATCTTTGTAATGAAAATTGTTAAAAAGATACTAGCTTTAAATTTTTTCTTTCTTTTTGCGTTTGCTGTGATTATACCTAGCGTGAGTGCTGAAGCTCGTTATGGCAGAGTCTTAATTGTTGGCGAGGAAAAATATGAACCGTTAATTAAGCAACTTATGACAAATTTTGTCGAAAAAAAGTGTCTTACAGAGGAAGAAAAACGTGGGTACGTCGATTTTACAATGGTGGATAATATGAGCCTTCCAATAAGGCTTGACATCAGCGGTGAAGATATTGGTGATGAAGGAGAAGTTGTTTATAATTGTCGAGATACGTTTGGAGAATTCGAGATTAAACTAGTTGTTGTGGGAAAAACTATTAATTCTAAAAATTATGCTGAAATTGATGAGGAATATAGGGAAGCAGATGTTATATTTTATTTTTATGATGACATCGACAGTGCAAATGATAATTTTAAAGAACTTAGATCGGCACGCGAAAACAATACATTCAAAGACTGGTTTGAACGTTTGATGAAATTAAAAAATAGGAATTTTCCGGGAATCGAAAACTTTACAGATTATATACGAGGCCAGATGGGAACCGGACTTTACACAGTTCCAGAAGAATATAGAAAACATTTTCTAGGTTTAGGGCCAGATGGAACAATACCATATATTCCGGAAATTGTATTTGATGATCCGAGAAAATTTATCGATAATGAAAGACTTTTTTATTGGTATTGTGATAATTGCCCAAACAAATTTTTCGTATTTGGGCTTTGTGTATCAAAAGAAGGTTTAGTAGCACCAGATCATTATGCAAATAAAACAGTAGAACTGATGAGAAATCTTCCAAATGTTCAACCTTTGTTTTATGAACACAATGTAAAACACGTTAGATTTTGTGTTATTGAAACTCTAGGAAGGTTTTGTGGTATAGTTAATCGTTTAGGATATGGGCCATTAAAAAATTTTTTAAAAGCTGCTGCTTGTTTATTTAAAAAAAATTCGCTTTGCCTTTCGTTAATAGCGATTGGTACAATTGGGATAAGTGCGATGTTAAAGAAAACGTTAACAAGTAGAAATAAAAAAGAAAATGAAAAGAAAAATAAAGAAACAGATGAAGAAAGTGGTACAGAAACAATTGAGGAAGAGTGTTGTCGGAAATAAATACAATTGTAAGAAGTATTCTAGGTGACGGCCATTACGCAGGTCTTACATTTTTAATGCAAATTGATGAATGCAAATATATGGAAGATTTAAAGCCTCTTGGGCTTAATTTCATCAAATTAGGTCTTAGTGATGTTTTATATAATCCAGCAACTAAAGAAGTTTTCATACCAAATACTGGTCGAGGTAGCTGGATTCGAACCAGCGGCCTCTTGGTCCCAAACCAAGCGCTCTACCAAGCTGAGCCATACCTCGACGTACATCCTGAATTATAATATGATATTCTTTGGTTGATGTCAATCATATGGTATAATTTATTCGAGGTTTAAAGCAATCGTGATTTTAAAATTGTCAAAATATGCAGGTTTCTGTTTCGGTGTTGATTTAGCCGTAAAAGCCGCACTCGAGCACAAAAATCTTTATTTGCTGGGCGAAATAGCCCATAATGAGATTCTGATGAGAAAACTTAGAAGCAAAAATATAAAAATTGTTGAAAACATACATGATATTGACAAAAATGTGAAAAATGCAAACATACTAATAAGAACCCACGGTGTAGGAAAAAATATAACGGATGAAATTAAATCACGAAATTTTAATATAGTAGATAAAACTTGTCCAAATGTTAGAATTATACACAGCATAGTCAGGAATATAAGTTCCGAAACAAAATTAATAATAATAGGCGAAGCGACGCATGCCGAAGTAGTTGGTATTAAGAACCAAGTCGAAAACAAGAAAAATGTCACAATAATATCAAGTCTAGATGATTTAAAAAATCAAATACAAAATATTAATTTTAATAACAATTTTACCGTTGTTGCTCAAACCACTTTTGATGATTTAGAATTTGAA
The DNA here is from genome assembly GCA_036322855.1 of Candidatus Improbicoccus pseudotrichonymphae. Taxonomy (GTDB): domain Bacteria; phylum Bacillota; class Clostridia; order Oscillospirales; family Acutalibacteraceae; genus Improbicoccus; species Improbicoccus pseudotrichonymphae. The sequence goes on from AP027924.1 coordinate 792,317, forward strand.
AAAATAACAGATATTTTAAAGGAAAAAATAGTAAATATATGTATACATAAAACGATTTGCAGAGATTCTTTAAATAGAAGAAATGAACTTTTGAATGAAATTTCTGATTCAGATTTTGTTATTGTCGTAGGAAGTCAAAAAAGCTCAAATTCCAGAGCGCTTTATAATATTTCTAGAAAAATAAAAGACACGATTTTTATAGAAAATCACGAAGGACTAAATTTTGAAATAATAAAAAACAAAAACAAAATTTTTATAACAAGTGGTGCTTCTGTTATGCCGGCAACAATTCTCGAAATAGTTAATTATATAAATTTAAACTGTCAAATTACAAAAAACCAAATCAATACTAACTAACCAACATCAGACCTTATCCAAACTAGGGCCTGTTCCTGCTATTTTAAATAATCGATTTTTGAATAATTTTTAAATTAAATAAGGCAAATTTTTGAAATAATACTGGCATATTATGAAGAAATTTAACACAATTTAATATAAAAATTAACAAAATGTGATTGTGTTAAAAACAGTAGGAACAGACCCTAGTATTTTTAGAATTTTAAACATAAATTCGAAGCGCGTTTAGTTTATTCGAAGGTTTTTGGATTTAAAATTTTTTTAAAAGACCAAGTTGAGTATTATAGATTTCATTCTGCCGAAAACTTTGGAGCGGGTGATGGGAATCGAACCCACACTGTCAGCTTGGAAGGCTGGAATTCTACCACTAAATTACACCCGCACGAAAATATATAATCAGGCTCACCAATTTACACACTACGACCCATCATTAATATAAATACTACCATCATCACAATTCGGATGTGCGATTTCATCCTCACACCCATGTTCGTGTTCTTTTAAATCATGAATATCATCCTCGCAATAATGACATTTGTTGTCCTTGCAACAATTATCAGAACAACAACAATCACCGCCTTCAGGATCTTCACGAAAAGACTCATCCAACATTTCGATTACTTTTTCGAGATCACAAATCCTATTCCTGCTTTCTTCAAGATTTTCCCTTAAACCTAATACATATTCGGTGCAGCACTCAATAAAACTCGACATGGCGTTAATTACTTTAGTTTCTTTTTTGTCAGGTTCTAATTCTAAACCATCAACCAATCCCTTTACATATGCCGCTTTTTCTTCCAAATTCATAAAATTTCTCCCAAAAACTTCTTAAAAAGTAACACCAGGCTTCATGATAACATAATAACAGATTAACACAAATTAAATTTGAATTTTGTTGATATTAAATCCAACTAAAAAATCGATTTTATTTTTTCTGCAACTTGGTTTACTTTTTCATGTTCAACGAAACATGAAATTCTAAAATAACCCTCACCGTTTTCTCCGAAACCACAGCCCGGAATGACTACAATGTTTAATTTTTCTAAAAGATAGTCGAAAAATTCCCATGAAGATTTGTTATATGAACATTTTACCCAAACATAAGGTGAATTTTTTCCTCCGAAGTATTTCAAATTTATACTGTCGAGACTTTTAGATATTGTTTTGAAGTTTTCTTTGTAATAATTTATATTTTTTTCTAATTCTAATTGAGTATCCTCTTGATAAACAGACTCAGCCGCGCGCTGTGAAAGATACGAAACACCATTGGTTTTAAAAGAAATACGCCTTTTCCATAAGTCTATCAAATGAGTTTCATTCAATTTTAATTCCCTAGGTATTACCACATACGAACATCTTAAGCCGGTAAAGCCGGCCATTTTAGAAAAAGATCTGAACTCTATGGCGCAACGGCGACTTCCTGGTATCTCATATATGCTCCTAACAATATTTTCTTCGCTGACAAATGCTTCATAAGCACCATCGAATAATATGACAGATCCACTATTCAAAGCAAAATCAACCCAAAGTTTTAATTTTTCGCGGGTGTATGCAGCTCCCGTTGGATTGTTGGGAGAACAAATATAAATTATGCTGGAATTAGGTTTTATTTTTTTTGGCGTGGCAAGAAAATTTTCAGATTCAATTGCATTTACAAAATTAATTTTGAAACCTTCTATGGTGCTTGTATCGCAATAGGCAGGATACACCGGATCTGGTATCAAAACCTCTTGATTATTATCAAACAATTCTAAGATGCCGCCCATGTCTTCTTTTGTTCCCGGACCTATAAAAATTTCATCAGGATCAATCGAAATAGATAGACCTCTTTTTAGACTCAAATCGGAAAAATTCGTTCTATTTTTGTAATCTTTACTTATTACATCTCTGAGCCATTTATATCCTTCATATGGGCCGTAACCATGCATAGTTTTCTTTTTTGAAATACTTTTAACCGAATCTTCTAGTACTTTTACAATCGGCATAACAATAGGTAAAACAACATCTCCAATACCCAAGTCAATTAATTCTGCATTTTTGTTACTTTCTTTAAATTTCCTTACCTTCTTGTTTACCTCTGCAAAAATATAATTTTCTTTTAGGTTGGAAAAATTTTTGTTAATCCGAATCATAATTAGACTTATCCTTAAAATTAAATTTAAAAAACTATATTGTTTTATAATAAAAATATGATAGAATTTCAAATTGTTATTCCGAAGACGATAGGTTCTAAAGATTCTTTAGTATAATGATGGATTCGCCTGTCCAGGAAATGGTCGCGATGTGTTTATTGTCAGCATCAGAGTCTTCGCAAAACATGAAATAACAAAGAGAGGTGAAATTTGTTTGCCCAACGAGAAAATATTAGCTAAGAAAATTGAAAAAATAAACAATGTTAAAGCGGATTTTGAAAATGCATTAGTCGGTATTTTGGTCGATTACAAAGGCATAGATGTTGTTAGTGATACGAATTTAAGAAAAGATTTAAGAGAAAAAAACACAACTTACAGAGTACTTAAAAATTCTTTGTTAAAGCGTGTTTTTGTTTCTTTGGATTCTGGTACCTTGGATAGTTTGTTTGTTGGACCGACTGCATTGGCCTTAAGTAAGAGCAGTTATTCGGACGCTGCTGAGATATTGTGCAATTTTTCAAAACAGAATGAATATTTCAAAATAAAGGCTGGATTTATTGAAGGTAAAATAGTGGACGCTGCGCAGGTTTTCGAACTTGCTAAACTGCCTGCGAAAGAGGTTTTAATTGCCAAAGTTGTTGGTGGTTTGAATGGCCCGATATTTGGTTTGATCTTTAGTTTGAATAGTATAATTAGATCTCTTGTTTTAACTTTAAAACAAATCAGTGAAAAAAAGCAAACCGCTTAAAATTTATAATTTTAAAAGAATATAAGGAGAATTTATATGTCTGAAAAAGTTGAGCAATTAATTGGTAAAATTAAAGAATTAACTGTCCTTGAGTTAAGTACGTTGGTAAAATCTTTGGAAGAAGAATTTGGCGTTTCAGCCGCAATGGCAGTCGCCTCTGCGCCTGTATCCGGTGATTCAAGTGGTAATGATTCTGCCGAAGCAACCAAAACAGAGTTTGATGTAATTTTAAAGAATTCCGGAGCCAATAAAATAAAGATAATAAAATTAGTAAAGGATTTAGTTGGTTTAGGTTTGAAAGAATCAAAAGAAATAGTGGATAATCCTCCAAAAACTCTTAAAGAAAAAATAACAAAGGAAGCGGCTGAAGAAATAAAAAAACAATTCGAAGAATTGGGAGCAGAAATAGAAATAAAATAACTACCTCGAATAAGGTTAATTTATAATGTGGAGTTATTGTGCCATCAAATAAGAGAGGATAACCGCTAGTCGGTTATTCGGTTTTTTGGTACCATTTAAAAGGCGATATAGTTCCAGAACCTGTCCACCCACACAGAATAAAAAATTGAAAATAGAAACAAAATAAAGAAAAGAAATATACATTCTATCGGTAAAACACGGGGAATTGGAACACAAAAATTCATGCGATTACCGCCACCGTCACCCTATTAACTCTAAATACTTCCCCAACTCATAAGGAATAATAAAATACATATTACTATAAGATTCAACTTTAACGCGAGCATTATACATAAGAAATTCAGGACCGCATTCCCCCAATAACTTACATGCATGTAACACAATATCTTCCTCGTTTTCATTAACACCATTACTTTTAAGATAATCTGATAAATAACCTTGAGCAATTGCGACAATAAATTTAGAATAATTACTTAATTCGCCGATTTCATCTTCGCAACCAGACTTAACATTTATTTTCCAAATCGTAGCGAATACTCCATTTACAACGTGATGTTGAAAATCAATTCCCGTAGTATATATACCACTAAAGTCAAGTCCGACCTCTAAATTATCAAATTCATTATCGCCGAGTTTTTCTCCTATGTTGCAAATTGTAACTCCTACATTACTCATATCTTCTTCATTTTCTTCTATATCTTTATTTTCGTCGGTCGTCTTAATTTCTTCTTCTTCTTCTTCTTCTTTTACTTCTTTTACTTCTTCTTTTACTTCTTCTTTTACTTCTTCTTTTACTTCTTCTTCTTCTTCTTCTTCTTCTTCTTCTTCTTTTACTTCTTCTTCTTCTTTTGGTTCTTTTTCTTTTTCTTTTTTTGGTTTTTCGCTTGGTTTTGCCTTTCTAGGACTAATTGCATCATATATAACTAAAGCACCAACGCCTAAGACACTAATGCCAGCAATAGTTTTAGCTAAAATTGAAAGCCATAAAATTAAAAGCCATTTAGATTTATTAACCGCATCGTCCTTTTTACTTTCATCTTTATTTTCATTTTTGTCTTCCGTTATCTCAACATTTTTCTTGCTATCTATTTCCTTGCTATCTACAAGTTGACTATCAGGTTTAACAGCCCCAACCAAAGACTGACAACACATAGCAACAGCCAAAATAGAAGATATTATCTTATTATTTTTACTAATCTTCTTGCTATTTTTATTTTCACCTATTCCATTGCTTTCTTTTTTCATAAAGAAACCCCTGAGAGACCTCTCTCTCTCTCTCTTTCTCTTTCTCGAATTGAGAGAATTAATGAGAGATTTGATGAAGTTATTTTTCATAATTTTACCTCCAAAAGTGCTAATAAAGTAAATTATAGCATTTTGAATTTTGCTGTCAAACAGAAATTATGCAAAGCATTTTAAATGCGACATTATTTAGCGGCGACTTTGTCTCCGCAGGAGACAACTTAGAGCCGCATGTTTCTTTGGGTTTCACCCGTTTCTTTGCGCCAAAGAAATGGGTGAAAGAGAAATAAATTTTAATATATTTAATTTAAATACTTAGAGATAAAATTTTATAAATATTATTTTAAAATTATTTTTATTATCTTATTGACAGCAAGATTCAAAATGCTACAATTAATTTATTAGTGTTTTTACTGATTCATATTTTAAAATCGGAGTGAAATTTTATGAGAAATAACTTCATCAAATCTCTTATGAATTCTCTCAATTCGAGAGAGAGAGAGAGAGAGAGAGAGAGAGATCTCAGGGGGATCTCTCTATGAAAAAAGAAAAAATAAGTAATAATGAAAATAATAAGAAGATTAATAAAAGTAATAAGATAATATCTTCTATTTTGGCTGTTGCTATGTGTTTCCAACCGGTTGTAGTGATCAATTCTAGTGCAAATAGTGAAACCGTTTGGCCGACTGAACAATTAGATTTTTTAGATGGAGATGGTAATTTAGACATTTTAAAACGCACTGATGAAAGCAAAAAAGAGGATTTAAATTTAGATAAAAACAAAAAAAGCGAAAAAAGTAAAGAACCCAAAGATTTAATCAAAGATTTAAGTTTAAAGGGAAAACTAGAAATCTGTGCGTCTTTCTTTTCATTTTGTGCTTTGTCTGTGATATGTCTTATGGTTGTGCTTCAATCTTGTTTTGAGCTTATGCGTGATTTTGTTTCTTATTTAACAAGAAGAAATGATTTACCAAGAAGAAATAATTTACCAAGAAGAAATAATTTACCAAGAAGAAATGATTTACTAGATAATTTACCAAGAAAAAATCTTTTAATAACAATAAGAAATGATTTACCAATAATAAATTTTTTACCAATAAGAAATGAATTGGAAAATTTTGAAGAAATCGATCTGATCAAAATAGATTATGGTTATATTGTAGATTGGAATAAATATGAAAAAGTAGATCAAGAAGGATATTCGTTTATATATTGGGTTTTAGGTTGTTTACCGAATAAAAGTATTAGAGAAATTGTTTTGCAATGCTATAGCAATTCGTTAATTAATGGTCGAAAACAAGAATATTCCAATTCCATTGACATTGCAGTACAAAAAGAGAATTATAAAATTGAGGAAATTGAGGAATATGTTAAAAATGAATATGACAAAATAATTAAAAATTTTAAGAAAGTGCAGAATAAAGTGCTGCCAGAAAGTTGTTTTGAACAAATAGAAGAAATATTTGAAGAAATAAGTAATGAAGATCAAAAGGATTTCATAGCGAATTTAGGAATAATTATTATCTTTCTTTATTTATCATCATCGAGTAGAGGAGCATTAGGATATAAATCACGAATCATCAACGAAGGAGAAGGACATGTGGCTTATTTTAGAATTATTGCAACAGAAGCCGTCAAACGTCTTCTTGCGATAATTAGCAGAGAAGGACTACCTGAAGATTACGGAAAAATTAGGGATAAACTAACACGTGTTCTTTCTAGATTATCAGAAAGTAATACATGCTTTGACTTAGATTGTGTTTTTAGTTTATTTTTTTCAAATATCCAAAGTTACATTTGTTTTTATCCGATTCTTCATAACTTTGTTGAAAAATTACCAAAAAATTGGGAATGGGAACATATAAAACATATAAAGTATTAGAAGGAGATTGCGGGTTTTCAATAGATCTCAGATGAATATCTGTAGCAATATTTAGAATTTATTAATTTTTTACAATACACGATCCAAAACTTTATTGGTTTAATTGATTTATGTTGGAATTAGAATTTATTAATGAATAATCGTTGTTATGATTCGCGTTTAGATCGAGGAAGATAACTTTAGCGTTATCCTCTATTTCTCCCTCGGAAATAATCGTATTTGGACCTATTACACAGTTTTTTCCAATTTTTGTTTTTCCTGAAATCTCAACATCTTGCAAAATCATCGTTCCTTCGCCTATCTCTACATTTTTACCTATGGTCACATTGTCTTTGCAGGGTATATGTATTCCCTGTTCTTCTAATTTGGAAATAATATTTATCTTTGCCAAATTATTTAAATTTTCTAATTGCTCCGGTGTGTTTGCACCCAAAACTATGCCTGCATCCACTTTATACGTGCCAACTTTTAATCCAGCATCTATAAAAAGTTTGACAATCGAAGTCAGATAATACTCCCCAGAGTAACTTTTTTTTATTAGTTCTAAATATTTTAATAATTCGCTTATATTAAACCAATATGCACCGGAATTTATCTCGCTTATTTGTTTTGTTTCTTTACATGCCTCGCGTTCTTCTACGATTGCGCAAACATTTTCGTTGTCATCTCTCAATATCCTTCCGTAACCTTCCGGATTATCCAATTCAGTCGTAATTATTGTACAAACATTTTTATTTTTTTTGTGATAATCAAAAGATGACATAATCGTTTTCCTGTCTATGAAAGGACTATCCCCATTAAGAATTAAAACATAATTATCTTCATTTCTTTTTAAAAATTCCGAAGCACATTTAATTGCATGGGCCGTGCCGCATCTTCGTGATTGCATCGCGATTTCGCAGTTATATCCGGATTTATTTAAAAAATCCATAACTAAATTATATTTATAACCCAAAACAACACAAATATCTTTTATTCCGCAATCACAAACAGAATCAAGTACCCAGCCCAACATAGGCTCAAACAACACTTCCGAAAGTACTTTTGGCTTATTTGTTTTCATCCTTATCCCTTTTCCGGCTGCCAACACAATACAATTCAATTTGGACAATTCTCCAATCACTCCAAAAACAAAACTATCAGGAAATTTTATTAAAAATCAAAGCGAGTTATTCTCAAAGAATACTTTTCATATTATTCCAAAAAACAAAAACACGTGTACAAAAAATAAAACATAAACTCATTTTATTGCTTTTTTCAAAAAATTCAATTTAACAAACAAGAATTAAAATGAATAAAATTAAAAAATAATTTATTTTATTTTTAATTCCGGGGCGAAAATTATGACAATTAAATCGAAATATAATCTCATTTTCATATTAATCATAATTTTATTCTTTATTATTGTTTATTTATGTAAAATAAATACAAATAATCAACATAATTTAATAAAAATTAATGAAGTCACAAGATCCATATTTTATGCTCCACAATATGTAGCTATAGAACTCGGTTATTTTGAAGACGAAGGAATAAATGTTGAACTGATGACTTCAAATGGTTCCGATCAAGCTATGTCTTCTATTATTTCGGGTTCAAGCGATATTGCTCTTGTTGGGCCGGAAACAGCTGTGTATATCTATCAGAAAGGCAAAAAAAATTATCCTGTAATTTTTGCATCTTTGACAAAAAGAGATGGGCACTTTCTTGTAGGAAAAGAAAAAAAAGAAGATTTTAATTGGGAAAATTTGAATGGCAAATGTGTAATATCCAACAGAAAAGGTAGTTTGCCCTATATGTTATTTTTATATATTACATACATAAAGAAAATAAAACCAAAAATCATAGATAACATTTCATTGGATTCTGCACCCACGGCATATATTTCAGGAGCAGGGGATTATATTAATCTTTTGGAGCCATCTGCAACTTCGATTAAAAATAAGACAAATTCAAATATTTTAAAATCACTTTCTTCAGAAACAAAAGACATACCGTATACAGTTTATAGTTGTACCAGTGAATATTTTAACTCAAATAAAAAAACCATTTCAAAATTCGTTAGAGCGATTAATAAAGCGCAGTTTTGGATTGAAAAAAACAATAGCGAAACGATTGCAAATTCAATAAAAGGACATTTTCCCCATGATAATCTTGAAAATATAACTTTATTTGTGGAAAAGTACAAAGAAAATGGTGTTTGGAATCAAGAAGTAGAAATTGGAAAAAAGTCGATAGATTTTCTGAAAGAAGTGATGATAAATGCACGGGAATTAGAAAACGGGACCGACATAAACAAAATTTTTAAAAATTCAAGTGATATTAATGAAGGTAATTGAATTTGAGGACGTAAGCATGATTTATCGCACTCTGACAAAAGAAATTTTGGCAATTAAAAATATAAATTTGGGAATCAACAGCGGAGAATTTTTAACTTTAATTGGCCCAAGCGGTTGCGGAAAAAGCACGATATTTTTACTGATTTTAGGATTAATTCGACCTACTTTTGGTCAGATAAGAATTAAAGGCATGGCGCCGGATAAACATCAATACAATATAGGTTGTATTCTCCAGCAAGATCATTTGCTTCCTTGGCGCACAATAGAACAAAATGCTTTTTTGGGTCTTGAAATCAGAAAAAAACTTACATACGAAAACAAACAATTTGTTTTAAATCTTTTGAAAAGATATGGATTAGAAAAATTTTTAAATTTTAAACCCTCACAAATTTCCGGAGGAATGAAACAAAAAGTTGCTTTGATAAGAACGCTTGCGATGAATCCTGAAATTTTGTTACTCGATGAGCCTTTTTCCGCGCTTGATTCTCAATCTAAAATCAAAATTTCCGACGAAATATATGAGATAGTAAAAAAAGAAAACAAAACTGCCATTTTGATTACTCACGACATACAAGAAGCCATATGCATGTCTGATAGAATAATAACGCTTTCGGGTAATCCGGGTAAAATCAAAAACGTACTTAAAATAAGAATCGAACGAGAAAATTATTTGCAAAGAATAAAAAATAAAAAATTCAACTTTTATTTCGAAACATTATGGGAAGGAATTGAAAAAAATGAAAAAAAGTTATAAGGCATTTTCAGAAGAACAAATTTTATTTTTAAAAAAACAAAAATCTAGAAAAAATATGATTTTATTAACACAAATATCTATATTTTTAATTTTCTTGGTGTTTTGGGAATTATTATCTAGATTTAATTTTATTGATCCATTTCTAACAAGTTCACCAACCAGAATTTTCAAAACATTGATTTATTTATACAAAAGCAAACAACTATTCGGCAATATGTTTACAACTTTTTTGGAAACATTTTTGTCTTTTATCATAAGCATAACTTTTAGTTTTTTTTCAGCTGCTTTTCTTTGGTGGTTTGATATTTTCGAAAAAATAAGCAGGCCGTATATATCTATACTCAATGCGCTCCCCAAAATTGCGTTGGGGCCGATAATAATCATTTGGTTAGGCGCAAATGTAAAATCTATAATAATTATAGCCATTTTGGTTTCCTGCGTTGTGAGCATATTAAGCCTGATTTCCGGATTTAAAAATATCGATAAAAACAAAATTTTATTCATGAAAACTTTGAGAGCGAATAAATTTCAAATTTTTAAAAAAATAATTTTGCCAATGAATATAAACAACATAATAGTCAATTTGAAAATAAACATAGGAATGTCGCTTATAGGTGTGGTAAGCGCCGAATTCTTGATTTCCAAAAAGGGAATAGGATATTTTATAATATATGGTTTTCAAACATTTAAATTGGACTTAGTAATATTCGGATTGATTTTACTTATAGCAATCGTCTTGATCCTATATTTAATCGTCTCCAAAGTGGAAAATTTTTTCAAAGAATATCGACAATAAATTTTATTCGAAGTTATTCAAAACCTTACAAAACATTCAATACGTTTATATTTTTATGGATTTCATTAAATCTCTTTCCAAACTAAGTAATCGTATCAAAATAATCTGTTTGTGTGAAACTTTGTATTCATAAGATTAAAAAAGCAAAAGTTCTCGCGCGCATAAAATGCGTTTTGATCTTTTGTCTTTTAGTTTTATAAAATACTCGTTTTGGAAGAGTTCTGGAAAGAAATGTGTACGTAAGAAATAAATTTTATAAGATATTATTAATTCAAATACTTAGAGATAAAAATCTATAAATATATCTTTCAAAATTGTTTTTATTATTTTGTTGACAAAAAAATTCAAGATGTTACAATTATCCTAACTGGTAGTCTTTACCGGTATTTTGGAATTGAATAAGTTTGTCAAACCTCTTATGAGCTCTCTAAATTCGAGGGAGGTGGTCTCTACGAAAAAAGAAAACAATAGAATAGATAATAACGAAAAAAGCAAGAAGGTTAGTAAAAACAATAAGATAGTTTCTTTTATTTTGTCTGTTATTATGTGTTTTCAACCACTTGTTAAGGCCAGCTTTGATTCGGAAATTCATGTTAAACCGGCGTCGGATAATATGGTGGGTAGTAATTTGAATGTTTTGAATAAGCCTATCAAAAACGAAAGTGATGTCGAAAGTGATGTCGAATTTGAAGACAGTGTTTTATTTTCAAATCCAATAAGTTGTTTTTCAATTGTTTTACTGGGTTTCGTTGCTGTGGTTGGTTTATTTTATGGAATTAAAAAAAGATTTGAGGCAAATTCCAGAGCTATTGGATTAAAAGGAAAAATAGAAAAAGAAAAAGAATACGAACCCAGAATTAATAATTTAGAACCAAAACCCAAAAGTAATTTTGAAGAAGAACTCGAACCTGAAGTTCATAATTCAGAAAAAAAACCCGAAGATGAGAGTGTTTGTAATGATAATGTTCTGAAGGAAATGGAGGAAATCGGTAAGGTTTTTTGGGAAAAAAATCCTTTTATCAAAAAAGAGATTAAATTCTATTCAGAAAAACCTTATTTTACTTTAGATTTGGGGGAAGAGGTTTATTCATCGTGGCTCGGGTTGAAATTCGGGATACCGCGTTTTAAAAATTTAAATCCAGAAGGAAATGGTTTTTCTGATGAATTGAAAGAAATACTTGGTGAACCTGAGGTTAAAGAATTCGTGGTCAATGAAGACAAATTAGGAAATGCATCGCACGAAGAATTACGCAAAGAAATAAGTGAATATTCCATTTTTATTTTAGATTTGGCACGAAAAAAAGAAAATATATCGGTTAAAAATTGTTATTGTACAATGATTTTTCCAAATGTTAGTTCAGGAGATATGTATTGTTGTGCGTACCATGCTTTGCGTGAAAATCATGTAGATTTTCGCTTGGTTAATATTTATTTCGTATATACGTTGAAAAATGGGGAGAAGGTGTATTTTTTAGTTCCTCAAGAATTGCTTGATAAGGGGTTTATAAAAATAGCATAAATGAATAATTAAAAATTATCTTTACCTTGGAATTATTTTGATTTGTCAGATTTTGGTTATGCTTGGCATTGATGTCTCGTTTGGATTTCTTTTTGTAAAGTCAGGTTTTTTGTGGAGTATTCCCCTATTTGTTTACACCGAGTTTTGGTTCTTTAAAAAAAGTCTGAAATCATGTTTTTGACGTTAGCAAAATTTATGTGAATATTTGAACTGATTTTTTCGTCAACAACTGCTTAAGATTTTAGAATACGTCGTTTTTTCTTTCCGAAATAATATTTTTTTGTTTATTCTTTTCTTTCATAGACGGCTTATATATTTTTCGTCCTTTTCTTAATTTTTCGTCTGGTGAGCTGCTTTTACGATTTCTACTATTTTTTAAAAGTTTCTTTTATTTTATGCCTGTGAGTCTTCCAAAATTTTTTCTTCTGTGTTTTTTTATTTTAACTTGTTTTTTAGTTTGGAAAGAAATCTATTGACTCATAATTATAACTTTGTTATGATCATGGAATCTTTTTGAAAATGGAGGTATATAATGGCTGTTCCAAAGCGAAAAACTTCGAAAGCCAGACGTAACAAGCGTAGATCTTCTGTAAACGTTCTGACTTTGCCCAATTTAAGCGTATGTAATCATTGCGGAAATTATTGTGTTTATCACAGGATTTGTTCGAGTTGTGGTTATTACAGAGGAAAGGCTGTTTTGACAATAAAAGAAAAAAAATAACAGGAAGGTCATAAGTGGATTCTTTACCAAGAATAGCTCTGGTCGGAAGAACTAATGTCGGTAAGTCGACTTTGTTCAACAAATTGACAGAAAGCAGAAAGTCCGTTGTGTTCGATTCTAACGGTGTAACTCGCGATCCGATCGAGTCTTTGTGCTATTTTAATAAGAATAAAATTTTGCTGATTGATTGTGGCGGGCTCGATTATGATTCATCTGATTCTATGTCTCGTATGATTACCGAAGCGGCCGAAAAAAAGATAGAATCTTGCGATGTCTTGTTAATGGTTGTCGATGTAAATTCTGGATTACTACCCGATGATAAAAAGATAGCTTTAAAATTAAAAAGAATTTCAAAACCTGTTATTTTATGCGCAAATAAATGCGACAACACAAAAAAGAATTTACTTTCTTACGATTTTTTTTCTCTGGGGTTGGGTGAACCATTTCCGGTTTCTTCTTTGCATGGTGACGGCATAATTGATTTACTGGAAAAGATTTTTAGCACTTGCGAACGACTGAATCTCTTTATGGATTGTGATGACGTATCGTATCTTCAGGAAGATAGCATAAATATCTCAGTTATAGGAAAGCCGAATGTAGGTAAATCATCTTTTTTAAACAGGATTTTTAAAGAAGACAGATTTATAGTTTCGGATATTGCCGGTACAACTAGGGATATTTTGGATTTGAATGTTATCGAAAAAAAAGAAGATGATCATGTCACGAGATATATATTTGCAGATACTCCGGGTATAAGAAGAAGAAAAAAAAATGCGGGCAAAATTGAATATTATGGCGTAATAAGAACGCACAACTCAATTGAAAGTTCTGATATTTGTATTTGTATGATCGATGCAACTGAAGGCATAACAAGTCAAGATATTAAAATCATCGGACTAACTAAAAATTACGGTAAGGCTTGTATATTATTGATCAATAAGTGGGATTTGATCGAAAATAAGGAATTTGAATTTATTAAACTGAAAGAAAAAATAAAAAAATATCTCTCTTTTGCAAGTTATTTGAGATTTGTATTTGTGTCTGTAAAAACGGGACAAAATATAGATAAAATTTTCAATGTGATAAATGATATTTACAAAAATTATTCATTAAAAATTTCCACGTCGGTTTTAAATAATTTATTAGGTCAGATTGTAATTCGTGTGCCTACTCCTGAAATCAATAGGCAAAAATTAAAAATTTATTACTTTTTGCAGACCGGTGTAAAACCGCCGGTGTTTACTTTTTTTGTAAATAAGAAAAAACTTTTTCATTTTTCATATCAGCGTTACATAGAAAATTGTCTACGGCAATCGTTTGAATTTTCGGGAGTACCAATAAAGTTTCTGATAAGAGAAAAAAATGAAAAGATTATCAGTGAAAAATTAATCAGGAGGAAAATAAGTGAATAGATATCTAGGGACATGTTTTAGCGAATTAAGAAAAGTAGATCCAGAAGTTGAATCTGCAATTTTAAATGAACTTAATCGTCAACAAAAAAATATTGAATTAATAGCTTCTGAAAATATAGTTTCTGAAGCTGTTATGGCGGCCATGGGAAATGTAATGACAAATAAATATGCAGAAGGATATCCCAATAAGAGATATTATGGAGGTTGTAAATTTGTTGATGTCGTCGAAGAACTCGCGCAAGATAGGGCTAAAAAACTCTTCGGTGCGGAAAGTGTAAATGTTCAGCCTCATTCCGGAGCTCAAGCAAACGCTTCGGTCTACTATTCAATTTTGGAGCATGGCGATACGGTATTGGGTATGAATCTGACAGAAGGAGGCCATTTAACACACGGTTCTAAAGCTAATTCCAGCGGGAGGTTTTACAATTTTGTTTCTTATGGGGTAAACAAAGAGGGTTTTATTGATTACGATGAAGTTTTGGATATAGCTTTAAAAAATCGCCCAAAATTAATTGTTTGTGGCGCAAGCGCATACCCCAGAAAAATCGATTTTAAAAAATTCAGGAAGATAGCAGATAAATGTAATGCGATGGTAATGGCCGACATGGCTCATATAGCAGGAATTGTGGCTGTTGGTTTACATGAAAATCCTGTTCCCTATTGTGAATTCGTTACAACGACCACACATAAAACATTGCGCGGGCCGCGTGGAGGCATGATTATGTGCAAAAAAGAATTTGAACAGAAAATCAATAAGTCTGTTTTTCCAGGGAATCAAGGCGGGCCTCTCATGCATGTGATTGCTGCAAAAGCCGTTTGTTTCAAAGAGGCATTAGATAAAAAATTTAAGGTGCATATTCGAGCCGTTTTAGATAATTGTCAAGCAATGGTTAATAGATTGATTAGAAATGGTATGAAAATTGTTTCCGGCGGAAGCGATAATCATATGTTTTTGATAGATTTAAAAGAGTCCGAAATGAGTGGGCATGAATTTGAAAAAAAATTGGATGAGGTTAATATTACGGTTAACAAAAATACGATTCCGGGGGAGACTCGAATTCCAAGTTTGGCAAGCGGAATAAGAATAGGCACTCCGGCAATAACGAGTCGAGGCATGGGAGAGGAACAATGTGAAAAGATAGCGGATTTAATACACTCGGTGTACAAAGATAATGACAAAAAGAAATACGGTATCATACTCGAAGAAGTTAAAAAACTAACCGACGCATATCCTGTTTACAATAATTTATGATTTGGAGTGATTTTTTTGGAAAAACAAGTTCTATTGACAAAAGATGGATTGGAAAAATTGGAATCTGAACTAAAAGAATTAAAAACTGTGAAAAGAAAAGAAGTTTCTCAGAGAATTAAGGTTGCTTTGTCTTTTGGGGATCTCTCTGAAAACAGTGAATACGATGAAGCAAAAAACGAACAGGCGCTTACGGAAGTACGCATTGTTGAGATAGAGAAAATGTTGAAAAATGCAAAAATAATAGACGAAGACAAACTAAATGTTAATGTCGTCCACGTGGGTTGCAAAGTTAAAATTAGAAAGTTGGAAACGGAAATTGTAAATGAATATAAAATAGTGGGTTCTAGCGAGGCCAATCCGGTTGAATTCAAAATTTCTGACGAATCTCCCGTGGGCGCCGGATTGTTGGGCAAAACAAAAGGTAAAATTGTAGATATTAAGACCCCATCCGGAATTCAAAAATATGAAATAGTTGAAATATCTAAATAATTTATTTAAAGGCAAAAATATGGAAAATTTTTTAAAAAATAATGATGAAGTTTTTAATATTAAACTTAAAAGTCTACTAGAAATGCAGAAAAAAGGTAACGATCCGTTTAGTATTTCGAGTTTTAATCGGACAGATTTTTCCGAAGACATAATAGAAGATTTTAAAAATAGACCCGAAGAAAAAAAAGCAAATATTGCAGGAAGAATAATAAGATTACGCTCCATGGGCAAGGCATCTTTCGTTGATATTCTCGATTCTCGTGGGAAAATTCAGGTTTATGTGAAATCCGACGATATAGGTCCGGAAAAATATGAGGAATTTAAGAGTTTTAACGTCGGTGATTTTTTGGGCATAAGCGGATTCGTTTTTAAAACCAAGAAAGATGAAATTTCTGTTCACGCACAGAAAATTACACTGCTTTCCAAGTCGTTGAGGTCTTTGCCTGAAAAGTTTCACGGTTTCAAAGATATTGATTTAAGATACAGGCAAAGATATCTTGATCTTATTGTCAATCGCGAAGTCAAAAAAGTGTTCGAGAAAAGAATTTTAATAATAAAAACAATAAGAAATTATTTAGATTCATTGGGTTTTGTTGAAGTTGAAACTCCGATTATGAACATAATACCCGGAGGAGCTAGTGCAAGACCGTTTATAACACATCACAATGCATTGAATTTGGATTTATATCTGCGCATTGCGCCGGAATTGTATCTAAAAAGATTAATAGTCGGTGGAATGGAAAAAGTTTATGAAATAGGAAGACTTTTCAGAAATGAAGGAGTATCAACCAAACACAACCCTGAATTTACTACCGTAGAATTATACGAAGCCTATTCGGA
Organism: Candidatus Improbicoccus pseudotrichonymphae; assembly: GCA_036322855.1. GTDB lineage: Bacteria > Bacillota > Clostridia > Oscillospirales > Acutalibacteraceae > Improbicoccus > Improbicoccus pseudotrichonymphae. Next base: position 809,220 of record AP027924.1, read on the forward strand.
TTACAATGACATGATGAGAATAACAGAAGACATAATAATTAATTGCTGTATTTCTGTTAATGATAAATTGAATATAACATATCAAGGTGTCGAAATAAATTTAGAAAAACCTTTTTTGAGATTGTCTATGTTGGAAGCAATAAAAAAGTACACCGAAGTTGATTTTTCTCCATTTTTGCACGATAAGAACAAAATTTTGAAAAATTGTGAGAAAATTAATTTAAAAGTCGATGGAAATTTAAGCACTGGTGAAATTTTAAGTTTTGTTTTTGAAGAAAAAGTTGAAAGTAATTTAATGCAGCCTACGTTTATTTATGATTACCCGGTTGAAATTTCTCCTCTTGCCAAAAAGAAAAAAGAAGACCCGCAATTTACACAGCGTTTCGAACTTTTCATAGCGGGTAGGGAGTTTGCGAATGCATATTCGGAGCTTAATGATCCGATAGATCAACGTTTACGTTTTGAAGAGCAAGAATTAAAAAGAAAAAACGGAGATGAAGAAGCAAACAAAATAGACGAAGATTTTCTAACCGCGCTGGAGTATGGCATGCCGCCAACAGGAGGTCTGGGGATAGGAATAGACAGATTAGTTATGCTTCTAACAAATTCTTCGTCAATCAAAGATGTAATACTATTTCCGACAATGAAGTCCTTATAAGATAAAAATTTAAGTATCTGTGTAATTGGTTTTATCTGACTTAATTTTTCAAACCGATAGGATGGAACAAGCCTCCTTAATGGATTCTATATAAGAACATACTAACTATTAAATTTTAAAAAGGAAATGATTATTATGAAAAATACAAAAATGAAAAAAATTATAGCATCAGTTTGTGTCGCAGTGATGTCTACGGTGTCTTCTTTAGGAATGTTTTTTGAAGAAGAGGAAGCCATGGATAAGCCTTCTGCCGAGGATCCAATCGCATACTTCACTCGTGAAGAACTCTTGGGTCGCCCCTGGGATGGAAGCAGAGATGATTGCCTCAAAGTTTGTCAGGAGGCTGTTGAAAAGTTTTTGATTCCTGATACTAGTCATTATTATTTCAGGCGTATACCACCTAAAATAGACTCTGAGCACAAAAAGTTTTATGCTGAGTTCCTGTTTAAGTGTGTAGAGAAGGCCTGGGGAATAATTCCAAAAGATGCTATTCGACTTAGAAATACCAATTATTTTTGGGAGTATGCGGCAGGATTGAGAAGGGTGGATATTTTCGCAAGTTACCCTCTTCTAAGCACCGCAGACGAAGGCTTCCAAAAAAGTTTTATAATTAACAATGGCGAAAAACTTACACAGGCACAATGTTTAATGAACATCTTACGTTTTCTTGCTGCTGTTTTTGTGGAAGATGGCATGAGTTTTATGAAAGTTTTCGACTGGCTTGAGAGTGGTTTTTTATATAGGCCCGAAACTGATCCCGAAAACCCAAAAAAAGTCTTTAAGGAATTTAACTTTACTTACCTAGAATGGCTTGATGTATTGGAAAAACATCTTAGGGATGGGGACTGCTACACTTTTGCCTTACGTCGTATTCCCTCGCTAAACTGTGATTATAGTATATCTTCGTCTCCTCTCTTTTTATTACTCCGTGAAGAACTCTTGGGCCGTCCCTGGGATAGAAGCAGAGATGATTGCCTCAAAGCTTGTCAGAGGGCTGTTGGAGGGTTTTCGCGTTTTCATCCTTTAACGATGTCTCACATGAGCTCTGAGTACGAAGGTCGGTATGCCGATTTCCTGTTTAAGTGTGCAAAGAAGGCCTGGGAAATAATTCCAAAAGATGCTATTCGACCTAGAGATACCAATTATTTTTGGGAGTGTGTGGCAGGATTGGGGGTGGGTAATTTCAGAAATTACTCTGATCAAAACACCTTTCAAAACACCTTCGACGAAGAATTCCAAGAAATTTTTATAATTAACCATGGCAATAAACTTACACAGGCACAATGTTTAATGAACACCTTACGTTTTCTTGCTGCTGTTTATATGATGGATTACGAGAATTTTATGGAAGTTTTCGACAGGCTTGAGAGTGGTTTTTTATATGAGCCCGAAACTGATCCCAGAAACCCAAAAAAAGTCTTTAAGAAATTTAACCTTACTTACCTAGAATGGCTTGATATATTGGAAAAACATCTTATGGATGGGGGCTGCTACACTTTTGTCTTACGTTTGATTCCCTCGCTAAACTGTTATTCTGGTATGCGATCCATAGTGTCTCCTCTCTTTAGATTCCCTTGGTTTCCCCCTTCGGAAAACTAAGAAAACTAATTAATATGGAGCAAAATATTCAGTGATCTACTTTTAAAAAGGAAATGATTATTATAAAAAATACAAAAATGAAAAAAATTATAGCATCAGTTTGTGTCGCAGTGATGTCTACGGTGTCTTTAGGATCATTTTATGCAGAGAAATCTCAGGTTGCACCTTCTGCCAAGAATCCAATCGGATACTTCACTCGTGAAGAACTCTTGGGTCTTCCCTGGGATAGAAGCAGAGATGATTGCTTCAAAGCTTGTCAGGAGGCTGTTGAAAAGTTTTTGCTTCCTCATCATAATTTAATGAATTTTTTGCCTTCTTATCATTTGCCTCCTTATCATTTAAGGCGTGTACCTCCAATAGACCCTGAGCACAAAAGGTCGTATGCCGAGTTCCTGTTTAAGTGCGTAGATGTGATCTGGGAAATAATTCCAAAAATCGCAAAGAAAAAACTATATTCTCAACCTGAAAAGACCCATTATTTTTGGAAGCATGCGGCAGGATTGGGGACGGGTATTTTTTTCGAATGTTTATTTCCTAACGCCTTAGACGAAAACTTCCAAAAAAGTTTTATAATTAACAATGGCGAAAAACTTACACAGGCACAATGTTTAATGAACATCTTACTTTTTCTTGCTGCTGTTTATACGGAAGATTACGGGAGGTTTATGGAAGTTTTCGACCGGCTTGAGAGTGGTTTTTTATATAAGCCCGAAACTGATCCCGAAAACCCAGAAAGAGTCTTTGAGATATTTGACTTTACTTACCTAGAATTGTTTGATAGATTGGAAAAACATCTTAGGGATGGGGGTTGCTACACTTTTGTCTTACGTTTGATCCCCTTGCTAAACTGTGATTATGATCGACCCACGGCGCCTCTTATCTTTTTATTACTTCGTGAAGAACTCTTGAGTAGTCCTGAGGATGGAAGCAGAGATGATTGCCTCGAAGCTTGTCAGGAGGTCGTAGACTCTGAGCACAAAAGGTCGTATGTCGAGTTCCTGTTTAAGTGCGTAGATGTGGCCTGGGAAATAATTCCAAAAGATGCTATTCAATCTATAGATACCAGTTATTTTTGGGAGTATGCGACAAGATTGACGATAGATATTTTCAGAAGTTACCATCGTGTCGCCTTTGACGGAGCCTTAAAAGGAAGTTACTATCATGCTGGCGCCTCAGACGAAGGCTCCCAAAAAAGTTTTATAATTAACAATGGCGAAAAACTTACACAGGCACAATGTTTAATGAACATCTTACTTTTTCTTGCTGCTGTTTATATTCAAGATCACAAGAATTTTATGAAAGTTTTCGACTGGCTTGAGAGTGGTTTTTTATATAGGCCCGAAACTGATCCTAAAAACCCAAAAAAAGTCTTTAAGGAATTTAACTTTACTTACCTAGAATGGCTTGATAGCTTGAAAAAATATCTTAATGATGGGGACTGCTACACTTTTGTCTTATTTTATATTCCCTTGCCAGGAAACTAAGAAAACTAATTAATATGAAGCAAAGTATTCAGTGATCTACGCCGGCAGTTCACGTCAATAGATGCATATAGTTATTTGAATAACACTTCCCAAAAATACGTACGATAACGAAAAATATAAAAATATTGATGAATATTTTGAACTTCTTATTAAAATTGTAAATAAAAAACCCGAAGATTTAAGATTTATATTCATAGGGTTGTAAAAGCGATAAAATAAAGGAAGGCGCATTTGACGACAAACAGAAAAATCAATCAAAGATTTAAATGAACAATATATAATTAAACCTTTGGGTGATAATTTATTTTTCAAAATTTCCGCTAAAAACAATAAGGGATTTAAAGAAGTTAAAAGCGCTGTTACAGATTTCTTGGCATATTCGGAGTTATATTGAATAGTTATTATGACAGTTTGCAGAGTAGTTGAAGATTTTGTATAATTGAATAGGATTGATTTTGTATAATTTAAGTTTTTATTTTGTATAATTAATGGGTATTTTTCGCCTTCATAATCAACTTATAAACATATATTGACAAAAAATAATTTAAAATGATTCTTAAAATATTTGAAATGACTATGCATGGAATAATTTTTCTAAAAAATAAGATGGGGATTCTATTAACATGTACCCAAAGAAGCATACTGAATGGAACTTTTGCTATCACGTAGAGTAAAGTCCCTAAAATTAAAAAAAATGAAAACCTTTCCTTACATTTACAATGAAGAAATAAGAAAAAAATTAAAATTACCGACAAGGCGCGCATAATAAACCCAACCCAGCCGGCAATACTGAAAAAAACAGCTCTTAAAAAAGAAACAATAATAATAATAAGCATTCCGCTTTTGAAATCTCCAAACATCATTATCGAAACATAAGCCGGAATGTCTGAAAATTCAAGCCTGAAAAAAGGAATTGGGATCATCGCGGATAACATCTTGTCAAACGCAACGGAAAGCAAAGAAAACATAGATAAAAACGCATTTATTACCAAGATATTTGTCTTGTTATTTGTGTTTCTCATTTTACTATTTCAAATTATACAAAATAGTTATTTTGTATAATTTGAAACTCCTTATCAATCTTCTAAACCCAATAATATCTCGTTCTTAACTTTTCCTACATCTATTTTTCGAATATACTTGCGTATGTTTAAAATAAAAGGCGCGGACATGGAAAGTTCATCCACGCCTAATGATAAAAGGGTTTCTAATAAACTTTCATCGGTTGCCAACTCACCGCATATGCAAACTTTCTTGTTGTATTTTTTTGCATTTTCGCAAATTATTTTTATCATTCTTAAAATTGCCTTGTGTTTTGGATTATACAAAAAATTTACTTTATCGTTCTGTCTGTCTATCGCGAGAGAGTACTGAGTAAGATCATTTGTTCCTATGTTAAAAAAATCAACTTCTTTTGCCAAAATATCGCTTATCATCACGGCAGCAGGAGTTTCGATCATAATTCCCACTTTAATGTCTTTCTTGTATTTGCATCCGATGTTATCCAACTCTTCTTTGCATTCTTTCAATATGCACTTTATCTGTAAAATTTCATCAAGAGAAATTATCATAGGAAATAATATATTTATATTTCCGAATTCCGATGCTCTCAATATTGCACGTAGTTGAGCTTTAAAAATAATAGGTCTATCCAAACAAATACGTATTGCTCGATATCCAATGGCCGGATTAACTTCTCGCGGAAGATTAAAATATTTAATTTGTTTGTCGGCACCTATATCGATAGTTCTTATCACACATTTTTTGTCTCCCATCTTCTGCGCGGCTCTTTTGTAAATTCTAAACTGTTCCTCTTCGCTGGGATAATCCGAACGACCCATAAAAATAAATTCGCTTCTGAATAACCCCACACCTTTTGCATCATTTTCTATGACTGCGCCTAAATCTGCGATATTACTTATATTTGCACAAAGTTCGATTTTTTGGCCATCTAAAGTGATGTCTTCTTTGCCTTTAAAACTTTTTAATAATTCTTGATTTTTATCACAAAGTTCTTTCTTTTTTTTTAATCTTCGTATTGTTGTTTTATCCGGGGACACATAAACAGCACCGGCAAAACTGTCTATTATTACTTCGCAACCCTCGAATTCAGGTCTTAACTGATCCCCTAAACCTATTACAGACGTTAAATTCATGGCACGAGCTAAAATCGCAGTGTGAGAATTCTCAGAACCCAACATAGTAATAAATCCTTTTATTATTTTTTTATCGAATTCTAAAATCTCACTTGGAGATAAGTCATCGGCGCCAATTATTATATTTTTTCTGTTCGCATTTATCTTCTGTTCGGTTTCTTCATCGAGGCAAGATATAATTCTTTTCGAAATATCTCTTATGTCAGCGGCTCTTTGTTGCATATATTCACTTTCCATTTTCTCGAATGAAAACTCAAAATTGCGGGAAGTTCTCCAAATCGCATATTCTATGTTAGCGTTCTCATTCTTGATTATATTAATTATGGAATTAATATACTCAATGTCCTCTATAATCATTTTGTGAGCATTAAATACGAGAGCGTATTCTTCCCCTAAGTCATCCAATGCCTCTTGATATAACTTTTCCAACTGACCTAATGCAATTTCTTTTGCAACTTTAAACTTTTCAATTTCCTCGTCATGGTTAAATGTATATTTTTTTTCAGAATAAATCTCAAAATAATCTCTTTTAAAAGCTCTTAACACACCAAAAGCTATGCCTTTTGAGATTCCCTTGCCTTTTAAAATTCGCATTAAATCACCATAGTTATTTTAAAAAAATCAAAAATGTTTTTGAAGCAAATCTTTAATTTTTTCGGCAACTTCGTTTTCATTTCCGCCATTAACCGAAACAACAACTTTATCGTCTTTTTTTAATTCCAACTGCATGACTTTTAATGGACTCGAAGCTATTGCTTCATTGTTAATGACATTCTTTAAGACTATTCGTGAATCCGGAAATTTATTTGCTTCCTGTGCCAATCTTCCGGCCGGCCTGGCATGTACCCCTCTTTCTGAGTTTATTATATGCTCGAATTTTACCAAATTTATCACCCTTAACCAAAATTTATTTAATAATATTCAAATAAATAAAAAAATCCCAAAAACTCTTTCACGTTTTGAGACTTACTTTTAAATTGTTCTTGAGTTTACTTAAAAATGAAAATTCTACAGTTTCTATCTCTTTTGAAGTTAGAGTTCTGTTTTTGTGACGGTAAACAACTTCGAACAACAAAGAGAAAAACCCCAAAGGCATATTATCACTTCTGTATAAATCTTTTACACAACAGTCTAGTACGATATTGTTTTTATCGATTATTACATCGATTATATTTCTGGCTTTTATGTTTTCAGGAACTAAAAAATTATATTTTCTTACTATCGCGGGATATTTTGATTCAAAACACAATTTTTTCTTACTCTCGTTTATGTGTTGAGTATAAAACTCGCAAAAAAATACAGAATCTTTTAATAACTTGACATTCGGAACGAGTTTGGCAAAAATTTTCTTGTCGACTTCTCCCAAAAATCCAATGTTTTCGTTATCGACATGTAATTCATATCTCGAATTATACAAAATAAATTGCAAATCTGACTCTTTTGTTTCAAAATCAATCCCGAATTTTTCAAAAATTATATTTACAAAACTGATCAAATCGTAAAAATTATATTTTACGTTTTTATCCACGCCCCATCCTTTTTCGATCCTGTTACCGCTAAAAATCATCGCCAAAATATCTCTTTCGACACATTTCGTATCTGTATTTTTATCCTCAAAATATACTCTTCCTAATTCAAAAAGGGCTAAATCTTGGTTTCCGATGGAATAATTATAAACCAAATTTTCCAACATGGAATATACCATAGTACTTCTCATTAAAGCATAACTGTTCGATATCGGATTTTGCAAAACAATGTTTGAATACAGTCGATGTTTGTTGTCTATTTTTAAAACACTTAACGTATTATCCGGAATAAATGAATAGGTCATAATTTCATTAAAACCAAGGCCGAACAAAACAGACCTAATAGTCTCGTTTCTTTCAAAGTTTGAGTTTTTAACAAATTCGGATTTAAAAATCGGCATATCAGGTTTTATGTTATCGTAACCAAAACTTTTTGCGGTTTCTTCTATTAAATCTATTTCTGATTCAACATCTAAACGAAAACCGGGAACAGTTACAATTAAGTTGTTCTCGTTAATGCCGTTCTCGCATTTGAAGTCATATTTTTCCAGTAAATTAACTATATTGCTTTTCGACAAAGCAGTCCCTACCACTGAGTTACACTTTTGAATATCAAGATCAATTTTTTTTGGTTGAATTTTTTCACAATAATCGTAAATACCTTCTGTGATTTTTCCGCCGCAATTTTCAATAATTTTCTCTGCTATAATACAACAAATTTTTTTAGTGCGTTCAATACTTACCCCTCTTTCGAATCTAAAAGAAGAAGGTGTAGAAACTTTTGTGCGGCGAGATGTAACCCTAACATTTATTGGGTCAAAAATAGCAGCTTCTATTAATATATTTTTCGTATTTTCGTCGGTTTCTAGTCTTTTGCTACCTATAATTCCCGCCAAACAACCTATATCTTCTTCATCGCTAATAATAATGTCTCCGGGAAGAATTTTGATTTTATTCCCTGAAAGATTTTCAAAACAAAATGTGCCTGTGGCCGCTTTTACGCTCAATTGTTTACCTTTTATCTTATCAAAATCATAAACATGAGCTGGTTGACCAAATTCAAACATTATGTAATTCTGTATGTCAACTACCGGATTTACCGATCCAACACCTATCGATTCCAGCTTTTTTTTAATATCACTAGAAATTTCAATTCTGTTGTTTATATTTCTTATAACTATGGCAACATACCTTTTGCAAACATTATTATCAACTATGATTTTTGCAGGAAAATTATCGGATTTCTCCTCAATGTTTTCGCCAAACGAAAACTCGCTGAAATCATCGTATTTAAAATCCAAAAAAGAGACAATTTCACGGGCAACACCTGAGTGATACAACATATCGGGGCGATTTGCTTTAACTTCTATCGTTATTATTTTATCGTCAGAAAAATCTTCTATTAACTTTATTTCAAACCCCTGAAGATTTAATATGCTCAAAATTTCATCAACAAAGACACTTCTATTTATTTTTTTTTGCACTATTTCTCTCAGCCAGTTTAAAGAAACTTTAAACATTTCATCATCTCCATTAATTCAGTTGTTTCCAAAGATTTATATCGTTTTCATAAATCTTTTTAATTTCTCCTAAATCATAATACAACATAACCAATCTGTTAAGCCCGATTCCGAAGGCGAATCCGGTATAAATATTCGTATCATATCCCACCCCTTCTAGTACCTTAGGGTGAACCATACCAGAGCCCAAAACAGTAATCCACCCGGCACCCGAGCACGATTTACATCCTTTTTTTCTGCAAGAAATGCATGATATATCAACCGCTGCACTTGGTTCGGTATATGGATAATAGGAGGGTCTAAATCTAACTTCAATATCATCATCAAATATATTTTTAAGAACTGTTATGAGAACTGCTTTTAAATTTGCAAATGATATATTTCTGCCGACCATTAAGCCTTCTAATTGATAAAACATCGGCGTGTGTTGAGGATCAATATCGTCTACTCTGTAAACTGTCCCCGGAGAAATAATTCGAATCGGTGGATCTTGATTCTGCATTTCTCTTATTTGTACCGAAGATGTGTGAGAACGCAACAATATACTCGGAGAAGAAATATAGAACGTGTCCTGCATATCTCTCGCCGGATGATGAACCGGCATATTCAGTTTTTCAAAATTATATCTATCTAATTCGATTTCGGGTCCACTTACAATAGAAAAACCCATATGTAGAAACATTTTATCTAAAATTTTGCAAAAATTAACGAGAGGATGTCCTGAACCATACTTAATATTTCTTTTCATAATTGTAGGATCGTTTTTGATTCCTTGAAATTTATTCGACTTAAATTTATCACAGGCCGTTTTTAGTCTTTTTTCGCCTTCGCGTTTAAAGTCATTGATAATTTTTCCGAAATCTTTCTTCTCGATTTCAGAAAAGCTAATCAAATCTTTATAGCAAGATTTCAAAAAAAGCTTAAATTTTGAATCCAAAAATTTCAATTCTTCCAGATTTTTCACGGAATTTGTTTTTTCAAAAAAATCATTTTTAAAAATATCTATTTCTTCTTTCATAATTCTTTCAAAAGCTCCTAAATATGAATAAATTTGCAAAAGATTTCAATGCTTCACATTATGTTATACTTTTTAAATATGTTGTCAACACAATATTATTATTGAATTATACAAAATAAAATAAACCTGAAATAACAACCACTAATTCACCTGAAACTATCATAATTTCAACGTTGATTTCTAGGGTTATATCTACTAAAATTTCAGTGAATATTATTCAAATAAGCTATATGCATCATCTTATTGACGTGAACTGCTGTATAAAGCATGGTTGTTAAATCTATCATATTGAGAGGATCTTGAGATCACACAAGTTTTACGACGAAAGCGAACAAACCAGTGTCTTTGAGGCATGTTATTACTCTCGATTAAATGAGTTTGTATTTGGTTTGAATAAGATTTTGGTGAAATTAAGTTGCGATATGAATGTTATTTATCGCTGAAATAAACCTCAACATTCCAGATTTTTAGCTATTTGTAGAGCTTGGTAAATGTGTTTATGTCTAGATCTTCGCACTCCTAATCAATGAGTTGACGGGTAAATAAAGGCCCTCCAAATCCAAACTTGCCTTTTTGATTGCAAGTAATGCCACATTGTCTTATTTTATTTCCATCTATTACGTAAAGAACATTGCCACCGCTGGAACTTTGTCTTATTTTGTTTCCATCTTCTACAACTAATACCTTACCACCGCTTGAACCTTCTCTTATTTTACCGTCTGCGAATACCGACGATGCCATAAAAAACATAAATAACGAAAAAACTAATGACAAAAAACATTTACTAATTTTTAAAAAACTAGTTTTCATAAACGAATACACTCCTTAAATTAAATAAATAAATAAAATCCAATGATAAATACCATTGAATATAGTTTCATTTGTATATTTTCAACATAAATATTAAAAAAATTATACCTGCTTTTTGGAACCCTCAAAAAAAATACATGGAAAATTTTTGTGTGTGTAAATGAAAGGGGGGCGGTGGGTGTGGGGCGGTGGTTGGAAATGGTTGGTGATTGGTTGGGGGAAAATTCACTTTAAAGTAAATTTCACATACTTATCATCATCTGTAATGAAATAAATATCATTATTTTGATCCATAAAAAAAGTTCTGACGAGCCATAACTGCCAAATAAAAATAAACCTCTTTCAAAAAATTCTCTCATATCTTCAATTTTGTCACATACTAAATCAAGATCAAACATTTCTTCGATTTCCATATTTAAATTTCCGTAAAACTCAAGAGTTCTAACGGAAAGTTCATTTGTATATATTTTTTTAAGTAATTTTGGTATTTTAATACTGTACTTTTTTTCAAATTCTTTAATTTTTGTTTCTGTGTGTTGTCTACAAAAAGATTTTTCAAGAAATTCCAGTTTATAATATCGCGACATTTTACCTCCAGATGCATATATTGAAATATTAAAAATAAAAAATATTTCAAGCAAAATCGTTAGTGATAATTTCACATTTAAGAATTCTAATGATAAATAATTCATTGATAATCACCGTCTATGCCTCTAACATAAGGCGCATTATCAACATTTTGAAATTGTATTACGTATTGATTGCAAGAACCATTATGAGGAATAGTATCTTGATGTAGATAAGAATTTACTAATTGCATAAGGCATAAATTGTTATTTCCTGCAACAAGGGGATCAAAAATTCCTGCCCAACCTGATGCATCATAAACTTGTGCGTTGCGATGATTATTAATTATTGCAGCGTTATTGGGGTTGTTAGGCAGTACTACGTTAACGTCAGCAAGTGTTAACTTCATTACCTAAAATAACATTACCTAAAATAACATTTTTATTTTGCAAAAAATTAGCAATACTACCGCATTGCTGAATTATGAGATTATTTATCCAACCAAATATATACATGATGCCAAACATATCTATGCAATGCTCCATTATTTGGGTCTATCATTGGTTTATGTTCAATTTGTGAAAAAGTATTAAGATTTTGCCCCGCGAAAAAAGGTTTCCGCTATTTCCTCTGTTGAGTATCACATTTCTTTGTCCTATTGTTCCATTTGCTATGTTAAAACATTTTTCAAAATCACCGATTGCTGCTGCTGTACTACGTCTGCTACCAGTTATGTTAATCCAGATATTACCAAACAAGCCATTATTATTTTGATAAACTAAATTATCTGGAAATAAAGGTGAATATATTCGATTTCTAATAATAGGAAACATTAAGTAATAGGAAACATTAAATTCCTGTTCGCATGATTTAGCATGATAATTGAACTAATTTGATTAAATAATGGACGCCCGGGGTTTTGATGTCTAACATTGTAAAACGGGTACGGTAAATCGTATGTTAAAGGATTTAATTTATAGATCATGTTTTTTCTAATTTTTACTGTATTATTTATAATTTTTCTCGCCAATCATTTATAAAATAGTTAACTATTTAATTAATTAATTTATTAAATTTAACTAAACTTGTCGTAGTCGTCCTGCGTATAATTCCCTTAACTTTTGCAAAGATTCTTTATTGCAATTTTATGTTCTTTGATTTTATTGATTATTTCTGTTTTGTTAATATTTTCTGCCATTATTTTTACTCCAAATTTTAGTTGTTTAAAGAATCTAAAAAATTCAAAAATTTAAACTTTTATGAAATTATAAAATTTATTAAAATCCATAAAATTTAACATAATTCTCTATGTTGTGATCGTGGTGTCATAACAATATTTCCTATAAGTATTTATTACTTGGTAATAAGTTTGATATTGAGTGTCGCAGCCATAATGATATTTATCGTTATCGGTTGATGTACTTGTTGACAAGCTACTCGTTAATGAGCTACTGCTACTTGAAGTATCATCATGCAAATCTTTAGGAACAAGCTGTAATAAGGAATAATGGTCTTCATCTGGCATCCAATTGTTTTCACTGACAAAATCATGTTTAAAACAATTAGTCCAAGATCTTGCATCTAAAACTTTTATTTCTTTATTGCGATATGCTCCTTGAGCAATCTTTAATTCATATAAATGAGATATGGTTGGAGAAGGTTTTAAAAGAGCTAGTATTGCTTCGGTATCTATGCATTGAAGTTGATTGATATCCATTTGGGGAAACGCTTGATAATTAAACCAACCCATGAAAACATAATGCCATACGTAATCATTTGGCATTTCATCAAAGAGTCCATAATCTTTGGCAACTTCTTCAGCTTTGGCAAAGTCTCCTAAAATATCTTCTTCTATGTGAGGATCACTTGTTCCGGATAATTTAATCCAAACATTACCATGCTTGGCAATCGGAGGATCATTTTCGGGAATTACAGTTTGAGTGTAGACATTATCACCAAAGAAAAGTGGAGAAAACGCTGTTGATCCAATACTTCCGGTTAGGATTGAATGAGCATATTGATCATCAAAAGGACGAGCAAGGCCTAAATTATTTAGATTTTTAGTTTTATAATCATTGAATTTAAAGTTATTTGCCATATTAGACTCCTGATTATTTAATAGTTTCAGATTTTTACTTAAATCTTAGTTTTAGTCTTATCGATTTTAATTTTATCGATTAGTTGATTTAAATTAATTGATTTAATTGAGCTTTGTTCCTGAATTTTGTTCTTGAATTATCCTGTTAACTTCATTAAAACTTATCTCACCACTTTCACAAAGCTTGTGATGATAGCTACAAATTGTAAGTAAATTACTTGAATCTAAATTAAGCTTATCATTACCATTAATTACATTAACTTTATTAACTTCATTAATTGGAACATTATGATGAACTTGTAAATTTTCGTAATTGTACTGTCTATATGTGTTGTATAAGTTTCTGATACATATCTGACATAAATAATTGTCTCTTTCTTTTATTTCTTCACGTTTCTTTTGCCATTTTAAAGAGTTTCTGAATTTAATAGCTTCTGTATTTTGTTTTTTCTTTCCGCCAAGCTTCTTGTTACAAACAAAACCTTCTTTATGTGATTTCCAGCAATACTTGCAAGATTTTTCCATATAAATAACCCTTTCTTTTGCTGAATAGATATAAAAAAATCCGGCAAATATTTGCTGGAATACTTATTTTGTTATTTTTATCATTTGAAAAAACATTGAGCAAAGCAGAATTTTTAAGAAGTAACTTTGAAAATATAATTTATTTTATTATACCTTCACATTTTAATAATAGCATAAACATCTACTCTACTTCACTATAATTTACTCTAATTTTTTATTTTCTATGGATTTTAAGGCTTTAAAATGAAGTTTAAAAATATTTTGTATAGAAAAATTCATATTATTGGCAATACTATCCCAACTTTTATAGCATAAGTACCTAATCTCTAAAATAATTTGAAATTCTTTATTTTCAATAGATTTAATAAAGTGTATTGCTTCTTCTTTGGTTTTTACTAGATCTTTTAAATCATCAGAAATTTCTGTTTCTAAATCAACTAATTTACTGATTGTTTCTTCCATAACATGAGGATTCATTGCAGGGTTCTTGGGCATATCACTGAAAACTGAATTTACTTTTTCTGCCAAGACTTTTAATGTTTTGATTTGTTCTAACTTGCTATCTATGCGTTTTTCTATTTTGTAGGATTGATTTAAAAATTCTTTGACTTCTTTTATTGACATATGGTTGCCTCCTAAAGTTTAAATAAAATAAAATTAGTTAGATTATTTATAAATATAAAATAAAACTTTGCTAACTAATAGCAAAGTTAATTATTAAACTTAAAACAAATAAAAATATCACCTAAATTAATAAGTGATATTTTTTATTAACTTTTGTAAGTGTTTATTGTAATTCTTCTATTTGTTGGATTGAGAGGCCGGTAGCTTTCGATATCTTGTCATTAGATAAATTTAAACTTATTAGATTTCTAGCTATCTCAACTGACTTTTGGATTGCCATGCGAGCTTCGCCTTTTCTTATACCTATAACTTCACCTTCCGCTCTGCCTTTAAGCATTGCATCCCTTATATCGCTAACAGCATCCTGCTTTTTCTTTTTTTCCTGAAATACTTTATCTCTAATCATTTCATCTTTACTTATTGTCAACAAAGTACTGGCGGCCATTCTAACACCTCTTTCTTTCTTTATAATTTTATTTATCAGATCTCTATTTTTTATATCCTCTCCATATTTGAAAAATATTGCCCGAGCTTCTTTGTCATTCATTAGATCTGGATCTTTTTTTAATATCTTTTTTAATTTGGAGAGTTCAATAGTGATTGGAAAGGTTTTACCTTTGTAGCTAACTTTGTTTATTTTATCATAATATTCAAACTTGTGAAAGAATTCATCATCTTCTGTGATTACTGTCTCGTTTGCTACGATTGTTATTTGATATGTGTTCTTAACTTCCGAATAGCCTTTACCTTTTAGTGGCTGTCCTGCGTGAAGTTTACAAAGATAGAGCTCAGATCTTACAAGTTCATTGTCTCCGGGATGAAGTTGCATCTCTATGTTGGCTCTTTCGTTATCATCAAATTTGCAACGTATATCGAATCTTAAAGCTTTATCCTTTTCGTTTTCAATTGGCGGTTCATTGGGCATTAATTTAACTTCGGTTACTTTTTTATCTAAAAAAGTGGATATAAAATCCATTAACGCTATTTTAGCTTCCGGTGTTTCCATTGTAAAGATTGATTTAAAAGTTCCGTCATAGCGAGGACTTAAGATATCATCTTCTTTTGAAAGCTGTATAACGCAGTCTTTGTTATTATCCAAATTTAAAACCTCCTAATTAATATAACTTATATCTAAGTTATAATTACATTATACTACAAAAATGGCTCTAAAGTAAAGTGAATGTTTATGGCAAATTAGCTGTAACTAACTACCTTACCAAGCTCTCTGAGCCTTACGAAAGTTGGGAATTGTAAGCTTTCTTTGTTATATTTTTTGTTTTCACTTTCTGTGAAATACTTAACCTCAATGACTCTGCCTTTAAGGTTTTCTTTTTGTTTCCAGAAGGTTACTCGTTCTTTGTTTGTGAAGCGCCAGTACCTACTTTTAGTTTATTGCCTTTGTAGTTTGTTATGAATGCACCAAGCATGCCCTTTATTTTGCCAGTGCCTTCTTCTAGTTTTGTTATTTCCAGATCTACTGTATGAAATTTTTTAATTTTTAAAATTCCAGTATTTCTGTTGCATTTATATTCGGTGTCACGATTAAGAATAAGACCTTCTTTATTTGAAGCTTCCATTAGTTTTAGATATTCGTTTATTTTATTTTGATCCGTTCCTGAATAGAGAATTGGTATCATCTCTAGTGGCCAGAAAAGATCTATTTGCTTTAAATTTTCTAATCTTTCTCTATATTTTTGATTACTTTTGCCTGATTCGAATTCCTTAATGGGTAACATATCAAAAATTATGAAGTTGATTTCTGTTTTGAATTCTTCATTTGAGTTTATTAAGCCTGTGCCGATTCTAAAGTTTTCATTGTCTGGTAGGTTATCTAGATTATCTCTGATTAATTCTCCGTCAAAGACCATATCTGGTAAGTTTAGATCATTCATTAAATCATCAATAGCATCAATAATATGATCAAGTCCACTAATTTCTTTGCCTTGGCGAGAATAGATTTTGCCTTTGTAGTAAGTTCCACGTACGCCGTTAATTTTTTCTGATAGAGAAAACCACTCGCCTTTTTTAAGTCTTTTTTCTTCAAATTTATATGCTAACTGCACTTTCCAGCTATTAGTTTTTATTGTCTTATTTACCATAATTTCTCCTCCTAAAACTTAGTGTTTAATTTAAGTTTAATAGTATTTTAACATCTTTTTAAATCAATGTAAATTGATGAAACTCACGATCTTTTAATCTTTGTTCTGTGAGCTTATGACGAATTAGTGAAATCAATTGAATCAAAGGCAAAAGATTTAATGTCAAACAAAAATTAAAACCCCAAATCCTGAGTATTTATGCTATTTCTAAGATCTTTTCCTTCTATCTTCATGACAGCGCCTTTTGTCATCTCTGTAATTCTGCTAATTGTTCTTTTTGAGAGTTGACGCTGATTTATTAGTTCATTAAGGAAGTAATTGCTAGAAAAGATAGTTGGAAGCTTTGAATTATAACGTTTGTTGATTAGATCAAATAATAAACTTTGAAGCCAGTTATCTTCTTGATTTCTGGTAAAGATTTCAGCTCCAAGGTCATCCATATATAAAAATTATTTTACATAAAATACCAATCTATAAATTTTATCTTTAAGTATTTGTTAAATATTTTATAAAGTTTATTTCTTCCGTACCCATCTATTTAAATTAAAAACAATTTATTTTCTTTCACCCATTTCTTTAGACATTTCTTTAGATTTCTTCCAAACGAGTATTTTTAAAAATAAATCAAAAAACACCGGAACATACTTTGCGTATGTGAGGATTTTTTTGATTTTTAATCTTTAGAAAAGACGAAGTTTAGGGAGAAATCTAATAGAAGAAACGGGTGAAACCCAAAGAAACATGCGGCTCTAAATTGTCTCCTGCGGAGACAAAGTCGCCGCTAAATAATGTCGCATTTGAAATGCTTCGCATAATTCTGTTTGACAGCAAAATTCAAAAATTTTATAATTATTTCATCAGTATTCTTGCTAATTTATATTTCAAGATCAGAGGAGGAAAGGTTATGAAAAATAAATTTATCAAATCTCTCATGAATTCTCTCAATTCGAGAGAGAGAGAGAGAGAGAGAGAGAGAGAGGTCTCTCGGGGGTTTATTTATGAAAAAAGAAAGCAATGGGATAGGTGAAAATAAAAATAGCAAGAAGATTAGTAAAAATAATAAGATAATATCTTCTATTTTGGCTATTGTTATGTGTTGTCAGTCTTTTGTTGGGGCTGTTTAACCTAAAGTTGGAAATGATGATAGCAACAGCATAGTGAAGTTGTTGAGTCTGGTTGGTAACCATAGTGGTTTTGATCCAAATGAAGATATAGAAGATAAAAGTAAAAAAGACGACACAGTTGATAAACCTGAAGGGCTTTCGGGTTTGGCTAAAACTGTTGTCGGTGCGGGCCTTCTCACCGTTGGTGCTTTTGGTGCTTTAGTTTATTTTATATATGATGCAATTAGTTCTAGAAAAAATGTGAGCTTATTTAGTCCACCAGAAGAACCTAAATTTCTTAGTCCTGAATTTCGTAGTTTAAGATTAATCAACATTGGCGAAAAAAATGTTGGTAGAACTGCTTTAATTGAAGTCGAGAAAAGAGGTATTTATCCTAAAAATAGAATAATTAACAGCATAGTTCAACTTTATACCCTCTATATCGAAACTAAATACGGAGAAATTGAACTTGAAAATTATGATAATGATGTCGATAATTCACCACTTGAAAAATTTGTTTCAGATTATTTCCCAAGATGCAAAGTCTTTCAAATTTCGTTCGATTTGTCAAAGAAAAATTACGATGACAGAAGATATAAAAATATTTCCGAGTATTTTGATTATTGGGTTGGATTTGCAAAAAATAATGGTGCTCCAGACGATGCAATGTTTATGTTTGTGTGTTGCAAAAGTGATAGTTGGGATAAAAACGGGTCTGAGGAAATAAATAATGCAATCACGGGATTAAATTTAAAAGACGATCAGATTATAAAACCCACGGACGAAAATATAAATATGGGTAATTTGTTTTTCAAGACCTCCGCTTTAAATAACGAAGGTGTCGCTGAACTCTATCTAGCAACAGCCGAAGGTTATCGCGATAATATAATGAAAATAATGAAAAGAAAAAGTCAGCAGCAAAGTTAATTTATAGATCATTATTATTTTTTAAATTTCGAGAAAAGAAAAACACAGAAACAGCGAGTACACTAATTGTATGTGAGCAGTTTAGAGTACCACATTGACGATGAAATTTGCAAAAAAATTAGTTTTAGGACAGGTCTAGTTTCATAACCTCTTGTTTTGGTTGGCGTAAAGGCTAAAACTTTGTCATTTATCTTTTTAAATCTTGGTCTGGCTTTGCCATGGGGATTTCCCGCGATAGTAAATTTAATTAACATTTTTAATCATTCTCCTATATATTCAAATTCTAAATAGTAATTCTTACCGGCTTGAGCTGGATATATCTTAATTTTATGGTTAATTAGCTCATCTTTTCTTTCAAATGGAAGATTAAATATCTTTTGAAAGTTTTGATATGCTTTCTTTTCCAGAAGAGCATTTGGAAGAAATTGATTTCTTGAATTGATCCAGTCTCCATATCTTAGCTTGTCTTTGTCTATAGTTATACTTGAATAATATCTTGTGTTTTCTACTTTAAATATTATTCTTATTCGATCCCCGGTATCCTCAATTTCATCTATGGTTGTTTCGATGCCACCTCGATACTTTTTAAAGAATAATTCATCCGGTTTTGAGACTTCATTTACTTCAAAAAGTGAATTAAATGGTCTTTCTTTGTCTTCATAGACATAAATATCATGGGTTTCGCCTATTGCTGTTTCTAGATTTTCAAAGGTTACTCCTAACTCTTGGGTTAACAAGTTATCAACTTTAGTTGCTTTTTCTTCGTCATCTTCAAATTTTTCTGTCTTTTTGTTCCACTTTTGTCTGTTCATATGTACCGAATAAGTCTTATTTGTTTCTAGATCCAAAAATATCAGATCTGCATTTGTGTTTTTGTCATTTCTTTTAATTTCTATTAACTCTAAATTTTGTTTAATTATCATGGTGGTTCTCCTATTTTTTAATTTTTTAAATTTATAATATTTGTAAATTTGGTTTCTATTTGGATTTTCTTTTTTGCTTTCTTCTAAAGAAAGTGATTTAAGAATGAGTTTTTAAGAATGAGTTTATATAAAAATAGAAACTTAAAATATATGTGATTTAAAATAAAAGAAGATGCGAAGCATTTTAAATGCGACATTATTTAGCGGCGACTTTGTCTCCGCAGGAGACAACTCAGAGCCGCATGTTTCTTTGGGTGTACCCGTTTCTTTGCGCCAAAGAAATGGGTATAGAAGAAATAAATTATTTTTAATATAGATATGAATACGAAAGAAATAAACTTTATAAAATATTAAATTTAATCATTTTAATTGCTAATTGTTCTGCCTCTAGATTCTTTATATAACATGCTATATTGTCAGCTTTCTCTTCAAACTCGCAATTAATCAAATTAAGCTCCTCTTCAAAGATTTCATGGCTCATTAATTCATTCTCGTAATCCTCTAGTAATGAATTGAAAACATTACTTATTTCATAAAGTTTCATTGTTTGTTCCTCCTTTTTTGTTTTTGATTTTAAATTTATTTATTTGATTTATTAATTTAAGCTCTTTGTTTTCTAATCTCTCGATTTTTAGCTGAATTAATATCAATCTTAGTTTTTTAAACATTAATCCTGGTTTTAATTTAAGTCTTTTAAACTTCTTGATATGTTCAGGAAAGTCTAAGATGATTTCTATTATTACTAACGGTAACAAAAAAATAACTACCAATAACGAAACATAGATGATATTCCAATAAATTAATTCTTCTTTAAATTGCATGGTTTTTATTACTCCTTTTTTATTTTTTAAATTTAAATTTGTTTTATGTTTTGTTGTTTTATATTTTGTTTTTTACATTAAAATAGAGCTCTTTACATTTTTTTGTAAAAAGCTCTTGCGTTTTTGTTGTTAAATCTGACATAATGATTACAGAGTGATTTTTGATTGTGTAAACATTGCCTTTGGCTTTATGAATTTAGTGACTCTGTAATCGGTATCTAAAAATAACAAAACTATAAATAATTTTTACTTTTATAACTTTGTTTCTTTCAGACTTTTAAAAACACTAAGACCAGCTTCTGGATCTAGTTCCCAAGTTTTGGTATCTTTGTTTAATTTATAACCGTAGGGAGCAGATGTACCAATTGGCAGACCTTGTTTACTTTTTAATCTTAAAGTAGACTTTACTTTGCGGCTTATGTTTTTAGAACCCGTTTTTACAGCTTCCAAAATATGTATTTTAAGTAAATGCGCAAGTATTAATTCGAATTTTTCCTTCATTTTACGAAAAAATTTCTCGAAGACATATGGCTAAAATCAAATTCCGATAAATAACCTAAGAAGTAATATTCTTAACACAATACTTGGTACTTGTTATTTATTGAGCTAAATTAATAATGGGTGATTATTTTTTTACTGTTACGTTACTTGAAATGGCATTTAGAACTTCTTGAATACCATCTCCAGACTTGGCGGAGGTTTTGAAAAATGATCTATTATTACTAGAATCTTTTATAACTCTATTGCCTAATCCTAGACCCGATATTGCATTTTCTATTTCATTGTCTTCTATCTTTAACTCTTGGGTAAGATCGCTTTTACATCCCATGAACATGAATTTTTTTGTATCTTCTGAACAATTTTTTTTCTCTTCATCTACCCAACTCTGCAAATAACTGTTAATGGCTTCATTTTCATCAGTGTGCCCATCTCTTTTGGTCAAATCAAAGAAAACACAGATAACTTGCGCATTTTCTAAATTAGCTTGTAAAATTCCACGATACATTTCTATTCCCGCGGTATCACAAATTTTCAAATCGATTTTTTTTCCTTCGATACATTTTTTTTTAAATTCATTCGCACCAACAGTCGGCACGTAATTCTCACCAAAAGATCCACCGCATAAAACATTGGCAAAACTAGTTTTCCCAACTCCCGAATCACCAACTAAGACAACTTTAAGAGTACCACCTTCGCTTACAACAATCTTACTCGGATCAACGTCCGGATTAATCTCACTGTGGGGCTTTTTATTATTCAACTTACGAAGCCATAAAGCAAAACCAGCAGCACCAGCCAAACCCAAACCGCCAACAGCAAGTTCAAAACAATTATCTTTGATTTTTTCAAGTATACCTTTGCTTTTCTTATTATTATCACTACCATCTTCTTTTACGTTAGAATTTTCGTTATCGTCTTCACTGCCTTTTAAACCGTTTTCGTTTTCGTTTTCGTTTTTGCTTATACTTGATTCAACAATACCAACCGTATTATCTGTATTCAAAGGAGGTCCAGCCCCAACAAAAGACTGACAACACATAATAACAGCTAAAACAGAGGAAATTATTTTATTACTTTTATTAATCTTCTTATTATTTTTATTATCATCTATACTGTTTTCTTTTTTCATAGAGAGATCTCCCCCGAGATCTCTCTCTCTCTCTCTCTCAAATTGAGAGAATTCATAAGAGATTTTATGAAGCTATTTTTCATAATTTTACCTCCTGATTTTAAAATACAAATCAGTGAAAACACTGATAGGTTAATTATAGCATTTTGAATTTTGCTGTCAAACAAAATTATGCGAAGCATTTTAATGCGACACTATTTAGCGGCGACTTTGTCTCCGCAGGAGACAACTTAGAGCCGCGATTTCTTTGAGTTTCACCCTCTTTGCGCCAAAGAAATGGGTGAAAGAAAAATAAAATGTTTTTAATTAAAAAAATGAGTACCAAATATAAAAATTATTTTACATAAAATACCAATCTATAAATTTTATATTTAAGTATTTATTAAATATTTTATAAAATTTATTTCTTCCGTACCCATTTCTTTTATAAGAAACGGGTGAAACCCAAAGAAACATGCGGCTCTAAATTGTCTCCTGCGGAGACAAAGTCGCCGCTAAATAGTGTCGCATTTAAAATGATTCGCATAATTCTGTTTGACAGCAAGATTCAAAATGGCTATAATTATCTTATTGGTATTTTTGCTGATTCATATTTTAAAATCAGGAGGAAAGGTTATGAAAAATAACTTCATCAAATCTCTCGTTAATTCTCTCAATTCGAGAAAGAGAAAGAGAAAGAGAAAGAGAGAGGTCTCTCAGGGAGATCTCTCTATGAAAAAAGAAAGCAATGGAATAGGTGAAAATAAAAATAGCAAGAAGATTAGTAAAAATAATAAGATAATATCTTCTATTTTGGCTGTTGCTATGTGTTGTCAGTCTTTGGTTGGGGCTGTTAAACCTGATAGTCAACTTGTAGATAGCAAGGAAATAGATAGCAAGAAAAATGTTGAGATAACGGAAGACAAAAATGAAAATAAAGATGAAAGTAAAAAGGACGATGCGGTTAATAAATCTAAATGGCTTTTAATTTTATGGCTTTCAATTTTAGCTAAAACTATTGCTGGCATTAGTGTCTTAGGCGTTGGTGCTTTAGTTATATATGATGCAATTAGTTCTAAAAAGAAAGAAGAAGAACCAATGATTGGAGAAGAAGAACCAATGATTGGAGAAGAAGAACCAATGATTGGAGAAGAAGAACCAATGATTGGAGAAATCGAAATAGATGGAAAGACTTACAAAACTTGTAATATAGGCAGATTCGTAGATGAAGATGGTTTTGGCGGAGGGCGTTATGAAAATTTAGATGAAAGTGGTTCATTATGGAAATTTAAAAAATCCATTAGAGTATTAATGTGCGGCGGCGAAGAACAAAAATCAGTTATCAATATTGGAGCCACAGATGTATCTTTTCATCGTCCTAATGAAAGTAATAGTGTAAAAGAAGAAGTAATGGAACAACTGGAAAGTGAATACTCTAAGTTTATTTATAAAATAATGACAGGGGGAGAAGCTATAGAAAACGCTGAACCTCGTGCATATAAGCTATTGTGCAAAGATAATAAAGATAATAAAGTTGGTTATGATTTTTGTTTAGTTAATATTGTCTTTTACTGTTTTTTAGTACCTAAAGAATTGGTAGAAGCATTAAAAAATCATGGATACAAGATGTACATTCTTGAAGCCCGAAAAATTTAATTTATTAAAATCTATCAAGTTTTTGAGTTTTCGGGTTTACCACAATCTAAAGCTAAATATTTTTATTAAAATTTATGCAAAGTTCATCTATAATTCTAAAATTTCGATTTTTTCTCCTTTTTATTTTTTCTTTTTGGTTACATTTCGGGCACCTTATTTCTTCTATCGTATCATTTATATATTAATTTCGCAATACTGCCGTAAGAAGGAAAATCGCGCGGCAAAGATTTCCATTTGCAATCATTTTCAATTAAATATAAAACTGCATTAACAAGTTTTATTTCGTCTACTCTTACTCTTGCATATCCGTGAAAAACCCTTTGGTATTATTTTCATTGTTTATTTGTTAGAATGCCTCTATACGACATTTTCATTACCGTAGAATTAGAGGTTACGTGTCTTATCTGAATAAAATTGCTCAATCAATCACTTCTAACACTTTTATGCCAAATAAATTCGATTACTAATCTGTTTATTTCTAAATTTTTTCCGCATATTGATTTTCAGAGGCTAAATTTATTCCTAATATTTCATCGAATACAGACTTTGAATCTGGCAGAAAGCGGCCAAATTTTATTATTATATTTTCGTACTTTTTTAAGATTTTGATTTCTTTTTCTATTTCGTTTTTGTAATAACCTGTATATATGACAATATCATCAAAGCAATTATTTTTTCTAAAAAAATCTATTAAACTATGTATTTCGCCGAAACTAAGAAAAGGTTCTAACCCACCTAATATGATTGCTTTAGTTATCGGGTTAGAATTATATCTCGAGAAGACGTCTTCTATTTTTAGTATGATATTCCTTCTCTTGGAGAGTTCAAAATTCTGGCATTGTTTTATATCGAGTTTTAACTCTCTGAAACATTTAAAATCACATGCCGGCATTGCCAACAACATAGACGGCAACTTATAATCCTGAAACACTTCATCCAAAATATCTTTTAATGTTATTGTTTGTCTCAACATGATGTAATTAAGCACCAAAGTTATAAATTAGAGACATCGTGCCATTTTCGCTCGTTAAATTCTTGTTTTCTTTCTTTACTGTAAGCCGAAAATGGTACCAAAAACCCAACGATTCTGGAATATGTATCCACTGATTTTTCTCCACATTTTGGGCAAATTTCAGCAGTAAATGCGTGTTCTTTATTGCATATTGAAATTTTTCTATTGTATGCAAAGTAAATAACACCGCTTTTGGTAATGTGATTCAAAAGTTCCCATGCTTGCTCTTCCGAGGCAAAATCACCCATTAAATTTATGTGTGTTATTTGTCCTCCGCCGCATTTTATATCTAAATTTGCACCGAGCTTTATTTTTTCGTTAAGCGTGCATTTTTCCATGAGCGGTATCCATTGATTGGAATATATAAAATAATTCTTTTTGTCTTTATATAATTCGTTGTCTTTTTGGCATAGAACAACATTTGCCCTTTCTGCCGGAATAGCCTCCACATTTATGCTGTATTCAAAATTATAAGAATCTTTGGTTTCGTTAATTACATCCAGAATTTTTCCGGAAAACTCAAGAGCTTCTTCGGAGTAATACTTATTTTCGAATTCGTCGGTTTTAATCAAATCGAATTCCTCCATGGCCTCATACATGGATGTTATACCCACCGTGTTGTATTGTTTGTCTAATTCGATAAGGCCGTGGGTATAATTCGGCAAAATTCCGTCTTTAATGTTTTGGACTATTATTTTGCGTACTATATCCAACGCTTTTATACAAATATCAACACGTTTTCTTAAAATTTGAATAAATTCTTCTTTACTTGTACTTTCAAGTGCGATACGTCTCAAATTTATTGTGTTAACTTTAACACTTCCTATCGATAAAGCCGTTCCGCCTATTGAATTTATAAACGCAGTTAATTTTTTTGTATTTGAAATCAATCTACAACAATTAGAAAGGTTAGTTACGTCATTCCCGACATAAAAATTAGCATCAAACCATTTCATATTGTGCTTATTACACCATCTGGCAAATTCTTCATCAACAAACTTGCCATTTTGATATAAGAGAGAAAAAGTAATAACTGGAAAAGTCATCATTGTTTCGCTTCTGGCTTGAGCAACTACCTCCATAAATATTTTCTGATGTTCGATTATTCCTTCAATATGATCAATTGCAAATTCACCATTAGGAAAAGTCCTCCCTCCAAAGAGTTCTATCAGATAATTTCTATCCATTATGGTAATATTAGAAAAAGCACATTCTGTCACTCTAAGATATGGTTGATTCAAATCGAATACAAATTTTTGAAAGTATTGTCTTCTGTAGTATTCAGGGTCTTTTATGTAAAACCCTTGTTTCACATCATTATACCAAAAATAATAAGAATAAAGAAGATAACTTGGAAGCCCTACGGCCCCACTAGAACGAGTAGAGGCCCAACTAATAAACTCGAGCACATGATCATTAAAAGTCGTCAAATGCTTAGGTGCATCTGTTTTAAACCTATTGATGAAAAATAGCCCTTTTTCCACAAGTTTATCTAAATCATATGAATAACAATATGGAATAAAAGCAACACTCGTTGCATCATGCATATAAAATCGGCCGTTCCATTCGCCTTCTAACCATTCTTTTGCTTCTTCTAGACCATATTTTTCCTGCATTAGGGTAAAAATTCTTTCAAAAGAGATTAATTTAGCATGAGGTTTTACCATATCAGAAAGCATGGTACGAACATCATGAGTAGAACTATTCGCATTTGCGTCAATTGTATTATCGGCAACCGTTTTCGTTCTCACAAAATTTTTAATAAAATCAGTAAAATTTAGGTGTGAATCGGAAAAACCATTCATTACCTCAAATTTTTTTCCATATTTTTCTTTTAATTCTTCAATAAAATTCGAGAAATTCTTATTTAAATCCAATTTAATTTTCATATTTATTTTAAACGAAGATTTGATTTGAAAAAATCAAAATCTCGTTGTTTGCTCCTTTTTAAAATTATATTCCATTAACCCAACTATTTGCTTCATTGAAATTGAGATACTCATGTCCGATTTGAAGTTGCGGAACCTCCTTTATTCTCATTCCCATGATCAATTCCTTATTTCTTATTACTCTGTAAGGAATTCTCTTGCTATTTAATTTTTGTTCTAAAATTTTGCACTTCGGGCAACCGGTACTATAAAGCGTTATTACATCCATTTTTTTAACCTCCAAACACTATATGTGGTGTACTTAAATAATATACACGCTATATGTAGTGTTTTGCAATATTTTTTTCTTATATTTTATTTAAAATTAAATGTGAAAATCAGAGAAAAAAATAAGCCATTTTAGCTGTTTTTTTAATTTATTTTTCTCTTTATTTATAATATGTTTACTAAAAATTACATGTTACATATTTATTCGTTAAAATCCCATTAATATTCTATTAAAAAAATTGCCATAAAAGTAAGAGGCAACATTTAAAATGCTTCGCATAATTCTGTTTGACAGCAAAATTCAAAATGCTATAATTAATTTATCAGTGTTTTCGCTGATTTATATTTTAATATCAGGAGGAAAGGTTATGAAAAATAAGTTTATTAAATCTCTCATGAATTCTCTCGATTTGAGAGAGAGAGAGAGAGAGGTCTTTCAGGGGATCTCTCTATGAAAAAAGAAAGCAATGGAATAGGTGAAAATAAAAATAGCAAGAAGATTAGTAAAAATAATAAGATAATATCTTCTGTTTTAGCTATTACTATGTGTTGTCAGTCTTTTGTTGGGGCTAAACTTCCTTTGAATACAGATGGTAAAGTTAATGTTGTCGTTAATGTTTTCAAATCAGTGGATGATGATATGGAAGTCAATAGTAGCTTCGATATAGATAAGAGTGAAAATAGTTTAAAAGGCAGTAAAGGCGAAAACGATAACGAAGATTTTAGTGAAAAATTGGAATACATTCCTAAATGCGAAAAACGTGAAAAACTTGAAAAATTTAAAGAAAAAAACAGTAAGATTAAACAAATTTTTAAACAAATTTGGTGTTTTTCAAAAGATATGGTTAGAGTTGCTGGTGCTGCTGCAGCGGGCGTTTATGTTTCTGCTATTCTCATTGTTCTTTTTTGTGTTGCTATTGCTCCTCTTGTGATGATAGTGCAATATATAGTAAGCTAAAATTATAGAATGGAAAAAGAAATAAAATACCCAAAATGTGGCAACGACAAAAAAGTAAAAAGAGGATTTGCGCTTGGCAAACAAAGATACATGTGCAAAAATTGCGGTTGCAATTATACCAGAAGTGAAAAAAGGGTTGCTCAGAAAAAGAAAAACAAAAAGCGCTTAGATATTTTATACAAAAGGAATTAGATTTCGGAGAATTGAAAGATTACTTGGTATGAGTCATGTTGCAGTAATAAAACGGTTGGGAATCTTATATCTTATAATTTGATCGACCAAAAAACATATTATCTGTAAACCATACACTTACAATAGGTAAAACTCGGTGTTGGTAAAATTGGTTTTGAAAATTTATCGTCTGCCCTACAGAGTTTTCTGCTTTTTAAGAACGCTCTATTTTTTATACATTTCTCTATATTGTTTCCGTTCCTAACGTTATAGCATATATTATTTTATCTGTGCGGGCTCTGATTGATAATATATATTTAAATAAAATTTTTATTTGACAGCATGCATAGTTTGTAATAAAATTAAAACAGACTTGAATGGAAGGTGGAATTTATGGATGTCAACAATAAAATAAATGAAGTGTTTAACAAAATCCTCAAAAATGAAGAAAAATTACGTGAATTTAAGGGTATTAATTCCATTAGGAAACTTTATGAGTTTTGTTTATCCATTGAATCGGGTTACAGTTTTGGGGAATTTATTAACTTTTTCAAAAGTATATATGATGAATTTAATTTCAAATTTGAAGAAATGGATGGTTCGGATTTAGATTCGATTTCCGGTGGCAAAAATGTTGGTGCTATGCCTAAAATTGTCTCCGGGACATTGGCGGCTCTGAGCATGCTGCCCTTTGCTTCAGGTTTGGCAAGCGCAAAAAATCCACAGTATAATCAATGTTATCATAACAATTACATAGAAGAGAAGTCTCACCCCAAATGTGATCATGACAAACTTCAAAAAAAAGAAGAGAATAAAGAAAGGTCTCTTCATGTTTTTGATCACGGCAAATTCAAAGAAAAATCGTCGGATTCACCAAAACCTAAGACAAGATTTGGAAAGAATTTAAAACACCATGGTTTTCATGTTCATTTACATAATGATTTTAACGCCAAATTTAAATACAAAAATAGATTATTAAAAATAATAGCAGTCATAAATGAAGAAATCGAAAAAATTAAATCCGAAATGATGATTGAGCATTCTTCACAAGAAAATGTTGAGGTAAGAAAAAAATGCATTAAATCGCTTGAAAAAATAAGAGAAGATATAAAAAACAAGCTAGAAGTGTCTAACAACAGCAAATTTCACTCAAAACAAAAGGGATATCGGAGGCACAATAACGGAAAACCCCATGTTATTGATCGTTCGAAATTAACGAAACCAGCATTCGGGCCCCAACAAGCGAAAATTTTGCCATTTGAATTAAATGATAGCAACCAAGGAAAAATAGAAATCAGAACACTGCCGGCAAGTCGTGATGAGTTTTTACATACGAACAAAGTAGGGGTTGCACCATTGCCAGAAAAAGAAATGGAAACCAAAGTATTAAGAGAAATTTTGAACTCTCCGTTTAACGATGCAACAAAACAAATAGAAAATATAAATTTTGTCGAGGTTAGCGTTCTTCTGCGTAATATATATAACTATGCCCATGACTACAAGTTAAAAGAGGAAGTTCCTGGCAAACCTCTGGACTTTGGCGTTTTGTTTCCAAATATTGAATCTAAAATCAAGAATATTGATTGTTCGAATAGTAGTGGAGACAGTGTTTCTAGCAAATACGGCGCAAACGCCCTATTAGAAAAAATGAAGGCATTTGTGAAAAATAACAATGGGGTAGACAATTATACAAAGGCTTTATTTCAGACCGTCAAATTTAGCTAGAATTTATTTACACGAAACAAAGAAAGGCAAATAAAAGAAAGAAATATACATTAAATCGAGATGGAATGATTAAATATTGAAATTATAGATAAAATTAATATAATTCCGGTTATGGGGTTAAAATTAATTTAAATCTGTGTTGGGGTGGTTTTTTGCATGAAGCGTAAAAATATTGAAGAAATATAAAAAAGAAATATAAAAAATATGAAATTGAAAATTTAAATAAACAAAGGATGGAAATTTGGTTTGATGAGAACGTCTCAACAGATAGGTTTTTTGTTCTTCAAGCTGTCGAAGTGGATGACAGTTATCCTGAAAAATATTTTTTAGAAGCACATGGTCCGGAAAACAAAACACGGGAATTTACAGACAGAATTATGCGTATTAGCGCTATGGGTCATTTAATCCTGGGGTTAGAGCAGCTTGTTTGTGGATCACTTTCAAGATTCGGAAGCGGTATAACATTTTGGCAAGGCGTTGTCCCAGTCAGTGATAATATACTTTCAAGATCCATAAGATGTTTTTGTAAAAGACCGATTTTACATTCGGCGATAGCGGTTTCTGTTGCCAGTGGGTTGGGCTATCTAGCATTTATGTTTTTTGAAAAGTTAGCTCCGGCAAAAAAAATTAGTAAAACAGAAAATAAAAATGAATTAGATAATGAGTTAAATTATAAAAAATGAATTAAGGAGATATATTAAATGATGACATCAAAATTTAAAAAAATAGTTTTATTTTTTACAGTTGCGGTTCTTAGTTTTATGTTTTCAGTAAGTTCCATGGCCTACTTTGTTAATGTTGCTTTCTTCGGTGATGAAGGATCGGGTAAAACCTATGTTTTTAATAGGTTTGTTGGTTATGATCTTTCGAAAGGACAGAACCCCGAATATTTTGTCCATACAAGTAAAATTATGAAGATTAATACCGAATATTTTACTTTAAAATTATGGGATACAGTAGGAGATAAAAAATCTCGCGGGCTTGTTTTAAAATTTGCTAGTAAAACAAATATTGCAGTAATTGTTTTAGATGCGTTAAAGTTATCTAATAATATTTCTTCTCCTGATTGTGCCGGAGAATTTTTAGATGATTATTTCTACGCTATTCCACCAGATTGTGGAATAATTGTCTTTTTAAACAGATTTAATGAAATAACAGATGCGACTCTAAGGGACGAAGTGGAAAAAATTGTGCAAAATAAAATATTAAAGAGAATGGAACAGGACAGTGAAGTGCAGTTCATTGATTTCTGTTGTGATATAGACCCTATTTATGCTCTCATTGGAAATGCTTTGAATGTTCCTGGAGTATATAATAGACTTAGTTCAATAGACGATGCAATAAATGTAATAAAAATTATAAGAGTCAATCAAAGCAGATGCTACGGTTCGGATATGGTTCCATTTGAAATTAAATATTCAAATTATTAAGTAGATTTATTTTTCTATTTGATAAACTTCAAAAACAAGCTACATTCGTAGCTTGTATTTTTTTTAATTAGAGCCTGTTCCCACTAAAAAATTGATACAAAAACAAGAGCGAGTTGTATAAATCCAATGAACATAATATCTAATTTTTCAAATCTACAAAATATACGACGAAATCCACAAATTCGTCGAAAAAGACGTTCAATTTCATTACGCCTTTTATAGAGAGTTTTATCGTATTCCCAAGGTTTTTTACGATTTTTCTTAGGAGGCACAATAGGACTAAAATTAAGTATTTGAGCAGTATATCGAGTAAGATCATCTTCATAGGCTCTGTCCATAACTAAAGGTATATATAAGTATCAGGTTTATCTACCGTTTCCATAAGAAGTCTTCCATGCGGTGCATCATGACACTGGCCTTCACTTAAAATAAAATCAACAGCTCTTTTTTCATTTGCGCATATCATATGAACTTTTGTAGTTAGCCCGCCTTTAGAGCGTCCTATGGCTTGTTTTCCGTTTTTTTAAAGCCCCACAAGCGTCTGGGTGTACTTTGACGCTTCTAGAATCCATAAATAAAGCCTCAGGATTAAGTTTAAGAACATTTTGTACGTGCAATTCTCTAAATAATTTTTCAATAATACCGACCTCAATCCAACGCCTAAAACGCTTGTATATCACGTGCCAATTTCCAAATTCAGACGGCAGTTTCCTCCATTTACAGCCGTTTTCACAGATATACAGTAATGCATTTATAAACACCAGATTGTTTACTGCCACATTACCTCTTTGTACAGGCAATAAATTTTTAATTTTTTCATATCCTTCTTCTGTTATTTCCATCTATTTTATTATAGCATTTTTTGTTTATTTTTTTTAGTGGGAACAGGCTCTAGATAATTTACCAAGAAGAAATTTTTTAATAACAAGAAGAAATGATTTACCAATAATAAATTTTTTACCAATAAGAAATGAATTTGAAAGTTTTAAAAAAATCGATCCGATCGAAATAGATTATGGTTACAGTATAGATTGGAGTAAATATAGAAAAGTAAATCAAGAAGGATATTCGTTTTATATATATTGGGTTTTAGGTTGTTTACCGGATGAAGGTATTAGAGAAATTGTTTTGCAATGCTATAGCAATTCGTTAATTAATGGTCGAAAACAAGAATATTCCAATTCCATTGACATTGCAGTACAAAAAGAGAATTATAAAATTGAGGAAATTGAGGAATATGTTAAAAATGAATATGACAAAATAATTAAAAATTTTAAGAAAGTGCAGGATAAAGTGCTGCCAGAAAGTTGTTTTGAAGAAATAGAAGAAATATTTAAAGAAATAAGTAATGAAGATCAAAAGGATTTCATAGCGAATTTAGGAATAATTATTATCTTTCTTTATTTATCATCATCGAGTAGAGGAGCATTAGGATATAAATCACGAATCATCAACGAAGGAGAAGGACATGTGGCTTGTTTTAGAATTATTGCAACAGAAGCCGTCAAACGTCTTCTTCGGATGATCAGTGATGGAGGACTACCTGAAGATTACAGAGGACTTAAGGGTGATTTAAAAATTTGTCTTGAAGAATTACAAGAAAGTGATAGATGCTCACAAGTTATTTTTTATAATAAACTTTTTCCACTTATCAGCGAAAAAGATTGTTTTTGTTCGATTATTTGTGACCTTGTTGAAAAATTACCAAAAGATTGGATTTGGTCATGGCAATAATATTGGGCACATTAACAACAAATGATAGAGTAATAGAAGGAGATTGCGGATTTTCAATAGATTTCAGATGAATATCTGTAGCAATATTTAGAATTTATTAATTTTGACAATACATAATCCAAAACTTTATTGGGTATGAATTTATTTTGTTATTGTACCACATTATTTACTTTTTGAAAAGAATTTGACTATAGCAAACACGTGATTTCAAGACATTCATAAATTTCATAAAAATTCGGAAACTCAAAAAAGAAAATAAACGATCACTTACAAAACAAGAAAAATTAAAAAATCGAGAAATTTCTAGTGTGCGAGTTAAAATCGAAAATGTAATCGGGTTTATCAAACGTTTTAAAATTTTAGCTAACAGATACAGAAATCACAGAAAGTGTTTTTTCTCTTAGGTTTAATCTTATTTCTGATATTTGTAATTTTGTTATGGTTGCTTAATTTGGGGAAAAGTTTATTATCCACTGGGAAGAAGTCCATTATCCACTTTTGTTGAATTCTTATTGTTTTCAACAGGTACGGAGGTTTTATTACTATCAGACGTAAAAAACTCTATATCTATCGAATCAGTATTATTTTCAACGAACGTAATATCTTTACGCTCTAAACCTCCGTTCTTTTTTTCGGCGTAGCAGAAAAAAGAACAACTAATGTAGTCTCTAAATTTATTAATTTTATTCTCATTGTTTTTGACTAGATTTAAAAAACTAGAAACATCTACAACGTATCTTTTGCCCCAATTTTCAAAACATATGTTGATTTCGTTTGACCATAATATCAAAAAAGCATGCGCGCGACCACGATTTGTAAGACCAATATCTGTTACGACAGGACCATGTTTTTTAGTTAAATAAGCAATTTGCCTTTTTAAAGAATTCACAAAATAATCCTTGGAAGCGCTAACATTAACTCTAACCGGTTGAAGATTTGTATTTTTCAACATAAGTTCCATAAGTCGAGAAAGCTCACGTCTGGTAGTTGCTAAAGTCTGTTGTGTTGGTATATCTCCCGGGTGATCTTTTCCGTGTTTATTTCTGGATAAAGCCATTTGTATTATACTCGGTGTTTCCCCTGTTTTTGAGTAAATCATTCCCGCGAGTGCCACTAAGTGACACCACCAACTATATCCTTGGTTCGGGCACATTGACTTGATACCGCCAGTTGCCAATTTTCTATAATCAGTAATAGTAATTTTTGCAATTTCATCTTTTTCTATTTCCCCCTGAAAAAATGTATCTTTAGCATTATTTTCATCATTTGGAACATAACGCTCTCCATAAGGAAATCCAGAATCTATGGTTTGCTGCATTACGATACGCTCAACTTCATTTCTGTTTCTAATTCTTTGCTTTCTTTCCTCGAAATCACTAAATGAAAACTGGTAATCGCCAGAATTTTTTAAGTTCGAACCGGTCGCGTTGTTTAAAGGTTGACCTATTACCGCAAACAAAACTAATGCCACTGATATTTTTTTACTAAAATAGCCCATATCAAAAAACCGCCAAAAATTTACAAAAGTAAAACAGCCTTCTAGTATTCTAATATTTAACTCCAAAAAAATCAACCAGTAAAAAATAAATATTAAAAACTTTTTTTAATTTTTAAACATTTGGCAATTTGCTGATTTAGCATTAGAATCCATGCGTAGCTTATAATTTTAAGTTCATAGTAGAATGTTGTCTATGAAAAAATTAAAAATAACTAAGATGGTTTTTTTACATCTTGACTGTCTTTATATGCTATCAACCGATTGTTAGGGCTGATTCTGATGCAAATATCGAAGTCATCGAATTTACTAACCAAAATAAAAACGAAAGTTTTTTATATTCTAATTTAGATTTGGGACAAAACAACTTAGAAATAGAATATGATGACTACAATATAGATTTGAGTAAATATTCACGTGCAAATGAAGCTCTGAATATTCACTTGTATATCGAATTTTAGTTTGTATACCAGATGAAAATATTAAAAATACTATTTTATATTGTTACAACTTGTTACAACCTGTAATTGCTATCAAGTCTTATAGTGGATTATATTACTAGAAATGGTTATCATAATAATTTATAACTATTAGAAATAGTTATAATGGTGGTTCTCGTGCAATGAGTGACGGAAAAGAAGAACAAATTAGTCGAAATTTGCTTGCTCAAAAAATTGATGAATTAACGTGTGAACAAGTGACAAAAAAAGGTGTTGAATTCAATGATTATTTTAAAAATGAATATGCCAAAATACTTCGAAATTTCAAGAAATTACAAAATGAAGTGCTGCGAAAATGTTTGAGTAAAATAAATAATGAAAATGAATACAAAAAAGAAATTCTAACAGATTTACAAACACTTTTTGTCTTTATTTATTTGTCATTAGCATCTCCACAAGCATTGGGAATCGAAGATAGAGGCGTACTTTATTTTTAAAGGCGTGGCATATAAAACTATTAAACATTTGAGGTTAATACTTTTAGAAGAAACGGAGAATAATGCGAATAATAGTAATATTTTTCGTTACATTCTTAGGCATATTTCTCTCATAAATGGTTTACTTTACAGAGATATTGCTTTTGCGGGAAGTTTATCTTATCGTATCGGTGAATTGTTACCAACATTATGCGAGGGAAGATGCTCACAATTTATTTTAAATGACATTTTTAGAAGAATTGAAATTTTTTTAGATGAAAAAGTTTTTCAGGCTCTTTGTGCTTTTGTTGAAAAATTACCAGCAAGTATGAAAGCGTGTTTTGATTGTGTGAATCGTCGATAAATGGTGAAGTATGAAAGATAACTCTATTTTGATTGTTGTATCAGGTCCGTCCGGCGTGGGTAAAGATACAGTTGTAAAAGAAATGATGAAGATTAACTCAAACTTTTATTTATCTGTTTCCGCCACGACAAGAAAACCCAGAAAAAACGAAATAGACGGCGTAAATTACTATTTTTTTGATAAAAATAAATTTGATTCTTTGGTTTTACAAAATAAATTTTTGGAATATAATTCGTATTGTGATAACAGTTATGGTACTCTTCGTAGTGAAATCACGAACAACATCAGTTTAAATAAAGATATAATTTTGATCATTGAGGTGAATGGTGGTCTAGAATTAAGGGACAAATGCCAGAAAGAGCTTGGTTTGAAATGTGTTTTGATATATATTTTGCCGCCGAGTTTATCTGTTTTGGAACATAGATTAAAAGACCGTTCAAGCGAAACAAAGAAGGAAATAAGGAAAAGATTGAGTGTTGTTAAAAAAGAAATAATGAAAGGCTTAGATTATGATTATTTTGTTGTAAATGATAATTATTTTAATTGTGCAATTAAAATTTTAGATATTATAAATAAAATAAAAACGGAGTGAAGTAATATTAGTATGGGCAAAAAGTTGATACCCTCTTTGTCGGACATGTTTGAAGGAAGAGCCAGCAGATATGCGTTGGTTATTTTGATTTCTAAAAGAGCCAGAGAAATAGTTTCTGAATATGAGTCAAGAGAAAGAGAATTAATCGAAAATCCAATAACCCTTGCCATAAAAGATTTTAAGAGTAAAAGATACGATTTTCATTGTATTGATAATTAAGTTTTAGCAAAAATGAAAAAAATAAAAATAGCTAAAGTGGCAGTGAAAGGTACGAAATTTAACTTTGACTGTTTGTATAGTTATATCGTTCCTGAGCATTTTTCGGATACGATTTGTGAAGGTTATCGAGTTAAAATTCCATTTGGTCGAAATAATTCAATCAGGTTTGGTTTGGTTTTCTCGATAGATTTTGAAGAAAATACTGGTAATTTTAAGGAAATACGAGAGTTAGTTGACGTTAACCAGATTTTAGATTTAAACTTGTTAGATATGGCTACGTGGCTCGCAAAAAAATATTTCTGTACTTCATACGAAGTTTTTGATTTTATTGTACCAAATGTAATCAAAAGAATGAAAGCTGATTTGATACCTTCAAGAATCAATAAATTGGAGAAAGTTGAATTTATAAAACAAATTTTTCTAAACAAATATCAGGAATTGGTGTTTCTTGATCTTATAGATTGGTACAAAAATCAGGACAAGCCTTCGCTTTTTTTTGGCATAACAGGCAGCGGCAAAACTTTCGTTCTATTAAAAATTTGTGAATTTGTTCTCAGAAATAATAAAAACATAATTTTTATGGTCCCTGAAATTTCCCTGATAGAGCAGACCGTTAATATTTTTAAAGAATATTTCGGCGGGAATGAAGACGTTATTTGTGTTTTACATAGTGGAATGAGTGGTTCAAAAAGAAAAAAAGAGTGGTGTAATATAAAATCAGGTAAAGCAAGAATAGTAATAGGTACTAGAAGTGCTGTTTTTGCGCCGCTGGATAATTTAGGCATTATTATAATGGATGAAGAACATGAAATCGTTTATAAATCCGAAACAACACCAAGATATCACGCAAGGGAAGTTGCATATTTCAGATGCAAAAACGAAAATGCAAAGTTATTACTGGTTTCTGCGACACCTTCATTGGAAAGTTTTTATTTTGCCAAAACCGGAAAATATTTCCTGTGTTCTTTAGATAAACGTTTCGGCAAAGCTGTACTTCCGAAAATCAAAATAATCAATATGGAAAAAAATAAGTTTAAAGATGTTCTTTTAAGCGAAGAGCTTTGCGAAAAAATTAAAAAAAAATTTCAAAAAGGCGAGCAAACGATACTTTTATTAAATAGAAGAGGATTTCATACTTTTGTTAAGTGTGTAGCGTGTAATGAAGTTTTATTTTGTAAAAATTGCAACATTTCTTTGAATTACCATAAAAAAATAGATAAATTAAAATGCCATTATTGTTCGACAATATATCCAAAACCAAAATCGTGCCCCAAATGCGAAAAAGATAAATTGTGTTTTTTTGGTTCTGGTACTCAAAAAATCGAATATGAAATAAATAATCTAATGCCCGAATTAAAAATTTCAAGAGTCGATTCGGATAATATAAACAAAGATAATAATTATAAAAAAATTTTTGAAGAATTCAGAAAGAAAAAATATGATCTTATGATAGGCACTCGTATGATTGCTAAAGGTCTGAATTTTGAGAATGTTACCCTTGTCGGAGTTTTATCTGCCGATCAAAGTTTGTATGATTGGGATTTTAGAAGTTATGAACATACATTTTCTTTGATTTCTCAAGTTTCCGGTCGTTGCGGGCGAGGAGAAAAGCCCGGTGAGGTTATTATCCAAACCTTTATGGAAAACCATCCGGTTATAAATTTTGCATCAAAACAAAAATATGAGTTTTTTTATGAAAACGAAATAAAAATCAGAAAATCACTATTGTATCCCCCGTTTTCCGATATATGTTTAATAGGGTTTTACGGAGAAAATAAAGAAAAAGCGAATTTTGCATGTAAATTTTTCTACAATATATTAAAGGAAGAAATAAAGTCCTCCGAAAAAATACCAGTCCGTATATTGAGCCCATCTCCCGCTGTTTTGGAAAAAGCATTTAATAAATTTAGGTTTAAAATAATAATTAAATGCAAAAACAGCAAAAAATTCAGAAATATTTTAAAAAAAACATTGATAAAATATGAAATTAATGAAATAGTTAAAAGATTGAAAGGCTCAGTATTCATGTTTGTGGATATGAATCCTATGGTTGTCTTTTAATTAAATTTTTAGAACAAGAGGTACAAAAATTTGACTTTAAGAAAAATAGTTTTCGAAGGCGATCCTGTTTTAGGTATGGTAAGTAAAAGTGTAGAATCGTTCGATAGTGAGTTATTTGAATTATTAGATGATATGAAAGAAACTTTAATTTCGGCCAAAGGTGTTGGTTTGGCGGCTCCGCAAATCGGTTTGCTTAAAAGAGTTGCAATTGTACTAATAAATGACGATCTTACAGAGATGATTAATCCTGAAATTTTGGAAAAAAAAGGTAATCGTGTTTCTAACGAGGGATGTTTGTCATGCCCTGGTTTCTTTGGTGCTACTGTCAGACCCAAAAGTATTAAAGTTCGTGCCCAAGACAGGAATGGCAATAGTTTTGTGTTTTCGTGCAAAGATTTCAAAGCTCAGGCGGTTTGTCACGAAATAGATCATTTGGATGGTATATTGTTCAAAAAAAGATTGGCTTAAAATTTAAATAAAAAAAGATGATAGTTTTGAAAAAAGTTAAGATATTTTCAGACGGTGCTTGTAGTGGAAATCCTGGCCCGGGAGGTTGGGCGGCGATTTTGAGATATAATGGCCACGAAAAAAAAATAAGTGGCTTTGAAAAAATGACAACCAACAACAGAATGGAATTATCTGCGATAATAAATGCGCTAAAAATTTTGAAAGAGCCATGCGAGGTAGAGGTTTATAGTGACTCGAAATACATAATAAATGCTATAGAAAAGAAGTGGCTTTTTAAATGGTCCAAAAATAATTGGAAAAAATCTAATAATAAAGAAGTTATAAATATAGAACTTTGGAAAGAAATTTTGAATTTAATTAACTTACATAAAATTAGTTTGATATGGATAAAAGGTCACTCCGGAAATCCGGAAAATGAAGAATGCGATCGCATGGCTACGGAAGCTTATAAGAGTCATTAAATCTACCATAAAACTGAATTGTTTTGGTAAATTTCGAGAAAAGAAAAACATAGGAACGCGAGCATATCAGTTGTATGTGAGTAATTTACGAGTACCGCATTGACTATGAAATTTGTAAAAAGATCAGTTTTAGGGCAGGCCTAATATTGAAGGCAAATTAGATTTGAATTAAAAGTATGTTGTTTTTATAATGAACAATGTGTACATGGAGGAGTATCGAAGTGGTTGTAACGAGACCGATTCGAAATCGGTTGATGAGTAATGCTTGTCCGTGGGTTCGAATCCCATCTCCTCCGCCAAAAATTGCAGGTTAAAATTTGATATTTTATTTTTTCCTACTTATAATATCTAGAGGCAATGTTTATATTTTATCAAGAGATGGTTTTGCAATGAGAAATAAGGTTACTCTAGCGTGCTCCGAATGTAAAAGAAGAAATTATGAAACAACCAGAAACAAAAAAAAATCTACGGAAAAATTTGGTTTTAATAAGCATTGTAGTTTTTGCAGAAGTCATACTCTGCACAAAGAAGTCAAGTAAAATCTTGAATTGGAGTTGGTAAATGTGGTTAACAAAACAGAAACTGAAAAAACAAAACAAAGTAAAGAAGTGGGAAATTTTATTAAATGTTATATTTCTGAACTTAAAAAGGTCGTGTGGCCTACTCACGCAGCCACCTTTAGAAATACAGGGGTGACTCTTGCCATGATATTCATAGTTGGCGTTTTTGTTTTTTTGTTGGATATAATTCTAAGACATTTATTGAGCATGATGATGAGGATTTCGGGTTAATTTGTAATTTTATGGAGGCAACTCAGTTATATTTATGAGTACAGAACAGGAAGCTAAATGGTATATATTGCAAACGCATTCGGGGCATGAGAATGCCGTTGTTTCTAATATCGTGAAGGTTTTGGGGAACAGAAAAATGGATAAAGAAGTTTTAAAAATTGAAGTCCCGACTCAGAAAGTTACAGAGATAAAAAATGGGAAAAAAAGGGAAGTTTTAAAAAAAATTTATCCAGGTTATATTCTTATCAATATGTACTTGAATGATAAGGTATGTCATTTAATAAGATCCGTCAGAGGTGTTGTGTGTTTTGCCGGAGGCGATGGTAGGCCAATTCCGCTTACTCAGGAAGAGGAATTTAAATTGGGCGTTGCCAAGTCTTTTGAAAATAGATATGATGCACCTTATAAAGTCTCGGATTCGGTAAAAATAATTGATGGTCCTCTAGAAGGTTATGTTGGAACTTTAACTGAGATAAATATGGAAAAAGAGCAATTGAAGGTCAGCGTTTCTATATTCAACAGGGAAACGTCGGTAGAGCTTAGCATGGATAGTGTTATACCATTAGGTTGATTAATTTATCGGAGGAAGATATATGGCATCTAAAAAAATTAAATCAGTGGTCAAATTGCAGATACCTGGGGGAAAGGCTACGCCTGCGCCGCCCGTTGGTTCTATTTTGGGGCCACATGGTATTAATATAGTCGGTTTCACAAAGGAATTTAACGACAGAACAAAAGACACCAATATGGTAGTGCCGGTTGTAATAACAATATACACAGATAAAACTTTTGATTTTGTAGTGAAAACTCCGCCTTCTGCTGTTTTAATAAAAAAAGAATGTGGCATTGAAAAAGGTTCGGGTATACCGAATAAGAATAAAGTTTCTAAGATTTCAAGAGACAAACTTGTTAAAATAGCTGAGCTTAAAATGCCAGATTTAAATGCCGCGTCGCTCGAAACAGCAGTCAGCATGATTGCCGGTACGGCCAGAAGCATGGGTGTTGTTGTTGAAAATTAGACCATTATTATTAACTTTGTCTATGAGGTAAGATATGAAAAAAAGAGGTAAAAGATATCACGAACTTGTCAAACTTTTCAATAAAAAATTAAAGTATACATCGAAAGAAGCCGTTGAGTTATGTCTACAGGCCGCCAATGCCAAATTCGATGAAACGATAGAGGTTCATGTCAAGTTGTCTGTGGATTCACGGCAAGCGAATCAACAAGTCAGAGGAACTTTGGTCTTACCCAACGGGAATGGCAAAAATTTAAAAATTCTTGTAATTTGTAAAAATGAAAATGTAGATATTGCAAAGAAATCTGGCGCTGATTTGATTGGATCCGATGAATATATCGAAAAAATTCAGTCGGGCTGGTTTGATTTCGATGTTTTGATTACTACTCCCGATATGATGCCGACAATCAGCAAACTTGGTAAAATATTGGGTCCTAAGGGTCTCATGCCTAATCCTAAGTTGGGAACTGTAACGTCAGATATTAGGAAAGCCATAACGGAAATCAAACTTGGGAAAATAGAGTATAGAACAGATAAGAACAACATAGTGCATTGCTATATTGGTAAGAAGTCTTTTGGTTCTGATAAAATACTTGAAAATTTTGAGTCTTTGATGAATACGATCGCGAAGGCTAGACCTGTATCCATAAAATCTCAATATATACGTTCGTGTTTTATTTCAAGCACAATGGGATTAGGTATAGCTGTTAATGAAAATAGTTTTATGGCTGTATGACGTTTTTGAGTAAAAATTTTATGTGTATTGACAATATTTAATATTAAATTAGAATCTCAGGCAGGGTTTGTTTGAATTTGGGTTTGAGCGATGGAACACGATGAAATGTCCTTTGTGTAAGTTATTGAATAGTAGTAAAGTTTTGGAATCCCGTGCCACTGACGACGGGACAAGAATAAGGAGGCGTCGTGAATGCGTTTCTTGCTTGAAAAGATTTACAACTTATGAGACCGTCGAACTCACTCCGATGGTAGTCATAAAAAAAGATGGCTCGAGAGAAATTTTTGACATCGAGAAGGTTATCAACGGAATTTTAAAAGCTTGTCACAAAAGATCGGTTGAAGTCGAAAAAATTTACGAGATATCCAGAAATATAGAGCATATTTTTCAAAATATGCTTGTTTCGGAAGTGAACAGTTATGAAATAGGCGAAAAAGTTATGGCTGCTTTAAAAATTATCGATGAGGTCGCTTATGTTAGGTTTGCATCGATTTATAGGCAATTCAAAGACATAAGTGATTTTGTAGAGAATTTAAAAAAACTCGAATAAATGTAAGCATGGTAATTATATTATGAGTAATATTAAAATTTTTTCCGGAAATTCAAATTTACAGTTGGCAAATTCTTTGTGTTTGCAGCTGGGTGTGCGTTTATCGAAATGTGATTTGGGAAAATTCAGCGATGGGGAAATTTCGCTTGTTATAAATGAAAATGTAAAAAATTTTGAATGCTACATTGTTCAATCGACATCAAATCCGGTCAATGATAACTTAATGGAAGCATTAATTTTGTCGAATGCTCTGCGAAGCAACGGCGCGAGTAAGATAACCATGATTCTGCCATATTTTGGTTATTCGAGGCAAGATAAGAAGACAAAAATAGAGCCAATAACGTCGCGTTTAGTTGCAAATTTAATAGAAAAAGCCGGAGTTAATGAAATCATAACTGTTGATATTCATGCTTTGCAGATTCTAGGATATTTTAACATAAGCTCTATAAATATAGATAGCTCAAATATTTTTTGTAAATATATTAAAGAAAAGTTAATCTTTGATGAAAAAGAATTTGTTTTGGTTTCCCCAGATTGTGGAGCAATCAAAAAAACAAGAAATTTATTTAATCTTTTAGGTTGTCAAAATAATAATATAGTCATAGTTGATAAATACAGAAAGCGAGCCAATGTTTCTGAAGTAATGAATATAGTCGGAGATGTCAAAAATAAAAAAGTTATTATGTTAGACGACATAATAGATACGGCGGGTACTATATGCAATGCAGCGAATGCGTTGATCGAAAAAGGCGCTTCGGAAGTAAATGTTTGTGCTTCTCATGCCGTGCTTTCGGGGAATGCAATCGAAAGAATAAAAAACAGCTGTATTAAAAAATTCGTTTTTTTAAATACTGTTTTTATGCCTCGCGAGAAAAAACTAGAAAATTTTGATATAATTGACATTTCGGGCGAATTTTCTAAATTAATAGTAGTTTAGAGGTTGTGTCTATGAGTAACATTAGAAGAAGTCATCAGGTTATTTCGGTAAATAAAAAAAATAATTTGCCCAAGAGAAGGGTCATTCGTGCTTGCGAAAGTATAAAAAGAGAAATTTCGACTTTAATAATGAATCTAGAAGATCCCAGAATAGAGTGGAAGTTCGTGAATGTGATCAGAGTTTGGTTGTCTAATGATTTTTTGGTGTGCAAAGTTTTTATAAGTTCTCTGAATGGAGAAAAAGAACGCAATAAAGCATCAAAAATTCTCAACAACGCCGGCGGATTTATTAAATCTAAATTAACATCTAAATTAAAAATGAAGTTTGTGCCCTTGTTACAATTTATACCTACAAATTCCATAGAATATAGTTTTGATATACAGAAGAAAATTAATGTGTTGAATCTATGAATGTTAAGAAGTTTGGCAAAATAATTGAAATTATAAGTAAATGTAATGATTTTTGCATTTTGTCTCATCTTCGCCCGGATGGCGATTCCATAGGTTCTTCCATGGCTCTGTATCTTGCACTCAAAAAACTTAAAAAAAGAGTATGTGTTGTTGTTCCTGAAGAGGCATATATTAAATATGATTTTTTATTAAGGTATTTGGATACCCGTAAATCTAAGAAGAAAACGATTATCTCGATAGATACCGCCGATATTTCGCTTTTATACAATCCTGAAAATTTGAAAATAGATATTTGCATTGACCATCATATAACTAACAAAGGATATGCTAAACTAAATTATATTAATTGTATTTCTGCATCTAATTCAATTAATATATATCATCTGTTGGAAAACATGAAAGTGAAAATAGACAGAAAAATTGCTGAATGTATTTTCACGGGCATATTAACAGATACAGCAAGATACAAAAATTTAAATGTAAACGAAGAAGTGTTTAAAATTTCTTCGATTTTGTATCCGATGATAAATTACAATAATTTAAATAAAAAAATATTTAAACAAACTAAATTCTTTTTTGATTTAAAATGCAAAATTTTAAGTAGAGTTGAATATTTTTTTGATGACAAGTGTTCTGTTTGTACAATAAGATTAAAAACAATGAATAAATGCAAAGAAAAATGCGGTGAATTAGATGTTGCTTCATCAACTTTAGTTATAGAAAATGTGATGATTGCCGTTACCATAAAAGAGGAATCTGAGAATTTTTTTAAGGTTTCCGTAAGAAGCAACGGAGATTTGAGTGTACTTGAGTTATGCCGGATATTCAAGGGAGGAGGCCATAAAAATGCCGGTGGTTTTTTCGTAAAAGGAGAGTTGAGTGAAATTAAACAAAAAATTTTATCCTCAATAAAGTTAAATATCGAAAACTTTTAAATTTATATAA
The DNA here is from genome assembly GCA_036322855.1 of Candidatus Improbicoccus pseudotrichonymphae. Lineage (GTDB taxonomy): Bacteria > Bacillota > Clostridia > Oscillospirales > Acutalibacteraceae > Improbicoccus > Improbicoccus pseudotrichonymphae. The sequence goes on from AP027924.1 coordinate 854,090, forward strand.
ACGGGAAAAATATGTGTTAAAATCAACCCTTGATTGTTATTTTTGCGCAGGAGAGTTGTAAATGCAGTGTATTTTAAAGTGCGACCCGGAAGAAGTTATTTCCAACATAAAAATAAACGACTTAAAGCTTTCCGACTCTGTGTTACAACTAAAAATCATAATTCTTATTTCTAAGAAATATCTGATAAAGATAGATTCTGTCTTTATTGCCGAGACGTTAAACGAAAATATTGAAAGTGTTGAGAGTGCAATTTTATTTTGGGCAAAGAACGGTTTGTTCGAAATAATTTATAATCGGGAAGTTATCTGCCAGAGAAAAAATAGGAAAAGCTCCATATACAACAGCACGGCAGAAGATAATTCTTTATTTTTGAGAGAAGCAGAAAATATATTAAAGAGACAACTTTCGAGTGCGGATGTTTCGACTTTCTTGGATTTAAAAAACAAGGAGCATCTGAGTGATTCAGTTATTATTATGCTTATACAGTATTGTGCCGGTTTAAACAGGACAAATTGTAGATATATATATAGCGTAGGAGTCGACTGGGCTAAAGATGGTATTAATTCAATAGAAAAGGTAGAAAAAAAAATTAAAGAAATAGATAAGTTTGGAAGATTATGGAGAAAATATGAAAGTATAATAGGTTTTGAAAAACGTTCTCCAACGGCGAAAGAAAAAGAGGCTGTTGTTTTGTGGTTTGAAACTTGGAAGTATCCTCCCGAGATAATAAAAGAGGCGTATGATATTTGCGTAAACTCCAAAGGTAAGTACATATTTAATTACATAAATAAAATAATTGAAAATTGGCATAACAATAAAGTAAGTTCATTGGAAGATATAGCGAAGCTGCGAATTCAGTACAAAAGTAATCAAAAATCCAAAGGCGTTTCTTATGACATAAAAAAATTTGAAGAAAGAGAATTTTCAGTCGTTTAGATATGGGTAAATATGTTTACAAAAATAAATTTAGAATAATATTTGTGCTTTCTGTTCTTTTGTTCGCTGTTGTTTTTTTGTTCTTATTGCATTTTAGGGCGCAAAATGTTGTTCTTAATGTTTGTAATTGGGGTGAAACTGTAGTGGTTGATGGCCCTAATGGCATCAAAATGGATATTAATAAGAAATTTACTCAAGAAACCGGAATAAAAGTGAATTATACTAATTTTCAAAGCAACGAAGAGTTGTACACAAAATTAGTTCATGGCGGAGCAAAGTATGATGTGATTTTTCCATCCGATTATATGATTTCAAAACTTAGAAAGAAGGGTATAATACAAAAAATTAATTTTGATAAAATACCAAATTATAAATTCATAGATAATAAACATAAAAATTTAGAATTCGATCCCTTGAATGAGTATTCGGTGCCGTACATGTGGGGTCTTGTCGGTATTTTCTACAATGAAAAATATGTAAAGGAAAAAAAAATGACTTGGGACATACTTTGGAACAAAAAATATTCGGGGAAAATATTATATTTTGATAATCCAAGGGATGCCTTCGGAGTCTCTCTTATGCGCATTGGAAAAAATATAAATAGCAAGAAAATAAACGATTGGAATGAAGCACAGAGAGAATTAAAAAAGCAAAAACCGTTAATACAAAGTTATGTTATGGACCAAATTTTCGATAAACTTAATTCCGAAGAAGCTTTTCTTGCTGCGTTTTATTGCCACGTCAGTACTTCCGGAATAACATTAAGCCCAAGTATAAAATTTGTCATTCCGGATGAAGATACAAATAAATTTGTAGATTGCGCCTGTATACCTAAAAACACTAGTCATTATGAAGAAGCTCATGAGTATATAAATTTTTTATGCCGAAACGATATAGCTTTTGAAAATATGAAAAATAACGGCTACTTGAGCCCAAATACCGAAGTTGAAAAAGAATTAAGCAAAAATTCCAGTTATTTTTACGTAAAAAACAGAGATAATGGCAAAACACAGGTTTTCACGGATTTAGAAGATAGCATAAATGAAAACATGGAAAAACTATGGTTAGATTTAAAATTAAATGAAAATAAAAATTCAAGCATTGATAAAATATTGTTCATTTCGATTTTATTTTTACTGATGTCATTTAATTTTGCCAAAGGGTTCAAATATGTACTGCACACGGTTATAAAAAACAAATTCTAATCATAAAAATAACTAAAGTTTATCCGGCGGAGGAAAAAATGATGATTAGAAAGGTTTTTTGGGTGTTATTTTTTTGCTTATTAGTTTTTTCTTGTTTCTTTTTATTTAAATATTTCTCTAAAAGAAATAAATTCGACGCAAATTGCTTGCTGCACGATTTTAAAGCCAGTGCTATTATAGTAACTCCTGAAAAAGAGGTGGAATGTGAAATTTCAAAAGATTCTGAAAAAGTTTTGATTGAAATAACCAATAAAAAAATGGAAGGTTTTACATTCGAATTAGACAACAAAGGAAAACAAAAGATCTCGTTCAAAGGTTTGGAACAAGAATTCGACAATAGTAATTTTTTAAATGAGAACTCATATCTAAATGTCCTAAGTAATTTGCTGAAAAACTTAGACTCAATCAGTTTTAAAAATATCCAAAACACAAAAGAAGAAATAAAATTTGAAGGCAAAGTAAACGGCATCAAATTTGAATTAATTTCCGACAAAAACGGAAACATAAAAGAGATAAATATTCCTGAAAAAAACATCAAAATAATATTTCAATCTTACTTATACTAATTTATCTCTATTTTATATATTTTCCAAAAATTCCTACGTTTAATTTATCATAAAAAGACTTGATTTCTTTTTTCTCTTTGTCCCAAAGTTCTTCATCAAAAAATAGTAACTTATTTAGATGTTTTTCGTTTAAATTCATGCCCTTTGTATTTATGTCTTTTTCATAAGGCAAAAACCCTATTAGCGAATCTTTACAGTCTATATTATTTTCAATTCTATCCAAAATCCAATCAACAACTCTTATATTTTCTCCAAAACCCGGCCAAATAATTTCATCTTTTTCATCTTGCATAAACCAATTCACATGAAAAATTTTAGGTGCATTTACTAATTTCTTTCCGACATTAAGCCAATGTTTGAAATAATCAGCCATATTATAACCGCAAAAAGACAACATGCTAAAAGGGTCTCTTCTTGTTTTACCTACGTTTGAATCCACTGCAGACGTAATTTCCGTCGATAAAACAGAAGCCATAAAAACACCGTGCTCCCAATCTTTGCTTTCCGCCACAAGAGGCATTAAATTTTTGCGTTTACCTCCGAATATTATTGCATCAATCACTACGCCTTCCGGATTGTCAAATTCTTTGCTTAAATACGGATAATTTTTTGCAGAAACAGCAAAACGAGCGTTTTTTTGATTGGTTTCTAATTGTTTTTCCCAATGTTCTCCTTTCCAATTTAAAGAATTTTCAGGAACATCTTTGCTCAAACCATCCCACCAAACAGTATTATCGGCTAAATTGTGCATCACATTGGTAAAAATAGTATTTTTTTTAATTGCTAAACTGATATTTGTATCTTTATTAATACCAGAACAGGCACCAAAAAAACCATTTTCTGCGTTTATTGCTCTTAAACGACCATTCGAATCTATTTTTAACCATGCTATGTCATCTCCGACACACCAAACTTCGTAGCCTCTTTCTGTATATGATTTCGGTAGTTTCATCATGGCAAAATCTGTTTTTCCGCAACCGGAAGGAAAACAAGCGCACATATATTTAATTTCTTTGCCAGGTCTTTTAATCCCCACAATTGCCATATGTTCAGCTAGCCATCCTTCTTTGTTGGCCGAAACAGAAGCTAATCTTAGAGCGAGACACTTTTTACCCAATAAGGCATTTCCTCCGTAATTTGAATTTATTGAAAATATAAAATTGCTTTGGGGGAAATGACAAATATATCTATTTTCCGGATCATTATCGCAAGACGCGTGCAAACACCTGGTCCAAGAGGTCGTCTCGAGTAAGTCGTTGCACATAGTCTCTTCCAAACTTTCGAATTTCTTAATAACTTGACTGTTAAGCCTTGTCATTATAGTCATCATTATGGCAACGTAAACAGAGTCAGTCACTTGAATTCCAAGTTTACATAAGGGAGAACCCGGCGGCCCCATGGCAAAAGGAATCACATACATTTTTCTGTTTCTATAGGAATTTTTTGAGATATTTATAAGTTTTTCAAAAGCTTCATGAGGTTTTTGCCAGTTGTTTGTCGGTCCGGCATCTTCGTGTTTATCACAACATACAAACGTTCTTGACTCCGACCTCGCAACATCATTTATTGAAGATCTGTGAAGAAAACAATTCGGCATTATCCCTTCGTTTAGTCGAAACAAAATTCCGCCTTTAACCGCATTTTCTTTCAAATTTTCTATCTGTTTAACATCACCGTTTAACCAAATTACCTCTGAGGGATCGAAAATCTCTTTGATTTTATTAACCCACGATGCCACGGATTTATTTTTTAAAATATTCAATCACCTCTTAAACTGTATAATTTGAAACGTAATTCTATTCTCTTAAGATTTTTGTAGTTTCACTATCCTAAAAATTATACGAAATACCTCGTATAACACAAGAACAACATTAAAGATACACAAAATTTCTAATTCAATTTCAGATTTTTGATCAAAAAAATCAGGATAAATCTTTATTTCAATGTCTTTTATATTATTTACATTTGACAAACTAAAATAAATTAAATTCGATAAAGCCAACGATAAGTTGAAAATTCTTATCGTTTCGTACGAATCTTCTAATGATATTTTTAATTTTAAAAATATTCTTTTAATTTTTATTTTTTTAAAAATATCAACTAACAACCCAGAGACAGCAAAAACCAATTTGATGTTTTTAATATCGAAATTTATCATCTGTTTCTTATTATCAATCTTTTTTTTCTTGCTTTTATTCAAATTGATGTTAAAACCAAAGATTTTGATTGAAAATTTATTATTTACATAAGAGAATTTTAATCTTATTGGCAAAAACAGAATGATAAATAAAAAACATATAAAAAATAAAAAAATCATATATTCCTGAAAAAAATAAATGGTAAACTTGAAATCATAAGCACTACATTTTTGATTGAATTATCCAAAAACATCATAAAAGTATCAAAAAAACCAAAAAGAAATAAAAAAGACAAAGAAACGTTAATCAGAAAATAATTTCTATAAAAAAAGCTTAGATACTTTCTCGGTACAAATAACTCTAACACCCTGAAGGCGTCAAACGGCGGGACCGGTATGAAATTTAATATTCCCAATCTGATATTCATTTCCATGAGATTTGATAAAAATCTGAAAAGCCAAGTTATGTTTAATACTCTGAACGAACAAAATAGAAGAAAAAAATTATAAATTATACCTATTGCCACAGAACACACAATATTAAAAATAGGTCCGGCGATTGCAATCAAAGCTTTTTCCTTCCTCGAATGAATTAAACTCCAAGGGACAATACTTCTGGCCCAACCGTAATTAAATAATATCATGCATAATGAACCGACGGGATCGAATAATTCAAAAAAATTAATATTTCTGAAAACAGATTTTCTATTATTTAATAAATTATATATCCAAAGATGTACTATTTCATGAATCGGAAAAAACCATACAATAATTACTATCAAAGCAGTTAATCGAGATGATATACTTAACAAATCCAAACCCGGTCGAAAAAACCAAAAATTAAACATATCGATACACTCTAAATCATTAAATTTTTGTAAATGCCATTTACTTGTAAATCACTATTGCATCGCCAAAACAAAACCATCGCGTCAAATAATATATTGGTTTTAAACAAATTGTAAGTCAAATTTTGTATCTTATAATTTCAAAGTCGATAAGAAAACGCTTTTGGGTATTTCAATTCTGCCAAATTTTTTCATTCTTTTTTTACCTTCTTTTTGTTTTTCCAACAATTTCTTTTTGCGCGTGATGTCTCCGCCGTAAAGTTTACTTGTGACGTCTTTTCTGAAAGATTTAATAGTTTCTCTTGCTATAACTTTGTTTCCTATACACGCTTGAATTGTTACTTCGAATTGTTGTCTTGGAATTTGTTCTTTTAATTTTTCGGTAATTTTTTTACCTTTATAGTATGCTTTACTTTTATGTATTATCATAGAAAAAGCATCTATTAATTCACCGCTTACCAGAATGCTTAGTTTGACTAAATCTGATTTTTTATATCCTATGATACTGTAATCAAAAGATGCATAACCTTTCGTTTTGGATTTTAAAGTATCAAAAAAGTCATATATTATTTCATTTAGAGGTAATTTGTAATTTATGTCTGCTCTATCGGAATTTATATATCTGATATTTATGAATTCTCCGCGCTTTTCCTGGCAAAACTCCATCACGGTCCCTATATATTCAGACGGAACATATATATGTGCATCTGTTACAGGTTCCATTGTGAACTGTATTTGTGACTCATTTAGATAATTTGACGGATTATCAACGGAACACATTTCGCCATTAATTTTTTGTATTTTATATATTACGCTCGGAGCAGTTATCATCAAGTCTAAATTAAATTCTCGCTGAAGTCTTTCCTGAATAATTTCAGCATGCAATAATCCTAAAAATCCACAACGGAAACCAAACCCCAGCGCTGAAGAAGTTTCTGGTTCGAACACAAGAGAAGCATCATTTAGCTTAAGTTTCTCAAGAGCATCCTTTAAAATACTATATTTTGAATTTTCTATGGGATATATTCCGCAAAAAACCATCGGATTTACAGCTTTATATCCCGGAAGCGCGTTTTTAGTTGGATTTTCCGAAAGAGTTATTGTATCGCCGACTTTTGCTTCATGAATGTCTTTAATGCCAGCGATTAGGTAACCTACTTCACCAAAATTTAATTGTTCTAATGGTTGCATTTTAGTGGGCAATAAATGACCGCATTCCGTAACGTTGAATTCTGCACCATTTGACATAAATTTTATTCTGTCGTTGGTTTTTAAACTACCGTCGACAATTTTCAGGTAGATTACAACACCTTTGTAAGAATCATAAAAAGAATCAAAGACCAGTGCGCGAAGTTCACTGCAATTACTTTTTGGATGTGGAATATCCTTGACTATATGTTCAAGAACCTGATCGACATTTAATCCTGTTTTTGCTGAAATTCTGGGGCAATGTTCCGCGCTTATACCTATTATTTCTTCTATTTCATTTATGACTTTTTCTGGATTTGCACTTTGCAGATCTATTTTATTTATAACAGGTATAATTTCAAGATTCATATCTATCGCCAAATACGTATTGGCAAGAGTTTGAGCTTCTACTCCCTGGGTTGCATCGACGACCAAAAGAGCACCTTCGCAAGCGGCTAGTGTTCTGGAAACTTCATAATTAAAATCAACATGCCCCGGAGTATCTATAAGATTGAAAGTATATTCAATGCCATCCAAAGATTTATACTTAATCGTGACCGCTCTAGATTTTATAGTAATACCCTTTTCTTTTTCTAATTCCATATTATCTAGAATTTGCTCAGACATTTCACGCTTGTCAACAGAATTTGTGAGCTCTAATATTCTGTCTGCCAAAGTCGATTTACCGTGATCAATATGAGCTATTATGCAAAAATTCCTTATATTTTTATTTTCGTACAATTTTATGTCACCGTCTCAAGAGTTATTTTCCCGAATTTGCCCTTTTTGAAGTCATTTAAAAATATTTCTGAAGCCAGGTTTATATTTTCTGCCCCTCCGGGGGAAATCAAATTTCTTGATATCGCAAACTTGGTTAATATTAAATTGGATTCTAAGTTCAAAACATCAGGGTTTTTAAAAATATTAACTAAAAAATCATTTAGAAATTCATTTCTTTTCAAAAAATCTATAAGTTTTAAAGCCAGTATTTCTCTGTCGTATAACGTGTTTTTTATAACTCCTAATACATTTAATTTAAACTCTGTATCATCGTTAATTTTTGGGCTTAAAACACCAGGAGTATCACATATTTCTAGTTCGTTATCAAGAACATGCCAACTGTTTTTTAAGGTTACGCCCGGACGATTTTCGGTCTTGACTCGTTTTTTGCCCAAAATATTATTTATGAAAGACGATTTTCCTGAATTAGGGACACCAACCACTATCACTCTGAACGCTTTATTAAATTTCGATTTAATCTCATTCCTCCGGCAAATCTTTCTCAAAGAAATTAATAACCTATTTCTTATAGATTTTAAATTGCTAACAGCCGTTAAAACCTCAAAATTTTGATTTTTAAAAAAAACAGACCATTCCTTGCTTAAGATATCACAAGCCAAATCAGATTTATTTAAAACTAAAACAATCGGCTTATTAAATTTGTTCAAAAAAACACCCCTGCTACTAGAGGGGGCCCTTGCATCTAAAACCTCGACAATAGCATCTACTATTTTTGTATTTTCTATATCATGCTTAGTTTTGGACATATGTCCGGGATACCATTTTAAGGCCAAACTAATTTCTTGCTCCGATTATATTATTCTTCATCGTCCTCATTCGGCTCTTCGTTTTTATCCACACTAATGGCATTACTACTATTTTTGCTATTCATTTGTGCTTTTTCCTGTTCTTTTTCTTTTGCAACTTTCAAAAGAGCCTCCTCGGGATTTGGCTCGAATTCTGCTATCGATTCAATTTTGCCAAATCTAAAAAATGGAAAATAAACCAAAACCGCTTTTCCCAAAACATAATCATACGGAACGACTCCCAAATCTGCAAATCTGCTATCGGCCGAAAAATTACGATTGTCACCCATAACAAAGCAATGATCTTCAGGAACTACCGAAGGAATTTCGCCATCACCCTTAAGTTTCATACGTTCTCTTGTATATCTTTCTTTCAACATTTTGCCATCAACGTATACTTTTCCCGTCGAAAAATCAATACTCAAAGTTTGCCCGGCTGTGGCTATTACTCTTTTAATTATTGCAGCAGACATCTTATTATATCTCCTGACAACAACAACATCACCGCGTTTGGGTTTGTAATTGCATCTTTGAACGATTATTTTATCATGATGCCTAAGCGTATTAAGCATAGAAGTTCCATCAACGTTAAAAATACGAAAAAAGAAAACAAAAATAAATATAACCACTATTAAAGATTGTGTTATCAATTCAAACCACTCAAATAAAAAAGAAAAAACTCTTGATGGTGGCAACTGAAAAATCCTTTCTTCGTTTGCTTTTGTACTCATTTATAACAACCTCCCATAAAAATAACTGAAATTTATTACTTAACTTTTACTGCTAAATCTCTTTTTATTTTACCTTTCTTACCAAACTTATTTCTCAAATAATACAACTTTGCACGTCTAACCTTACCTTTTGAGACAATTTTTATTGATTCAACGCTGGAACAATTCAAAGGAAATATTCTTTCCACCCCAACGCCGTGAGCAATTTTTCTTACAGTGAAATTCTCTGATATGCCACTACCTTTTCTAGAAATAACCACACCTTCAAATGCTTGAACTCTAATCTTTTCTCCCTCGCGAATCCTTACATTAACACAAACCGTATCCCCGACACAAAAATTACAATTCTTATTTTCTTTGATCAAATCTTTAACAAAATTGCTACAAATTGTATTCATTGGCATTCTTACTCCTGAAATAGCATAAATTCTAAAATCTTGACATAAAAATTAAATTAGGAAAACCCAATGTTATTTCTGATTCTTATTATATTTTTTTAAATTTTTATTTTCAACAGTATTAATAGCATTAAGATCAAAATTTTCTTCTTTTTCTTTACTTTGAAAATCAAACGTTAATTTCGTGTCAAGACCTCCTGCTATATTTTTGAGATTTTTCTCATCGATTTTTTTCACAAACATCACCTCGTTTCGTTAAACAAGTATGGTAACTATTTTTCTAAATATATTCAATACTTTTAGTAATTTTTAAAAAATAAAATGTGAATAATAAACAAAAATCGTAAAAGATTTGACAAATTTAAGATGATTGCTAAAATGTTCCGGATGTTTCATAAATGTAAATAAAATAACAATAAGAAGGTGTTTTATTGACAAAATTGTTAAAAAAAAGTAATAAAGAACTGTTTGGATTTCTATTAGCTGCATTTTTGTTTACATTTATGCAACAAATAGTCTCACTTAGATTAAATTCAAGTAAACTTCAAGAAAATAATTTTGAAACTTCGTTCGAAACCGAAAAAAGCTGCGAAACTGAAAAAAAATCAGAAGAAGAATATGAAAATAAAAATTGTCCATCTGGCGAAAACGATGAGAGTAAACGTAACGAAAAAACAAAAGACAAAAATAAAATTTTGAATAAAAATATCAAAAAGCCAAAAGAAAAAAGAGAAAAACTTGAGATAAATACGGAAAACGAGCATGTCTTCTTTAATGGAGAAGAATATAAAATTTTGAAGGCTGTAAAGGGGAAAGTGACTGCTTATACGGCAATCGAAGGTAAAAAAACCGCCACAGGAACACAAGCTCGTGTTGGTGTGGTTGCTGTTAATAGTGAGCAAATTAGTTATGGAAGTCAGGTATTAATTATATGCAATAATGGTAAATTTTTTAAATGTGTGGCCGAAGACACCGGCGGGGCTATGAAAAGCGGAAAAAGACAAGCCGATATATATATGCCAACAAAACGTGAATGCGTGAATTTTGGCGTACAACCGGCAACAATTTATTGTTTGGAAAAAATAGACATACCATAAAAACTGATTCTTTTGCAAATTTCGTCGTCAACAATACCATACTCGAAACTGCTCACGTATTGGCAAGAATGACTGACCTCGCCAATTCTTCCGACACAAAGATATCTCCGATATCTTTTCCTGATTCTTTTTCTTTTAAAGTTAAAAAAAACCCTGTCAAACGAAATTCGGGTTTGCATTTACTCAATAATTCAAGCAATTTTTCTGCTAATTTTTCTTGGGTTGTTAATTCAGAAATATCCTCTTGGTCTGTTGCGACATTATAAACAAATCGAGAATACGGTTCCATACCTTTTAATTCTTCTTTGATTTTGTTTTCTGCTTTTCTAATTTCTTCACCGAAAACTTCATAACTTGCATCATCAAAAAAACACTCTCTGGCGCATCCTAAAATAGATGAAACAGTATCAAAATTTCGGTTCAAACTACAAAAAAATGTCTTGCTTTCACCTCCTTCATTTTTGCGAATCACTATCTTCTTTCCTAAAGCAAAAGTAAAAATTTTTGCATCATTATAGTTAAGAAAGCCTAATTCAAGAACTTCTTCAGATAATTTTTCGTTTAATTTTGCGATTTCCTCATTATTTTTAGTTCCATAAAACCAAAAACCGCCCATAGCAGCAACTAAAAGAGCATCTAAACTATTTCTTATTAAACTCGAACTATTATTATTTTCTTTGATTTTGATGTCTTTTACTTCATCGTCTTCTTCAGACCCATCTGCAGTTGGACTATTATCAATGCCCTTATCCGAAACAAATTTCCTATTATCCGAATTTGGATTGGCCCCAACAAAAGATTGACAACACATAATAACAGCTAGAATAGAAGATATTATCTTATTATTTTTACTAATCTTCTTGCTATTTTTATTTTCACCTATTCCATTGCTTTCTTTTTTCATAAAGAAACCCCCTGAGAGACCTCTCTCTCTCTTTCTCTTTCTCGAATTGAGAGAATTCATGAGAGATTTTATGAAGCTACTTTTCATAATTTTACCTCCTACATGAATGACCATAACAACTACCCTTTTTGCAGGCATCGTTACAACAACAACTTATGATCATTATACTAATTTTGATAATTCACCGTGTTTTGAAGCAACTACTTCTTCTATTTGTTTATTCATCATTCTTTTGTCACGAATGCCTTCACATAAATAAAATAAAACTGTGACAATTAGGCTGAGAAACGGCTTAAACGACTCAAATAAATCTAATTTTTCGGAGCTTACCTGTTCAGGGCTCGTTTCGTTTTTATCTTTTCCTTCTTTACTATAAGCGCCAACGAAAATTTGACACGACAAACACAACACCGAGACATATGAAACCAACTTACTAAATTTGTTTTTTTTATTAAACATACAAATACTCCACCAAGAACATTCCACTCTCAGCCATTCTAACACCTTAAGTGTATTATGTCAAGTAAATATAGCAACGACATCAAAAAAACCTTGATTTAGATTTCAACACCGCCAACTATTTTGGCACAAAAATTCTCGCATTCATATTTATAGGCAACATTTAACAAGGTATTGTCTTCAAACCTTGCCGACATCAACTGTAAACCTATCGGTAAATTGTTTTTATCGTAACCACATGGAATCGAAATTGCCGGAACTCTTATTTCGTTGGCTGTAACCGTACAAATATCAGCCAAATACATTTTAACAGGATCGCTTTGAGCATAATTAAACTCAAACGCCGTTGTGGGTGTTGTGGGAAGTAGAACTACATCAAAATCTTTAAATACAGAATTAAATTTAAATGCTAAAAATTCCCTTAGCTTTTGAGCTTTTTCGTATGAATCACTACAAAATTCTGAACTTAAAACGTAATTCCCCAGCAAAATTCTTCTCTTAACTTCATCGCCAAATCCTTCGCTTCTGCTTTTAATTATCAAATCTTCAATATTGTCATATTTTTCGGGTTGAAATCCATATCTTATGGAATCAAATCTTGCCAAATTAGAAGAAGCTTCTGCGCACATTAGAATATAATAGATCGGCATCGAATATTTAATTTCTGGCAATGAAAAATAACTTACTTTTGCTCCTAATTTTTTCAATATATGTATGGAATCGTTGATTGAGTCTATAATTTCTTTGTCTATATTTTTCATACATTCTTCAGGTATCCCGATTTTTATATGAGAAATATCGTTGTCGAGTTCGTCATAAGATTTTCTACGAATATGTCTACTAGTTGTTGAATCTTTAGGATCAAATCTAGAAATACTGTCAAAAACCAAAGACACATCTTCTACGGTTAAAGCCATTGGGCCTAATTGATCAAAACTAGAAGCCATTGGTATGAGACCATATCTGGAAACACAGCCATAGCTTGGCTTAAAACCAACATTGCCGCAAAAGGCTGCTGGTTGCCTAATTGATCCTCCCGTATCTGAACCTATTGAAAATACAGATAACCCGGCCGAAACACATGCAGCGCTGCCTCCGGAACTACCTCCCGGTACTCTCGAAGTATTGTGAGGATTTTTTACCGGACCAAAAAACGACGTTTCGCTGGAAGAGCCCATTGCAAACTCATCTTGATTTGTTTTTCCCAGGAGCACACAACCTTTTTCTCTCAAAATTTCCCAACATGTAGCGTTATAAATAGGCACATAATTACTTAAAATCTTAGAACCGCATGTAGTTCTGAGATTTCGCGTTGATATTACATCTTTTAGAGAAAACGGCACTCCCTCCAGAACATCTATATTCTGCTTCGAAGCTATTTTCTTGTCCACAAGCTTTGCCGAATTAAGAGCTTCCTCTTCATTAAGGGTTACAAAAGCATTCAAGTCGCTTACTTTAATTTTGTCGAAATATTTTTTCGCAAGTTCCAAACAAGAAATTTTTTTACTTTTTAATAGATTATTTACTTTACATATAACGCTTCTATTTGGCTTCATGTCATTTCCTCATTGCCGACTATTTTTCACCACAAAAAAACCATCTTCCGATTCCAAAGCACTTCTCACAGCTTCAAATTGGCTAACACTTTCGCCGCAAACGTCTTCTCTCGTATAACCTTTAGTTTTATTTTTTATATAATCTTTTTCTTCGGATTCGTTTTCACTGAAATCATTCACTTGATTGACAAAATCTATAATGTTTTTCATATCTTTTATTATTTTCTTCAACTTTTCTTCACTCAGGCTAAGCTTGGAAATCTTAATTAATTTCAAAATCTTTTCCCTATTGATATTTTCAACCACAAACAACACCCAAATAATTTTTATAATACAAAATATGCTCCGATATTAACTAATATTCCACATGTTCAGATGACCCCTCTTTTTGTTTGAATCAATCATATCCATAGGCTCTTAAGCGTCTAAGATACATTTGATGACGTCAATACTAGAAACTTTTCCAGATAATCTTTCAAAATATTTTGTCTTTTGATACAAAATCGCCTTTTTTAAAAATAATTAAAACATTTAATTCAACAAACCTATCCTCACAGCTTTAAATACGTATTTTCGAGACTTATTTCATAAATCGAGAGAAAATTTCAAATTAATACTTCCACGATTTGAAGAATTTTTACAAAATTTAAAAAAATAGCCGAAAAAACTTACTTCGGGAAACATGAAGACAGGTTCTAAAAATATTTGAACAAAAATGCCACGATCCGTTATAAAACAAAAGAATAAACAAACTTGAAACCGTATCTGGCCTAGTTCTAGATCTTGTAATTCTTACACTGCTGATCCCGCATTTACATCATCATCTACTACTGGCGTTGTTTGGTTTTTGGCTTCTTTTTTTGTACCGAAAAACTCTTTTACTTTATCCCAATTTTTATATAAAACAACACCTGCAACAACTACAGCAGTCAAAACCAATGCTCCTATCCCTACTTTTTTGGTAAACAAAAAACCTTTAGCTTTTGCAAGAAGTCCGGGCGCACCTTCATCATCATCCGAAATACTTTCTTTAACATCTTCTTTTTCTAATACATCCACTTTAGGTTCTTTAATTTCTGATGTAATACTTTCTGATATATCAATATTTTCTTCAAATACTTCAATTTCTGGTTTTGATTTAGATTTAATAGATTCTTCTGATTCTGATTCTGATTTAGATTTAATAGATTCTTCTGATTCTGATTCTGATTTAGATTTAATAGATTCTTCTGATTCTGATTCTGATTTAGATTTAATAGATTCTTCTTCTTCTTCTTCTTCTGATATATCAATATTTTCTTCAAATACTTCAATTTCTGGTTTTGATTTAGATTTAATAGATTCTTCTGAAGAAGAATGTGTCATAATGTAACCATCTCCTAAAAAATAAAAAAACACCAATGATACTCCTACATAAAAACAATCTATCCAGTGTATCATTGGTTTAATTATAAAATAAAAAACAAACAAAAGCAAATAAATTTGAAAATGTTATGAAATATTGAGTTAATTCTTGGTGTAAATATGTAAACTATAAAAAAATTTAATATAGTTTAAATATCCATGCAATCAGGCCGTAAATTATTGAAGAGGTTATCCCAAACACAAGTACCGGTCCGGCTATTGTAAACATTTGAGCGGATGTACCTAAAACTTGTCCTTCTTTTTTGAACTCAATTGCCGGAGAAACAATTGAATTTGCAAAACCTGTTATTGGTACTATAGTTCCTGCCCCGGCATGCTTTGCTATTCTGTCATAAATTTTTACGGCTGTCAAAAAAGAACCAAGGCCAATCAAGGTAACAGATACCCATAATTGTGATTCTTTTTTTGTAAGACCTATAATATCCATATAAAAATTGTTTAACAATTGTCCTATAACACAAATTAAACCACCTATAACAAATGCAAAAAAACAATTCTTGATTGTTGGGCTACTATCCGTTTCTTTTTTATACATTTTTTTATATTCTTCTTTACTCACTTTCATGTTTAATCACCTAAAAATATTATTAAACTCATTCGATAAATATATACACGAAAAAATTATTAGATTTGCTCTAAAACCAATTCTTTTTGCAAATTTCATGTGCTAACGCGGTACTTGAAACTGCTCACATACAACCAGTATGCTCGCGTTTCTGTGCTCCTCTTTCTTTGAAATTTACAAAAATAATTCAGTTTTAAGGTAGGTTTAATACTATTTTTAGAAAAACGTTCAATAACAAGAAAGCAATCAGGTGAATAAACTGTATAAAGAAACATATTAATATGATTTTTAAAAATATGTTTTGTTTAAAATTTTTATTTTAAAATAAAGGAGTTTGAAAATTATGGAATATAAGTATGCAACTAACTTTGGATGTATTTCGGATGTTATATCCGGGACTGCGGAATCTCTAGAATTGCCGGGTGAAGGTCATTGTTCAATAAATGCTTACGGCGGTCTTTACAATACTGCCAGAATTGAGATTAATCTACCATCAGAAGAAGATGCGCAAACTGTTATTCAGACCTTGGGTTATTTGCCAAATCTAAACACAACGTATGTTGGAAGTGGCATTAAATTAGACATTGAGGGCGACTATCAAATCGATCTTACCGTGATGATGACCTATGATTTTGAAGAAACAACAATTTTTGCTTTTGCACGTCAAAACGGTGTTCAAATACCTACAGTTTCAATAACAAGAGAAACGGTGAACGATACGAGAGGAATGTCTTCCATATCTTCTATTGTGCATTTGAATTGCGGCGATGTCATCGATATTGGAATTAGATCACGCCACGGAGGCTTGTTATTGATTCCGCAAAATAATGCAAGTTTGGTAATTAAGAAACTTGATACTCAAATTTGTTGTGATTGCATAAGAAAAATCAAAGGAGAATGTGGACATTGTAACCATTGCCCAAGATCTTCAAATGAAATAAAACTATATAAAGGCAACTGCTAAGAATTATTAATCAATAATCTTTACCTGCTCGACATTTTCTGTCGAGCGGATTTACTATTGATCAAATATAGCTATTTAAGCAATACACACCCGAATTTTGCTGTTAATAGAATAATAAAAATAATTTTAAATAATATCTATATATCTATAAATTTTTATCTCTAAAATATTTAATTAAAAAACAAATACAAAATAATTTTATTTTTTAGAGAATTTATCTATAAAAATTACAGAAAAAAAAATATTTTAGTGTCGACGATAAATACATTTCGCAAAATAACGTGGATTTTTTGAAAAAACAAAAATTTACGTATAAATAATTTTTATTTTGCAAAAATAATTAATTGCAGAGACCAAAATTGTTTGATTTTTGAAAAAATCAAGACGTGAACTTAAGTGAAGTATAAAATAATTAAAATATTCTTTTTGTTATTTTTTTTCCTTACATTGCTGATTTTCAAATTAAGCAGAATTTCGGTCAATGAGAATTTAAATAACTCGGCTTTAAAACAAACATATTACAATGTAGAGATTTCCAAAATCAGAGGGATGATTTACGATTGTAATAATTTGCCTTTGGTAGGTACAAAAAAGAAGCTTTTTGCTTTGGTTAACCCAAGAGCCGAAAATTTTTTGAATATTTTAAATTGTGCTAAAAAAGATAAAAATATTTACGATAAGATTAAACAGGAAAAACCGTTTATTATAGAAATAGACAAAAAATCAGATTATTCAAATATAGATATTTTTGAACTACCAGTAAGATCAAAAAAAGAAATATCATCTTTACATATGGTAGGCTATGTTAACGGCGAAAACAATGGAGTGTGTGGTATCGAAAAAGCTTATAATGATTTTTTGAAGTCGGATAATAAAATTGAAGTCAAATATAAAGTAAACGCCAACGGCAAAATTATTTTAAATGATAAATATCGCGTGATAGATAAATTATACATTAGCAACAAGGGCATAAAGACTTCCATCGATAAAGAACAACAATGTGTCGTGGAGAAAATCGCAAGAAAACATATTAAAAAAGGAGCGGTGATTGTTTCTGAAGTCCCAAATTGTGAAATAAGAGCATGTGTGAGTTTACCAACTTTTTTTACTAAAAAAATGTGTGAATCTTTGGAAGATGCGGAAAGCCCGTTTTTGAATCGTGCGCTGTCTTCGTACAATGTTGGTTCTATATTTAAATTACTTGTAGCCGGAGTTTATTTAGAATCTGGTTTTGATAAAGACTTTCCCTACAATTGCAAAGGATATTATGAATTATCTTGCGGAAGAAAAATTCATTGTTTTTCCGGAAAACCTCATGGAAATTTGGACTTAAAAAACGCAATTGCCTTTTCGTGCAATAGCTACTTTTCCAGAATTTCCAAAGAATTAAAACCTGAAATCTTATTAGATTACGCAAAAAAATTGGGTTTAGGACAAAAAACAAAGCTTGGACCTGATTTTTATGGAAACAATGGAAATTTACCATCACTAAAACAACTTGAAGATGAAAAAAACTTAGCCATATTTTGTTTCGGTCAAGGTCAATTGTTAGCAACACCGATACAGATTGCTGCTTTTATAAACGCAATTGCTTCTGGTGGATATTATTCCCCGCCAAGAATTGTTTTAGGAATTATAGATGAAAATATGAAGTATAATCCTGAAATTTTTGAAAAATCTATAAAATGTTTCGAAAAAGAAACAATCAATTCGCTTAAAGATTACATGCTTGCATCTATGGAATATGGTACGAGTGCTAAAGGTCAACCAGAAAATTACGATGCTGCCGCAAAAACATCAACAGCCCAAACCGGAATTTTTAAAGACGGTAAACGTATAAGTCAGTTTTGGTATGCGGGTTTCTATCCATTTAAAAAACCTAAGTATTGTATAACGATTATTTCCGAAGGTGAAGGAGAAAACAGTAGCCCTTGCCCCAAAGTTTTTAAAGAAATAGTAGAAAATCTCAGAATTTAATTAAATCTGTCATAGAGACGAACACAGAAACGCAAGTATACTGGCTGTATATAAGCAGTTTTGAGTAGTACCGCATCGACGATGAAATTTACAAAAATAACTAAGTTTTTGGGCAGATTTATTAGTTCCCAAAAACTTCTCAAATTAGGGTCTATTGAATTAAGACATCATAATCAAGTACAATTATATCCTGTATGTTATAAACAATCAGATGTGTTTATTTTCGTGGGGCTTTTTATGGAAATGAGAAAAGTTTTGTCTGATACAATCAAGAAAATGATGTTTTTGGATGAAAGAATAGTTGTAATTAATGCTGATTTAGTTAAGTGCGTCGGTTTGGGTGAGGTTTATGCTGAATTTCCCCGGCGGACGTTTAACGTTGGTATAGCAGAACAGAATATGGCATGTGTGGCTGCGGGTATGTCTACTTGCGGGTATATTCCGCTTATTTTTTCTTTTGCTTCGTTTGCAACAAGAAGAGCTTGTGATCAAATAGCTGTTTCTATTTGTTTTGCAAAACAAAACGTTAAGATTTTTGGCTTAGATCCAGGTATAGCTTGCGAGACAAATGGTGGTACTCATGCCAGTTTTGAAGATATTTCCATAATGAGAAGTTTTCCAAATACCTTGATTTTTGATCCGTGTGATGACACCGAATTGAGATTGGCTTTGCCCGAAATTATTAAATATGACCAAGGAACGGCGTATATTCGTTTATACAGGAAGCAAAATTGGAGAATTTACGAAAATGATTATAAATTCAATTTGTTTAAGGCGGATATTTTAATCAAGGGCGAAGATATCAGTATTTTTTGTTCGGGTTTTATGATAAAAGAAGCATTGATTGCCGCTGAAAAACTTAAGGGTTTTGATATAAAAGCCGAAGTCATAAATATTCATACGATCAAACCCATAGATAAAGATACTGTTATAAATTCGGCTAAAAAAACCAAAAAAGCTCTGGTTTTGGAAAACCACAGTGTATTTGGTGGATTATTTTCGGCCATAAGCGAAGTACTAATTGAGAATTATCCAATTAAAGTTATGACGCTCGGCATAAAAGATAAATTTGGCCAGGTGGGTAAGATAGATTTCTTGAAAAAAGTTTACGGCATGTCTCATGAAAACGTTGTAAAACACGCCTTAAACTTATGTAAAAAATTCTAAGAACCTGTTCACACGAAATAAAGCATCAAAAAATAAGGCAAGGTAAATAAAAGAAATATACATATACATTAAATCGAGCTTGTCATAACATCTAGAAATGTGGCGAAATCTGAATAATCTACGAAATATCCGTTCGACTTCATTACGTTTTTTGTATAGGATTTTGTCATACAGCCAAGGTTTTTTACGATTTGATTTGGGTGGAACGATTGGCAAAAAGCCCAAATCTTTAGCCAAACTTCGAGTTTCATCTCCTTCATATGCTTTATCCATAAGTAAATACTTCTTCTTTTTAGCTTTTTTCTTCGAAATCATCTTTTCTCCAAATGCATCGCCATCTTGACCAAGCGAGAGCATAAAAATAACAGATCTTTACTTCCGCAAATCATATGAATTTTTGTATTCCGGTCTCTTTTTGTCTTGCCGATTGCTTGTTGGCTTACCTTTTTAGCCCAACGATTAATACTCATATAAATCGTATGCCAGTTATTTCCCTAAACTGTACTGTTTACACCCATTTTCAAGAACATGCAAAAGCGCGTGTTTAATATTTCTAAATTGCTGATTTTAGGCCGACTTTTCTGTTTTGGAAACAAATTTTCTATTCTCTTATATTTTCCAACTGTTATTCTCATATTTCATGTTCTACCATATTATATTTCGCGTGAATAGGTCCTAAATAATACCTGAGTAAACGATTCATTCTTTCTATTGTATAAGTGTATGGTTTACCGATAATGTGTTTTTGGTCGATCAAATTATAAGATTCTCAACCATTTTATTACTGAAACATGGCTCATACCAAGTAATCTTTCAATTCTCCGAAATCTAATTCCTTTTGTATAAAATATCTAAGCGCTTTTTGTTTTTCTTTTTCTGAGCAACCCTTTTTTCACTTCTGGTATAATTGCAACCGCAATTTTTGCACATGTATCTTTGTTTGCCAAGCGCAAATCCTCTTTTTACTTTTTTGTCGTTGCCACATTTTGGGTATTTTATTTCTTTTTCCATTCTATAATTTTAGCCTAATATATTTATTTTCAACATTAATATATATTTATTTAGCAATGCCCTGTATTGGTGATGAAATTTGCAAAAATTCAGTTTTAGGAAGGTCTATTAAAGAATTAGTTTTTTATTAAATGTGAATATTCACCGAATTCGTTTTTAGAAAGAATTCTTCCTTGTTTTGTCAATTCATATTTAATTGACTGCAAAATATGTTGCATACCAATTTTTTGATCTCGCAGGGCCAAAAAAGCAGAAAGTGTAGCGACGTTTTTAATATTTGCCCCACTTAATTCGAATTTTGAAATAAATTCAAAATTTATATTTTTATCTAAAGAGGCATTCGCAAAACTTATCTTCCAGATTTTTAATCTTTCCTTAGTGTCGGGAAGACTAAAATGAACAATATAATTTATTCGTCTGAAAAACGCCTTGTCTATGTTTTCTAAAAAATTGGTTGTCATTATACAAATTCCATTATAACTATCTATTTTTTGCAACAAATAAGAAATTTCAATATTGGTGCTTCTGTCGCGAGAATCTTTTATTTCAGAACGTTTGCTAAAGATTGCATCCATTTCGTCGAATAATAATATGACATTATTTTTCTCGGCTTCGAAAAAAACTTTGTGCAAATTTTTCTCGGTTTCGCCTATATATTTAGATATAATTTGCGAACTATCTATGATACATAAATTAAGACCTAAATCTTTTGCAATAATTCCGGCAGCCATACTTTTACCGGTACCGCTTGGCCCGGAAAACAAAACACTTGTACCGGTGTTGTGAACATTTTTTATAAACCCCCACTTATTAAAAACAAAATTTTTATTTCTTACCCTATCGCATATTAACAACAAAATTTTCTTTTCTTCGTTTTTAATAATCAAATTATTCCAGTCATAACTTTCATTTAGCTCGATGATGTTTAAATTTGAAGTATCGGATTTTAAATCATTTATGCATTTTATTACGTCTTTTTTGCTTACATCTTTTTTTTGATATTTTAGATTTTTCAAATGCGGAGTAACGATTTCAATATCGTTTAAATTGAAATTAAAAATAGATAAAATTTCTTCGGGGCCAATGACATCTAATAGACAGGAATCTTTTAGTATTTGTTTCCATATGGTCGTGCTTTGTTCGTAATTTATTTTTTCTAGGTTTATATTTATCGACACACAGTCATTTGGTATAAATTTAAACAAAGTTTTGCTCAAAAAAAATACGCTAAAATTAAAATTTCCAAGTATTTCAAAAATATAATTTATGTTATTCTTTTTATCTTTGAAGATATCTATATTACCAAAACAAATTGCCCCCATTGTGAGTAAATTAATTCTTATAACTTTTTTTAAAATCTCTTCGAAATCAAATTTTAATGAAAGTATTTTTTCTAAATCCACTAAAATTAGGCATGTTTTTAATTCATTCATTAAGTATTTGATTAAAAATTTTTTTCCGCTTCCTTGTTCTCCGTTTATAAAAAAATATAGTTTGTTTTTGTTATTTTTTATTATGTTTACAATTTTTCTAAAAACGTTCTTTCTTATCAAATATGATTTATTTTCATCGGGAAATATTATGTCGACTTTTGCTGAATGAAAATTAAAATTGGCGTTGCTCATAATAAAGTCAAATAGCATTTTGTCGATATTACCGTTTTTATCGAAACATAAAAGATTCATTTTCTCCGAAGTTTTGTTCACGATTTGATAAAAATTTTCCAAACTAAATAAATCATGTTTAAAATAATGAATTTTCATAGCGACCACAACAATTTGATTATCGTTTTCGCAGGATATTTTTTCGAAAATTCTTTTATATTTTTTGGAAAACTTAATCATAGCAGAAATACAAAAACACAACCATTCAATTTCATTAAATTTATAGGCAGTCTTAATATAATCCATCGCCACAAATTCATTTTCGGATAAATTTAAATACTCGTTTTTTTCGTTATTTTTCCTGAAAATCTTGAAAACTTCATTTTTGCTTTTTGCTAAAGAGGTTTCCATTTCGTTTTCGTTTTCAGAGATGCATTCGATATATTTTTCTGCTAAAAATTCTATATTCATAAACAATTTGTTTACATAATAGTAGTAACTTTCAGGCATTTAGTATCAACCTGCATATTGGCAAATAATTTTTGGTAATGCGAGCCACGCGCAGATGTGGTCTAGATATTTTCACCATTTTTTGTTCCAATATTCTTATTTTTAAAATTTTAGACGCAAACATAAAAACTTACAATAACATATTGACATTTTACTTTTTGTTTTTAAAATATCCTGAGAAACGTCACTGTTGGTGCTATATGAAATTAATGGAAGAATTAGAAGCTCGCGGATTACTTGCTCAAACCAGTGGGTATAATGAAATTTTGGATTTATTTGAAAATGAAAAAGTTACCGTTTATACGGGTTTTGACCCGACGGGTGATAGCTTTCATGTTGGGCATCTTGTGCAACTTTTGACACTGCTTAGATTGCAAAGATTCGGGCATAGGATCGTTTGTTTGTTTGGTGGTGGAACTGCCATGATAGGTGATCCGTCGGCTAAAAATGAAATGAGACCTATACTGACAAAAGAGACGATTAATAAAAATATAGAAAAGTTTAAAATGCAGGCTGCAAAATTTTTAGACATCTCTCAATGTGTGATTTTAAACAATGCCGAATGGTTATGTGGTTTGGATTATATTGATTTTTTAAGAGAGATAGGAATTCATTTTTCGGTAAATAGAATGCTTGCATCGGAATGTTATAAGAATAGGCTTAATTCGGGATTAACATTTTTTGAGTTAAATTATATGCTTATGCAAAGTTATGATTTTTTAATATTAAATAAAAATTATGATTGTCAGGTTCAGATTGGTGGTAGTGATCAATGGAGTAACATGCTCGCAGGTGTTGAGTTAATTAGAAAAAAAAATAAAAATAAAACGTATGCGATTTCAACAAATCTTTTGACAACTTCCGATGGCAGAAAAATGGGGAAAACAGAAAAAGGGGCCATTTGGTTAGATTCGCAAAAAACATCGATTTATGATTTTTATCAGTATTTTAGAAACATAGATGATGGCGATGTAATCAAATGCTTTAAGATGCTAACTATGATTAGCTTGGAAGATATAGAGAATTACGAATGCGATATCGAAAAGAATACGAACGAATTAAAGGAGCTTATGGCATTTGAAATAACTTCGCTTGTGCATGGATGTGAAGAAGCTTCGAAGGCTCTTGACGTTTCGCGGAAAATATTTGGCAAGAAAGACTACGAACAAGTCCCACAAGTTAATATAAAATATGACTTTTTTAAAAACGATGAGATAAAAATTACGGATCTAATAAGACTTTCAGGGTTATCTAAGTCAAATAGTGAATCTTTGAGGCTTATTAAGCAAGGCGGTATAACCATAAATGATTTGGTAATAACTGATTATGGCAAATGCTTCAAAGAAGAAGACTTAAAAAATGGCATAGTGATCAAAAAGGGCAAGAAAAGAATCATAAAATGCGTTATTTAATCTAATTGTTTAAAAACTTATTTTCATAGCTTTAAGTTATGTGTTTTCGGGAAATTTTTCGTGAAACAAAGAAAAATTCGAATGAATACTTGTGTATTTAGAGGATTTTTGCAAAATTTTAAAAAAATAGCCAAAAATACATGTTTTGGAAGCTGTGAAGACAAGTTTTTATATCTTATAAGTCGTATCGTCTGTTTTGTTAACTAATTTTGTTCTTGCAAGTTGTGGTGAAAAATTGAATTTATTTATCTTGTTTTCCAAAAGATTTTTATATTCCTCGAGCTCTTCGAATGTAAATTTTCTGACTATTTTTTCATAAAATTTGCTCATTGATTTATTTTCTGTCAGGAATATATATTTATTTACTTTTTTAAGCGTATCTTCTTCATATATTTTACCTATTTGGGCGTAAAATTTTTCATTATCTGAGTCTTTTTTTATTTTTGCATTACTTTCAACATCGCAATGTTTTATTACACCTGCGTTCTTTTGGCTCGGAACAACTACAAATGACCATTCGTAAGCATCTGTCGGACAATCCAGAATAACATGGCAACATTTCGAATTATAAACATTTGATTTCAAGTGATCACATTCTTTTATTTTTTTACCGCAAATAGAGCATATGTTATTTTTTACAGCACAATGAATACTTATTTCTTTTTTTATTCCGGAATCTAAATTTAAAATCGTGTCTGAATTCGATTTAGATCTTGGAATATACGCTCTAGCATAAAGTCTTTTATAGGGCATATTTAAAGAATTGAATTTATCATTGAACGTCTGAACATAACACTTAAAAATTCTCGCTATTTGATTTCCGGATTTTAAATTATGATCTGTTATTCCAGTTTTTCCGACAAAAAGAATGCTAAGTTTTTCAAGAGCCTCATCACTGAATCTTTCAAAATCTCTGTCTATTTCGTTATCGCAAAGTATCAAAGAAAAAATATATATTTCACTTTCTTCAAAATGTCTTTTGGTGAATTTATTCACCAATTCAATTTCATTATTTTTTTCTTTTTCTTCTTCTCCGGGTACATCTTTTAATATAAATCCTTCGCCTGATTTTATTACCAAATTTTCATCATATTTAGTTTTCAATTTTATTCCCTCCATAGGAATTTCTAAGCTTATTTAATTCGGCTTCGGTTTTTGCATTAATTAGATCGGTTTGAGCTAATCTCAATTTATCTCTTAATTTTATTGGTTGCCATAAAATTTCAGATGTATCTTCTTCTCCTTTCAAAGCAAAATAATAAAATGTTATTTTTTTAATCACCGGTTCCAATATTCTTCTATAACCCTCAAGCTCAGATGCTAAAAGATCAGATTGTTGTTCTGACATTGATTCGGTGGTACTCCAAGAAAGCCCCAAAAGAAATGGAGGAATCGAAAGTTTACTTAAAATCTGTTCGAGTATTTGCCTAACAGGAATATGACTGTCCAAAACTTGGCTGTCTGCTCCTATGACTTTTGCATTCGAATCTCCTATACTTATGAAATCATTTTGTTCCGAACTGTTGAAAACCATCGACCATTGTTTTGCAATTTCTTTAGCATGTTCTTCGTGCACAAAATTTTCATTAGGTGGTTTATATGACAAAATATATCTTGTATTCCCTATTCTTTCCCAATTCTGATTTATAGCTTCAAATATTTTTAAAAGAATTGAACTTAAATACGGCATTCCTTTTAGTATTGAATTTCCATAAATCTGTCCCGGCTCCGGATTCAGAGTTGAAATAAAGATTAAATCTTTTTCTTTTATTTTTTTGAGGAATCCATTTTCTTTTTTGAAAATTAAAATATCTAAAGGATTATTACTTTCTTTTAAAACTATGTCACTTATCGAAGCATTATAAAGTGCTTCTATTTTTTGTTCATGAATATTAACAACAATTTCACCTATGGATGTACCATAAGTCAATAATTGATTCATGTATGCAAAAATAAAAGAATTAATACCCATGCTGCAGGAACCAATTTTCACAGTTTTAAGAAAATTGTTTATTTTTGCTTCTTTTGATTTATCCGAATGACGTATATCAAATTCTCCTATTAATCTTATTATTTTAGTTATAGCAGCATCAATTATAGGTATTGCTTGTTTTATAAAAAAATAAACGTTTATTTCATTTCTGCTTATGAACAAATTTTTATTTTTAGCAATAAAAAAATCCAAGCCGTTTTGTAAATTATTCTTCGTTGCAGAAGTCTGCACCAATATTCTCTTTTTATTTTTATTTTTGTGTGTCATTAACAAATTCACCTATAAGTAATATTTCAAAATCAAAAATTTAGTTTTTGCAGGCTAAATTTATTTATTGAAAGTAAACTTTAATTTGATTTCCATGCGCCAGGGTAAAATCCCACCGTCTTCAGACGGTTAACTTTAGCAATAAAAGTTCTGATAAAATATGGAGTATGAGGTGAAAAAATGACAAATATATACGTGGTAACCATGCAATGCATGATATAAAATATCACATAGTGCTGGATACGAAATGCCGGTCAAATATTAACAGGGAAAATAGCGAAAAGAACAAGAGAATTGATTGCAAGTGTGTAAAAACATTGAATGTAAAAAGTACAATAGAAGGAAACACAGGGGAAGATCATATACACATGTCAGTGTCAGCCTCAACACGAATAGTACCAAGTAAACTTGCAATTTCTAAAAGGTAAGGTCATCTTATTTCTCTTTCACCCATTTCTTTAGATTTCTTCCAAACGAGTATTTTTAAAAATAAATCAAAAAACACCGGAACATACTTTATGTATGTGAGGATTTTTTTGATTTTTAATCTTTAGAAAAGACGAAGTTTAGAGAGGAATCTAATAAAAGAAACGGATGAAAAAGAAATAAGCGGCATTAGTCAAATCACAATTAATAGATATTTAGCAGAAATGCGACGAATTATATATATCCATCAAATTGTATTTAATAAATAATTAGTTTTCAATTTATATAGCAATTCTATTATGAATTAGATCTCATTTGCACGAAATAAAGAATCGAAAATGAACACTCAAGGCGAAGATAAAAGAAATATACATTCTACTACCGGCAAAACACGGTGAACTGGAATACAAAAATTCATGCGATGATTATATCTCATCATCTGTTTCATCAGACTCTATTACTATTTCTGATAAATACGGCGCCAGCTCCCGAGAAATAAGAAAATAAATAGTACTACCATCAATTTCAACTTCAACGCAAGCATTAACCAGACAAAGTTCAGAACTGTTTTTCTGATTCTCCAATAACTTACATGCATATGCCACAACACCGCCAATGGTTAAATCAACATAATTACCTAAAAGATAAGTTAAAAAAGAATTCTCGCCTTTACCAATTTCGACAATAAATTTAGAATAATCACTTAATTCATCGATTTGTTTTTCGCAATCAAACCTAAGCT
Organism: Candidatus Improbicoccus pseudotrichonymphae; assembly: GCA_036322855.1. GTDB lineage: Bacteria > Bacillota > Clostridia > Oscillospirales > Acutalibacteraceae > Improbicoccus > Improbicoccus pseudotrichonymphae. Next base: position 881,765 of record AP027924.1, read on the forward strand.
CTACTTGCGACAAAATTTCACTTTTATCTAGTGTAATTTCATCTACAAATTTAAGTATTCCCCCATAATCTTCTATTTTGACAACTAAATTCTTAAAACCTATTATACCATTTTTGTTTTTTTCTCCTATGCTGTGAGTTAAATAACTTTTATTTCCAATTTTGACCCCTTCAGAATCAATTTTAGGTTCAGTTACCCCAGGTTCATTCTTAAGAAGTTTATTCTTAGGAGGTTCAGCATTAGATTCAAATTTCTTAATTCCAATTACATATTTAATTGCATCATATATAACTAAAGTACCAACGCCTAAGACACTAATGCCAGCAATAGTTTTAGCTAAACTTGAAAGACATTTAGATTTATCAACCGCATCGCCCTTTTTACTTTCATTTTCATTTTTATCTTCGTCGTTTTCTTTAACATTACTTTTATCTTCCGATACTTTAACGTCATCCCCGCATTTCATTGCTCCAACAGTTTCCTTGCTGCTATCTACAAGTTGACCATCAGACCCAACAGCCCCAACAAAAGACTGACAACACATAGTAACAGCCAAAATAGAAGATATTATTTTATTGTTTTTATTAATCTTCTTGCTATTTTTATTTTCACCTATTCCATTGCTTTCTTTTTTCATAGAGAGATCCTCTCTCTCGAATTGAGAGAATTCATGAGAGATTTGATAAACTTATTTTTCATAATTTTACCTCCAAAAGTGCTGGTAAAATGAATTATAGCATTTTGAATTTTGCTGTCAATAAGATAATAAAAATAATTTTAAAATAACAGACTTCATGGTAAAGCTCTAATATTTGCAAATTCTTTAAAAAGATTGCATTAAATTGCAGTAAATTGCATTGTATTGCAGTAAATATTCATGATACTATTAAAATGTGAAGGTATAATAAAATAAATTATATTTTCAAAGTTACTTCTTAAAAGTTCTGCTTTGTCCAATGTTTTTTCAAATGATAAAAATAACAAAATAAGTATTCCAGCAAATATTTGCCGGATTTTTTTATGCACAATTATAGCCAGAAGGGGTTGTTCATATGGAAAAATCTTGCAAGTATTGCTAAAACATACAGATAGTACAATTTCGAGTTTTTACAAATTTGTCATAATGTTCCAATTAATAAAGTTAATAAAATTAATGATAATGATGAACTTAATTTAGATTCAAGCAACTTGTTGACTGTTTGTAGCTATCATCACAAGCTTTTGTGAAAGTGGTGAAGGACTTTCACATCTAATAATCGCTAACGTTTTGGGCACATACAATAAAACTTGCTCGGTTTAAAATCGAGCAAGTTGTTTTTGAAATTTAATTCAATTTAAACATGGTTAACATATCTATATTTGCGTTTTTTACCTAAAACAAACATTAAAGATAGCGATACAAGTGATGCTATTATTAAATTGCAAGGCAACGCACTTCCAGTTTTAGGATTACTTATTTTTTCAGATGCTGATAATTCATCGACTATAGCATAAGGACTAAAGTGAGTTGTTTGGAAAACATAATACTTTTTATTTTCATGTTGTTCTACTTTGTCATCATTAAATATTTCATCCTTCCCTTCTGAAACAAAATTGACATGAATTTGATCTACACTATCGTAATGTGACGGAATTTCTAACCAAACCTCAACTTTTCCATTTGGTTGAAGCTCTTTTCCATATGGATCGGTGACTTTTATGTCATATCCGAGGAAATGTTCAACTTCTGAGAAATTGTCTATATTTTTTTTGTACCATTCGTCGTTGTCTTCGGCCTTTTTTGCCACTAATCTTGATCCTTCCGGAAAAACATTTTCGGTTGCTCGAACTCTTACACCATTTGACCATTGGTCGAATGTGTAATTTATGTTTTCGGTATTATCACTGTTATTTTTTAATAAATCCAAAACTTCGCTTACATCTTCTGTAATTTCAACTTCACCAAAACTTAAATCTAAAATTCCGGCATATGGTACGAATTCTGATATTGGCACAACAGCAACTTTATTTTCTTTGGTTTTAAACCATGCTTTATTGTCTGTTACACCTAATTCACCTTGACTTCCAACTACCACATGAAATGAGTCATCTACTGCAGAATTTTCTCTAGTAGTTATGCCTGCAGGAGAAAAAACTGAACTAAAATTAAATCCGTTACGTGCGAGCCCAATAAGGAAATTAATTAAATTTCCTCTAACAATGAGAGATATTGATACGGCACCATAACTCCCGGACATAGCTCCTTCCCCATCGAACGCTATTGAGATTTCTTTATTATTTAGCATCGCTTTTGTTTCATCAGTAGCAGCTTGAGCTAAATCTTTTGGTAGTAAACCCGCAAAATTTGCAACTGCGGAGATATTTCCAGACACTTTGACCTTTGAAGCATTTACAGCATCTACACTCAAAGGAATTTTGATCGTGACGGGTAAATTAAATGTTACGTCTATAGGTTCACCACTTACATTTGCGTCGCCATAATCATGATAACTTACCTTAAAAGGTATGTTACCTGACAAAGTTACCGGTATTACCTTACCATTGGCCTCGGACTTCACTAAATCGTAAAATCCCAACGTAAATGCAAATAACAAACATAACAATAATGAATAGATTTTTTTAGAAATTGACATTAAAAAATCACCTCTTACTCATTTTTTATAAAATAAATATTAAAATATAATAATACTTTAATAGTCACCTCGTCGTTTAAAACTCAGTGCAAAAATTATTATATAAAATAAATATAATTAGTCAAATTTAATTTCAAAATATATGTAATTTTTATAAAAAATTATGAAAACAGGCTATTTACTATATCTTTAAAATGATTTCCTCTTTCTTCGTAATTTTTGTACATGTCAAAACTGGCGCTTGCCGGCGAAAGCACTATGCTGTCATTTTCTTCGGCAACGTTCCAGGCCTGTTTTACGGCGTCTTCCATACTGGCAATTTTAATAATTTTTAATTTCTTTTTATCGAATTTTCTAATAGACATTTCTATTTTTTTCGCGGTTTGCCCCATTAGAATTAAAATTTTTACATTAGTTTTCTCTTTGCAAATTTCTTCGGCCAAAATATCGTAACATAGATTTTTATCGTATCCTCCACAAATAAGAATTATATTTTTAAATACTTTTAAGCTCCCTTCTATGGTTCGTGTAGGAGTTGATGCTATAGAGTCATTATAAAATTTGATTTTATTTAATTCTCTTACAAACTCGATTCTGTGTTCTACTCCGGAAAATTCTTTTGCGGTTTTTGCTATAGCTTTTTTGATTTTTTCTATGTTATTTTCAAATTCTGATTTTTTAATATAAAAACACAAAACAGCACCAATAGCTGCCAAAAAATTTTTTAAATTGTGTTCTCCTATTATCTTTATTTCTTTTTTGTCGATTATATTTATATTTTGTCTTTTATATTTGAAAACTATTATGTCTTTTTTATTTACGCATAAATAATTTTCAAAATTATTTTTATTTATTTTGTTTTTTGTACTGAAAAATAAAGTTTTACCCGGTGTTTGTTCTTGAAAATTTAAAGTATTTTTATTTTCGTAGTTAAGAATAAGAAAAGAATTTTTGTTTTGATACTTAAATATATTTTTTTTGGCATCAATATATTCGTCTAAACTTTTATGTATGTCCAAATGATTAGGAGATAAATTCGTTATTATGGATATGTCTGGGCTTTGCTTCATTGAAATTAACTGGAAACTTGAAAGTTCTGAGATAATTGTATCTTTCTCTTGAATATCATCAATAAATGATAATAAAGGATATCCGTTATTTCCTCCCAAAAGCACCTTAAGATTCAAATTTTTAAATATCTCAAAAATGATGGTTGAAGTTGTTGTTTTGCCATCACTTCCCGTAATTCCTATCGTTGTGTTTTTGGAAAATCTAAAAAATATTTCAGTTTCAGATGTAATTTCCGAACCGTCTATCAAACGCGCTTTTTCGATTTCCGGCATGCTATAAGAAATTCCGGGCGAACGAAAAATTATATCTGCATATATATGTTTTAAATAATCCTCTCCCAAATACCAATTTATATTTTTGTTATTGCTTAGAGAATCACAATTCAATTTTTCGGATCTATCGCAAACAGAAAATGGAATGTTAAATTCTGAAAGCATGCGAGCCACAACCAAATTGCTTTTGGCCAACCCAAGCAAAGTTATTTTTTTATCTTTTAAATAATTTATAATCTCATTTTTCATTTTGCTATTCCATATCTGAATCCAAAATGATCAGATTTTGAATTGACAAAGCCTTGCCATTTGTTTCATCAAATTCAGCTACTACGCATTCCATTTTACACGCACCCTTTGTTTCATGTTCAAATCTTAAAGGCATCTTTTCTTTCAGCCTGCTTATAGATATTTCTTTTTTTACTCCCAAAACCGAATCCGCAGTCCCTGTCATTCCTACATCTGTAATATATGCCATATCCCCCGGCGATATTGTTTGTGCGTCGCTTGTTTGAACGTGTGTATGGGTACCAAATACAGCCGAAACCTTATTGCTTGCATAAAATCCGAAAGCACGCTTTTCCGAAGTTGCTTCCGCATGGAAATCTACTATTTTTATTAAGCAATCTCCTGTATTTTCTAGAATATTATCAAGAGTTTCAAAGGGGCATGCCAAAGATTCTAACATTACGGTGCCCAGAATATTTATAACGCAAAATTTAGTATTGTTAAAAACGAACTTTAACATCCCGTTTCCGGGTGTATTTTTAGGATAATTTGCGGGTCTTAAAATTCTTTTGTTATTTTTTAAATATTCACATATTGATTTTTTCTGCTTAAAAATATGATTTCCTGTGGTGATTATATCGACACCACTACCGAATATGTATTCAGCGCAAGAGGCGGTTATGCCGTTATTTTGTGATGCGTTTTCCCCATTAGCTATCGTTACGTCAATACTGTACTTGCCTTTGATTTTCATTAAATTATTTTTAATGAATCGGCAACCGGGAAGACCCACAACATCCCCTATGAATAAAATTTTCAAAAAATCTTTTCACCTGTTTACAAATACGTCTTTATTATCTTTAATTATTCTCAAAAAACTTAAATATTATTGCAATCGAAATGAGTTAATGTTACCATACTTTTTTGTTATTGGAAGCACTTTTGGAATAAAAATAAATTTATCTCAAGATTAGGTATTTTGTTAACTAAAATTTTAATGTTTTTTTAATTTTAATTTAATTGATTTACATATTGATTTACATTTAAAATCTGAGAGGATAATCAGGACGTTAAGACTTCAAAATTTTCGAATATGATGTTTTAAAGTATTTGACATGGTTCAACCAAATTTACAGTTTTCAGGGGGAAATTTTTGATGGCAAAAGAAAAATTCGATAGAAGTAAGCCGCACGTCAATATAGGTACAATTGGTCATGTTGACCATGGTAAGACCACGTTGACGGCCGGGATAACGAAAGTTTTGAATCTCAAAGGATGCGCCGAGTTTTTGGATTATAATAATATCGACAATGCTCCGGAAGAACGTGAAAGAGGTATAACCATAAATACCACCCATGTCGAGTATCAGACCGACAAAAGACATTATGCACACGTTGACTGTCCGGGACACGCCGATTATGTAAAAAATATGATCACTGGTGCTGCACAAATGGATGGGGCCATTCTTGTTGTTTCGGCCGCCGATGGACCAATGCCGCAAACGAGAGAACATATATTGTTGGCAAGGCAGGTTGGCGTTCCTCACATAGTTGTTTTCATGAATAAAGTGGATCAGGTGGATGATCCCGAATTGCTAGATTTGGTAGAAATGGAAATAAGAGATTTGCTTTCAGAGTATGAATTTCCTGGTGATACTACACCTATAATAAAGGGTTCCGCTTTGAAAGTTTTGGAATCGTCGTCAAAGGACGCGGCCGCGGATGAGTATAAGTGCATATCTGAGCTCATGGATGCCGTTGATTCTTTTATTCCTACTCCCGAAAGAAAAGCGGATCTTCCTTTCCTAATGCCTGTAGAGGATGTGTTTACAATCACCGGTCGTGGTACTGTTGCAACAGGAAGAGTTGAAAGAGGGCGCATTAAAGTTTCGGAAGAAGTTGAAATTGTAGGTCTTAAGGAAGAGAGAAAGAAGGTCGTTGTAACGGGATTAGAAATGTTCAGAAAAGTTCTGGAATATGCAGAAGCAGGTGATAATGTCGGAATTCTTCTCAGAGGAGTAGAACGCGAGGATATTGAACGCGGTCAGGTTTTATCGAAAACAGGAACAATTAATCCTCATACTAAATTTTCTGGTCAAATTTATGTTTTGACAAAAGAGGAAGGTGGAAGGCACACGCCGTTTTTTGCAAATTATCGTCCTCAGTTTTATTTTAGAACCACAGATGTTACAGGTATTATAACGTTACCGCAAGGTGTTGAAATGTGTATGCCTGGAGATAATGTCACCATAGATGTAGAACTTATTACTCCGATAGCAATAGAAGAAGGTTTAAGATTTGCCATAAGGGAAGGCGGGCACACAGTTGGTTCGGGTGTGGTTTCAAAAATTTCCAAATAGGGGTTTGTATTTTCAAGCGTTGCAGTGTGCAACGCTTGCTGTTTATGAAGATTACGGAGTGCTGTTTGTTTTAATGTGTAGTGTGGATATTTGATAGTGTCGATATGGTGGAATTGGTAGACACAAGGGACTTAAAATCCCTCGGTAGAAATACCGTATCGGTTCGACTCCGATTATCGGCACCAGAGGTTGATTTAGCTTGATTTTTTCATGTATCCATATTTTTTAGTCCTTTCTAATATTTCCGATAGGTCATTTATCGTGATGTTGGAATCTGGTGAGAATTCACTGTTACTTTTGCCGTATATTAGGCCAAGATAGTAAAGTTTGGAAATTATGTCGTACGAACTGTCTTTAGGATCCAAATCTTTAAATGACAATTTCGGCAGGTCTTTTAATTCTGGTAAGTTTAAAGTTTTGTCTAGTGATTTTGCCAGAAATTCTTTCGTGGCGTTTTCATTTGGGTGAAAGTTTTCTCCTGTGAAATTCATTTTTTTGTTTTCAGATAGAGAATTGATATAGTCTTTGCCCCAATAGTTTTCGATGTCATCAAAAGCATTATTTTCTTTTGAATTGATTTTAGTATCTAAGATATTCGACAAGATAACGGCCAATTCTCCACGGGTTATTGGTTCGTTGCTTGTTTTCTCTCTGTCATCTCCTGATTCTTTTAACATTTTTATTATTTCGTTAGGGCCAAAATTTTGTTCATTGGCAACATTATCATTTGTGTGGACAATTTGGTTAGGGTGTACGTCGTCTTTTTTTTGATCTGTAAAATAATTGTTTAATATTTCCGAATAACGATTCCAAAATTCAGGATTTTCTTGTCCTAAAGCCCAGCTTGCAATACCTTTTAAATCATGATTTTTAATTGAATTAAGTTTATATTGACTGGCTTTTTCGTCGTCATACCAAATGTAATACTTACCCGGTTCTAAATATTTTTGATTAGAAATCGTTGCTTGTTCTCCGGTTTGTATGGTTATTTCTGCACGGGCAGATTTAGTTTCATCGTCGTAAAATACGTCAGATTCATAATTTTTTATTAAATTTTCTATGTCTTTATTGGGAATACCTTGACCGCCGGGTTGATTTCCTGTCTGCCAATATCTTCCGAAAAAAGGTATTGATGCAACTATTTTTTCTTTAGGTACACCTTGACTTAAAGCATAATCAATGGATTTTTCAAAAAAATCTTTACTTGATATAGGGCCTTGTGGTCCACCATTGTAAGATTCATCATATAACATAATGACCAAATAATCCGAATTATCTGACAGTCTTTTGTAATCATAAGAACCATGCCATCCTTTATTCCAACCATTTGGATTTGCCGCAACGGCCACCGAAACAGTTTTATTTTTCGGTAATTTATTTTTTAAAGTCTTGGTAAAATCTACATATTTATCTCTATAATTCTCATCCACATTTTCAATGTCTATATTTACGCCGTCAAGATTGTACTCATTTACGGCAGACACAATTTGATTTGTTAGTCCTTCGATATTGTCAAGTGCTTTGCTTCCTGCGTTTCTGTTCCAATTATTAGTTAAAAACGGTACGACTTTGATATCTTGGCTGTGCATATTATCTATAAAATTTTTATTTAATTTATCGGAATTAGCTAAAATCAAATTTCCATCATCTGAGATTTCAAAAAAATCAGGCGAAACTACATTTAAAGAATTTCCAGTTATACCAACAAGTTTTTCGTATTCATCTGAATTGTTCCCGAATAAATATGATAAACTTATATGTTTGAAAGGAACATAAATTTCCTGACCTATTTGTAAATTTTTGACATTCTGAATTTGAGGATTTAATTTCATTAAATTTTCTGGAGTGGTTTTATATTTTTCTGCAATACTATATAAACTTTCATTTTGTTGAATGATGTGTTTGTTGTTTAAGTAACCGTTCATCCTTACCGCCTGCGCCTAAAATATATTTAATATACTATGCAAATAAAATTTTATTGATTATTTCTTAAAAATATTTTACTTTTTAATCACCAAGAGTTGATTCTCAGAAAAAAATAGATACGATCATATTGCATTTCAGGAAAGAAAAAAATTTCGTGAAGTGTAGGAGTTTGGTTCAGTATTTTAAAAATTAAGGATGTGTAGGTTTATTTATGAGTAAAAGTCGTTTTATGAAAAAATTTTTAGCAATCTTGGTCTTTGGTTTTTGTAATCTCAATATTTGTGCGTCGGCAGCAATGGAGGAAAAATCAGGGCAAATGTTGGTAGTAACAAGCAAAAAAACAGTACCAAATCTTGATTTCAATCCACAGAATCTTCAAGAATTTCTAAGAATGAAGTCACTTGTAGAAGAATTAGCCCAAAGATCTTTTACCGGAAATTCCATGTGTGATTTTGTCACTTTTGGAAAATCATTTCTTAAAACAAAAGAACAATTAGAAAAAACGCAAAATGAAAATCAAACGATGGAAAATAAAATTGCAGAATTAAATGCAAATATTAGGGAATTGCAAATAAGATTAGATCGATTAACACAAGGAATTGAACTATTGCAAAAAGAAAAAGAAGAATTGAAGAAGTCGCTTGCAGAAGAAAAAGAAAAGTCGAAAGATTACAATTCATCGAAGGAATTTCTTGCAAAATATAGTAATACAAAAATTTTGAAGAGGTTTCTTATTTTGACACTACAAGAGGAAATTCTAGATCCATCGGCAAGTGGTATTAATCTTTTGTATATATTGAGTAAAATGATAAGCGGCATGTTACATGCGGAAAGTTGGATTCATCAACTATATAGAGAAAATGTATCTTTATCTAGTGTAATAAATAAATTAATGCAAAGAGGAGAAGAAGAGAGTGACCGAGGGAGATTCCTTTTAAATGTTATAAGTAGTAGTAGTAGGCGTAATGAATATGATGAACCCGTAGACTTATACACATCTCATACAATAAATCAGGGGAGGCTACAGGAGAGGCTCTACGACGTACATGATACGATAAATGATGCTGCAATGGAAGCAATAGAGCGAAGTATGCTTGATGAGAACGGATATTCAAAAAAAGCTAAAGATGAGGCGATTCGTTATTGCCTCGAAGGTATAGGGTTCAGAAGGATATAGCGCTTGCTTAACATGAGTCACCTCTATAATAAATTGGGTCAAACAAGAATCAGAAAAACTTAAAAAATCCAAGTAGAGAAATTGAATATTTGAGATTACAAAATGCGTACAAAGAAATCTGTAAACAGTTCGAAAGAAGAATATCTTTTTTGAAAAGTTTTTATGAAAAAAATCTGATGAAAATTGACGGTATTTACAAAGTTACCGAACGCCGCGCTCCCTGTGTCGGGGGCGTGGCTTTTAGTTTTTTTTAAAAGACAGAAAATTTTTATTTTATCCGACTATTTTATCCGACTAATAATATTAGGTTTTCTTAAAATTTTAAATCCAAAAACCTTCATATGCACAAGCACACTTCGAGTTTTATACTTAAAATTCTAAAAAGTACTGGCTTAAAAATAAGTCTATTAAAAAAATAGATAGTAATTATTAAATAATTGTGTAAAATACATTATGTATTCATGAACAAAATTGGACATTTGAGGTAAAAAATCAATGTTGTCAAAAAAGAGATTTAAAAAAATTGTCACTTTTGTTTTTTTTATTATTTCTTTATCTTTTTTAGTTATTTTAATTAGATTTATTCCTTCAACACAGCGACAAACCGGTAAATCGCCATCTGTAATCAATCCTAAATCAGATGCTGGCAGCGATGCGGTGTACATAATTTTTTTAAATGTCGGAAGAGCGGACTCGATTATAATAAAGGATAAAAATACAGCTTTGTTGGTAGATGGTGCCAGTTCTAAATCACGTATAAAAATAAGTGATTACATCAAAAAATGTAATATTAAAATTTTTGATTGTATTTTTCTTACCCATCCTCACGAAGATCATTACGGTCAACTTCTTGATGTTTTTAAAAATTTTAGTTTTAAAAGATTTATAAGTGTAGATTGCTTGACATCGTATGCAGATGTTGCTTTCAATAATTTTTTAAATTATTTTGAAAATAACAAAGAAAAGATTTTTGAAACGGCAAAGTCCGGTGATAATTTTAGTTTCGGTAGATTTTACATTAAAGTTTTGGGGCCCATAAACAAAAGTAAAATAATAAATAATAATTCATTAATCTTTGTTTTGTGTGTGGATAACAAACCATTAGTTTTGTTTACAGGAGATGCGCAAAAAGAAGAAGAGTTTGATATTTGTTCAAAATATTGTGGGCAAGATTTAAAATGTGCAGTTTTAAAAGTAGGTCACCACGGAAGCAATACTTCGACAACAAACAAATTACTAAATATGTCAGAATTCAAAATAGCTATCATTTTATCCAAAATTAATTTTGCTTCAAAAAGTGTTGAGAAAAGACTAGAAGATAGAAAAATAAAAATCTATAATACATCCAAAGACGGAAATATAACTTTAAAATACGAAAATAACGAGATTATGGTTGAAACTGAGCGTAGCGGCAAATCGATTACGTGCAAAGCAGCTTAGTTCCATAAAAGAATTTAAAGAAGTGTTTAGTATTAATCACAAATTATTGTTTGCCATAAAAGTGTTTTTTAGAAAAAATTACAAAATTTTAACTAATAATTGACAAATCGCAGATAAAAATTATAATCTGGATATATTTGTTTACAAATTGTAATTTAATAAAGTGGGGTATTGGGTTGTTAGAGTTTTGTAGATTGTTTGTTTATCTTATAAAAGAAGGCTTTAAAAATACTTGGTCCAATATTTTGATATCACTTATATCTTTACTTACAATAACCTCTTGCTTATTCATAATGGGTATTTCCTACTTGGTTTCCGAAAATATAAAATTATATCTAAAAAATATTGAAAATAAGGATGACATAATGATTTTTCTAAAAACAGATAATCATTTCGATTCCGAAAATATCAGAGAAAAATTATGTCAGATTAGTAATATATCATCTTGCGAGTTTTATTCAAAAGATGATGCAGTGGAAGAATGTTTAGGTTTTCTAGGTGGGAGTGTTGACGAATACTTTCAGGAAAATAGTAACCCACTACCTGATGCTTTTCGTATTTCGATGCGTGATCTGTCCGAATATAATCAAACCATAAATAAGATCAAAGAAATCGAAGAAGTTGACAGTGTAAGCGACCACAGCAAAATTGCGAAGCAGTTATCTAATCTGAAAAAAATCGTAAATAAGATAAGCGTATTTATTATAATAATGTTAAGCGTAATTTCATTTATAATCATTTTGAGTACAATCCGAACAACGTTGCGCCAACGAAGTTTTGAAATGAAAATAATGAAATCAATAGGGGCGACTAATGCTTTCATAAGAATTCCTTTCATGATCGAGGGAATGTTGTTGGGTTTTATTGCTTCCGGTATTGCTATTTTAGTTTTGAGGATTGTTTATGAGAAGATGTTGGTGATTATAAACAATATATCTCCTTTTAATGCTATATCTTTTAGTAGCATTTATCCGAGAATTTTGCTTTTTTATTTGCTTATTGGTTTTATGTTCGGAATTTCAAGCGGTTTTGTTTCGACGTTTAATTCTAAAAAAGGAAGGTGTTAGACTTATGGTAATTAAGATTTTTAGAAAGGTTTTTGTGTCGGTGTTTTTTGTTGTAATTGTATTTAATCACTCTGGTGTTAAAGCAGCAATTAAAGATAGCGGAAGCAAAAGTAATAGAAGCAAAAGTGTTTCCGAATTAGAAAATGAAAAAAATAAAAGAATTCACGAATTACGAAAAGGAAAAGAAAAACTTAAAAGGCAAGAAAAAGAACAAAAAGGACTCAATTCCAAAAGGTTTTGTTTGTATAAAAAAATATCAGTGAAAAGCGACTCTTTAAAAGAAGTCAGTAGAGAAATAAAAAATAAAGAAGAAAAAATAAAAAAATGTCAAAAAGAGATCGAAAAAGAATTAAAAATTTTAGGAGAAAGCTTGAGTTTGATTTACAAAGGCGGGGGAGAATTTTTTCTTTATGATGATGCATATGCCGGAAATAAAAAAAAAGCCTTTTGGTATTTGATTAATAAGATTTTCAGTTGTTTGAGAAAAATAAAGGCCGAAAAGGAAGCACTGGAAGAACTAAAGAAAAAAGATAAAAAAAAAGAGATGGCATTAGAAAAACAAAAAAATGATCTAAAAAGCAAATCTAGTAGTTTGGATGCAGAGTATAAAAGATTAGAACAAGAGAAAACGATTACAAAAAGAAAGATAAGAGTAAGTGAAAAAGATCTTGAGTTGATTGTCAAACAAATCAAAAAATTCAACAGTTCGCAAAAGAATAAAGTTCAAAGGTTTTTATGTTGGCCTACGCCCGGATTTAATTTTATATCTTGTGGGTATAGTTGTTATCATAAAGCAATAGATATTACCGGGCCTGGTATTTACGGTTCACTCGTGTTGGCTGTTGACGATGGTGTGGTTGCAAAGGTGGTACCTAGCGGTTATGGTGGTGGTTATGGTTGTCATGTTGTTATTTTACACCCCCAAACTGGTTCGATGAGTGTGTATGCACATTTGAGTAAAATTCTTGTGAAACTTGGAGAAGAAGTAACAAGGGGATGTGCCGTGGCGCGCGTAGGTAATACCGGACGTTCAACTGGTCCTCATTTACATTTGGAAATACGCAATAGCAATAACGGTAAAAGAATGAATCCCATGAATTACTTTGGCAGTAGGCAGGCTATTACATACACGTCATGATTATATTAATTTAAGTTTATAAATTTTTATAGTTGTGCTGTTTTAAAAAATTTCATAATGGCATTCCGAATAGTTTTAAAAAGTATGAGAGAAATTATACAAAAATATTTTGAAATATTAGTACAGACTTTTTCCATAGGATTTAAATCAAGAGAATATAGTTGGGAATCATATAGCTTGGTTGACTCGATTCGCCCGTTCATGATTGCAATTATTAATTTATTAGACTTCTTCCTAAACTAAGCAACCATACAAAATTACAAATACCAGAAATAAGATTAAATCTAAGAGAAAAACGCTTTCTGCGATTTCTATATCTGTTAGCTAAAATTTTAAAACGTTTGATAAATTCGATTACATTTTCAATTTTAACTTGTATTACATTTTCAATTTTAACTCGCACATTAGAAATTTCTCGATTTTTTATTTTTCTTGTTTTGCAAGTGATCGTTTATTTTCTTTTTTGAGTTTCCGAATTTTATGAAATTTATGAATGTCTTTTGTTCTTCCTGTTTTTATCAGGCGTTTGTGCTTTTGTCTGTTTTTTTTATACTCAATTGGTGTTTCGGCTGCATCAGTTAGAATAACTTCATATTTCACATCACTTTTTTAATGCCTTGCATTCCGGAAGGGAGAACCTTCCGTTTTTTATGAGCACATCTTTAACTCATTTGATAACTTTCGCATAAAATTCTGATATTCCTAGATTTTCACCATATGAAAATATGTTTTGTACTCTCTTAAATATTCCAAAGTCATAAAAACCATTTCTTTTACAGATAGAGCTTATATTTTTTGTTTTTTGATTTTTTCGTCTGATGAGCTACTTTTATGATTTCTGTCATTTTTTAGAGATTTCTTTTTTTGTGCATGTGGATCTTCTAAATTTTTTTCTTCCATGTTTTTTATTTTAACTTGTTTTTTAGTTTGGAAAGGAGTCTAATTAATAGAAAAATTCTGGGTTAACATCAAACGACGGTCACGATTATATCTGCATAAATTTTCCAGTTTTTTGGTAGATTTTGGTTTATGCTTTCAAATGACTTTGAAATGACTTTGATTATAACTAATAGACTTGTTCTAAAACTAAATTATTTATATGAGCAGAGTTCGAGTATCGCATTGACAATGAAGGGGAATCAAGTCTAATGTAACTTATCAATGTCTTCATATCCTTCTTTTATCATGTTTGAATCTATAACCATACTGTGGTTATTCACGCCTGCTGATTCTGCGAACTTAATTCCATAACCTTTAATTGTATTCAATATAATGGCAGTTGGTTTGTTGTTTTTTTTGGACTTCGATATCGATTTATAAATTTCATCAATATCATTGCCGTTTTTAACAATAAAAACATCCCAACCAAAAGATTCCCACTTATTCCCTATCGGTTCAACACAACAAACATCATCTACACTACCGTCTATCTGAAACTTATTACAATCAATAAACACAGTTAACGTGCTCAATTTCTGATGGGCGGCATACATTGCTGCTTCCCATACTTGTCCCTCTTGAATTTCTCCGTCGCCAAGTATTGTATAAATTTTGTTTCTTTCGCCGCGTAGACGCAACGCTATGGCCATACCAACGGCACAAGACAAACCTTGCCCCAACGAACCGGATGTCATATCTACTCCTGGAGTTTTATTCATGTCACAATGGCTGGGAAGATTGGTATTTTCTTTATTCAAAGTATAGAGCCAACTTTTATCAAAAAAACCTAAATAACATAAAATTGCATATACAGCGGGGCCACAATGACCTTTTGAGACAATCAACCTATCCCTGTTTGATTTTTTTGGATTTTTGGGGTCAAAATCCATAAAATGCATATACAATACAACTAAAACCTCGACAATAGAAAGACAACCACCCACATGCCCACCACCGGAAGCTTCCATTTGTATCAAAATGTTCTTCCTCACTTCTCGGCAAACAGACTTTAATTTATTTATTTCCATAAAATTTACAACCCAACCCAGTACACAAATTGTTAATTTAAGTCTAACTGTTAAGATAAACGAAATCAATATTTTCCGATTCTAGATTTTACCAAAACGGAGGTAGTTTCTTTATATTTTCGAAGATGTTTAACAGACTTCTTCCCAAACTAAGCAACCATAACAAAATTACAAATACCAGAAATAAGATTAAACCTAAAAGAAAAACGCTTTCTGTGATTTCTGTATCTGTTAGCTAAAATTTTAAAACGTTTGATAAACCCGATTACATTTTCGATTTTAACTCGCACACTAGAAATTTCTCGATTTTTTAATTTTTCTTGTTTTGTAAGTAATCGTTTATTTTCTTTTTTGAGTTTCCGAATTTTTATGAAATTTATGAATGCCTTGAAATCACGTGTTTGCTAGTAGCTTCTGGATCTAGTTCCCAAGTTTTGGTCTCTTTGTTTAATTTATAACCGTAGGGAGCAGATGTACCAATTGGTAGACTTTGTTTACTTTTTAATCTTAAGTAGACTTTACTTTGCGGCTTATGTTTTTAGAACCCGTTTTTACAGCTTCCAAAATATGTATTTTAGGTAAATACGCAAGTATTAATTCGAATTTTTCCTTCATTTTACGAAAAAATTTCTCGAAGACATATGGCTAAAATCAAATTCCGATAAATAACCTAAGAAGTAATATTCTTAACACAATACCTGGTACTTGTTACTTATTTAATGAGCTAAATGAGGTGCTTGTTTTTTACTGTTACGTTGCTTGAAATGGCATTTAGAACTTCTTGAATACCATCTCCAGACTTGGCGGAGGTTTTGAAAAATGATCTATTATTACTAGAATCTTTTATAACTCTATTGCCTAATCCTAGACCCGATATTGCATTTTCTATTTCATTGTCTTCTATCTTTAACTCTTGGGTAAGATCGCTTTTACATCCTATGAACATGAATTTTGCATTTTCTGGACAATATTCTCTCACTAGATATACTACCCAATAATGCAAATAACTGTTAATGGTTTCATTTTCATTAGTGTGCCCATCTTTTTTGGTCAAATCAAAGCAAACACAGATAACTCGCGCATTTCTTACATAAATAGATAAAAGTGAATGATGTTTTTCTTGTCCCGTGGTACTCCAAATTTCCAAACTGATTTTTTCCCCTTCGACACAATTTTTTTTTAATTGATAATATTCCGCACCAATAGTCGGCACGTAATTCTCACTAAGAAATCTACCGCATAAAACATCGGAAAAACCAGTTTTCCCAACTTTTTGACCACCAACTAAGACAACTTTAAAACTATTGCTTGCAACAAACCCAACCCCGGATCCAATCGGTTTTTCAGCATCAATATTGTGGGGCTCTTCATCATTATTCAACTTACGAAGCCATAAAGCAAAACCAGCAGCACAGGGAACAGCCAAACCCAAACCACCAACAGCAAGTTTAAAATAATTATCTTTGATTTTTTCAAGTATACCTTTACTTTTCCTACTATCTTCTTTTTTTTTGATAAAATCTTTGTTATTGCCCTCATCTTCGCCTTCACTGTCTTTTAAATCATTTTCACTATCTATATTATCACTATTATCACTTACCGGTGACCCAGCAACATTAACTTTACCATCTGTATTCAAAGGAACAGCCCCAACCAAAGACTGACAACACATAATAACAGCTAAAATAGAAGATATTATCTTATTATTTTTACTAATCTTCTTGCTATTTTTATTTTCACCTATCCCATTGCTTTCTTTTTTCATAAATAAACCCCCGAGAGACCTCTCTCTCTCTCTCTCTCTCTCTCTCTCTCGAATTGAGAGAATTCATGAGAGATTTGATAAATTTATTTTTCATAACCTTTCCTCCTCTGATCTTGAAATATAAATTAGCAAGAATACTGATGAAATAATTATAAAATTTTTGAATTTTGCTGTCAAACAGAATTATGCGAAGCATTTTAAATGCGACATTATTTAGCGGCGACTTTGTCTCCGCAGGGGACAACTTAGAGCCGCATGTTTCTTTGGGTTTCACCCGTTTCTTTGCGCCAAAGAAATGGGTGAAAGAGAAATAAAATGTTTTTAATTAAAAAAATGAGTACCAAATATAAAAATTATTTTACATAAAATACCAATCTATAAATTTTATATTTAAGTATTTATTAAATATTTTATAAAATTTATTTCTTCCGTACCCATTTCTTTTATAAGAAACGGGTACACCCAAAGAAACATGCGGCTCTAAATTGTCTCCTGCGGAGACAAAGTCGCCGCTAAATAGTGTCGCATTTAAAATGATTCGCATAATTCTGTTTGACAGCAAGATTCAAAATGCTATAATTATCTTATTGGTATTTTTACTGATTCATATTTTAAAATCAGGAGGAAAGGTTATGAAAAATAAGTTTATTAAATCTCTTATGAGAAAAGAAAAAATAAGTAATAATGAAAATAATAAAAAGATTAGTAAAAATAATAAGATAATTTCCTCTATCTTAGCTGTTGTTATGTGTTGTCAACCACTCGTTGGGGCTGTTAAATCTGATGAATTTGTAGGCAATAGTGATGGAATCGTCGAAGAGACGAAAGGAAAAGAAGATGTATATGGAAATACCGGGGAAGATAGTGAAAAGAAAGGCGAGAGTATTATTGACAAGATTAAAAATCTTCCGGATTTTTTTAAGTATGTTCTCGGTATTATACTCGGTGGTGGCGGTGTTTATGTTTTGTGTAATTTGAATAAATATGATCTTGGGTTAAAATATTTAAAATTCGAACTTGAAAACAAAAAAGTAGTTTATGTTCCGACTTTTAATATGGGGAAAAAAATCGGAAAGGCAAAAGAAAATGAATTTACCAATACTGATTTTTTATATTCTCGGAAATTTTCATCATTTGGATATTCAATTGAAATTAACAATCAAATAAATGAATTAATAGAATCTGAAAGATCAGTAGAATTTAGTAAAGGTGATGAAGATGAAAGTAAAAAAAATATACTAATGTTAGATAATTTCAATGTAGGATTTCTTGAATCAAATCTTGGAATTACGAATATTAGATCTAAATTAGTAAAAGAAAAAACAAAAGGTTTGGACGCATACTCTAGAGAGGTCTGTGAAAAACTTTTTGTTGGTACAAATGAAATATCAAATTCAGACTTAGATGGAATATTAAAACTTTTGAATGAATGCAGAGCCGGTGTTCGCTTTGCGAGTTTATTTATTTCAGGAACAACAAATGATGATGAATCTGAAGGTAAAAATTACAAACTTCCTTTGACTGAAGAATTTGTAAAATTACTTTTAGACAAGGGAAAAGGAGTAATCGAAGAAGGAGTCGAAATAGCACCACCACCACTGACTTTAGAATTAGAATGAGAGAGAAATTGTTGCTCTCAACCAACGTGGCGTTTGCGATTTGGTTTGAGGGCATTGCGAAATAAATATATGAGTGATACTATATTCTGGAAATTCACATGCTTGAAAAAAATGTAATTTGATGCTAATATCTCCGAGTGGTTGGTTTTGATTATTCGGGGGTTTTTGCATGAATAAGGTTTCTTTTGAACAAATAGTCAGTTTGTGTAAAATTCGTGGTTTTATATTTCAAGGTTCTGAAATTTATGGTGGATTGGCTAACACTTGGGATTATGGCCCTCTCGGAAGTAGATTAAAAAACAATTTAAAAGACGCTTGGAGAAAAAAATTTATACAGGAAAGAAGTAACAGTTATGAGCTTGATTCCGCTATTTTGATGCACCCTAGGGTTTGGGAGGCAAGCGGGCATGTTGAAAGTTTTTCAGATCCGCTCATCGATTGTAAAAAATGCAAGATAAGAAGCAGAGCGGATAATTTAATAGAAAATGCCGGTTTATCCGGAAATTCTCTCGGTAATGACGAAATGTTTGAATTAATAAAATCAAATGGTATCAAATGCCCATCTTGCGGTGAATGCGATTTTACCGAGATCAGAGAATTTAATTTAATGTTCGAAACTTATAGAGGAACAACAAATGACAAAAAAAGTATTGTTTATTTAAGACCCGAAAATGCCCAAGGAGAATATATTAACTTTGCTAATGTTCAAAGAAGTATGAGATGTAAACTTCCATTTGGCATTGGGCAGATTGGTAAGGCTTTTAGAAACGAAATCACTCCGGGCAACTTTACTTTTAGAACTATAGAATTTGAACAAATGGAATATCAAACATTTTGTAAAAAGGGATTCGACACCGAATTGTATGATTATTTCAAAAAATACGGAATGAATTTCTTCGAAGAAATAGGAATTCCGAAAACTTTATTGAGATTTCACGATCATGAAAAATTAGCCCATTATGCTAAGGCAGCATGCGACATAGAGTTTTTGTTCCCTTTTGGTTGGGGGGAGATAAATGGAACTCATAACAGAACAGATTATGATTTATCAAGGCATCAACAGTACAGTAAGAAAAGCATGGAATATTTAGATTCGGAGACAAATGAGAAATTTATTCCGTACATAATAGAATCAACTTATGGTGTTGACAGAATATTTTTGGCTTTGATTTGTTCAGCATATGCAGAAGAAGAAGTGAATGGAGATACAAGAAAGATTTTAAAATTAAATCACAAAATTGCTCCATACAAGGCTGCTATTTTGCCATTATCTAAAAATTTGTCTTCGAAAGCATATGAAATCTATAAAGATTTATCTCGTATGTGCATGTGCGACTATGACGAAGCAGGAAGCATAGGAAAAAGATACAGAAGGCAAGATGAAATTGGAACGCCACTATGTGTAACTTATGATTTTGATTCGGAAACCGATGGCAAAATGACAATCAGACAAAGAGATAGTATGATTCAAGAACGTATTGATATTTCAGAATTAAAGAATTATATGAGTAATTATCTAAAAAGGTAAGGACACAATAAAACATTAAGGGATTATATTAAAATGAATTTCAAAACTGTTGCGATTTTAACCAGCGGAGGTGATGCCCCGGGGATGAATGCTGCGATACGTGCCGTTGTGCGCTCCGCGGCTTCGAAAGGCATAAGGCCTTTGGGTGTAAGACGTGGTTTTAATGGTCTTATATATCGTGATGTTTTTGAAATGAATATTAGAAGTGTTTCCGACATAATAGAACGCGGTGGGACTATACTTTATACCGCTAGAAGCCCAGAATTTCTGACGGACAAAGGGTTAAAAAAAGCGGTTGACAATTGTGCAAGAATGAATATAGATGCGATTGTTGTTATTGGCGGAGATGGCTCTATGAGAGGAGCCGAACGTTTATGTAAATCTGGAATAAATTGTATATGTCTACCTGGGACTATAGACAACGACATTGCCTGCAGTGAATATTCCATAGGATTCGATACTGCTGTAAATAACGCCATGTTAATGATAGATAAAATAAGAGATACAGCCCAATCACACGACAGATGTAATATTATTGAAGTTATGGGTAGACGCTGCGGTAACATAGCGGTTCACACAGGAATGGCAGTTGGAGCAACCGCTATTTTAATTCCGGAATATAAGTTTAATTTTCAGAAAGACATAATCGACAGAATTAATTTTACTCAAAGTATAGGGAAAAGACACTTTATAATAATAATAGCCGAAGGATTAAGACAAACTCAAAAAATTAACGAGGAAATTGTAAGAAAAATAGGAATTGAATCGCGCGTTACCATTTTAGGACATGTCCAACGCGGTGGATCACCAAGTGCCAAAGACAGAATCGCCGCCAGCGAAATGGGTTGCCTAGCAGTCGAACTCTTAATGTCCGGAGAAAACGGAAAAGTGATAGTGGTAAAAAATAACAGAATAATACCAATAGACATATATGCCGCTTTAAAATCCAAAAAATTGTTCGACTTTAATTTTTACGAAAAAGCTTTAGAAATTTCCGTCTGAACTATTGCATCACTATTTTATATCCAAATGTACCTATTGTTCTTCCACTATCACGCTACTTGAAATGGTATTCAAAACTTCTTAAACATCATTTTACTATACCTATACCGTTTCCACGCCACGGACTTCCATGCAACTTGAAATGGCATTTTGAACTTCTTTAAAACCATCTCCAGTCTTGGCGGAGGTTTTGAAAAATAATCTATTATTACTATTAGAATCTTTTATAATTTTATTGTTATCTAATCCTAGACTCAATATTGCATTTCCTATTTTATCATTACCATTTGCTTCTTGTCTGGAATCACTTTTACATCCTATGAACATTAATTTTGCATCTTCTGAGCAATGTTCTCTCACTGCATTTACACAAACACGCAAATAAATGTTAATGGTTTTATTTTCATTAGTGTGCACACCATTTTCTTTGTTCAAATCAAAGCAAACACAGACAATTTGCGCACCTTGTAAATAAGTAGATAAAAGTGAACGATATCTTTTTTGTCCCGCGGTATCACAAATTTGCAATTCAAGCATTCTTTCTTTGGTATCCTGTTTGTTTTTTAGTTTAAAAGTCGCACTTATATTCGGTACGTATTTCTCAACAAAAGATCTACCGCATAAAACATCGGAAAAACCAGTTTTCCCAACTTGTGAATCACCAAGTAAGCAAACTTTAAGAATTATGTCTACAACAATCTTACTCGGATAACTACTCGGGGGATTCTCCTTCTGGTTGAGTGTAATATAATTTTGCAACGCCCATCCTTCTTTCAAAGTTTATGTTCATGGCAATAATAGTGTTCTTATGTGATCGTATTGTTGCTTCCAACCATTGTTTTCGATTAACAAATTCACGAGTTAGAACAGAGTATTTAGCTCGGGCTTGTTCTATTTTACCCAACAAAGCTTTAAATACTGTTTTCACAGTTGAAAGAAAATAAACAACGGAATTTGCACCAAGGTTTTGGTATCTTTGCTCTCCAATTGGATGTGATAAAGCTGTATTATAAATATATGAGAAATTTTTTTCGTCAAAGTATTTAAAATCGTTTTCAATAACCGATATGGCCGTTACGAGACGCCCTGATAATTTATTATCTTTAAAACAGCCGATAGTAGCTAACAAATCATTTGTGTCTTTTTTCGTTTTTGACCATTTTTCAAGAAAATCATCTGACAACTTTTTAGAAAGTTCATTTACTGGAACATTATCTACTGAAACATCATCAAGGTTAATTGCTTTTCGAAATTTTCCTATTGTTTCTATTAATTTATTATTTTCTTTAACTAATCTATCTTCTAATCTTTCTAAACTTTCACTTCTTCTCATTGATTTTATTAATTTAATTTTTTCTCCAACTAATCTATTTTCTTTAACTAATAATCTTTCTAAACTTTTACTTCTTCTCATTGATTTTATTAATTTAATTTTTTCTCCAACTAATCCTTTATTTTCTTCTAAAGCTGGTACAGCGCCTGAGGTCCCCCGATTTTTTAATTCATTATTCAATTTTTCTATTTCAGCCTCGGAAGCCCTCAATTCCTGTTCTAAATCAAATAACTGCTTTTTCAAATCATTTAATTTTTCACCTTTCTTCAAATTCAAATCACTTAATAATTTTTCCAGAGGCGTATTATCAAATTCGTAATTGTGACCTAACGAATTAATCATCTTAATCATGTTTGATTTTATTGATGATAACTCTTGAAGAAGATCATTTGCTGAATTAATTGAAGATTTGCCAGGAGAACATATTTCTTTTTTAAAATTTTTTATTAATTCATTCCTTTCTTCTTCTAATTTGATTTTTTCTTCTTGAAGATTTCTTATTGATTCATCCCTTTTTCTTTCTAATTCGGTTTTTTTTTCTCTTAATTTCTCAACTTCTTTGAAAATAGCTTGTTTTATTTCTTCCTGTGACTTCGATTTATTAAATGTCTGTTCTAATTGCAATAACCACTCTTTCGAAGTATTTAATTCTTCACTTTTCTCTTGAATTCTTTTTTTTAATTCATCCCTTTTTTCTTCCAAACTATTATTTTCTTTCATTAATTTATCATTTTCTTTTTCTGATTCGGTAATTTTTCCTTTTAATGATTGTAAACTGCCTGCGGCACTCTGTTGATCAGATAATTTACTACTCAATTCTTGTATTTTACTCTTGCAACTATTCAATTCCCGTTCTAATTGCATTTTCGAAGCCTCTAATTCTTTACTTTCCTCCGAGGCTTCTGCCATTTTTGATACAAGAGAATCTACAATTTTTTCCAATCTACTCAAATCGTCTTCGTAATTTTCACAATTTTTGCCATCTTCACCAATGGCACTTTTACATTTCTTCACCAATTCTTCAAGTTTTTCAGATACACCTTTTTCATATACACCTGTGGCACGAGACTTATTAAAAGCGTAAGAACCAACAGCCGTAACAACGCTGCCAATAGCAGTACCGGAAAGAAAACCATACAAAAGATCTTTGGCTGATTCTTTGGATTCGGGATTTAACTTCTTTGATTTGTCATCTTTTGGTTTTTCTAATTCTTCTTTTTCTTCTAATTTTTCTTCCTCTTCAAACGTATTTCCATCTTCCAACGTAGTTTTTTCAGGTTGATTTTCACCTAACGCCGTTACTTTGGCAAATGCAACATTCATGTAAAAAAGACTCAAAAATGTAGCCAAATATTTCTTTACAATCATAACCAATCACCTAACTAAATAACCAATCATCTAACTAAATCATAATAAGGCCATTATACAACTAAATTTTAAAAAGTCAAAAAATTTCGTCTTGATTGTCTAAATTAGTTTTAAAATACTATTTTTTAGTTAACCAGTCAATTTTACCGTTTTTTAGGTCTTCGAAAAAACCATCATGCTTGGGAATTTCTGTTTTCTTATATTGATGATATGCTTCTGGCCACAAAGATGTAGGATTTAACGTAACTTTTTCTGTGTCAATATTTTTATCTTCACCGTCTCTTATTTTTCTGGCAACAACAACTGTTCTAAAATTCGGCATCTCGTATGAGCAAGTAGACAGAATTATTAGCTTATCTTTTGCATTCAGGTCCACCGGAATGTTTAATAGCGATCTTATTTTAATGTTATATAAAAATTCCAAAAAATCCTCATCTCCATTAAAAACAGGCCTGAGATAATTAAAAATTTTCCCATGTTTTTCATCTGTGTTTGTTTTAAATATTGCAAAAATTTTGTACTCTTCTGGCCCATAAATGGTATCGAACGATATTATCGGGGCAGACTTATAAAATTTTATACTACTATATTTTAAAATCGAACCAAACATTCTTCCACTTTTTAAATTATGCGCATGTAAAACTACATTTCTGATGCTTTTCGAAAATTTGCGAGAAGCATTCATAAATACGCTGCCGTTGGCATTTTTCTTCTTGTTTGAATCATGATTCAAATAAAAAACAGGATCCTCAAAACTTGACTGCAAAACCGGATAGTCTACAGGCGTGCCTTTTATGCTAATCCAACCGACTATATCTGAATTTTGCTCTGTCAACGATTTTAACTTTTCAGACACATTTGTCGTTTCATTTTGATCATATATAATTTTTCTTGCATCTTTCAAGCTTATGTCATGGAGATAATCATCAACAATATAGATTTTAATACAAAACAAGACAGAAAATATAAGAAAAATAATATTAAATAAAACAAAGATTTTACGAAAATTAATTTTTTTAAAATTCAAAGAAATATCATACATAAAAAAACACCTCTTCCTCAAAAAATTGGTAAGATTATATGATAAAATTAAAATTAATACCAGCATTTTTTGACTTTTTAAAATTTAGTTGTATAATGGTCTTATTATGATTTAGTTGGATGATTGGTTATTTAGTTAGGTGATTGGTTATGATTGTAAAGAAATATTTGGCTACATTTTTGAGTCTTTTTTACATGAATGTTGCATTTGCCAAAGTAACGGCGTTAGGTGAAAATCAACCTGAAAAAACTACGTTGGAAGATGGAAATACGTTTGAAGAGGAAGAAAAATTAGAAGAAAAAGAAGAATTAGAAAAACCAAAAGATGACAAATCAAAGAAGTTAAATCCCGAATCCAAAGAATCAGCCAAAGATCTTTTGTATGGTTTTCTTTCCGGTACTGCTATTGGCAGCGTTGTTACGGCTGTTGGTTCTTACGCTTTTAATAAGTCTCGTGCCACAGGTGTATATGAAAAAGGTGTATCTGAAAAACTTGAAGAATTGGTGAAGAAATGTAAAAGTGCCATTGGTAAAGATTGTGAATATAGTACCATTTGCAAGGATCATAAAGATTACGAAGACAATTTGTTGAATAAATTGGAAGAAATTGTAGATTCTCTTGTATCAAAAATGGCAGAAGCCTCGGAGGAAAGTAAAGAATTAAAGGCTTCGAAAATACAATTAGAACAGGAATTGAATAGTTGCAAGAGTAAAATACAAGAATTGGAGAATAATTTGAAATCATTCGATTCATCACTTAAAAAAAATCAAGAATTAGAAGAAGAAAAGAATAGATTAATGGAAAAAATTCAAGAGAAAGATAAAGAATCAGGTGTTTTGGGAGCACAGTTATTTAATTTAGAAAATGAATCGAGGAATTTAAAGGCTGAAATAGAAAAATTGAATGATTCGCTATTAGCCGATCAACATGGTGAGGGCTCAGATGCTTTCTCAACTTTATTAAAAGAAAAAATGAAATTAGAAGAAGAAAATGACGAATTAAACAGAGGAGATAAATTAATAATAAATCTTCAAAAAGAAAAAAACGAATTAGAAAAAGGAACGAATGAATTAATAACAAATCTTCGAAGAGAAATTGGCCTTCCTGATGGTGCAGTAAATGATCTTCTTCAAAAGTTGTCATCAATAAAATTAAATATGATTAATCCGTTAGATTCCAATGACGGACTTGATAAAAAATCTCTGGATGAATTATCAAACAATTTGGTCTCGAAGGGAAGAGAAGAATTAAATGCTTTGGAAACAAAGTTATTTGAATTAGGACAGAATTTGAAGACTTCCAAGGGTAAAGTAGAAAGTTTGAATAATGAATTAAAAAAACGGGGGACCTCAGGCACTGTACCGGCTTTAGAAGAAAATACCAGATTAAAAGAAGAAAATAGATTAGAAGAAAATAGATTAGAAGAAAATAGATTAAAAAAACGTGTATTAGAAGCAATAATAGAAAACTTTCGAAAAGAAATTGAACTTCCTGGTGGTCAAAGTGATAATGATTTTATTCAAGAGTTGTTATCAATAGAAGAAAAAAGTAATAGTTTGTTAGTAACTATCCGAGGAGATACAAAATTTACATCAAATACTGGTACATCAGAATTACAACTTGCTAAAGAATCTATTAAAAATGGTTTAAAAGGAATTGAAAGTGACACCAAATCTCTTTATGGAAAGACTTACGCAAATTGTTATACAGGTGAACCATCATTTTTTGATGACGCACCTGAACAAATAACTTATAAAGAAGAATCAACATTAGAATTCTCGTCTGAAAAAAATAGCCTTTGTGATTATCTTAAACTTTTTAGACAAATGTTTGTTGATTTGATAAAAAGAATAGGTAGATCACACAAGCTTTACTACGACAAATGTTATGATTTTAATAATTTATCAACTAATTTGAATGCACAAGTAAGTTCACATGCGAACACTATTATTGCCATGAACAGAAACTTTGAAAGAAGGATGGCCATTACAAAATTATATTACACTCAAGCAGACTCTTACGATCTACAAGGATATAGCTACCCAGAACCATCAGAATATGAATGACAATAATAGCGAGTAGCAATCGAGGGCTGGTTTGTAGAAAATTTTCTCAATTCAGCAAACATGTCTCTGACTAGCAAACATGCCTCTATTGTATTATTTTTAGGAATCATGGTTTTCAATTTTTCTCTCTTATTGCTTTATTTTTTGTTCTATTGCGAATGTCCACAATTTTAATTGATGAAAAATATTCAGTCTTTGATTACCATGTATTTTCTCAATTCAACAAGCTTACCAGAATATCATAGTTTATCGCCGCAATACGTCGTACATAATTGATATTCTCTTCTTTTTATGTTTTTTACGTGTTCCTTGGCATATTTTGTACTAAAAATTTCTAAACACTTTTTAAATATTTTTAATTTTTTAATTTTACATAAGGAAACCTAACGTATTGAAAAGAGTCATAACTCTCAGAAGTAAGATATATAAATTATATTGAAAAGTTCAAGGGGTGTCGCGGAATTGATATGTGGAATAGCAGATTTAAGAAAGAAAGAAGTAATTAATGTTCGCGATGGTTTAAGAATTGGTTTTGTGGGTGATATAGAAATTGATTTATGTAACGCGAGATTAGTTTCTATAATAATTTATGGCCACCTTAAATTTTTTGGAATTTTAGGCAGAGAAGATGACATAGTAATCCGTTGGGAATATATTGAAGTTATCGGCAAAGACACTATTTTAGTTAATTTCTACCAAACAAAGGAAAGACGCAGAAAAAGTTTTTTCAGTAAATTTACTAAATAATCGGAGAATCATACCAATGAAAATACTCACGTCCAATAAGAAAAACATCACAATTTTCCTTTTGGTTTTATTTTTATTCCTTTTTGCACTTTTTTCATTGTTGTTCGGAATTTATATTTTTGCCAAAGATTCATCAAAAAAATCCAACAACGACCTACCAAAACTTATTATCATTGATCCTGGCCACGGCGGAGAAGATGGCGGAGCGGTAGTAATGCGCAAAGAAGATAACAAACAAGTAGTAGAAAAGGTCATAAATTTGGATATTGCTGAGAAACTCCGTGAATTACTAAGATTAAATGGCTTTCAGGTTGTAATGACTCGCGAGAAAGATAAATCAATACATGATACCAATGCAAAAAGTATTAGACATAAAAAACGTTCAGATCTTAGGAATAGAGTGGAAATAATTAACCAGCATTCAGCAAAAAATAACGATACTATATTGGTAAGTATTCATCAAAATAAATTTCCTGATGAAAAGTATTTTGGCACTCAGTTATTTTTTTCGAAAAACAATCCTTTAGGAGAGAAGCTTGCCAATTGTATTTATTTGTATATTAAATCCAAACTTCAACCCGAAAACAAAAGAGAAATAAAAACCGCCACATCCCAAATGTTCATCTTAAATAAATCGGAAATCGCATCGGTAATAGTCGAATGCGGCTTCTTGTCAAATGAAAATGAACAATTAAAACTTACAAACAAAGATTATCAACATCAAATGGCATTCTGTATATTTTTAGGAATAGTTGATTTTTTTCAAAAAAATAAATAAATTTAAAAATCTATTTTCACAACTTTAAATTATGTGTTTTCGAGAAATTTTTTCATAAAATGATATTTTGCGTATTTAAAGAATTTTTACAAAATTTTGCGAAAAAATAATCGAAAATAGTGAGTGTTATTCAAATAGCTATATGCATCATCTTATTGACGTGAACCGCTGTATAGAGCATGGTTGTTAAATCTAACATATTGAGAGGATCTTGGGGCCACGCAAGTTTTACGACGAAAGCGAACAAACCAGTGTCTTTAAGGCATGTTATTACTCTCGATTAAATGAGTTTGTATTTGGTTTGAATAAGATTTTGGCGGGATTAAGTCGCGATATGAATGCGGCATTGCGAAATAAATATATAAGTGATACCATTTAACTATAATAGAAAAAATAAAGTGCCCGAAATGTGGCGGAAAAGAAAAAAAAAATTGAGTTGGATTTTTTAAGTTTTTCTGCTTCTTGTTTGACCCAATTTATTATAGAGGTAACTCATGCCAAGCAAGCGCTCTATCCTTCTGAACCCTATACCTTCGAGGTAATAACGAATCGTCTCATCTTTAGCTTTTTTGAATATCCGTGTTTATGATTTTGTGTGTAATTACATCCGCAATTTTTACATAAATATCTTTGTTTTTTAAGTACAAATCCACTTTTGTTTTTTCTTTTTGACTGCATTTTAGGTGCTTTATTTTTTCTATCATAGTTAAATAGTATCACTCATATATTTATTTCGCAATGCCCAAACAAATATAGCAAGTGCATTGCTTCACGTTCTTAATTATTATGCGCGTATTCTGCTAATTTCATTGTCTATACACATTTACAATTACACTTAAATTAATCAATTGTAAAATTTTTCTGATGATACTCTGGGTTTATTTCTTATTCTGCAAATTATCGAATTAATAAATTCATAAATGCTTGGTTTTTTGATTAAAAACCGTGAACTTACGCCGAAAAAATATTCCAATACGTCGGTGTCGGCTTGTTCCCATGTGCAATCTATAGCATGCCGCATTGATTTCTCTAATTTATAAGGCGATATGTTGTATGTCTGCGACAGGTAATCATAAATAAGAGTTCTGGCTACATGTGTATCATCTGGGTTGTCATTTTTAAATAACCTAGTTATCGAATTTACAAAAAAATAGTAACCCTGTAAATTAGCAGGCATACCAAGCTTGTGAAGGACCTTGATAGCTCCGAATTTGTTTTCTTCAATCACATCTTCGCTTTGTTTTATTCTGTTTTCAAGTAAATCTATAGTTTGTTTGATTAAATCAAATTTGTTTGAAGTTCTGTACAAAAAATGACAAGTAGCTATATCTTGAAAATTTTCCTCCATACTTTTATTCCTATACCTGGAAGTTATTATGAATTCCGGATAATAAACATTTTTTCTCGATTTTATATCTGAGATAATGTCCATAGCGTCCATTTTTTCGTTATATAAACCCAAAACGACAAAATCAACGTTACATTTTAATACTGAATATATTATTCCTTGACCGCGAAGAGTTTCGAAGAAAATTTTATATGGTTGCATGAAAAACATTCTTCTGATTTTATTAATATCGTTTTTATTTTCCTCGGAAATCAAAATTCTTATTTTATGACGAATCATCTTCTGTTCCCAAAATAAATTAAATTTAAAGAAAATACTTTAATAACAAATGTTTCAGCCACTCATACGGTTATTCTGAAAAACATAAAGCTTTATTTACACCCCAAACATCTATATAATATTTAGATGCTTAGTTTGTATCAAGTTTATAACATTGGAAAGAAACTTTTACTAGAGAATAATCAACTTAACGAAAAAAGCAATGACTTTTTTGATGTATTTCAGGGTGTATTTGGTTTTGATAGGCATGGAATAATCCTAAACAAGGACAAAATCATTTCTGAAAGCTTGTTAGGTGATTTTATTCAAAAATTAAAAAGAATGATAGAAGGTGAACCAATTCAGTATATTTTAGGTTATGGAGAGTTTTTTAATCTCAAATTAAAAGTAGGGCCCGGTGTGTTTATTCCTCGAGATGATACACATGTTTTAGTAAATTTGATTTTAAAAAATTTAAGAAGTGATTTTAATGTTATAGATTTGTGCGCTGGTTCCGGGGCAATCGGGTTGGCAATAAAAAAGAATATAAACGTTAAGGTGACTTTAGTAGAAAAACACAGAAAGGCGTTTAACTATTTAGTTGAAAATATAAAAAAGAATAATTTAAATGTTATGGCCATAAATGATGATATATTTTCTTTTTGCAAAAAAGTTGAAAGATCATATGATGCCGTAATTTCAAATCCACCTTATTTGTCAAAAATCGAGGTACAAAAGTTGCCAAAAGAAGTTAAATATGAACCTATAACTGCTTTTCTGGCAAAAAAAAATGGCTACTTTTTCTTCGAAAATATAATCAAAAAATGGAAATATAAAATAAAAACAAATGGTTTTATAGCGTTCGAAATAGGAATAAATCAATTAGATAAAGTCAGCAAATTACTGATCAGGCACGGCTTCAAAAACATCAAAATAGAAAACGACATAAACAACATTCCCAGAGCCGTTCTGGCATTTTTAGATCAAAATCACTAGATAAGCTTTCGAAATGTCCAATCAAATTCAAACCAACAACAAAACTCTATAAAACTAATCAATTTTAGTAACATTAAACCCGTAATCCCTAAATAGTAATTCCGCCAATTCTTCAGGGATAAAAAGCACAACAGAATTTCCTTCTTTACAATTTAAAGTAATGTAAATACTAGTTAAACGAAAATTATCACTTGATTGACTTAGTGAATCACACACCTTATCCCGAAGAAATTTTTGATCATTTGCGTAAAGAGTTGTTTTGCATATATTTTCATAGATTTTACTGAGAACAAAATAAGAATATTTTTGTAAACCGAGACTAGAAATCCCTTCTGAAACATTTAAAACATTTAATTCTTCAATATTTCTTCTGATAGATTTACATTCAATATAATTTTTTTCTTGAAAATTTAATCCTAAAATTGACTTTGCTTTATCAACAACCGAATTTGAAAAATTATCTAAAGAATTAGGGGCTAAATTTTCAAAACCACTGTCATCTTTATGTCCAATATTACAAGAGTAAAGTCCTTCCCTAGGCAAACCATTAAATTTTAACGAAATTTTCTTAATATCTATTGTTTCTTTTGGAACATTTGGGTGTTTACTAGTTTTACTACGCTGTATAATAAATCGAAAAAATATAGGAGAAAGAAGGCCAACAACAACAACAACAGTTTTAACAGGATTTTTATTGATCTTATCAATTATTACCCATCTATTATTTTTCTTTTTTGTATCTTTTTCTGCACGAAAATCTCCATCATCGGAACCACCATCGTCATTCTTGGTATCGCCATCATCAAAACCAATAACATCATTGTTTGCATCATCTGTATTCAAAGGAACAGCCACAACCAAAGACTGACAACACATAATAACAGCTAGAATAGAAGAAATTATCTTATTATTTTTGTTAATCTTATTGCTATTTTTATTATCATCTATACTGTTTTCTTTTTTCATAGAGAGATCCCCCTGAGATCTCTCTCTCTCTCTCTCTCTCGAATTGAGAGAATTCATGAGAGATTTGATGAAGTTATTTCTCATAAAATTTCACTCCGATTTTAAAATATGAATCAGTAAAAACACTAATAAATTAATCATAGCATTTTGAATTTTGCTGTCAATAAGACAATAAAAATAATTTTAAAATAATATTTATAAAATTTTTATCTCCAAATATCTTAATTAAAATATTTTAATAAAATTTATTTCTCTTTCACCCATTTCTTTGGCGCAAAGAAACGGGTGAAACCCAAAGAAACATGCGGCTCTAAGTTGTCTCCTGCGGAGACAAAGTCGCCGCTAAATAGTGTCGCATTTAAAATGATTCGCATAATTCTGTTTGACAGCAAGATTCAAAATGCTATAATTATCTTATCGGTATTTTTGCTGATTCATATTTTAAAATCAGGAGGAAAGGTTATGAAAAATAAATTTATCGAATCTCTCATGAATTCTCTCAATTCGAGAGAGAGAGAGAGAGAGAGAGATCCCGGGGGACCTCTCTATGAAAAAAGAAAACAGTATAGATGATAATAAAAATAGCAAGAAGATTAGTAAAAATAATAAGATAATTTCCTCTATTTTAGCCGTTATTATGTGTTGTCAGTCTTTGGTTGGGGCTGTTCCTTTGAATACAGATGGTAAAGTTAATGTTGCTGGGCCACCGGTAAGTGGTAATATAGATAGTGAAAATGATTTAAAAGACAGTGAAGGCAAAGATGAGGGCGATAACAAAAATCCTAGCAAAGAAGAAGAAGAAGAAAAAGATAACGGGAATGTAATCAAAAATAATCCTATTAAATCTACTATTGCTGGTGTTGTTATTGGTTGTTTAGGTATTTATTATATTGCCACTGAATTATGTTCTAGGAATTTTCATAAGAAAATTATTTCGAAATATTTAGACGCCAGTTCTGAATATCATTCGGTTTCTGCTGATACATGGTTCCAAAGATTAGGTGGAAAAAAAGAAGATATTGATAAATATTATGAAAGAAGAGAAGAACTTGAAGAAAAAATTAGTTGTATGAGTGATAAAGAACGGCGTGCTAAGGGAATTAATGTAATTGAAAATGATTATCCTAGATCAGGTGATACTTCTTTTAAAGATGAAGATAAAAGTAAAAATCTAAAACATAAAAAAATTTTAGAAAGAATTTTAAAAATTGGTGTACTTGACGGTATAGATTATATACAAGGGTATGATCGCTATGCTATATTGGCCATATTCAAATTTTTTATATATAATCTTAATAATCATGGATCAGAGTCGGAAGAAAAAAAAGAAGCAGAAGCTTATTATGTATATAAGATAATTGTATACACAACAAAGTATAATTTTAAAGATGTGATTAATTCAGGAGGCAAAGCCGCTACCACTTTATTTTTGGAAATTTTAAATAAGTATTTTATAAAATGCCCCGGAGCTTGCGAATTAGTTGAGGGTGCTGATGGAATCATCGCGTGTCCACTTTTGTCTTATTTTCTTTTGAGTGGAATGGATTTATTTACAATAAAACAATCGATTAAAATCTGGGACAGTATAATTTTAAATAATGATATAGTCAAAAAAGGCAATTTTAGCCCAGAAAGAGCACAAGAGCAAATATTTACCATAATTATTGCAGTTTTATTAGAAGTTTATTCCAATTTTGATTCTACAACACTAATAACAGAATACTTACAAACAAATATGCCCAAATATTGTGAAAGTTTGAAAGACCCTTTTGATTAGCTAAGATACTAGGCCTGTCCTAAAACTGATTCTTTTTGTAAATTTCATTATCAACGCGGTACTCTAAACTGCTCACATACAATCTGTGTTCCTATTTTCTTGAAATTTACAAAAAATAATTCATGTATTTAGGACATGTCTATTAAAAAATAATTTCGTGGTTCTGTGTTTTGCGTTTTATTTGGAAATTTTCTAAAAATAATTTAAAATGTTCAGAGTGTTATTCTATTTTTTGGGACATGTATGAAAAAATTTGTATTTGTAACGGGCGGGGTTGTTTCTGGATTAGGTAAGGGAGTGACGGCGGCATCATTGGGAAGGTTGTTAAAAGAAAGAGGTTATAAAATTTGTATACAGAAGTTAGATCCGTATATGAATATTGATCCGGGAACAATGAATCCGTATCAGCATGGTGAGGTTTTTGTAACAGAAGATGGGGCGGAAACTGATTTAGATTTAGGTCATTACGAAAGATTTATTGATGAAAATTTAAGTAAATTTTCCAATTTAACGTCTGGTAAGGTATATTGGAACGTACTGAATAAAGAAAGGAGCGGAGAATACCTCGGCGAAACGATTCAAGTTATTCCCCATATAACAAATGAAATCAAAAATTTTATTTACTCTTTGGCCGGAAATTCCAATTGTGATATAGCAATTATAGAAATTGGCGGAACAGTTGGAGACATAGAGATTCAACCCTTTTTAGAGTCGGCGAGGCAAATTTTTATAGAATTAGGAGAAGCGAATTGCTTATTTGTTCATTTAACACTTGTTCCTTTCAATGAAATGACCTGCGAATATAAATCAAAACCGACGCAACATTCGGTAAAAGAACTCAGAATAATGGGAATAAATCCTAAAATAATAGTCACAAGAAGCAAAGGAAAAATCGGAAAGGAAATCAAAGATAAAATAGCATTGTTTTGCAATGTTAGAAATGATTGTGTTATAGAAAATATAAATCTCGAGTCTATTTATGATGTACCACTGGAACTCGAAAAAAACAAATTTTCTGAAATAATAATTAAAGAACTAAATTTGCCAAATTATGACTCATATTTCTACGATAATTTAAAAAATAAAATAAAAATATTTAAAAAAAATAAGTCTGATATTTCTACTAAAATTGTCATTGTGGGGAAATATGTCAAATTAAGAGATGCCTATCTTTCTATTGCTGAAGCGCTTGTGCACGCCGAAATGGAATTAAATGTTAAGATCGAAACAAAATGGGTTGATTCTGAAGATTTAAATGATTTGAATCTGGAAGATAATTTAGGTGATTGTGATGGAATTTTAATCCCCGGGGGTTTTGGTTCGAGGGGTATAGACGGTATGGTCTTAGCCGTCAAATATGCACGAGAAAATGATGTGCCATATTTTGGTATTTGTCTGGGTATGCAAGTGTCTGTAATCGAGTTTGCGAGAAACGTTTTGAATTTTAAAGAAGCCAACTCTAAAGAATTTGACGAAAATGCAAGTCATTTGGTAATCAATCTAATGAAAGATCAAGATAATATTAAACATAAAGGCGGCACAATGCGCCTGGGTTCGTATCCGTGCCTCATAGAACAGGACTCTCTTTTATATAGGTGCTACAAAAAGACACAAGTTTTTGAGCGTCATAGGCATAGGTATGAATTTAATAATAAGTATCTGAAAGAATTTATCGATCATGGAATGTCGTTTTCCGGAAAATCACCTGATAATTTGTTGATAGAAGCAATAGAATTAAAAAATAACAGATTTTTTATAGGCGTGCAATTTCACCCGGAGTTCAAAAGCAGACCCGGTAAGGCCCACCCTATTTTTAAAAAATTTATAGAAAAAAGTCTAACAAAATCAAGAGTTTAGTATCGAAATTTCTGTCAATCTTTGAAGGCAATAAAAAATTATAAAACCATTAATAGTTTGATATGCATAGGATTCTGATATTCCTCGAATTTTGCCAATATAAAAATAAACTCTGTACTCTCTCTTAAATATTCTAGAACCTATTCACGCGAAATAAATTTAAAATTATAAGAAGATAGAAAAATTGTTTCCAAAACAGAAAAGTCGGCCTAAAATCAGCAATTTAGAAATATTAAACACGCTTTACATGTTCTTGAAAATGGGTGTAAACATCACAGTTTAGGGAAATAACTGGCATACGATTTATATGAGTATTAATCGTTGGACTAAAAACGTAACGCCAGAAAAAGTGTTCAAATATTTGCAAGGTAATGTAATGATTTCGTTAAAAAGTCGGATATTTTCTCTAGATTCTAGGTGCATAAAATTTTACCCTGATGTGCTTTAGAAAAGGCAAGCAAACAAGCAATCAGCGAGACAAAGAGAGACCGGAATACAAAAAATTCATATGATTTGCGGAGTAAAGATCCTGTGATTTTTATGCTCTAGCTTGGTCAAGACGGCGATGCATTTGAAGAAAAGATGATTTCGAAGAAAAAGCTAAAAAGAAGAAGTATTTACTTATGGATAAAGCATATGAAGGAGATGAAACTCGAAGTTTGGCTAAAGATTCGGGTTTTTAAATTGTTTCACCTAAATCAGATCTAAAAACCTTGGTTATGTGATAAAATTTTATACAAAAAACGTAATGAATCGAACGGATATTTCGTAGATTGTTCAGATTTCACCGCATTTTTTACACGTTATGAGAAACTCAATTCAATGTATATTTCTTTTCTTTACTTTGCCTTTATTTTTTGATGTTTTATTTCATATGAATGGGCTCTAGTTGCAACCACAATTTTTACACAAAAATCTTTGTTTACCAAACCGCAAACCCTTTTTTTACTTTTTTCTCGTTACCGCGTTTTGGACGTGTTGCTTCTTTTTCATCCTTGCGTTTAGCATACGTATACATTCTTTAGTAATGACCAAATTTAAATTTTCCTTTGAATTCAACAGAAACCATAAGAATTGATATTTCAGAGCGTATGAGACTAAAGTTTGAAATATTATAAAAAGAGTGTTGTATCAAACGTACTTTTTTGATTTGGAAACTCAAAACAGTTCCCGAAAGATTATGAAATCACTATTTCTAATTTCCAAAACAATGTGTATTATTTCTCGTTTTTACATTTTTCCTTCGAAGATTTTGATGCTATAAAAACGGATTTTAAGAACTAATTTAAAATCACGAATGAAATAACTTGTAAAGATATTCCATGTTTAGGTTTTGTTTTTCTTCTCCGGATAAATCCAGAACTATATTGTTGTTTGTAAGCATTATAATTCTTGTACCGAATCTTAGGGCATCTTCAAGATTATGAGTTATCATTATCGTTGTTATTTTTTTCTCTTCGACAATTTTATTAGTTAATTCTAAAATTTTTTCCGAAGTTGATGGATCAAGTGCTGCCGTATGTTCGTCCAAAATAAGAATTTTAGGTTCTGAAAAAGTCGCCATAAGTAAAGTCACTGCCTGCCTCTGCCCACCGGACAAGACCCCTATTTTGGTAGTCAATCTGTCTTCCAGATTCAAATCCAACTCCAAAAGCTTTTCTCTAAAAAATTCTCTGTTATTTTTATTAACGCAAAGTTTTAGTGTCCTTTTTTTATTTCTTAGCATTGCTAAAGACAAATTCTCTTCTATTGTCATATTCGGAGCAGTACCCTTCAATGGCAGTTGAAATA
The DNA here is from genome assembly GCA_036322855.1 of Candidatus Improbicoccus pseudotrichonymphae. Taxonomy (GTDB): domain Bacteria; phylum Bacillota; class Clostridia; order Oscillospirales; family Acutalibacteraceae; genus Improbicoccus; species Improbicoccus pseudotrichonymphae. Next base: position 919,284 of record AP027924.1, read on the forward strand.
AATGTCCTATGTATTTTGCTCTTTTATATTCAGGACAATATGTAACATCTTTTTTATCTATAAATATTTGACCGCTATCGGGGAAAATAGAACCGGAAATTAAGTTCATTAAAGTGGATTTACCTGTACCGTTTCCGCCTATCACTATAACGAACTCCTCGGGCCTTACATGAAGATTTAAATTACTAAAAATTTTTTTATCTTCAAGACCGATATTAAAACTTAAATTCAAATTTTTAATTTCTAACAATTTTTACACCATTTTTTCTTCATATTTTTGAAATTAGGCCATGCTAAAAACGCCGTTGCTATAATTGCGGTAATTAACTTTAAATCACTGGGATTCATACCCAAACTTAAAACAATGAAAATTATCATTCTGTATAAAATTGAACCTACAATTATGGAAATCAATCTTAAATTAAAAGAGGCGACATTTTTGTTAACAATCGTTTCGCCCAAAACTATCGAGGCCAGAGCAATAACTATCGAACCGACACCCATATTAACATCTGCATATCCCTGACTTTGAGAAATAAAAGAACCCGAAATGGCGCACACACCATTGCTTATCATTAAGGCCAGAATTTTTTTAAAATCAGTATTGGCGCCCTGAGCGCGCATCATGTATTCATTATCCCCTGTCGCGCGTACTGCTAAACCGATTTGAGTTTTAAAAAATAAGTTTATCAAAAAAACCAATACAAAACAAAAAACCAAACTTATAACAAATATGGTTACATCCGAATTAGCAGATTCGAAAAAACTATTTTTAAAAATTGAAAAAATATTACTTTTGCCCAGAAGAGATATATTCGCTTTGCCCATAATTCTTATGTTTATAGAATAAAGCGATATCATGGTCAAAATCCCGGCAATTATCGGAGGTATTTTCAGTTTTGTATGTAAAAATCCTGTGATCAGGCCTGCCATTGCACCAAATATCATTGCAAAAAACAATCCTACCATTGGATGAAAATTTAGACAAATAAAAACAGACGTAATCACACCGCCCAGCGTCAAACTGCCTTCGGCTGTCATATCCGGGAAGTTTAATACTCTAAAAGTAATGAACAAACCAACGGCTAAAACAGACCATATTAGACCCTGAGAGCATATCGAAAACAAGATATCCATAAAATTAAACACACCGTACCAAATTTTAACTATTTAATCAATATTATTTCTGGCTAAATTTTCAACCAATTGATACTTTCCGTCAAAATAAGAAACATCTATTTTGAATTTTTCAACCATTGTTCTATTCAAAACCAATTTAGCATTTTTTAAGCTTTCTACAGGCATTTCGCTTACATTTTTTTTATTAACCAAAATTTCATAAGCTTGACCGGCCGTTAAAACTCCTAGCTCTGTATAATTCATTGCCAACGATGCCGTACCACCTCGTCTTACGGATCCTTCGTCCCAAGTAAATACAGGAACACCTATTTTCTCCGCGGATTCCAAAACAACACCAAAATTAGAAGCGACCTGGTTATCCGTCGGAACATATATTGCATCAACTTTGCCTTTCATTTGAAGAACTAAAACTTGCAATTCGCTAAAATGAGAAAAAGTATAAACACGAGAATCCAAACCAATTTTTTTTGCCTCTTCAACAGCAATATCTGCTTGGTATTTCGAATTCGGTTCTCCGGAAGAATACAAAATGGCTATGTTTTTGGATGACGGCAACAACTTTTTAATAAGGTCAATTTGTTTATCTATGGGAGACAAGTCGGTCGTTCCAGACACATTCGTTTCTGGTTTTGAATTACTTACTACCAAATTCGAACCAACTGGATAAGTCACAGCGCTAAACAGAATAGGTATTTTCTTGGTAATCTTAGCGGCAGTTATGGTGGCTTGAGTACTTATTGTAAAAATTAAATCTTTTTTATCGTCAACAAATCTTTTAGCTATTGCTACGCAATTGGCACTATCGCCCTGTGCGTTTTTGTAATCAATTTCCACCTGTTCGCCGTTTTTTAAGCCTAAATTGTTAAGACCATTTATGAAACCTTCACGGCAATCATCCAAAGATTCATGTTCTGCGAATTGAAGTATACCTATTTTAAAAATTTTTTCGCCTTCGTCATTTCTTTTTTTGCTATTGTGAAGCAAAGACGGCAAAAAAACAGATAACCCTGAGAAAACTAATACTGCCAAAAGAACTAAACACCATATTTTACTATTTTTTTTCACCTAATTAATAACCTCCAAAAATAGGCATACTTAATTCTATTTGTAATAGTACTAAAAAATTAACCCAATATCAACGATGTGTTATTATTTTTTTAAAAACTACTAATTAACTTCAAAATCTTTGATTTTATAAATTTAGATTCATCGGAATCTAAATTTGGGGATCTGGTGATTACTTCTCTTATAGCGTTGTCACAATCGTTGACTATTGAGTCGTCTTTTAAAGCTTCTATTAAATTTCTGTTAAATTCACCGTGTTGCCTTTCGCCAAAAAATTCCCCGGGGCCCCTTTGCTCCAAATCCTGATTCGCTAAATAAAATCCATCGTTTGAAGATTTTATCGTCTTTAAACGTCTATAAGCACTTCCCCATTTTGAATCAGAAATCAGTATACAATAGGACTCATTTGAATTTCTGCCAACACGTCCTCTCAATTGATGAAGAGTTGCCATTCCGAACCTTTCGGGATTTTCAATAATTATAACAGAAGCTTTCGGAGCATCTATGCCAACCTCTATTATTGTTGTAGAAATCAACAGTTTAATTTTGCCTTCATAAAAATCATTCATGATATTTTCTTTTTCATTTTTTTTTAATTTCCCATGTATAATTTCAGGCTTAAATTTTTTAACAAAATCTTTCGTTAAATATTTTTCTCTATAATCTGTCAAAGAAATTAATTCCTCACTTTTATTAATTAGCGGGCAGACTATAAATCCTTGCGATCCTTCTTCGAGTTTATTTTCGAGAAATTCAATCGCTTCGCTGCGTCTTCCGCTTTCCATTAAAAATGTTTTGATTTCTTTTCTTCCCGACGGCAATTCATTCAAAACAGAAAAATCTAAATCGCCATAAAAAACCAAAGCCAAACTGCGAGGAATCGGTGTTGCCGACATCACCAAAATATGAGGTAAAAAACTTTTGGATATAAGTTTTAAACGTTGATTTACTCCGAATTTATGTTGTTCGTCTATGACAACAAATGCTAAATTTGCAATTTTTAAATCATCAGTAATAAGCGCATGAGTCCCGATAATGATAGCCGGATTATTATCAGACAAAATTTTGACCAGGATTTCTTTTTGCTTTTTAGAAGTCGATTTTGTAAATAGATATATGTTTTTAAATGTCTGGTCATCATCATGAAACTTTTCAAATACCTCCAAAAATCTTTTATGATGCTGAAAAGCCAGTATCTCTGAAGGTACCATGACAATTGCTTTAAAACCATTTTTTATTATGTTATAAGATAATGCCATTGCTATCACTGTTTTGCCGGAACCCACATCGCCCTGAAGAAGTCTTTTCATGGATTGTAACTTAGGATTTTTCATGTCTTCTATGCATTCAAATATGACTTTTTTTTGAGATTTAGTAAGTTCAAAAGGTAATTTTTCTAAAAATTCATGCGAAAAATCTTTTATAACCACAGATTCATTACCGATTTTCCTTTTTGTTTCTTTATGTACATTTTTATCATTTGGAATCATGTTTTTATTCGACAGGGAAATTTTATTTTTTAAAATAAACATTGCAAACTTCCAAATTAACAATTCTTCGAATAAAAAACGTCTTTTCGCCTTGTTTAATTCGTCCAAATTAAAAGGAAAGTGTATTTTTTTTATCATAAAGTCATATGTAGCAAGATTAAATTTGTCTATTAAAAAATAGGGCAAAGTTTCCTTGACTTTTTCGGGTAAAAGTTTAATGGCCTCTTTGGTGGCGCGGGCTATTTTCCATGATGGTAATTTAGAACTTTGCGGGTATAAAGGCACTATTTTTTCAGAAGAATTAATATTTTTAATTTTTGGGCAAATAACTTTAAAACCGTTTTTATCTTTACAAAACTTACCCGATAATAAAAACTCTTCTCCGCGTTTCATTTTAGCCGACGGATTTTTAATACTAAAAAACGATATCGTTATAATCTGATTCTCAGATATAGCTTTGAGTTTGTATATTTTTTTATTTTTCCTGGAAAAAATGCACGTAACTTCTTCCGAAATTTTTGCTTTTATTATTTTTTCTTCTTTTGAATTTGATATTTCGTAAATGCTGGAAACATTTTCCCAATTCTCATACGACACAGGAAAATACATTAACAATTTTCCTATGCTGTTTATTCCTAAATTTTTATATAAAACTGAAGTTTTTTTTCCTACGCCTTTAAGCTCGGATATATCCACATAAAAGAGAGAAAAATTCATCACCTCGATTTAAGAAACTTTCCCTATTTCAATTGCTTTCGCTTCCGTGTAATCAGAATTAAAAAACACACGCACATAATAGCCATCAAAAACGTATTTGTTTGTACCGCACTTATTATTTTCAAAACTTAAATCTAAAATTTTGAAAATTTTGGGATAATAGTCTCTCGATTCAAATAAAGTACTTGAATAAGTATCTCCTAAAATTGCGTTGCAGTCAAGCGCGCTACTCTTATTATTCAAACCCATAAATTCATCTTTTAGGTTAACAAAAACCTTATCACAAACTTGTTCTTCCTGAGTTGAATTGTTTAACATTAACATTGCCGAGCGAATACCGGAATAAACAATAATTTTTTTGTCATTGAGATCTATATGAGAATCCGGTTCTTTGAAATTTTCTCTGATTTTTTCTTCATTTGCATTGAGAATAGAAATAAAATCAATTCCATCATTTCTAAATTTTCCCGAATAGATCTGTGTACCCAGATAATCAAATGCGATTCCTTCTCCGTGACGTTTGCCTTTTGAAAAATTTCCTTCGAACATTAGTTTCATGTTTTTTATATTAAATAGTTCCCCTTGACCATCAAATAATCCATTCTTGAATTCACCGATATATTTTATTATTCCCGAATTTTTATCATAGGCAGTGCCGTTTCCGTTGTATAATCCATTTTTAAATTCTCCTAAATAGACTAAATGATTATCCAAATAAAGCTTGCCGTCTCCGTCGTATTTGTTATCTTTGAAATTCCCTTCGTAAGAGATGCCTTCTCCGTCTTGCGTATATTCTATCCCTTTGCCTTCTTTGAGATCATTTTTGTATTCACCGTAAAATTTACGCAATCCGCTTTTTGGATCAAATTCTATTCCGCGTCCGGATTTCATTCCGGATTCAAAACTTCCCGTGAAAATAGGGATATTTAAATTATTTATTTGTTGCCCTTGACCATGGAATTTGTTGTTTTCGAACGAACCCTTATAGATAACATTTTCGTATTCATTGTAAAGTTGCCCTTCACCATGATATTTGCCGGTATTAAATGCGCCCTTGTACAAGATCTTACCGTCTACGTCGTATTGTTCTCCATATCCATTAGCATGACCATTAGACATTTCGCCATAATAAATTAAATTGTTGGTTGGATTATAAACTTTAGCTTTCCCGGAAAATGTACTGTATTTTTGGGTATTGGTATAAACTTTTGCATACCACAATTTGCCGTCGAGGAATGGGTATATTAAATTTACAAATATGAATAAAAAAGCGGCAAAAGCAGCAAACGACATCACCACAAATCTTTTAGAAAAATAAATATCAAATATTTTCCAATAGTCTTTTTTGCTTTTGGGCCTGGATGTCAGAAGCTGTATAAATTTGGTTATTTTTTCTTGTATTTTTTGACTTGTTAAATTCGCAAAACTTTGTAACTTTAAAGTCCACTTACTGATCCCGTTGATTTGCGATTTAACCAAAGAAACTATTCTTGTGAAAATTTGGCTGAATATTCCAAAACCGGAAGCCATAGAAATCTCACCCACTAGTTTAAGGCCACTAATTTAATTTTTCTCCCAGTGACTTTAATTATTCTTTATTCCATGGCATTTTTTATTAGGCTTATTTCCAACACGTTGTCTTTTTAAAATTCAAAAAACCTCATATACACAAAGTATATTCCGGTGTGTTTTGAATTTTAATTTTTAAAAATGATAGTTTGCAAAGAAATCTATTATCTGCTTATTTTTATAAAATTTGCAAAAAATTTATGTATTTTTATTTTCGTAATATTTTTATAAAAAAATGAAATTATCTTAATAAAAAATATTTATTTTATGAAAAAAATAAGAGAAATATAGTAAAGATTTTTGATTATTTGTTAAGAAATTTAACTTAAGAATCGCAAACAACGCTTGATAAAAAATATTATTTATTTTAACATAGCGGACATGACTTTGGTTATTGTTAAATAATTAAGTTGGAATTTATTTTTTTACTCAAAGGAGCAAATGGAAAATGAATAAGTCTGAATTTGTAAGTGCAATAGCAAAAAAAACAGGATTTGAAAAAAATAAAACCGAAGCTTTTTTGGATGCGTTGATGGAAACAGTTATGCAAACTGTTGCCAAAGGTGATAAAATTCAACTGGTTGGTTTTGGGACTTTTTTGTCAAGGCGACGCGAAGCTTATACCGGCAGAAATCCTAAAAACGGCAAAGAAATAAGTGTTTCGGCGTCTAATATTCCCTATTTTAAGACCGGCAAGCTATTTAAAGAAGTTGTGAATAAATAACTTACAGAATTATACAAATAAGTCCGTTACATCCTTCGTTTATTATTTTCTCTACGGTATGTTTTATTTTTTCGCGTGCGTCGCTTGGCATACGGTAGAGTTTGTTGTGTAGTCCTTCGTTGACTAATTCATGCAAAGACTTTCCGAAAATATTTGATTCCCAAATTTTATTTGGATTGGACTCAAATTCACCGAGAAGATACATAACCAATTCTTCTGATTGACGTTCAGAACCAACAATGGGAGTTATTTCGGTGGAAATGTTTGTTTTTAGCATATGAATCGAGGGTGCGCATGCCTTTAATCTTATACCGTACTTTCCACCTTGTTTGATTATTTCCGGTTCTTCTAGTTTTAACTCGTTCATTACCGGCATAACTATGCCATATCCGGTTTCTTCTACGTCGTCGTATGCGGCGGCTATACGTTCATATTTGTTTTTTAAACCAGTAAGTGTCAGCATGTGTTCCATAAGTTGACATTCTCCGGAGATTTCTATCCCTGTTTTTTCTGCAAGAATTTTATAGAACAAATTCGGTTCTAATATCGTTTTAATTTTAGTAGTTCCTGTTCCTAAGTCTGTTTTCTTTATTTTTGAATTCGAAACAAATTCACAAGAATCCAACTCGTCGGATATTTTTTTTGCATCTCTTATCTTTTTAGCTTTGTAGGCGGAGTTTTTTATACTTTCGTAGATTTTAGATTTAAGCCAGTGATCTTTTCCCAAATTTATGAGCCATTTTGGAATATCTAACTTAACTTCTTGTATTGGGAATTCATATAAAACTTGTGATATTATCGATTTTATTTCTTTTTCGGTTAAATCCATGCAATTTACCGGTATAACTTTTATTGAGTATTTTTTCTCAAGTTGTTCCACCAAAATTTTATTTTCTTCGGAATAAGGTTCTATGCTATTTAAGAGTGTAATAAATGGTTTATTTAATTCTTTTAACTCTTCTATGACTCTAGCTTCGGCTTCTTCGTATTCACTTCTGTCTATATCGCTTATCGTTCCATCGGTTGTAACAACCAGCCCGATTGTTGAATGATCGGTAATTACTTTTTTAGTACCTATTTCCGCAGCCTTATCAAAAGGTATTTGATGCTTAAACCAGGGTGTCGTCACCATTCTGGGCACTTTGTTTTCTATATGTCCTAAGGCGCTGGGGACTATGTAACCTACACAGTCTATAACTCTTGTTTTAAAAGAAATCCCGTTTTCAAGGACTACTTCAATGCTTTCTTCCGGAATAAATTTAGGTTCGGTTGTCATTATAGTCCTTCCGCCAGCCGATTGCGGTAGCTCGTCGATAGTTCTCGTTTTTTTTCTTTCGTCCGTAATGTTCGGTATAACCAAAGTATCCATAAATTTTTTTATAAATGTTGATTTTCCGGTTCTTACAGGGCCGACTACACCTATGTATATGTTCCCGCCTGTTCTTACGGAAATATCTTGATAAATATTATTATTTTCTTCCATTTTTTCCTCCTAATTTTTTAGAAAATATTAAATTATAGGTATTAAAACAGCTTTTTTGTTTTCTATTGTATCTAAATCAATTTCGTTTTCTTCCTTTATTTTTTCTACGGTGGTACCGTATTTTTTTGCTATATCCCAGATATTTTCTCCCGGTGACGCGTAATATATGGCAAGTGCTGTATCTGGATCTTTTATTCTTGGCCTGTTTTCATCAACAATTACTTCATTAACAAATTCTTCTGAAAAATTATCAATTATATCGGCATTTATAAGAATTTTGATTTTAAGATTTATTTGATTATCGCCGGAAATTTTATAACCTATGGAATTTATTTGAGAATCAATCAAGTTTTCATCAACGATATCATTTAAATCTTTTGGTTCTTTGCTTAATTCTATTTCTTTTTCTTCATAGAAAGCCATTGAATCGGCATTCAAACCCAATAAACAAACACTGACTTTAATATCATAAAATAAATGATTATCCTCTTTTTTGATTTTTGTTTTTATGCTCTTCGGCCAAATATCCAATACTTTAAGGACTTTATTTTCGTTCGTATCAATTGTAACTTTTTGAATCAATTCTTCATGTTTTGTTTCTTCAAAATTAATGTAATTTATTGTGTCTTTAACAATGTTAACTTCATTATCCAGATCATATACGTCTAGAATTATTTCTTCATTTCTTTTTTCGAAACATAAAATATTGAATAAAATTTTTACATCGATATTTATTAAATTAGAATTAATTTCTTCGTTATTATCGGATGAAATTTTTTCTTCATGGTTTACAATTTCGGCTTTTAATATACACGAACTTTCGCTGTTGGTGCCCGGAATTTCAAGTTCTTGATTTATGGGAACTTCATATTCGATATTTTCCAATTTACCAGTTTCTATATCACTTAAATATAGAATCCTTACTGATAATTCACCTTTTATATTAAGTTTATTTTCAAAAAAGTTGTAACTATTAATGTCTAATGAAAAAAATGACTTTATTATGAATTCAGCAGGCGGTTTGTCGGAACCTAAATCCAAAACTTCATTGATATTTAATATTTCTTGATTCAAAGAAATTAAATTACTAAAATCTATATTTCTTTTTAACTTTTCTATTTTTTCGTCTGATATCTGAGTGCTTACTTCGACATTTTTTTTGCCTAATATTTTGTTGTTAAGAACAAAAGCGCCATGGATATCAACTCTTCTTGGATTTACGGCACGACAATTTAAATATTGAATTTTAGGTTCTATTAATGCAATTGCTGAAATTGGGCTTGACCTTAAATCAATGGAACGAGAAAATGGGGATTCTGTCGCGTAGCATCTTAAAATATTTTTTTCCAATTCTAAATATAAAAGCTCACACTTAACATTGCCTTCAATTAAAAGTCTGTCACCAGAAATATTTCTCGAAAGTACACAGGGCGCTATTTGGCATTTCAAGATTTTGCCTATATCTGGACAATAATCCGGAAGAGTAAAGTCAAAATCAATTGGAATTTCTTCCGTTCCTTTGTAAAATAAATCGGGTATGCAAACATCTGTTTTTTCAACATTTATATTCAACTTAATGATCTCCTTAAGAATAAACTAACAAGATTATTTTTTTAAAAAAATAACTCATACAAATTCATATTCTCAAAGAGACATAAATATTACTTTGAATTATTATTTATCAAAAAATCCAAAATCGTTTCGTTCCATTCATTATTTTTTGTATCGTATATACCAAAACCCGACCCCAATTCCCAATAACAATACCCGAAATTATTTTTTAAAGCTTCTTTTACTACAGATTTTATCCATAACTCTCTGCACTCTTTGGGAGCTTCTTTAGTTACACCAAATTCATTTAAGACAACTTTGACTTGTTTTTCACGTGCCCAGAGCGCAACTTTTTCAAATCTGGAAGATAAATACTCCAATTCTTTTTTAGAACCATTCCAGTTTATATTGCTTAGTTTATCGTACCCCGGGTGCCACTTATTTCCTTGAAAAGCAAAAATATAAGGCTCGTAATAATGAATAGCAACCATTATATACGGATCATTTTTTGGGATTTCTAAAAAAATCAAATAATCAATATTATAAAAATTGCAAGGACCAACTATTATTATTCTGTGCCTATTACTTTCCCTTATTTTACCTATAGAATTTGATATAAATCTATTCCAGGTCGAATAATCTAAGTTGACGGAAGGTTCATTTAATAATTCAAAAACCAATTCTTGAGGATAATCTTTAAAAGATTTAGATATGTTTTCCCAGATGTTATAAAATTTTTTTTCGTATTCGAGAGGGTTTTGCATTATTTCTAAAAAATGATGTAAGTCCAAAGTTACACTTAATCCTAAATTAAGAGCATAATCAACATAATTTTTAACTTCTTCGAGAAAATATGTTTCTATATTTCCTTCATCATCTGCATAATCAGAGAATCTAACAGGTATTCTGACGTTATCAAATCCTCTTTTTTTAACTTCATCAAAATAAGAATTTTTTATTTCAAAATCCCAAGGCATACCTTTAGGAGCTTCAAGAGCATTGCCTATGTTTATGCCATATTTCATTTCGGGAAATCTTTTTCTCGCTTTAAAAACTATAAAAGTCGGGTAACATAAACCTATGCAAGTTATTAATAAAAATAATGGTAAAACTACTTTTTTGGATATGTCTTTTAAGAATGAAAATCTTTTTCTTTTATTTTTTTCTGTTCTACCGAAAGCAAAAAACATGGATACGCTTAAAAAATAAAGATTTAATATTAACCAAAAAATGGGAATAAATTGATTAAAATCCCCATTTAAAATAATGCATTTAAAACAATTTTTTATTCCGATTACGGTAAAAATACTTAGGATCAAATTTGGTAAGATAAACTTAATTTTATAAAAAATACTATCTTGAGCCATTTTCTTTTCTGTAATGACAAATTCGTTGTTGGATATTCCTAAAAATTCACAAATTACAGGTATTATTAATACGGGAGAAAGTGTTGTTTCATAAATTCTTGTTTGGTGAAATGTTCTTGTGTTTTTTGATAGAATTCTCAACGAAACAGAAGTTATGATTATCATGGGAAGCCAAAAAACCAATGATTGCCAAATATCACATTTTGCTGAGATAACACCAAACAAAGAAAATAATATCGGAACTATTAAATATAAAAATTGTTTTATAGGAAAGTACCAATATAAAATTGATGAAAAATGATTAATTTTTTGCCTTAAAGTTAAATCATTTCGAGTTAGAATTCTTAATCTCTTTCCGGTTTGAATACATCCACATGCCCATCTTCGTCTTTGTTTGCAAAGCGATTCTAAATTTCTTGGCGGAATGCCCGAAGCCAAGATTTTATCTATTGCATAACAAACATATCCACGAGTCTGTATTATTATTCCGGTAGCAAAATCTTCTGTTATACTGATTGAGGAAAATCCACCTATTTCTTCCAGCGCTTTTCTCAAAAAAATAGCATTTGTTCCTCCGTAAATTACTGAGTTGCTTTTATTTTTAGATATTTGTATGTTTTTATAAAAGTAATCTTGTTCATTGTGCATAAAATTTTCCGAAAAAAGATATTTCTGGAATAGGTCCGGTTCGTAAAAATTTTGAGGAGTTTGCACAAAACCAACGTTAGAATAATTTATGTCTTTTGTTTTTATAAAAAAATAAGGAACGGTTTCCATTAAGAAATTTTCGCAGGGGATCATATCTACATCGAAATTCGCTACTAATTTTGATTTAGTTTTAAATAAAGCATTATTTAAATTACCGGATTTTGCGTTTTTTCTGTCTTTTCTAGAAAAATATCCGATTTGATTTTTTTTTGCGAATATTTTGATTTCATTTCTGTCGCCGTCGTCACAAATAAAAACGTGAACTTTGTTCTTACCCGGATATTTTAATTTTAAACAAGCCATGGCTGTATCTTGAAGGATTTTAACAGGTTCATTAAAAACAGTGATGAATATATCAACATCTGGAAATAAATCGTCATTTATTTTCGGCAAAACAGGCAAGCAAAAATTATTTATGTTATAATAGTAAACAAAAGTGTCGAAAATTCCCAAAATTTCTGCAAACAAAAGCATAAATGCGACAACAATTGACGACCATTTAAAATTTAACGGCAGAGTAAATAAGATGCGCCAAATTAAATAAGAAATCAAAAAGGCGCATGATATTAAAGTTAATAAAAATATTTTTATTTTTCTTATTTTACTCATTTGTATATTTTGCTTATAAAAAATAGGATTATTCTTTGCAAAAGTTGCCAATTTAAGAATTTAAGTTTAATATTTTAGGAATTAAACGACAAAACTAATTATAAATTTATGTTTTTGCATTTTTAAAAATGCTGAAAATTTTTTAGAAACAAAAAAGAGGGAAAATCATTTGCTGGACTTAGTTTTTGATGCTAAAACTTCAAATTGGGATAAATTGTACAATCGTTTGCATGACTTTTTTTTAAGTCTAAAAATCAGCGAAGATAAAATTGAAAGAATTTGTATTGCGTGTGAAGAAGTTTTTGTTAATATTTGCAATTATGCTTACCAAAACTGTCGAGACGATACTAAAAAAGACGTTAAAATTAAATCCGAGTATGAAAATAATATATTGTCGATTACTTTTATAGACAACGGTGTCGAATTCAATCCGTTGGATTTCAAAAAAAATAAAATCGAAAAAAAAGGTGTCGAAAAAATGAAAATAGGCGGTTATGGTATTTATTTAGTAAACAAAATCATGGATAATATCAAATATGAAAGAAAAGATGATAAGAATTATTTTTATATTTACAAAAAAATTAACAGTAACAGGGAGTGATATGCTATGGAAATAAACGTTAAAAATCAAGGCGAAGATGTTTTATTTTGTATCGACGGAAGAATAGATACACAAACCGCCCCGAAACTTCAAGAAGAAGTAGACAAAATTTTCAAAGAAAATAAAAACAGAATAGTTATGGACTTTGAAAAAGTGAAGTATATAAGTAGTGCTGGGCTGAGAGTTATACTTTATACACAAAAAAAGATAAATTCGCTTGCCAACGAAAGTTCGCATTTTGAAATTATAAATGTAAATCTTCCAGTAAAAGAAGTATTTGATATGACCGGTTTTTCAGAATTTTTAACGATTACGGAAAAAATCGAAGATGGGAATGATTTTTCGAGAGATAATGTTAATGATTAGTGAATTCGAGGTTTGTTTTTGAATTTTATATACCTAGATAACAGTGCTTCCACGAATGTAATAAAACCTGTTATAGAAAGAATCAGCGAATGTATGCTTAGTAATTTTGCAAACCCGTCTTCCTCTCATTCTTTGGGCATAAAATCAAAAAAAATAATCGAAAATGCGAAGAAATACATATCTGATTATATAAACTCGCATAATAACGGAAATATTTTTTTTACTTCCGGGGCAACGGAGGCAAACAATTTAGCAATTTTCGGTTCTTTAAGAAACAAAAGTCTTATTTTAACAACATCCATAGAACATGCCTCCATTTTAAAACCAATTAATTTTTTAAAAGAAAAAAATTTTGAGATAAAATTTTTACGTTTGAATCCCGACGGAACTGTAAATATCGAAAATTTTTTAAATTCTTGTAAAAGTAAAAGTGAATCTATTTTTGTAAGCGTAGCGTTAGTAAATAATGAGACCGGCATAATTCAACCAATAGAAAAAATAAGTAATATAATTAAAAAAAATAACGATAAAATCATATTTCATGTTGATGCAGCACAAGGCCTCGGGAAAATACCCATAGATATTTACAAAATGAATGTTGATTTACTAAGCGCAAGTGCTCACAAAATTCATGGTCCTAAAGGTATAGGTTTTCTTTATGTTTCAAAAAAATTAAAATTAAGGCCAATTCTTTATGGCGGCAATCAGGAGATGGGCATAAGAGCCGGCACGGAATCTGTTGAATTGATTTCCGGATTCGAAGAAGCATTAAAAAATTGTAAAATAGAAATGAATTATAATTATGTGAAGGAATTAAATTTATATTTAAGAAAAAAGATTAAAAATCTGAGAAATATCGTGGTAAATTCTCCTGAAAATTCTTCACCTTATATAATTAATTTTTCGGTTTTAGGTATAAAATCAGAAATAATGCTTAATTTTTTATCTTCGAAGGGAATATATATTTCGGCTGCTTCCGCCTGCAATAAAAATAAAAAAAGTTATGTACTGAGTTCGTTTGGTTTGGATGATAAAATTATTAATTCTGCAATAAGAGTTAGTTTTTCCAAATTTAACACAAAAAACGAAATTGATGTTTTAATTTCTGAGATTCAAAACGCTCAAGAACAAATAATTCATTTTTGAAGGAAACCAATGAAAGATAATAGAGAAATAAAAATAATGAATGGCTGCGAGGCTGTAGCTCATGTAGCTTATGCTTTCAGTGAGGTCATTGTTGTTTATCCGATTACTCCCTCTACGGAAATATCCGAGAATGTAGAAAAAATGATAATCAAAAACAAAAAAAATTTGTTTAAAGAAAAAGCAATGTTTTTTGTATCGCAATCTGAATCCGGAACGGCGGGAGCACTTCACGGCGCTGCTGTAAGCGGAGCTTTGGCATCTACTTTTACGTGTTCTCAAGGACTTTTGCTTATGATACCTAATATTTACAAATTTTGCGGAGAATTTCTTCCTATTGTAATACACGTAACGTCAAGAACTGTTGCAAGACATGCGCTTTCAATCTTTGGAGATCATTCGGATATACATGCCTGCCGCCAAACCGGAATTGCAATGCTGTGTGCGTCAAACGTTCAAGAGGCCATGGATTTTTCGGTTATTGCTCATTTGAGTGCTATATCGAGTAGTTTCCCTTTTATTCATTTTTTTGATGGTTTCCGTACTTCTCATGAACTTTGCAATATCAAAGTCTGGGATTATAAAACTTTATCTGAATTTATAGATTATAATGTTCTTAGAAAGTTTAAGGAAACATCTTTAAATCCATTGAGAAATATAATTAAGGGGACGAATCAAAACGATGATATCTATTTTCAATTTTTAGAAGCCGGAAACAAGAAATATAGTAAGATAGTAAAAAATGTTTGTGCGGAAATGGAAAAAATAAACAGAAAAATAGGTTCTTCTTATAAAATTTTTAATTATTACGGAGATCCGAAAGCAGATATGATAATTATCGCGATGGGTTCTGTATGTGGGACAATAGAAGAAACAATTGATTTTTTAATAAAAAACAAAATTAAAGCCGGTTTAATAAAAGTAAGACTTTACAGACCTTTTGAATCGAAATTATTAATTGAATCTTTACCTAAAAGTGTTGTAAAAATCACCGTACTTGATAAAACAAAAGAACCCGGCTCGATATGGGATCCTTTATTTACGGATGTTGTTAATTCTTTGGATAAATTCAACATAAAAAACATAGAAGTTTTTGGTGGAAGATATGGAATATCTTCAAAGGATATAGATAATAACGATATTCTATCTATTTTTGAAAATATGAAATCAAATGATAAAAAATATTTTACGGTTGGTATTAACGATGATTTAACAAACCTTTCACTCGAAAAATCAAAACTTATTTTTGAAGAAAATGAAGATTTAGTAAACGTACAATTTTGGGGAATCGGTTCTGACGGAGCAATTGGCGCAACTAAAAGCAGTACTAAAATCATTGGAGAAAATACCAATTTGAATGTCCTCGGCCATTTTCAATACGACCCTAAAAAATCTGGTGGTCTAACTATTTCTCATTTGAAATTCAGTAAAAATATGATTAAATCATCTTGTAACATAAAAAAAACAGATTTTTTAATTTCTCATTATTTTGAATTTGCCAATAAATATGATTTTACAAAAAAAATGAAACCAAATTCGGTTTTTTTATTAAATTCGCCATATGACAAGCTAAAAACTTTAGAAAAAATTAACTTTAAATTAATAAATTTCATATTTGAAAATAATATAAAATTTTTTATTTTAAAAACGAACGAAATGAAAATAAATATAGCTATGCAAACAGCATTTTTTAAGATTTCAAATATTATTGATTTTAATAAGGTCAAAAATATTTTAAAAAAATGTGTTTCCGAAAACTATAAATCGAAAGGCTCGGAAATTATAGATCAAAATATTAAAACAATAGATTTGACAGAAGATAATATTAAATTAATAGATCAAGTTTTAATAAAAAAATTTTTAAGAACAAAAAATAAAGAAAATAACATTGATTATAAAAATATGACGGAAGCAATTAATTTAAATAGAGGTAATGAGCTACCAACATCTGCTTTTTTGGACTTTGCAAACGGAAATATTATCAATGATAATGCAAAATTTCATAAAAAGAATAGCCTGTTGAAACCCGAATGGATACCGGAGAATTGTATCCAATGCGGATTATGCAATGCCGTTTGCCCCCATGGAGTAATCAGAAGCTTTGGCCTAAATAACGAAGAATTAGAAAAATGTTTGACTAAAAATAAACTTTTAAAAAATATAAAAATGCTGGGATTTGATGATCTTAATTTTATTATAGAATTTAAGTACGATCAATGTACCGGTTGCGGAATCTGTTCTGAAATTTGTCCGGGGAAAATTAATAAATCGGCCATAGAAATGAAAAAATCGCGCGAAAATAAAGATGATATTGTTGATTTTTTAAATAGTTACCCTGAAAAAGAAGAAATATTTAAGAAATTTAGTCCGCAAACAATCAAAGGAATTCAATTTAAAGAACCACTTATGTTATACGGTAGTGCATGTTCCGGCTGTGGGCAAACTGCCTATGTAAGACTTATAACTCAACTGTTCGGAGAACGTTTATTTATTGCGAACGCTACCGGTTGCAGCTCGATATGGGGTGGTTCGGTTAATCAAGTACCTTACAAAAAGGGCAAACATGGTTTCAGCCCGGCTTGGGCAAATTCTTTATTTGAAGACAATGCAGAATTCGGCCTTGGTTTTTTGTTGGCCCAAAAAAGTATTCGTTTGAGGCTTTTAAATATTATCAAAACGATAATGATAACAACTCATGATTATGAAATAAAAAAAAGTTGTGAAAATTATATAAATACTTTTGATATAGGACATGAAAATCATAAATATTCACTGGAATTAATTAACGTTTTGAAAAATAAAAAAGAAGATATCACATATGATATGTGCAATAAAATAATTTTGGAAAAAGAATATTTATCTAAAAAATCAATATGGGCAATAGGAGGTGATGGTTGGGCATATGATATAGGATTCGGTGGCATTGATCATATTATGGCTTCTCAGGAAGACATAAACATATTAGTTTTGGATACTGAAATGTATTCAAATACCGGAGGACAGCAATCAAAATCGACTCCGAAATATGCAAAAGCATCGCTTTCTTTAGGGTATAAAAAAAGCGACAAGAAAGATTTAATTTCTATGATGATGATATACAAAAACGTGTATGCAGCTAAAGTTAATTTAAATGCAAATCCTCATCAGTGTATTCAAGTTTTTACAGAGGCCGAAAAATTTAAAGGACCATCTTTAATTGTTGCCTATTCTCCATGTGTAGGGCATAAGGTAAATTCAGGGCAAATTTTAAAACAAGCCAAAGATGCTACATTTTGTGGTCATTGGCAACTTTTTAGATTTAATTCGGGGAAACTTGCAATCGATAGCGAAATTACAAAAGAATATAAAAAATTTATCGAAAATGAGAATAGGTTTAAAAAATTTTGATAAAAATATATAATCCTATGGTTATAAATAAAATGATTCAGGACAAAATTTTTGAGAAAATTGATTATTAATAGAAAAAAATGGCTTAAAGTTTTGTTTCTCATATTTTTTACTTCTTTGTTTTTATCTTTCTTGGGAATGGTATATCTATTTTTGACAGAAAATTCAAGAGAAAACGTAGTAAGGAAGTATAGTTCCAAATCAGAAAATCCAATACTTAACATTTTGTTTTTGGGTATTGACGAATTAAATGATAGATTCAACGGCAGAAGTGATTCGATAATTTTAGTATCTTTAAATTCAAAAACAAAACAAGTTAAAATTATTTCTTTTATGCGTGATACTTTGGTTAAAATACCGAATCATGGTTTTGACAGACTTAATGCCGCTTATGCATTTGGCGGTGCTAATCTTACTTTAATTACAATAAGATATAATTTTGACCTGAAAATTGACAGATATGTATCTGTTGATTTCGTTGGATTTGAAACAATAATCGATATCATCGGAGGAGTAACATTGGATTTAAGTTATGATGAAGTAAAATATATAAATGATGAATCATCTTCCAAAAAAAAACTATCATCGCCGGGGAAAAATAAATTAAATGGAAATCAGGCACTACAATACTCAAGAAACAGAAACAGTGCTGGTTCGGATTACGATAGAACAAAAAGACAACGCAAATTACTGTCTGCATTAGCAAATCAAGTAAAACTTTTAAAATACTCTGAATTAATAAAATTATTTTTTAGTGTTATGAAATTCGTAAAAACAAACTTTAAAATGGGGGAGATAAAAGATTTATTGAACATGAATGAAGAATATTCCCAATTTAGCATATCAACATTTCGAATACCGGTCGATGGAAATGTAAAAAACTCCACCAAGAACGGCAAAATGGTCCTAGAAATTATTGACATCAAAAAAACAATCGAAGACATAAACAAATTTATATACAAAACATAGACAATTCACTAGAATTTGCCCTAAAACTGAATTACTTTTGTAAATTTCATCGTCAGTGCAGCACTCGAAACCGCTCACATGCAACCAGGTTTTACGTCTCTCACTATAGAAATAAAAATAAAAATAAGGATTAGTTGAATAAATGAGATGAATATACTAGTTTTTCGTATCTACATATCGAGTAAGGTCATATTCGTAAACTCTACCTATTGCCAGAGAGGTATATAGTTGTCAGGTTTATTAACTGCTTCCATAAGAAAAGTTTGATTTGAGTCACATCATGACATTGGTCAGCGATTAAAATAAATTAAACTGCTTTTTTTGGAAACACACATTATACAAATACTACCCCCTTAGAGCGGGTCTATTGCTTGATTACTATTTTTTAAGCTTCACAGGTGTCTGGATCACATATCTTGATGCTCCTAGAATCTATAAATAATACTTCAGGATCAAGCTTTAGATTTGTAAAGAAGTCTAATAATTAACACACGAGACTTTGAAATTGAAATGCCCATACACAACATCGAGAGTTCATATACGGATACCGTTTGGCTGGGATAGTTGGATTCGAACCAACGAATGATGGAGTCAAAGTCCATTGCCTTACCGCTTGGCTATATCCCAACATGATAAAAAAACCATAACTGCTATTCTAACAGGTTAAACAATTAAAATGCAATAGCAATATCTTTAAATATAAAAATTTTCGTGAGTATCAAAACAAAAAATAAAGAATAAAATTGATAAGAATTGTAAATACTCATAAAAACTTTTATTGCGGAAAAGAAATATACATTAATCTAGCTTATCATAACGTATAAAATACATCTAAATCGCTTAATTTTAGGAATATTTGTTCAATTTTATTACGTTCTTGTATATAATTTTGCCATATAGCCAAGGCTTTTTACGATTTGATTTAAGTGAAAAGGTTTGAAAAATCCCAAATTTTTAGCGTAAGTTTCGAGTTTTATTTCTTCAATATGCTCTATCTATAGCTATTCCGATTTAAACGATCTGTAATGTAATTAAGTAATGGCATATTCTAAAGACACGCGAGAAATAGTCTTTAAAAATATCTCGCAAAAGGACATGCTTATAAGGAAGCGCATAAGGAATTGGGTGTAAGCATAAGCGCGATAAAAGCGTGAAAAAAATTTTTAATAACGGGAAGTTTAAAAAAGCAGCAGCGGGAGGAAGCTGCAACAAAATTCCACGACGAAAATTTAAACGTATAAATATCGTTAAAGCGTTGATAAACGGTAAATCAACTGCGATAAGATTATACGATTGGTCTATGACATCAACGTTTTTTAAACTTGGTTTGAATGGGAATTATGTCCTTTACTTAAATCCAAAAGTATAATTATCATAGGCAATGCTAGTTTTCACAAAAAATTGAACTTGAAAAATTGCAACAGTTTATAAATGCCAAATCGTTTGGTTTCCACCATATTCTCCCGGTAAAAATAAAATTGAAAAACTATGGGCAAATATGAAACAATGGTTACGTATTAATTCAAAAAAATTTCCAACTATTCAAGACTCGATCATGGACTATTTTAAATCGGATTAGCTATATACGTGTCCTGAAATTTACAAAAATAATCCAGTTATTTATAAAAACTTCGTCTTTTCAAAAGTTTTAAATCAAAAACCCTTACATACACTATCACACTACAAATTTCTAAATTTAAAATTTTAAAAAAAATACTAATTTGTAAGAAAGTTTAACACACGTGAATAAATGACTTAAAATTAATTTTTATTTTGTTCACTTGTTTGTATCTTTTTCGATTTAATTTGCCATTCATAAATTCCGAAAATCGCAAACCCCAACTGAATTAAATCTAAAAAAGCTCTGCCGTAGGCACCATTTTTTACATCCAAAGTAAACCAGATAATATCACCGACTATCCAAATATAAAAACAAAGAACTTTTTTTTTAATGTTAAAAAGATTTCCAGACAATGACCATGCAGCTATAACCCAAGTAAAATCAAAAATTGTTGTTTAAAACCTCCTATAAATAATATGTTAAAAATTGCCAACTCTAAATTACATTTTAAATTTTATTACATTTGTTTAACAATGTCAATAGGCGGATAATTTATTAGTTTAGAATCCATCTTCATAATTTTAAATTATGTGCTTTCGATAAATTTTTTCATAACAATTTAAGGAAAAATTCGAATGAATACTTGTGTATTTCAAGAATTTTTACGAAAAATCTAAAAATACATATAAGTAAAAACTCTTCTAAAAAAATGACAAACAGAAGAAAATGGCAATTTAAATGATTTTCTTCTACTTTTTTATCTTCGATACTTTTATTTTATATGAACAGGCCCTAATTTATTTTAAAAAATTCTCTCGTCTTTTCGTCTCGTTTGACTTTAGATTTGTTTTTTTCAAGCAATTCAACTATTGAATATAAATTTATCCAAATTTCATTATTACATTCTTTTTGCGATTCATCGAAAATAATCTGTAAACCTAAATGCAGATGACTTTTTGATATGTTATTTACATTTTCTTTGTCACTGTAACCGGTTCTCCCCACATATCCTATTACTTGTCCGGCTTCTACAAAATCTCCTATTTTTAATTTTGTATTAAACGGTTTATTTTTTCTCAAATGCGCATAGTAGTAATATCTCATTTCATCGAAACTTCTAATACCAATTCTCCACCCTCCATATTTATTCCAACCCATAATTTCTATTCTTCCTTTTTCTACAGCCACTACCGGTACTCCGGTAAGACACATTAAATCATTACCCAAATGAACTCTTTTATATCCAAAATTTCTGGAAGCACCAAAATCGTCATAGTGATTAAAATAAAAACCCTTGGGTATTGGACTATATACCAAAAGACCGTATTTTTTCTCGATGATACCATCTGCGTTTTTTATTTCACGATAACCTAAAAAACCCGACAAAACAGCAGAATAACCTTCTCGATAGTAAGGGAAAAATTTCATTTTTTTCGTGATTTCATTTACGTCTTTTTTTGTTTTTAATTCATTTACAAATTCTTTTAGATCAATATTTTTATATTTTTTAAAATTACCCCCATATTTTGCTGCTAAATAAGCCAAAATATCTATCCAACTTATAACATTAATATTTTCATTATGACTTTTAACATCTTCATTCATAGCGTCTCTAAGAGCTTCAAATGTCGGATTGAATTCCAGATATTTTATAAATTTTTTTTCAGCTTTTAAATGAATGGTTCCGTCTTTTATTTTTAAAATAAAAAATAATAAAGAAATTAACAGCGGAATAAAAATAAGAATTAAATTTCTTTTAATTCTTATATTCAATAAAAACAAATAATCATCTTCTTTGAAATTTTACTTAAATATATGTATTTTTTTGACAACAAATATTGAATTCCATATTTTTTATATAATTTAAATAATTTATATTGAATATTTTTAAATTTATTATATAATATATATAATTTCTAAATAAAGGAGAAAAAAGATGACAGAATTACTTATATCCAGAAGAGATATTTTTCGAGATAGTGCATTAAAAAATGTAAAAGTAATGAGACAAAAAGCGATGTTTATAAATAAATTGATAACTAATCCAAAATACATAAAAAAAGCAAACTTCAAAGAACGCATGCATGAAGACTTGGTTAAAACTAATAAATACATTCGAGAATCAACAAAACTTATCAAAAAAGAAATAATAAATGTAGAAGAAAAAATTAAATCATTTAATAACAACAAGGGAATAATCTTAATTCAAAAAACAGCAGAAATGATACTGACAGATAAAGAATCAAACGAAAGTTTTAAAAAATTGAAAATAAAAGAAGCAAAAGAAAAAGCAAACCTGATAAAGGAAGAAGAACTTAACGAGTTAAAAAAATCAAAACAAAACTATTTGGAAAAAATAGAAGAAGTGGCAAAACTTTTTTTTATAAATGAATTCACAGATTTAGTTCAGGGGTCTGGTGGATTTGAACATTTACTGATATTAATATCTAATCTTAGAATCCTACACGACGGTCTGGCAGCGGCGATTGCAGGGAAAGCGGTGAATACCAAACGCACAGGAGAGTTGACTCTAGGGAAAGCTTTAGACCAAAAATCAATTCAGATTTCCAAAGAAGACCTAGAACAAAAATTCGGAAAAAAAAAAGTATCGGATTATCTTGGCGAAGACAGTAGAGTTAAAAATTCAGTTGATAAATTGATATTGAATATTGAAAAAGAAGATAAATTTATTGACAAAATTACCGCTTTTTTAAAGAAAACATGGTAAAAAAAATAAAAAATCCCGGGAGGGGTAACTACGTATTTCCCACCATATCACATTTAGCGGAATTTAATATAATCTCAGACTGAGATGTCAATCGAGACATCAACGTGTTGTGCAAAAATTCAATTTCTTCATCAATTTTATTCCAAGTCGACAAAGGAATGTTGAAAGGCGCACCACTGCTCTTGTTTTTTGATTTTGTTTTGACATAACCGTCTTTAGAAATCCTTTTCAAGAACCATTCCATTCCCTTTACCACATGTGAAATAAGATGATTATATTCATCTTTAGAAGTAGAATTACCCATAACTTTAGATTTCATATTCATGCTATTTACAAGATCGTCGACTAAATTTTTTAAATTTTCGCCCAAAACATTGTTGCCATAAAGGCGAACTGTTATTGCTATGTTTTTGACTTCGCATTTCGCCAAAGAATCAGGCAGTTTGGAATCAAACGAAACCTCAGAAACAGGCGACATAGGAATACGTATACAATCTGTTTCCGTAACATAATTCGGGTTCCATTTACCTTTTATTTCTGTTCCGGGTTCACCCTCAAATTTAAGTTGAACACCCAGACATTTATTTTCTTTCACAGTATTAAAAAGTTCATATTTTTGACCAAATGGCAACACATAGAAATCTCGCTTATATGTACAATTTTTGCTTTCTAGCGAATTACCAAATCCTAAAACACTACATTTTATCGAACTTCCGCGCCCGTTTGGATCCGACAATTCTAGAAAAATCGAACTATCATTAATTTTAGTACGAACCGCTGTACAGCAAGTTTTATTCGGCGAAATAACCAGAGAAAACTCAGAATTTTTTACACTATCAGGATAGGTTTTTCCCCCGACTTTTAAAACATCGCTTTCTGGTTTGTAATCAGTGCCCCATTTACCGCAAATACGCTGCCCTTGCGAGCCTTTAAACCTGATTTGAACTTTTTGACAACCATTTTCTTTTACAGAGTTATATAGTTCATATTTTTTGCCAGCTTCAAGAAGATAAAAATCCGCATTGTTTGTGCAATTAATTTCGCCACGCGGACCTTTTCCAAAAATAGAAACAGAAACAACCCCGAGATTTTTAAAATCAGAACCTGATAGATCCAAAAAAATCGAGGCGCTTGTGTTTTTCTTTCTCCAATTCGTACTTGCGATCTTATAGTTTTCATTTAAAATAAAATCAAAACTTTCGTTTTTGCAGTTGGGATTAACAAGAACTGGGAGTGGTTTTTTGCTGCAAACCATTCTAACTCCCTTCCTATCTTCTTGAATAGATAAATTTTTACAGGTCATTTCTCTTGAGTAAGATGTCCCTGGTGCAACATTCTTATAATTTTCGATATTACCAAACGCGCAAACATCGGGCAAAAGCTGAAACGCAAACAAAAAAGCAACTATTTTTTTAGTCATAAAGTGTCTCCTTATTAATTTTTTACATCAAAACCCTAACATTCGAACGTTCGAACAAAGTGCTTGCGTAATTAAACCGACGGCTATCCAATATATTCTCAAATTTTCTATTTGTCAATAGGGATAAAAATTTTATAAATATATTTTTTTAAAATTTTTCGTGTTATCTGTTTGACAGCAAAATTCAAAATGCTATAATTAACTTATCAGTGTTTTTGCTGATTTATATTTTAATATCAGGAGGAAATGTTATGAAAAACAACTTCATCAAATCTCTCATGAATTCTCTCAATTTGAGAGAGAGAGAGAGGCCTCTCAGGGGAGATCTCTCTATGAAAAAAGAAAGCAATGGAATAGGTGAAAATAAAAATAGCAAGAAGATTAGTAAAAATAATAAGATAATTTCCTATATCTTAGCTATTGCTATGTGTTGTCAGTCTTTGGTTGGGGCTTTTGTATCTGATAGTCAACTTGTAGATAACAAGAAAACTGTTGAGATAATGAAATACAAAGATGAAGATAATGAAGATGAAAATGAAGATAAAAGTAAAAAGGGCGATATGGTTGATAGATCTAAAAAGCTTTTAGATTTAGCTGAAACTATTGCTGTCGTTGGTGCCTCAGGCGTTGGTGCTTTAGTTATATATAAAGTTATAAAAGTTATATATAATGCAATTAATGCAATTAATAATGCAATTAATAATGCAATTAATAATGCAATTAATCCTGAAATTAGTCCTAAAACTGTCAGAATTGAAGGTAAGGAATTTCAAGCTTATAACATAGGAAAAAAACTCGAAGATAATGAAGGTTTTGAGAATTTAGAGGTCAGTTTTGACTCTTTTGACTCGAAATTACATAATTTTGCATTTCAAACTAATCTTAGACTTCGAACTACATTACTTGGCACTGATGTTTTGAAAATGAAGGTTAATCCTAATTCCGGAGATGAAATCAAAAAATTAAGTGGTTATTCTGAATTTGTTGTCAGAATTATTGAAGGCGGTGCTTCTTTATCAGATTATCTTGAAGATAATAATATTATTAATCCAACCATTGACAGTGTTGTGAAACATGCATGTAAGTTATTGGTGAAATGCGGTCCTAACTTTTGTCTGATTGATGTTTGCGTTCCATTTGGACTTTGTGGTAAGATTGTGCATTTTCTTATTCCTGCGGAGCTGGTGGAGTTTTTGTTATATATCCCCTGGACATCTAAGGAAGGGGAGAAATTTCTTGAAAAACACATGATTTAAAGCTATTAAGATGGGTTCTTAGGAATTAAATTACTTTTTCAGTTCACAAAAAAATTAAATATGAGTACTATATTTCATCTAGATTTTTAATTTTAATTTTTAATTATTTTTTAGGGTGGAGTTCCGGATTGAAAGATGGTAGTTTTGTAATTATCGGCGGAGATAAGCGTCAAATTTTTTTAGCAAGCTTATTAAAAGAAGATGGTAAAAAAGTACACGTTTGCGAATTCAACGATGAAATTCCCAGCGAAATTAATTTAAAATCGGAAAAGCTGGGAGATGTCATAGATAAAAGCAATAACATAATTTTACCGCTACCATTGAGTAGGGATGGGCGAAAAGTACTCTTTACCGATATAGAACTCAATATAAGTTTTATAGAGAAAATTAAAAATAAAAAAATATTTTGCGGGAATAAAAATTCAATCAAGGATATTTCGTGGCAAAATTTAGATTTAATAGATTATGCCCAAAATGAAAATTTTAAAATTTTAAATGCAGAACCTACGGCAGAAGGTACCATAAAGTTATTACTAGAAAATACAGATAAAACCATTAACAATTGCTCATTTTTGATAACCGGTTTCGGAAGAATAGGTAAAATTCTCTCCGGAATGTTAAAAAATTTTAATGCCAAAATATACATAAATACCAAATCGGAAGACGACAAAACTTGGGCTGAAATTTTTGGTTTTAAGGTGATAGATTTAAATTCAAGTAAGAGTTTATATTTTGATTTTATAATAAATACTGTTCCGGAGTTAATTTTCAGTAAATCTGTTCTTAATAAAATAAATAAAAAATGTTTAATTATTGATTTAGCCTCTATCCCCGGAGTCGATTTTGAATATGCAAAAAAAATAAATATTAAAACAAAACATGAATTTGGTATTCCCGGAAGATTTTTTCCAAAAACAGCCGCCGAGATTATTAAAAAAATTATTTATAAATATCTGGAGGCTTGATTATGAAAAAACTAAATTTGGGATATGCAATGTGTGCATCTTTTTGTACTATTAGTAATTCATTGGAAGCTTTGAAAAGTATTTCGAATAAATATAATATTCTGCCAATATTGTCGGAAAATTTGATGAAATATGACACAAGGTTTGGCAAAGCAGTCGATATAAGAAAAAAAATCGAACACATAACTCAAAGAAAATCTTTGCTTGCAATTCCGGAAGCAGAACCGATAGGACCTACAAATATGACCGATATCATGATAATTGCACCCTGCACCGGAAATACTTTGGCTAAAATAAACAATGCAATCACAGATACAGTCGTTACTATGGCCGTAAAATCTCATTTAAGAGTAACCAAATCTCTAGTAATATGTTTTGCAAGCAATGATGCATTAGGTTTTTCTTTTGAGAATATAATCAGATCTATGAATATGAAAAATATTTTTTTCGTTCCGATGCTTCAAGATTCTCCTAAAAATAAACCAAATTCTCTTGTTGCGGATTTTAATATGATAGACGAAACCATAGAAGCGGCGCTCGAGGGAAGACAAATAAGACCGATTTTCAAAGTAACGGCAGCGTAAATCTAATATTCGGTTTTATTAGGTGGTACTTTTGTTAAATTTTTTAAATGAATGTTTAAAAAATATCATATTTTTAGCGTTACATGTTTTGAATCCAAACGTATTCCCGAAAATACTTTCCAAAAAAGAAGAAGAACAATATATCAGTTTACTCGAAAAGAAAAATACAAGTGCTAGAAATAAACTTATAGAACACAATTTAAGATTGGTAGCTCATATAGTTAAAAAATTTCAAAATAATTATGAAGAAAATGAAGATTTAATTTCAATAGGAACTGTAGGATTAATAAAAGGAATAAACACTTTCAATGCAAAAAAAGGCATAAAATTATCAAGCTATATTTCGAGATGTATAGAAAATGAAATTCTAATGCATTTTCGTTTTGTTAAGAAGATTTCTTTGGATGTTTCGATTAATGAACCTTTTGATTCGTGTAAAAACGGAAATTCAGTGTCACTTATTGATACTTTGACAAACGATGCGACCGATTTTGACAAAATTGTCGTTAAGATGAATTTCCAAAAATTAAAAAAATACATAGATAAAAATTTAGGTAGAAGAGAAAGAACAATTATAAAGTTGAGATATGGTTGGCAAGATTCAGAACCGTTAACTCAACAACAGGTTGCGCAAAAGCTTAATATTTCAAGATCATATGTTTCGAGAATAGAAAAAAAGACTCTTTCTGATCTGAAAAAGATATTTTAATATAATTTGGTGAAAAAATTTTTAATATTTATCCTAATGAACAAGAATTAAAATTGATCTATAAAAAATTGTTTTTTAATAATAAATTTATAAGGCACAGTGTAATCGGAAAAAGCTGGTGCAAAAGAGATATAAACTTGTTTCAAATGGGAAATACAGACGAGTTCGTGCTTTTTGCCGGAGCTTTTCATGGTTCCGAATGGATTACGGCATTAATTTTAATTAAATTTCTAAATGAAATCTTGGTTAAATTCAATTATGATAATAGAATAAAGAGATATTTAGAAAAATGCGGAATTGGTATCATACCGATTGTAAATCCCGATGGTGTGGAAATTGCATTGAACGGTTATGAAAGTGCTGGGGATTATAAGGGCCTAGTAAAAAAAATAATCGGAAATAATCATAAAAAGTGGCAAGCAAACGCACGAGGTGTAGATATTAATCACAATTTTAACGCCGGTTGGGAAGAGCTTAAAAAATTAGAAATTGAATCCGGAATAACATCTCCGGCAAGCACAAGATACGGGGGGGAAAAACCCGAAAGTGAAAACGAAACCAAATTTTTAGTTAGATTTTGTGAAAATAATTTTGTAAAATATTCTTTAGCCTTCCACAGCCAAGGAGAAGAGATTTATTGGAAATATGGCGAGAAAATTCCGAAGAAAAGTAAAGAATTGGCAATTTTGCTTTCTGAAGACAGTTCATATAAACTAAGTGAACCTGAAGGGCTTGCCATAGGTGGTGGATTCAAAGATTGGTTTATCAGAAAGTTCAATCGTCCTTCATTTACCATTGAAGTCGGAAAAGGTGAAAACCCATTGCCTCTTTCGGATTTAGATTTAATATATAAAAAGATAAACAAAATGTTTTATCGTTTGTTAATTTAGATTAAAATTTATTTTGTATAAAATTACAAATTTTATGACATAATAATATTCGGGTGTGGTTTTACAAATGAAATTTAAATATTCAGGTTTGCTTTTTCTTTTGTTGATTTCAGTGAGTTCCGTTTTTGGGGAAATGGTAACAACGACCCTGAAAGATACGGCCACAAAAATTTCTTGTGTCGAAGAAGTTGGTGATGTCTCCGAAGGAGGAAATGTCAATAAACAAACCGCCAATGAAGCAAGATATAATGAAGAGTGGGAGAAGATTTCAGATAAATACGATGAAGTCAAAAGAGTATTATCGTTATTGCCTTTGGAGTTTCAATCAGAATTTAAACAAAAATTGAAAGAATTGGAAAAAAAAGTTATTGATTTAGAAATCGGAATGATGAGGGAAACCATCGATAAAAATTTTCGTATGATGGAGGAAATGGGCGTTAAAAATTTTGTTAATCACACATACGATCTTTGGGCTAGTTCGGGGAATGTATATCGTGACGCAAAAGAAGAGAAAAAAATGAAAAAAGCTGCAAATGAGTATTTGGAGCATTTACTTGCCAATGGTGAAAAGGGCAGAAATGAGGCTTTTAATAATAATTTAGAAAATTTAAAATTTTGTCTTAAAAATAACAAGGAATTTAGAGATTCTTTGCTATCCAGGCATTTTTCTGATAATTTTCATGAAGAACTAGGAAGTATTTTTGTAGATATTTTGAAAAAATTGGAGGAATTAGAAAAATCAAATAAAGTTGAAGCGCAAGAGTTGCTACCCGACAAGAAAATCGACAATACGTAACAATAGCTAAAATAAAAGAAATTATCTTATTATTTTTATTAATCTTCTTATTATTTTTATCTATTATATTGTTTTTTTCTCATAAGGGTTGAACCGGTGGCTTCTTTTCTAAATACGGCGCCAGCTCCTGAGAAATAAGAAAATAAATAGTATCACCACCAATTTTAACTTCAACGTAAGCATTAACCAGACGAAATTCAGGGTTTTTCTGATTCTCCAATAACTCACACGCATGTTTCACAACACTCTCAGTGGTTGGTTTAACATCATTAATTTTAAGATAATCTAAAAAACAATCCTCGCCTTTAATAATTGCGACAATAAATTTAGAATAACTACTTAATTTGTCGATTTTATTTTCGTAATTAGACTTAACCTTTACTTGCGACAAAGCATCACTGAAATCTCGTAAAATTTCATTTACAAATTCAGGTATTCCCCCACAATTTCCCATTATGACAATTAAATTCTCAAAACCTATATCATCTTCGTTTTTTTTTCCTATACTGTGAGTTAAATAACTTTCATTTCCAATTTGGACCTTTTTAAGATCAGTTTCAGGTTCAGTTACCTCAGGTTCATCCTCAGATTCATCCTTAAGAAGTTTATCCTCAGGAGATTTAGCATCAAGTTCAACTTCCTTAATTCCAACTACATTAGATTTAATTGCATTATATATAACTTTTATAACTTTATATATAACTAAAGCACCAACGCCTGAGACACAAACGCCGACAATAGTTTTAGCTAAATCTAAAAGCCATTTAGATTTATCAACCGCATCGTTCTTTTTACTTTCATCTTCATTTTCGCCTTCACCTTCGTCTTCGTCTTCGTCGTTTTTTTTAACATCATCTTCATCTTCTGATATTTCAACACCATCTTTATCTTTGCCTTCCATTATTTCAACAGTTTCCTTGCTATTCGTTTCCTTGCTATCTACAAGTTGACTATCAGATGTAACAACCCCAACAAAAGACTGACAACACATGACAACAGCTAAAATAGAAGATATTATCTTATTATTTTTACTAATCTTCTTGCTATTTTTATTATCATCTATACTGTTTTCTTTTTTCATAGAGAGGTCCCCATGAGAGACCTCTCTCTCTCTCTCTCTCTCTCGAATTGAGAGAATTCATGAGAGATTTAATAAACTTATTTTTCATAACCTTTCCTCCTCTGATCTTGAAATATAAATCAGCAAGAATACTGATAAAGTAATTATAGCATTTTGAATTTGATTGTCAAACAGAATTATGCGAAGCATTTTAATGCGACATTATTTAGCGGCGACTTTGTCTCCGCAGGAGACAACTTAGAGCCGCATGTTTCTTTGGGTGTACCCGTTTCTTTGCGCCAAAGAAATGGGTGAAAGAGAAATAAAATGTTTTTAATTAAAAAAATGAGTACCAAATATAAAAATTATTTTACATAAAATACCAATCTATAAATTTTATATTTAAGTGTTTGTTAAATATTTTATAAAATTTATTTCTTCCGTACCCATTTCTTTTATAAGAAACGGGTACACCCAAAGAAACATGCGGCTCTAAGTTGTCTCCTGCGGAGACAAAGTCGCCGCTAAATAATGTCGCATTAAAATGCTTCGCATAATTCTGTTTGACAATCAAATTCAAAATGCTATAATTACTTTATCAGTATTCTTGCTGATTTATATTTCAAGATCAGAGGAGGAAAGGTTATGAAAAATAAGTTTATTAAATCTCTCATGAATTCTCTCAATTCGAGAAGAGAGAGAGAGAGAGAGAGAGAGGTCTCTCATGGGGACCTCTCTATGAAAAAAGAAAACAGTATAGATGATAATAAAAATAGCAAGAAGATTAGTAAAAATAATAAGATAATATCTTCTATTTTAGCTGTTGTCATGTGTTGTCAGTCTTTTGTTGGGGTTGTTACATCTGATAGTCAACTTGTAGATAGCAAGGAAACGAATAGCAAGGAAACTGTTGAAATAATGGAAGGCAAAGATAAAGATGGTGTTGAAATATCAGAAGATGAAGATGATGTTAAAAAAAACGACGAAGACGAAGACGAAGGTGAAGGCGAAAATGAAGATGAAAGTAAAAAGAACGATGCGGTTGATAAATCTAAATGGCTTTTAGATTTAGCTAAAACTATTGTCGGCGTTTGTGTCTCAGGCGTTGGTGCTTTAGTTATATATAAAGTTATAAAAGTTATATATAATGCAATTAAATCTAATGTAGTTGGAATTAAGGAAGTTGAACTTGATGCTAAATCTCCTGAGGATAAACTTCTTAAGGATGAATCTGAGGATGAACCTGAGGTAACTGAACCTGAAACTGATCTTAAAAAGGTCCAAATTGGAAATGAAAGTTATTTAACTCACAGTATAGGAAAAAAAAACGAAGATGATATAGGTTTTGAGAATTTAATTGTCATAATGGGAAATTGTGGGGGAATACCTGAATTTGTAAATGAAATTTTACGAGATTTCAGTGATGCTTTGTCGCAAGTAAAGGTTAAGTCTAATTACGAAAATAAAATCGACAAATTAAGTAGTTATTCTAAATTTATTGTCGCAATTATTAAAGGCGAGGATTGTTTTTTAGATTATCTTAAAATTAATGATGTTAAACCAACCACTGAGAGTGTTGTGAAACATGCGTGTGAGTTATTGGAAAATCAGAAAAACCCTGAATTTCGTCTGGTTAATGCTTACGTTGAAGTTAAAATTGGTGGTGATACTATTTATTTTCTTATTTCTCAGGAGCTGGCGCCGTATTTAGAAAAGAAGCCACCGGTTCAACTCTTATGAAAAAAGAAAACAATATAATAGACAAAAATAATAGGAAGATTAGTAAAAATAATAAGATAATATCTTCTATTTTAGCTGTTGCTATGTCTTGCCAACTATTTGTTAGATGTGGTGGATTTGCTGTAATTGCTGTAGATAAAAAAGACAACTATGAAAATAGTATTGTTGAAGAAGAATATGATCTTTACGATCCAGAAAGTATTCCTGAAAATGAGAATGAAAAAAATTCTAAAAAAACTTTTAATTCTAAAGATTTAGTTTTTTTGTTATTACCGGCGCATCTAATCGGAATGTTTTTGATTTATCGTTTTTGTTTTAATAAAAAATCCGGTGATAACGAGGGGCAGCTATCGTCGTTTAATAAAAGTTCATTTGAACAACCAAAGCAACGGCAAGAAGACATATTTCCAAAATTCGAAGGCATTATTATTAACGATAAAATTAACGATAAAAAGCAATTATCGTCGTCTAACAAAGATACACATAACGATAAACATGTGATTTTGCAAGATGTTGGCACGCATCCAAAAAATGCAAAAAGTAACAAAGAGGAGAAATTTGAACCATTTGGTGAAATAGAGTCAGGGACTTACGAAAACGAAGATGGATTTAAGGTTGTATATGCTGCCTTAAGATCTATACCGAATGTTGAAATACGCAATGAAATAGTTGGATGTTATTCCAGTAATCTTAGCAAACATAGAGAAATGAGGCATGAAGGGGCGTCAAACAATGATAGAGGTTATCGAGGTGAACATATTGATAAGTTTTATTTCACCAGAGACCGAGAAAACAAATTAAATACTGAGGAATTTTTAAAGTTAAGAGAAAACTTCATAGAAAAAACAGGAGGCATCAACAAAAAAAATAGTACTAATTTTGATATTTTGTATGATCTTGAGATTGCACTTGTTTTCATTTATTTGTCGTCTAGTTCACCTGGAGGATTGGGGTTGTTGGAAGAAAGTCCTTTATTGTTGAGAAAAATTGGCATACTAGCTCTCGAAGATATTATAAATAAAAATATAGAAGGTAATTGGTCAAACAATTTTTTAAATGGGATATCTTTCTGGTTAGATAGATTAAGAAATGGGGTTTGTTCCCATGATGTTTATGTTAATATCTTTTCGTCTGTAAGTACTAATCCTATTAACTTAATACCTGATACAATAAAAAGTCTTTTTCGAGAATTCTTAAAAAAACTTCCTGCAAATTGGGAAAAATTTCAAATTAAAAATTAATCTTCTATGAAACTGTAGGAAAACCCCAGCATTATCCAAAAATATATGACCATGAAGGTCATTTCTGAAAGTATTCCTTTCTCGAATGTTGCGTGTGCCAAATATGCAGATAATATCGAGAAAAAATCTATAATAATAAATAGATTTTTAGAGTATTTTTTTTTAAAAATTTCGTAAAACAACTTTAGAATTGTTCCTACACAAAAAAACATAAAAAGTGAAAATCCAACTATTCCGTAAGACACAAGAATGGTCAAGTATGAATTGTGTAAGTCGGAGAAAATAAGTCCTCCGTTTATGTAATAATTACCAAAATTAACTAAATTGCCCCTACCTATTCCAAAAATAGGATGTG
The DNA here is from genome assembly GCA_036322855.1 of Candidatus Improbicoccus pseudotrichonymphae. Classification (GTDB taxonomy): domain Bacteria; phylum Bacillota; class Clostridia; order Oscillospirales; family Acutalibacteraceae; genus Improbicoccus; species Improbicoccus pseudotrichonymphae. Next base: position 953,478 of record AP027924.1, read on the forward strand.
TCAAAAAAAGTCTTATTCCTTGTTTAAATAAAATTATTCTTCCGCTACTTATATCTTGATTTTTTTTGTAATTTTCTCTCCCTATTTTTATATTTTCTTTGATTGAATTGTTATTTACGGTGTTTAATACGGAGTTTTCGGTAGTTATGTTGTCAATTTTTATATTTTTAGTACTACAAATATTGTTTATAAAATATGACATTATGTTTTGCACAAAATTTCTTAATAAAAATAAAACCAGAAAAAAAATAGTAATCATAAATGCCGAATATAAGAATTCTTTTAGAAAATTTATTTTTTTTACAGAAGAAAAATTTATTATTTTAGTTATAAAAAACTTTATAATAAAATAAACTGCGATGAGTATAAATGATGCGTTTGAATCTGATAAAAATAGAGATAATATGTTAACAAATGTCGAAAAATTGAGTAAAAATTTAAGTCTTTGGTTTATATTTATGTTAATTTCATTAAACAAATATACAGAAACAACGGAAACGGCGGACACAAATGCTGTTAGATTTGAATTTGTATAAAAACCGGTAAATCTGTCTTGGGCAATCAAAAACTTAATTCCCAAATTTGGTTTTAATAATAAAAATAAAATTCCTGAAATTGATGTTAAGCAAGAAAATACTACAAAAAACAATAAAATAAAATTGATTTCTTTCTTAACGTATTTTTCTTTGGTGTTGTTTTTAATTCCAAAAAATATAAAAAAACACATTACACTGTGATATACGAAAGTCAAATTCACAGAAAAATCTGGAGAAATATTTAAAAATATTGTTATTAGTCCAGAAAAAATGAAAAGTAGAGCTGTTTTTTTGTATTTTATATTCAGCTTTTCGGGTTCCCTGAAAATAAAATAAAAAAGTAAAAATACTCCCCAAATCAGAACTACGCATTTTGCACAAAATGCAATGTAATCAATAAAAATCAATGTTTCCAAAAAAGAAAGGATTACATATGTAATTCTAAAAAAACTTGTATTAATTAAAACTTTTTTAAGATTATTAGAATTTAGCAATATTTTTCATTTAAGATTTTTTTCAAATTATCGGCAACATAAAAAGCATCTTCCTCATTCATTAAATTATGAACGGGCAGGGTTATTTCGTTTTTATAAACTTTATATGCGTTAGGAAAATTCTTTATATTGAAACCTTTATTTTTATAAACAGTGAACATCGGCAACGGTTTGTAGTGTATGTTAGTATCTATATTTTTTTCAGACATGCTTGACATGATTTTATTTCTGTAATTCTCGTCCTTATCAACCAAATTCACTATGTAAAGATGGCAAGAAGAACTATCAATTTTTTCGTCTTCTTGAAAAATTTTCAAATTTTGATCACATAAAACTTCATTATAAATTTTTACAATTTTTTTTCGCATTTTATAGATTTCTTCGATACGTTCCAATTGAGCTAGGCCAATAGAAGCGTGTATATCTGTCATGTTGCATTTGAAACCCGGAACTAAAATATCATACTCCCATTTTTTGAGTTTCGCCTTTGAGTAGGCATCAACACTTTGGCCATGCAATGAAAATAAAGATAACTTCTGATATATTTCATCATCCGATATATTTTTGTTTAAATTCCAGGTCACAGCACCTCCCTCGGCACATGTTAAATTTTTAACTGCATGAAAAGAAAACACAGTAAAATCGGCCAACATACCACTTATTTTTTCCTGTTTATAAGCTCCGAATGAATGAGAAGAATCGGCCAATATGACAATTCTTCCGATTTTTTCCTGCAAAAAATTTTTGGGTTTAAAATCCCCTTTTTTTGTTTCTAATATTTCAAAAATTTTATCGTAATCACATAATATGCCACCTAAATCAACCGGAATGATTACTTTTGTATTTTTGTTTATTGCTTCAAATACTTTTTCATAATTCATCTGTAAAGTATTTTCATCTATGTCCACCAAAACAGGCTTTGCGCCGACATGATATATTACATTACATGTGGCAGCATATGTATACGGGGTCGTTATTACCTCGTCACCTTCCTGTATATCTAAAATTCTTAAAACCATCTCAAGACAAGAGGTCGCCGAATTCATACATTTAGTTTTTTTTGTTTGGCATATGTAGCTTATATTTTGTTCAAACTCTCTTACTTTGTTTCCTGTGGTTATCCATCCGGATTTTAAAGTATCAATAACATGTGATATTTCTTTTTCGGTTATATCCGGAGGAGAGAACTCAATTTTTTTCAAGGAAATCCCCCTATGAAAAAATTCCAATAAATGTAAAAATTAAAACCTTTAAGTCTTGAAAAAACCCAATATTTTTAATGTATTCTAAATTATATTTCATTTTATTTGGTAAAATATCTTTTAAATATGTTTCGAAATAATTTTCACTGTCTGGGATTTTATCAGATTCATTTCTAAATTCAACAGATGCCCGAGAGGTAAGTCCGGCCGGCAAGAGTAAAGTTGCCAACATTTCTTTCGAATATTCATTTACAAATTTTTGTATTTCCGGGCGTGTACCTACAAAAGTCATGTCTCCGTAAAAAATATTAAAAAGCTGGGGAAATTCATCTATTCTGAATTTTCTCAGAAACTTTCCCATTTTGGTTATTCTTTTATCATCATTTAGAGTAATTTTGACTTCGCTATGAGAATCTATGTACATAGTTCTAAATTTAATTATACTAAATGTTTTACCAAACTTCGTAACACGTTTCTGCCTAAAAAAGATACAACCTTTTGAATCGAATTTTATTAAAATAGGAATTAAAATAAAAAACGGTGACAATATTAAAATCAAAACCAAGGATAACAAAAAATCAAAAATTCTTTTTAAAATCAGGAATTTTTTTCTCTTTAAGAGTAATTTATAGTACGGTTTTACATATTCATTTTTTAGGAAATCCGGCAAATATTGCCAATCGGGTAAGATAAAATTAAACATAGTATATGCTCTATATAGCCAAATTAAAATCACTACTTTTATCCTATTCTATTTATTAAAAAGTAAAATGCAAAAAATATAAATTTTTAATTGAATATTTTTTACAAATAATTTGCGAATAATATTTCCGATAATGCAAAAAATAATCTGTAAATCTTTGCATAACGGAGTTTATATGTTCGTTTCCTTGCTGCGTACACTGATTTTATACGCTATAGTTATGCTTGCCATAAAGTTTATGGGTAAAAGGCAGATAAGTGAGTTGCAGACTTCGGAATTAGTTATAATGTTTTTAATGTCGGATATTGCCGCAATACCTATGCAAAATACCTCACAACCACTTGTAAGCGGATTGATACCAATAGCTGTTCTTATATGTTGTGAAATGTTTATTTCTGTGTTGATGATGAAATTTCCAAATTTTAAAAGTTTTTTGTGCGGGAACGCGGTTATAGTTATAAATGATGGCAAAATAAATCAAAGAATGCTCAAAGAGCTTCGTATGGATGCGGAAGATCTTTTAGAACAGTTAAGACAGGTAAATGTGTTTTCGATAAAAGACATTGCATATGCCATAGTAGAAACTAACGGTAAGCTAAGTGTTATAAAAAAAAGTGAAAAACAACCTCCCGACGCGAATACCCTGGAAGTCAATGTTCCATCTGCTGTTTTGGAAACGGTTGTTGTTTGTAACGGCAATATAAATAATTCATCTCTTGATATGTGTTCTTTAAGTGAGTCGTGGCTTCGAGAAATATTGAAAAAAGAGAATATTCTTCTCGAGGATATATTTTTAATGACTGCCAATAAAAATAAAGAATTTAATATAATAAAGAAAAATCAAGGTGAATCATGAAAAAATTAAAACTTTCAATAATCATTTTTTTGTTTACATTGTCTGTTTGTCTTTTTTGCAGTACACTTACTGTCAAAATCATGAAACAGGTTGAACAATATACAAACAACGTAAAAATCATTCAAAGTAAAGAATCCGCAAGAGAATTAGTTGATTTTTGGGATAAAGAATCAAAGATACTATATGTTTTTATTCATCATGATATTTTGGACAGAATTACCAAAAATATATCAAAAATCAATGCAGCAATTCAGAAAAAAGATTTTGAATATGCCTTCATAGAGTGCGAATGTATTTTGAGTTTATCGAAAGTCTTAAGAGAATATGATGATATAAATTTGAGAAACATTTTATAATTTTTTATTCTTGCTGAAAAAAAATATTAGACTTAAAAATAAAAAAAATAAACCAAATAATTTTCTTAAAATTAATGGGTTAATTATTTTCGTAAATATAGCTCCAAAAAATGCTCCAATGGCTCCGGATATCGCCATTTTTGAAATTAATTTAGGTTTAATTATTTTTTCTCTGAAGTATATGATAATGCACAATAAGCTTACAGGAATTATAAACATTAAACTGAACCCCTGAGCTTTTATTTGTTCTGTTTTGATTATCGTTGTTAAATAAAAAATCAAGACAGCACCGCCGCCCAACCCCAAAGATGAAAATATTCCTGAAAATAATCCAACAATAACGTTTAATAAAAACAATTTGATACCTTCCGGATTAATTTAGAATTAATTGGCATCCGGCCCAAAAACTAAAACATGCAAAAAATTTTCTGAGCAAATTGTGATTTATTTTTTTCAATAAAAAAGTACCCGCAAACGCACCTATTGCTCCGGAAAAAATAATTAAAAACTCATCGATGTTTATAATTTTTATGTAATTATTACAGAAAAAAACCGATATACTTACAATACTTATTAATAGAGTCACACAAAGTGAATTGGCATGAGCTTCTTTTGTAGAAAAATTAATTTTTATCAAAAATGGAGTTATTATCATTCCACCGCCAAGACCAAACATCGAATTTGTCACTCCGGCAAGAAATCCAAAAATCATACAAAAAATGTTTTCATACTTTTTTAAAAAAAACATATTTATTATTATCTTATAAATGAATGGATTTTATCCGTCGAACAAATTTAAATCATATATAGCTTGATTTTGAGTTAAAGTAAAATTAATATTAATTTAAATAGAGTTAAATACGGAGGAAGTTTTTTGTTGGCAATAGGCAGTATAAAAGATATGAGAAGGCGCTTGTTTTTTACTTTTTCTATATTTTTTGTCTCGTGTTTTTTGATACTTTCTGCTAAACTTATCTCTTTGCAAGTTATACAAAGTCATTTTCTTGAACGCATGGCTTTGGAACAACAATTGGCGGACACAAAATTGAAAGCCAAAAGAGGAACTATTTACGACAGAAATTTTAATCCATTAGCTAAAAGTGCTACTGTTTGGAATGTGGTTTTGGAGCCTAATTCCATCAATAACGAAAATCGCGATTTAATTTGCAGTGGTTTGAGTGAAATTTTGGATATTGACGTGGAAAAAATAAGAAAATTGTCTCTAAAAAAAACTTTCTATAATATTGTCAAAAAAAAAATAGACTGCGATGTAAGAAATAAAATAATAGAGTTCAAGAATAAGAATAAAATAACAAATGGAATAAGACTCATAGAAGACAACAAAAGGTATTATCCTTTTGGTTCTTTTGCATCGGTTACGCTTGGTTTTGTTGGTTCAGACGGACAAGGTCTTGCTGGATTAGAAGCCTATTACGAAAAATATTTAAAAGGCGAAGACGGAAGACTTGTCAGCGCAAAGAATGCGATTGGTACTGAAATGCCATATGAGTATGAACAAATGATTCCTTCGCAAGAAGGTTATAATTTAAGACTCACCATAGACAGTAATGTTCAACGTATTGTAGAAAAATGTTTGCACGAAGGCATAAAAATAAATAAAGTGCTGAATAGGGGTGTTGTCATTGTCATGGATGTGAAAGACGGAGAAATTCTCGCTTTGGCTGTTAAAGAAGATTTCGATCCGAATCATCCATTTGAAGTATTTAGCGAATCTGATAAAATTTTAATTGAAAATGCTCCCGAAAACGAAAAAATAAAGCTAAAAAATGAAATTCTCTCCAAACAGTGGCGTAATAAGGCAATAAGCGATACCTATTATCCCGGTTCGGTATTTAAAATGATTATGGCTGCAATCGGATTTCAATTGAGATTAATTGATGAAAATTCAAGTTTTAATTGTGGTGGCGGAATACGCATAAGTGAACGCTCCCAATATATTAGGTGTCACAAGAGATTAGGTCATGGACCTCAAAATTTTGTAAAAGCTTTGTGCAACTCGTGCAATCCGGCGTTTATATCTCTTGGACAAAAAATTGGCACAGAAAAATTTTTTGAATTTTATGAAAATTTTGGTTTTCACGAACGCACAGGTATTGATTTGCCGGGCGAAGCAGGAGACATATTTTTTAGCACGAGCGGAAAAATGAGGCCAATTGACTTAGCCGTGGCATCAATAGGACAAAATTTCAGCATAACCGCCATACAGATGATTTGTGCCGCTTGCGCCATAGCCAACGGCGGAAACTTAGTTAAGCCGCATTTGGTTAAAGAAATTGTAGATAAAAACGGAAATATAATCAAAAGTTTTGATAAAACGCCGAAAAGAAATGTTATTTCAGGTGAAGTTGCGTCCAGAATTTTAAAAATGCTTGAACTTAATGCGATTAGCGGAGGTGCTAAAAATGCCTATGTGCCGGGTTTTAGAATCGCAGGTAAAACAGGAACTTCTGAAAAAATAGGATTAAGCACTCCAGGACATAAAGATTATATTTCATCTTTTTGCGGTTTTGCTCCTGCCGATGATCCGAAAATTGCCATAATCATAATTTTGGATACCCCCAGAGGTAGTAGTTACTATGGCGGCCTAATAGTTGCGCCTATTTTTGCAAGCATCGCTTCTTATATTTTGCCATACTTAGGTATTGAAAAAAAATATAGCGAAGAAGAAATGAAAAGATATATTACGAGTGTTCCGGATTTTCTTACAAAGAAAACTTATATAGCGCGCGAATTAGCAATTAATTCCGGGTTGGAACCTATAATTTTGGGGAAAGGAGAAAATATAATATCTCAAATGCCGTCTGCTGGTGAATTGATTTCCAGAGGAAGTACCATTATTTTACATACGGAAAACTCAGATTCCGAAAAAGTTCGAGTTCCAAATTTTGTAGGTTTGAGCATAAAAGAAACAAAACAACTTGCGAAAAAAATGAAATTTAATATTAAAATAATTGGTTGTTACGATGAAAAATTATTTCCTGTTGCTTCTTCTCAATCAGTTAAACCGGGAGAATTTTTAATTATCGGATCAGTAATAGATGTTAAATTTGTTTCCAAAGAATCTGTTGGAGACTAAATCGGAGGTTTAAAAATGTTTGATTTTTTAAATTTATGGACATTATTTAATAGCATTACCATGTTAATTTCTTTTACAACAACGGTGGTTGTTGGCAAAATTTTAATTCAGGTTTTATCGAAATTAAAATATAGCCAATCGATACTGGAAATCGGTCCTTCTTGGCACAAAATTAAACAAGGAACCCCAACAATGGGCGGAATATCTTTGATTGTATCTGTGTTGGTTTCAAGTTTATTAATTCCTGCTTATTATCTTTTTTCAAACCTCAAAGACGTTGTTTTTTTTGAAAACAAAGTTGTAATAGTAAAAATATTTGCCGGTTCGCTAATGTCTGTTCTTTTCGGCTTCATTGGTTTTGTTGATGATTTAACCAAAATAAGAAACAAAAAAAATTTAGGTCTGACTCCCATTCAAAAATTAATTTTACAATTTTTAGTAAGCATTGTTTATTTGGGATTAATCTATACGAGCGAAATGTTTTATTCAAGTAGAATAAATACTTCAGTAAATATCCCGTTTTTAGGGAATTTAAATTTGGGTATTTTTTACTGGCCAATTTCCGCAATAGTGATTGTGGCCATAGTCAATGCGGTGAATCTTACGGACGGAATTGACGGTTTGTGTTCAAGCATATCTTTTGTAGCAGGAATTGGGTTTATGTTCGCCGGAAGGCTTTTATTTATGTTCGGATTTTCTGTTTTGGGTGCGGCTTTGATAGGTTCGTGTTTGGGTTTTCTTGTATGGAATTTTCATCCGGCAAAGATTTTTATGGGTGATACGGGTTCGCTTTTTTTAGGCGGATTTATATGTTCGATCGGATTCGGAATGGGCAATATAAGCCTTTTGTTATTATTAAGCGCGGTGTATTTGATAGAAATGCTTTCTGTAATATTACAGGTGATTTATTTTAAAATTTCAAATGGCAAGAGATTATTTAAAATGAGCCCAATACATCATCATTTTGAAATGTCGGGTTTAAAAGAAACAAGAATTTGTTTAACATTTTCTTGTGTTGCAATTATTTTTACTTTAATTGCACTTTTCTTATTGATACATGGCATAATATAAAGGAGTAGTTGGATTTTGGGATTTAGAAAACAGGAAAAATCAAATAAGATACCAATAATGTCTAAAAATTATGTGAAAAATAACGGGGTTGTTTTTCTTAAAAAAGCAAAAAAGCGCAAATTCAGTTTGAGTTTTTTTGCACGCGGGAGCGGTGTGGATATGCCGTTTTTGCTCTTGGTGCTTTCACTTGTAACCATAGGCTTAATTATGATGTTTTCGGCAAGTTATCCGAATGCATATTATCTTCATCACCAAAACAGTTTTTTCTTTATAAGAAATCAAGCAATATTTGCAGCTTTTGGTTTGGTTAGCATGTTTTTTATGTCTAAATTCAACTATGAAAATTTTAGATCTTTATCTAAGCTACTTGTTATTATTTCTTTTGTTTTATTGAGTTTAGTACTTGTTATGCCACCTATAAACGGCGTGAGGAGATGGTTTCAATTAGGTCCTATTGGTTTTCAAGCGTCAGAAGTTACCAAATTTGCTTTAACCACGATATTTGCGTATTTAATAGATAAAAATTTTGACAAAATGAATAGTATAAAGTATGGTATACTCCCATTTTCTATGATTCTAATTCCTACCATTATTTTACTTGCTCTGGAACCACATATTTCTTGTAGTGTGATTATTACTTTGCTGGCTGGATGTTTGCTTTTTATAGGCGGTGTTAAACTACGTTGGTTTTTGATAGTTTTGGGAATAATCGCTGCAGGTGTTTTGTATCTGGTTTTGTTTACTGATAGATTAACATATGCAAATCATAGGATTTCCGGATGGTTAGATCCTTTTAACGCGCCGGAAGGCGTTGATACTTGGCAGACGCGCCAAGGTTTATATGCAATAGGTTCGGGCAAAATTTTTGGTTTGGGGCTTGGAAATTCAAAACAAAAATTTTTATATATACCAGAGCCGCAAAATGACTTTATATTCGCCGTTGTTTGTGAAGAATTAGGATTATTCGGTGCTTTGATTATATTAATTATTTTTGCTTCTTTGATATGGCGTGGTATCATAATCGCCATAAAAGCAAAAAACCGATTTGCTTCTGTTCTATGTGCTGGCCTCATATTGCAAGTAGGATTACAAACAATACTTAATATAGCCGTAGTAACAAACACTATACCGAATACAGGAATAAGTTTACCGTTTTTCAGCTACGGAGGAACTTCGCTTTTGATGCTTTTGACTCAAATGGGAATAATTCTTTCTATTTCGCGTGATGCTAAAATTGAAAAAAGTTAAAGCCTTAAAATTTTGAATCGCTTATGTCCAACATGAAAATGGTTTCGTTTGAGATTTATTTTGTCGCTAGATTTTACCATATGTGCCTTATAAAAGGTGTATGCTTAAAGAAGCTATGTTGAATCATGTTATTAACATGAATAGCGGGGCATATAGCGTCTTGGGTTTTACGTAGTTTTCTTCTGCAAAAATCTTAATCCAATTGAAAATTGACCTAACGTTTGCCTTAAAAATTTAGCAATTATGCGCATTGAAAGTCCATGACAATACAGCCAAACTGCCATTAATTTCATCTCTTTTGATTTGTCTTTTTCCTCGTTGGTACAAATCTACAATTACGCTCTTTACATAAATAACGTTGTTCTCCGCTTATAAATTCAGCTTTTACTTGCTTTTCGCCGCCGCATTTTTTTCAATACAATATTACCAGCTTTCTTTTGAATAACATCATATTAAACTATAGCTAATTTAATAACACTTTCGACAAAATCTGTTAAAGACAAAATTGAATTTTTAGGAATGATTCTGTCTATTAATGAAATTGCTGCTTTTCTTTTATTACATGGAAATTTGTTCCATTTTGCGCAACGTCGCAAATTGTAACAGTATGAAATTGCGGTTATGTGGATTTTTTGTATCTTTCATATTTTTCCATCAATTCCGGATATCTTGGAAGTTCTCCATGTGTTACGTCTATTTCTAGTGTTTTATAGCCTTGTAATTTTTTCACTTGGGGTTGATAAATTTCAGCATTTCTTCGTAGTATATTGTATTTGACTTTCATGCTGTGCAATCGCCAAAAGCATAACATTAACATCTAAATTTTTAAAAATGTTCTTTATCAAAATCTAAATTCGCTTTTTATTATTACTAAAGTGAAAAAAATACTGTTTCAAAATCTAATTTTTCTTTCTTGAGAAGTCAGATAGCTCTTTGATTTATGATATTATACGAGCTCCTGTTCATTTGCTTTATTTTTGATTGTTGAATAATTTATATAACTTTTTTCATTTCATGTCACCGCAATATTTATATCATTTTTCTTATCTGAATGATATTGATGCTCTATACGAATAAGCTCTAATCAATTTGCTTGACATGAATTCCTAAATAAATTCCAACTTTCGTAACTTGCCATATAAAATTTCATAAAAATAATACAAAAATTATGTTTATTTTAGTAAATATATCAAAAATATCAAAAAAATGAAATTTGATTACTCTCTTGCAAATTTAACATTCGAGAGGTTTTAAGTAGTTCGGTTATGGTTTTGTTTATTCCTGTTCGTTGGCGTAAATCATCCATGGATATGAATTTACCATGTTCTCTTTCTTTTTGTATGCTTTGCGCAACGGCATCCCCGAGCCCTGAAAACGAAACCAGCGGTAATCTTATTTTATTATCTTCTACCAAAAATTTTTTGGCATGGGATTTATAAATGTCTACAGGTAAAAATTCAATCTTTCTTGCATATATTTCTGATAAAATTTGTAATGTCGAAATACTTGCTCTTTCTTTTATACTTGCCTCTTTTCCCTTTTTTTCAATGCTTACAAGTCTTCTGACTATTTCATCCTTCCCTTTCATAACAAGTTGGCCATCTACATCTTCACCATGAGCACTCAAAAAGGCAACATAATACTCAAGTGGTCTGTAAACTTTATACCAAGCAAACCTGAGTGTGGCGATAACATAAGCCACCGCATGAGCTTTCGGAAACATATATTTAATTTTTAAACAAGAATTTATATACCAATCAGGTACATTATGATCTTTTAAATTTTTTATGTCTTCTTTGGTAAATTTAGACATAGCTTGACCCTTTCTGACAATTTCAGTAATTTTAAATGCAGTTTTTTTGTCTATTCCTTTGGAAATTAAATAAACCATGATATTATCCCTTGTTCCGATAACTTGCGAAATATCACATGTTTTGTTTTTTATGAGTTCGCGCGCATTGCCATTCCAAACATCTGTTCCATGGGAAAGACCAGAGATCTGCACTAAATCTGCAAATGTTTTCGGTTTGGATTCTATAAGCATTTGTCTGACAAAAGAAGTGCCCATTTCCGGTAGAGAAAATGTGGCAACTTTAGAATCAATTTCTTCCGGTGTTACTCCTATTGCTTTTGTAGACGTAAATAAAGACATAACTTTTGGATCGCTCATATCCACTTGATTGACCGGAATGCCGGTAAGTTCTTCGAGATACTTATATGTCGTCGGGACATCGTGCCCAAGTTCATCGAGTTTACATATGGTGTCGTGAATGGAATGAAAATCAAAATGGGTTGTTATACTTTCGGACATTTGATCGTTTGCGGGTTTTTGAACAGGACAAAAATCATAAATTTCCATATTAGAAGGCACGATAATCATTCCACCGGGATGTTGACCTGTCGTTCTTTTAATGCCGGTACAACCGAGAATTAAACGTCTCTGTTCTGAACTGCTGATGTTGACATTGTTTTCTTCTATGACTTTTCTAATAAATCCTTTACTTGTCTTTTCTGCTATAGTAGCTATAGTTCCAGCTCTGAAAACATTAGTTTTGCCAAATATTTCTTCTGTATATTTATGGGCTTTAGATTGATATTCTCCCGAAAAATTAAGGTCAATATCCGGTGTTTTTTCGCCATCGAAACCAAGAAATGTTTCGAAAGGAATGTCATGGCCATCTCTCGAATAGTCAGAACCACATTCTGGGCATTTTTTTTTAGGCAAATCAAAACCGGATAAATACGAGCCATCTGTAAAAAATTCACTTTTTTTACATTTTAGACATATGTAATGCGGTTTTAACGGGTTTACCTCGGAAATTCCTGAAATATTTGCTACAAATGATGAGCCGACAGAACCACGAGACCCAACTAAATACCCGTTTTTTTCAGAATTCTCAACCAACTTTTTAGCAACTATATACAAAACAGAATAACCATGTTTTGTTATCGACTCTAATTCTTTATCTAATCTTTTGGAAATAATTTCCGGAAGGTTTTCCCCATATTTTTCTTTGGAATTTTCAGTTACAACTTTTATTAATTCTTCTCGTGCGCCCGGTATCTCCGGAGGATAAACTCCCGAAGGTATTGGATCTATGTTTTCGATCATGTTTTGTATTTTTTGAGTATTGGTTACAACAACCTCATAGGCCTTTTCTTCGCCTAAATATAGAAATTCATCAATCATTTCCTGAGTAGTTCTGAAAAAAAGCGGAGCTTGATTCATACCATCTTTGTAACCCTGGGCAAGCATTAATGCCCACCTGAATTTATAATCTTGTGGATCTAAAAAATGTACGTCCCCGGTTGCAACTACCGGTATATTTAATATTTCACCCAACTCAACAATTTTTTTGTTAAATTCCTGCAATTGTTCTTTGCCGCCGGAAATCAAATTTTCTCTGATCATGAATTCGTTATTGCCAATTGGCTGTATTTCGAGATAATCATAGAATTTAGCAATCTCCTTCAATTTTTCCATCGGTTGCCCATTAACAACGGCTTTAAATAATTCTCCAGACTCACAAGCGGAACCAATCAATAATCCCTCTCTATGACTTATGAGTTCAGATTTTGGTATTCGAGGTTTTTTATAAAAATAATTTAAATGAGAAAGCGAAATTAACTTATAGAGATTTTTAAGCCCTATTTTATTTTTGACTAATATCGTCTGATGAAATGCAAATTCTTTTTTTATGTCTATTTTTTTAAACAAATCGGATAATTTTTTGTCGTAACCTAAATTGCTAACGTTTGCGTTTTGAATTAATTTTAAAAATATAAAAGCTAAAATCTTGGCATCGTCGCAGGCTCTGTGGGCTTTAAATTCGGGCAAATTAAAAAATTTAGCAACTGTTCCCAATTTATAATTTTTAATAATATCTATTTGTGATTTACAAAATGGTATCGTATCTATAATTTTATGTTCAAATTTTATATTGTATTTTTTAAGAGCTGCATTTAAAAAAGCGTCATCGAAAGATGCATTATGAGCAACCAAAATTGCATCTTTACCGCAAAAATCTACAAATTTTCGTATGGTCTCCTCTTCCGATGGCGCATCAGCCAACATGCTTTCTGTTATACCGGTAAGCTCAGTTATTTTCATGGGCAGAGGTATCTCGTTCTTTACAAAAGATTGAAATTTAATAGTTTTTTCTTCGCTTTCGAATATATTTATTTTACCTGAAATATGATCTTTAATATTACTAATACAAACTGCGCCTATTTCAATAATCTGATCGTTTTGTGCGCTAAATCCGGTAGTTTCAACATCAAAACATACGTAATTTGAATCGATTTTTATACTTTGAGCATCTTTATTTAGGTCTTCTATATCATTTACAAAATAATTTTCTACTCCATAAATTACTTTAAAATCGACCCGACCATATTTCTTTTTAATACTGTTAACGGTGTTCATGGCGTCGGGGAATGCCTGCACAACACCGTGATCTGTTATGGCTATGGCCTTGTGACCCCACTTGTAGGCGCGGTTTATTATTTCTTTTACATTCGATATTCCGTCCATGGCCGACATAGAAGTATGCGTGTGTAACTCTATGCGTTTAACATCGCAATTGTCTTCATTTTCGTCTTCGGATATAAGATTAATATCGGTAGGTGTTATAATTAATTCTTTTTCGAAATCATCATAGGAAGCAGTGCCTTTTACAATAATAACTTTATTTTTTTCAAGCTTTGAAAATAAACCAAAGCTTCTGGCATTGCCATTATTTTTATACATCTTGATACTTATTGAATCTATATAGTCGGTTATTCTGACGACGCAGACAACAAAATTCTTAATAGCCCTCACGGATACTTCAAATATCTTCCCGGCAACAACAATTCTTCCTTCTTTTTCAACATCTCTCGCATATAAAAAATTCTCTGATATAACATTGCCAAAAACAACTTCTTTGTCGTTGGCTACAACTCTCAAAATCGGCTCTTTTGTCTTAGATTCTGATTTTGTTTTTGTTTCTTCTTTTGATGATACATCGACCGTTACAAGACTTAAATCCAGCACTTTTTTTATATCGTTTTCAATATCTTTAATTTCATTTTCATTGATTTTTTCATAACTGTGTAATTTTAAATTCAAAGTTCTTGACGATTTTTCTACTTTGATAGACGCTATCAAGCATTCTTCAAGGTTATCATATGTTTTTTTTAAATATTTAGAGAAAAAACTATTAAATTTTACCATGTTATACCTATATCTTATGTATGATCTCTATTTGTTTTTTAAAATCTGAAGAATTTAAAACAAATGTCCCTGCCACACAAATATCTACTCCTAAATTTTTACAAATTAAAGCGGTTTTCTCGTTAATCCCGCCGTCTACTTCAATGATAATATCTTTGTTAATAATTTCAATTTTCTTTTTTAGTTTTTTGATTTTCTCAATCTGATTTTCGATGAATTTTTGTCCACCAAAACCGGGTTCAACCGTCATTACTAAAATAATGTCCAAGAGGTCAAAAAAAAACGGATACAATAAATCTAAATTAGTTTTAGGCTTGATTGCAACTCCAACTTTCTTATTAAATTTTTTAACATATTTTATACATTCGAGAATATTTGAATTTGATTCTAAATGAAATATTAGAATATCCACTCCGCAATCTAGGTAATCATTAATATACTTAAATGGTTCGACAATCATTAAATGAACTTCGAATTCGATTTTGGTAACATTTCTGACGGATTTAATAATACTTGGCCCGAAAGATATATTGGGAACGAATCTCCCGTCCATTACATCAAAATGAAATAAATCGGTGCCTGATTTATCCAAATTCAAAATTTGCGAACCAAGATTCGAAAAATCACACGATAATATAGAAGTTGAAACTTTCAAATTTAATAAATCCTTATAAAAATTAATACAACCAGATAATCAAGATTTTAACCTATATTATCTATTTTTCAATAATTAAGTTATTAAGTATAAATCTAACTTTTATATTAAAATTAACATTTTTTATTAAAAAAATTTTACTTTTTTATGAAAATATTATAAAATGTTAACATACAAAATTTTAATTTAAATTTTGTATTAGTTTAAACAAAACGTTTATTTAAAAAATTAAACTAAAATATTTTTAACGAAGGTGAAATAAAATGAAAAAATTAATATTAATAGGACACAAAAATAGCATTTTGCCAACAAAGACAAGTATTAAAGCTTTTAGATTAATAGGAAGACGTTTGGCTAGTAAATACTCACCGACTGTCAAAATCGAAATGAATGGTGTTGAAGAAAAATTGGATATAGAGGAGGTAAGGAAAGAATTTGCCGAAAAAATGTCCGGAAGAATATTTAAGGCCAAACCAGGAAACGTGTCTATCGGAAACTATTACAAGAACGAACCAAAAGGAAGCAAACAAAGTTTTGTTGGAAAAATTGGTTTAGAAAGTCTAAAAAGTTCAACTCAATCTGAGGAAAGTGACAGTGATTTAACATTACACTTTAGTCTTAGTGTGAGTACCAAGACATTTCAAACTAATTTGAAGATTAATGACAACAACAAAATACGTGTAACCTTAACATCTCCGAATTATTTTCTTTGGAGACCAGCGGTGCTTTGTAAAGAACTTTTTATAAAAGCAAAAAAAATTATGGATCAAGAATTTGAAATTAAATCATACAAAGAATTTGTAGAAAAATCCCTTGTTGGTTTTGGTGATCAAGAACTAACAATCAATTTAAATGCAAATAATAGTGGAAGAAATACAATGTCTATCGCTTTTTTAGCATTTTATAGGTCAGTTACTAATCCACGAGCCAACCAAGATAACAATTTAATAAAATTAAAAATGACCAAAGAAGAAGAAGAACAAGAAGGATTTGAGGTGATTAATTAGTAGTTTTTTGTTGTTAAATTGGGCAAAGCGAGAAATAAAAGGTGAAATAAAATGAATTTAAAATTAATAGGATACAAAAATAGCATTTTGCCAACAAAGACAAGTATTAAAGCTTTTAGATTAATAGGAAGACGTTTGGCTAGTAAATACTCACCGACTGTCAAAATCGAAATGAATGGTGTTGAAGAAAAATTGGATATAGAGGAGGTAAGGAAAGAATTTGCCGAAAAAATGTCCGGAAGAATATTTAAGGCCAAACCAGGAAACGTGTCTATCAGAAGTTATTACGAGAACGACCCGAAAAAAACAAAGAAAGTTTTGCTGGAAAAATAAAAATTAATAAACTGAAATACGCAACTAAATGCGAAGGAATTGAAAATGGCACAAAATTACACTTTAATCTTAGTGTAAGTACTGAGACATTTCAAACTAATTTGAAGATTGATGACAGATTCAGAATACGTGTAACTTTAACATCTCCGACTTATTTTCTTTGTAGGCCGGAGATGTTTTGTAAAGATTTTTTTGCATAGAGTAAAAAAACCATATTTGGATATGGCGCATTGAAATACAAAGTTTTTTAGAAAAATTCAGTGTTGGTTTTGGTAATCAAGAAGAAACAAAAACTAAATTAGACGCAAATTCTAAAAACGATAACAAAATGTCTGAAGCTTTTATAAAATTTCATGATTTAATCACTTAAGGAAAAGCCGACAAACATAGCGATTTAATAAAAATTTACGAGGACCCTATTTGCACGAAATAAAAAAATCGAAAATGCATGTACAGAATTTTTGTCGCCTCCGTAAACCAAATGTTTTTGTATCCTAGTCTCTCCGTGATTCCCAGATAGACTGTTCTCTGCTTTTAAAACAAATTTTCTATTTTTTTTTATATCTTTAATTGTTATTTATTTCGCGCGAACAGGCTTTAGAATAAATTTTTACTGAAATTATCCAAAATATATTGATTTTTGTTTTGATTATTGTTTATAAATATGTCGCACTTGTTTAGGTAATATATCGATACTCTGTCTTTTTCGTCAATTTTAATAACATCCGAAAATAGCTTGCGGGCATTTTTGAAGTTTTTGTTGTAGTATTCGTTAATGGCGTTTTCGAATACTTTTTTGGTTTTCATAAACATGTTTTTGCGCCTAAAACCATATGAATCTATCAATTCATAAATATTGTAGTCTCTATTGGTTTTTGAATCCGTACATTTTCCCAGTAGTCTGCAATTTTCTTTAATATCTTCGGGAATTTTACTTATAAAAGATTCAGTTGCAACATTTTTTATTCCTAAATTTTGCATATGAGCATCAATCTCTATGAGCCTGAGCAATTCGTCAGAAATGGCAGAAACGCCACATCTCGCTTCGCTACCTATCACACCCAATAATATCGAACCACAACCCAAAATCATTCTTATGTTTTGTTTTATTCTTCGGTCAATTTTCATTTCAGAAATTTGGTTCACAGAATTTAAAGCATTGATTAATTCTCCGGAAAATAAAATCGTCGCATTCAGACCGGAAAAATTTTGAACTATGCCTCCGTTATCTTCTATGATTTTAAATAAGTTAATAAATAATTTACTTATGATCCCGAATAAAATATCATGCATTTCTTTACTATTTTCAAATTCTGCACAATCAATATTGAAAGTTATATACACGAAAGGAAGATATGTTTCTTTGTTGTCGTTTAATTTTACTTCCATTATACTTTCTTTGTCTAGCAAATTTAATAATTCCTTGGGAATGAATCTCAGGTATTGTTTATTCACCGTAACTAAATCATTTGTAAAATTTTCTATATTTTCCGTCATATCATTGAACGCAACAGACAAATCTTGTATTTCGTCATTTGAATTAATTTTAATTTTTGTTTTTCTATTGCCTTTGACGAAGTAATTAATGCCTTCTCTTAATTTTTCTAAAGGCGAGAGCAAAAATTTTATTGCAAAATAGAAGTACAAAATCACCATCAGGGATATTATTCCTATTAGACTTAAAAATTTAATAAAAATTTTATTAGTTTCATCTTTTAAGTGAACACTTTCATCGAAATAATTACCAACAAATCCTACTAATTTTTTTTCTGAATTTTTGATGGGAGCAAAACAACCCACGATTTTTCCGTAAATATCATCAAATTCATAAAAACATACTTTTTCTCCAGAAGCCAATTTCTCACTTACGCCTTTTAAGTTTTTCATTTCATGTTCTTCTAATAGACAATCGGATAGTACAAATTCAAGAGTAATCATATCCGGATCGGTAAATTTAAGTCTTTCTTTGGATTCAGAATTAGAGGGAAAATACTTTGAACTCACTATGGAATATATTTTGTTTCCGTTAATCGCGTAAATTACGGCATAATCACTTTTATCGCCTATTTTATTTCTTAAATCTTCACAAATTGTATTGATTTTTGATTTTAAATTAAAATATTCCTGAGAAGAGTAGTCGAAATTATTCGATATATTTTCAATTTCATCGCCATCAATATTTTCCGAGATAATCGTTACTTCCATATTTTGATAGTTTTTAAATACATTTTTGTAATCTTTAGACAAATAATTTGTGATTATAAAAACTAAAAAAAGCATAACCGAAATGAATGGTGGCAAAAACATTAGCGTCGTTCTTGTCAATATTTTAATTTTGGAAAAAGAAAATCTTTTTATAATTTCGATTGCTAATAAAACCAAAGCAGAAAAAATTACACATATTAAAACAGTAAATAAAAAATCTTTGGAAAACATCGAATATCTTATTTTGTCTATAACAAATTCTTTTGAACCAAATCTAACATAGAATGGTTTATTAAAATTTTTCGAAGGAGCATAAAAATCGTCTCTGTCTACGGCAGTTATCTTTCTCAAGTCTTTTATTCTGATTTCACCCATCACAGAGCTCCATAAATTATATACAGCACTTAAATTCATGCTTTTTGAATCCAATTTATAAAACGTTCCATCGAATAAATCCGTAAAATAAATATTATCGTCCTGATCGATACTTATTCCCGATACAGAACTATTATTTTTGTTCAATAACAATTTACAATTTACAGAATTTCCTGAATTATCATTAAAGAATAAATCCCCGTCTTTTGTCGAATAAAACACTTTTCCGCTAGACAACACGCAGATATCATTTATCCAAAGACCGGGATTTTCGTTAAATACCAATGGAGACAAGTATTCAAACGATGTTTCTTTTTTTAACTCTTCCTGCGATGATAAATTTCTTGAATTAACCGAAACGACATTATCTGTTATGTTTATAACACTGAATTTCTGATCCACAATTTGGGTTTTTCTTATGTAACCGGATGTATGTTTATTCGAAGTTTCTGAAAAATCAAGCTCTGCCAAAGTTTTAATTAAATTGCCATGTGCATCAAACATTACAACAGATTCTTTAACTATATTTTGTAAGGATAATTCGGAGACTATTTCTTCGTAATCTCTCATTTCTTTTATCAGGAAAAAATTTCCTTGCGGATCTGTTGTTATGTTTCGATAATTGTACAAATAATTATCTATTTTTGATTCTAAAGTTTTTTCAAATTCAATTATGCCTTTTTTGTTTATTTTAGTGACTTTGTAATGAGATTCATCTTTCGCACCCAAAACATAGACATTTCCGGATTTATCTATACCCGAACCGACAAATGAACCTAAATTTGGTTTGTAATAAATATTTTTTAAGAGAAATACAAAAAATACACAAAAAAGAAATATTGAAATTTTAAGTAAATTAGAGTTTAGAATATTTTTTTTAGTTTTTTTAAATTTGCTGCTTAAGTTTTTCATATATACCACCTGTATGTTTTTGCAATTGTTCTACGTAAATACAATATATAATTTTAAATTAAAATCAATATTTTTTGGTGATTTTATATGATTTATTATAAAAAAATAAAAAATTACAAGATATGTGCAAATTTAAATGAGTCCGAAAATATTTCTTCCTATATAGGTTTTGTGGGAAAATATCCGGATATTGATAATTTATTTGTAATTAATAAATTTAGGCAAAATAAAAACAATGAAGAAAATTTCAAAGAGTTTTTTTATTATTTTAAATCGAAAAAAAATAAAGATTTTATGGATTTTTTTTCTGAAAAAAATTGTTTTTTTGCCGTGTTTAAATATAAGAAGATACAAAATTTAAAATATCAATATAACAAAGAAAAATGTATAGATGCTTTTGGCAAACGTTTTAAAGTTTTTGAAAACATTATGATAAAACTTTATAATATTATTAATTTAGGGTGTATTCCCAGTTTAATTTTGAGAAATATTACAAAATATGAAAATATTTTAGTAGATAACAACGACATATTTTATTTTAACTATGAATTGAAATATTTTAGTAGAGAGAAGATAAGCAAGAAAGAGATTTTCAAAAATATTTCTGAAATAATTTCAACAATGTTTGAAACAGAAATCTCTTACAAATACAACAAAATGATACGAATTATTTTTCAAAAATGTGAATTAAATTTATATGCTTCAATACCAGAGCTAATTATTGATTTTAAAAAAAATGAAAGAAGTATCAGAATATCGTCATTCATGATGTATATGAAGAATCAGTTTGCTATCAGAAAAAATTTAATTTCTCGTTTGGCTCAAACCGTTATTATTCCCTCTTTGCTTATTGCCTTTTTTTATTTAATTTTTTCTAAAATTTTTGTTAAAAAAATCAAAGATGAAAAAGAGATAATTATAGGCGAAACCGTGTATTCCATAGGAAACCAGGAAAATAATAAAAATAAAAAAATAACAATGGATATAAATTTGGAATCTCCAAAACAAAAGGAAAAAACAGAAAATATAATGCTATCCCCCAATGAAAAACTGGAATTTGAAGACTATATAATTCAAAATGGAGATACATTTGGTTCTTTGTGCATAAAATTTTACGGGGATGAAAAATTTGTTTCTGCAATATCATCTTTCAATAGCATGAATGATAAAGATTTGCTGTTTCCTGGAAAAATTTTAAGAATTCCTTTGAGATCTTCGATCATTAAAAAATTAGAAGAAAGAAAAGAAACCGAATAAAATAAAAATTTTAAAATTTAATTATATTATTGACATATTTATTTTTTGATATTATCTTATTTGGGTGGCTTCTGGGATCATAGCTCAGCTGGTTAGAGCACTTGCTTTACACGCAAGGGGTCGTAGGTTCGAGTCCTATTGATCCCACCAGCGCGCGCGTTCTTAGGGCCCGGTAGTTCAG
Source organism: Candidatus Improbicoccus pseudotrichonymphae (assembly GCA_036322855.1). Lineage (GTDB taxonomy): Bacteria > Bacillota > Clostridia > Oscillospirales > Acutalibacteraceae > Improbicoccus > Improbicoccus pseudotrichonymphae. Next base: position 975,181 of record AP027924.1, read on the forward strand.
TTGGTTAGAACGCTAGCCTGTCACGCTAGAGGTCGACGGTTCGAGTCCGTTCCGGGTCGCCATTACTTGCCTTTGTAGCTCAGTCGGTAGAGCAAAGGACTGAAAATCCTTGTGTCGGTGGTTCGATTCCGCCCGGAGGCACCACATGAACGTTGCGGACGTAGCTCATTTGGCAGAGCGCCACCTTGCCAAGGTGGAGGTAGCGGGTTCGACCCCCGTCGTCCGCTCCACCCGGTTAGGATTTTTACGGCGAGAAGCCTAAAAAAGACAAAAAAACAAGATACGTCGAAACCATCGACCTAAGTGATCGTTGTTGGTCTTTGACGTCAAGGAGAAACAGATGGCCTCTAGGCTAGGTTCTTCTTCCACACATCGTCGGGGCATTCTTTCAGTTTTTGACATAAAGAAGAAACAGATGCCTCTAGAGGTCCTCCACCTTCCCATATATCGTCGAGCCTTATTTTACCTGCCAATTCCAAAGGGGCAGGGAGTGATACGGTGAAGTTTTTTGAGTTATTTTCGTCATTTTTGATTTCTAATTGAATTTTAAGTCCATCAATTAAACAAAAATTTGAGTCTTCACTCAACAAATTGATAACATGTGACTTGATGTTTTCTAGATTAATAGTTTCAATACCTTTATTATTAAAATATTCTTTCAAAACTTTAAAATCTTGGTTTTTGTTACAATTAGCAATGCTAACAATAAATTTAGAATATTTACTAAGTCTTTCTAATTCATCGGGTTTAACATCTAATTTTTTTAGATATCTACGAGAATATAAATTTAAATTGCGACGCAAAAAACTAATCTTTTTCGAAATTAAAAACACTTCAAGTGCAAAATTTTTTTTAGGAAATACTGTATACGAATCATACCAAAAAAGTAAGTCCTCGCATTCATTACCTACCTTAGAAATAAGATACCTCCGACCGCAAATTTTAACAGTATTTCCTAAAAAAAATGCAGTACCACCAAGTAAAACCGCGAAAATAACAGAACCAGCTTCAATACAGATCTTTGCTAAAATTGAAAATGACTTACTATTGTTTATATTTTCGTCTTCGCTATTTTCGTCTTCGCCGTCTTTATAATTATTTTCGTCTTCGCTACTACTTTCTAAATTATTATTATCATTTTTCAAATCTTTGCCCACAGGCTCAACAAATTCACTACCATCTACAGCCAAAGGAGGATCGACAGCCCCAACCAAAGACCGACAACACATAATAACAGCTAAAATAGAGGAAATTATCTTATTATTTTTACTAATCTTCTTGCTATTTTTATTATCATCTATACTGTTTTCTTTTTTCATAGAGAGGTCCCCCGGGATCTCTCTCTCTCTCTCTCTCTCTCTCTCTCTCTCGAATTGAGAGAATTCATAAGAGATTTGATGAAGTTATTTTTCATAATTTTACCTCCAAAAATGCTGGTAAAATTAATCATAGCATTTTGAATTTTGCTGTCAATAAGACAATAAAAATGATTTTAAAATAATATTTATAAAATTTTTATCTCCAAATATCTTAATTAAAATATTTTAATAAAATTTATTTCTCTTTCACCCATTTCTTTGGCGCAAAGAAACGGGTGAAACCCAAAGAAACATGCGGCTCTAAGTTGTCTCCTGCGGAGACAAAGTCGCCGCTAAATAGTGTCGCATTAAAATGCTTCGCATAATTTTGTTTGACAGCAAAATTCAAAATGCTATAATTAACTTATCAGTGTTTTCACTGATTTATATTTGAAGATCAGGAGATAAAATTATGAAAAATAAATTTATCAAATCTCTTATGAATTCTCTCAATTCGAGAAAGAGGGGATCTCTCAGGGGGATCTCTCTATGAAAAAAGAAAACAGTATAGGTAATAATGACGATGGTACTTCTCTATCAAAATATTTTAGAAATAAGGGTGTTGAAAAAAATAGTGTGGGAAATTGTGTCACATGCATGTAAATTATTAGAGGAAAAAAGATTCTGGTTTTCGTTTGATTAACGTTTGCGCCAGAATAATTTATCGGGGGAACGGAGAGGAGGAATTGCGTATTTTCCTATTCCTGAGGAATTGGCGGGGTTTTTAACATCAAATTGGCGGAATTATGGTGTATAGAATTTAAGGATTAGCGTATAATTATGTTTTGAAAAGAATTTTATTTAAGTTTTTTAAAATTTATAAAATTATTTGACATATTTTAAAAAATAAATAAAATTCACTGTTGTATGGTACTTAAAGTATGGAGGTAGGGTTTATGCCTACAGTTAACCAGTTAGTCAGAAAAGGTCGCAAAACAAATGCCAAAAAGTCTAAGTCGCCTGCACTTTTGTATGCATGGAATTCAAAAAAACGTAAGAATGTGTATATGTCGTCTCCGCAAAAAAGAGGAGTATGTACTGTTGTAAAAACAACAACGCCGAAAAAACCAAATTCGGCTTTAAGAAAGGTGGCTAAAGTTCGTCTTTCCAATGGGGCGGAGGTTACTTGTTATATTCCCGGGATCGGACATAATCTTCAGGAACATAGTGTGGTTTTGGTAAGAGGCGGTAAAGTCAAAGATTTGCCAGGTGTAAGATATCACATAATACGTGGTACCCTCGATACGCAGGGTGTATCCAAGAGGATGCAAGGAAGATCAAAGTATGGAGCAAAAATAGCGAAGTCTGGAAGCAAAGTGGTTGCTGACGACGATTCCAGCAAGTCGGCAAAAAAGTGATTTATTAATTTGGAGGATTGTTTATGTCGAGAAGATGTGCGGCTAAGAAGCGTGTAGTTAAACCTGATGCTATATACAGCTCTGTTGTTGTTTCTGCATTAATAAATAAAGTAATGAAGGACGGAAAGAAGAATATTGCCAGGGGTATTGTTTATCAGGCTTTGGAAATGGTCCAAAGCAAGTTGGGAGTTGAAATAACAGAGATTTTGGAAAGAGTTATGGTTAATGCCATGCCTTCTTTAGAAGTAAAACCCAGACGTGTCGGTGGATCAACCTATCAGGTTCCGGTAGAGGTCAGAGAAGATAGACGTAAAACTTTGGCGTTGAGATGGATTGTGGGAAATGCACGTAAACGTGGAGAAAAAAATACTTATAACAGATTAGCGGGTGAATTGATTGACACATATGGAAATGTAGGTTCGACGGTAAAACAGAAAGAAAATTTGCAAAAAATGGCCGAGGCAAACAAAGCGTTTGCTCATTATAGATGGTAAACTTGTGAAGGGTGAGGTAAAAACACGTGTCTAGGGAATATCCATTAGAGAAAACTCGAAATATAGGTATTATGGCTCACATAGACGCCGGTAAGACGACTACTACCGAAAGGATTTTGTTTTATACGGGAAGAAGTCATAAAATCGGTGAGGTTCATGATGGCGAAGCAACAATGGATTGGATGGTTCAAGAACAAGAACGCGGCATTACTATAACTTCCGCTGCCACGACGTGTTTTTGGAAAGAACATCGCATAAACATAATAGATACCCCGGGGCATGTGGATTTCACGGTTGAAGTCGAGCGTTCTTTGAGAGTTCTCGATGGTTCTGTGACTGTTTTTTCGGCAAAAGAAGGTGTTGAACCGCAATCAGAAACAGTGTGGCGTCAGGCTGATAAATATTCAGTCCCAAGAATGGCATATGTAAATAAAATGGACATAGTGGGTGCGGATTATAAAAACGTAATAAAGATGATGCGCGAGCGTTTGTGCTGTAATGCTGTTCCAGTACAATTGCCTGTCGGAAATGAAGATAATTTCAGAGGCATAGTAGATCTTATAGAAATGAAGGCGTATATGCATTATGACAACTTGGGGAAAGATGTAAAAATTGAAGATATTCCGGATGATTTATTTAAAGAAGCGCAAGATGCAAGAAATTTGCTTATAGAAAACGTTGTCGAATTTGATGAAGTGTTAATGGAAAAATATTTAAATGGTGAGGAGATTTCTCATCAAGAATTAAAGAATTGCATACGTAAGGGAACTTTGATTTGTAAATTTGTACCTGTCACCTGTGGAACGTCTTATAAAAATAAAGGTGTTCAAAAGCTTCTTGACGCAATTATTGATTATATGCCCTCCCCTGTTGATATTCCCCCTGTAAAAGGCACGAACCCGAATACGAATGAATATGAGCAAAGAAAGTCCTCAGATAGTGAACCCTTTTCTGCTTTGGCATTCAAAATCGCGACAGATCCTTTTGTCGGAAAACTGTGTTTTTTTAGGGTTTACTCGGGTGTTTTGAAAGCAGGAAGCCAGGTTTATAATGTAAATAAAGATTCTACTGAGAGAATTGGACGCATATTGCAAATGCATGCAAACAATCGTCAGGATATCAGCGAAGTATATGCAGGAGATATTGCTGCGGCCGTTGGGCTTAAAAATACGGTTACAGGGGATACTCTCTGCAGCGAAAAACAACCTATAGTGCTGGAATCGATGAATTTTCCGGAACCTGTAATAAAAATTGCTATTGAACCTAAAACAAAGATTGGTCAGGAAAAGATGGCCTTAGCTTTGGCAAAATTGTCTGAGGAAGATCCTACTTTTAAAACATATACTGATACAGATACAGGACAAACCATTATAGCAGGTATGGGCGAACTTCATCTTGAGATCATAGTTGATCGCTTACGGCGTGAGTTCAAGGTTGAAGTTTCGGTAGGTAAGCCTCAGGTTTCGTATAAGGAGACCATCAAAATGAAGTCAGAAGCAGAAGAAAAGTATATAAGACAATCTGGTGGCAGAGGGCAGTACGGGCATGTAAAAATCAGGATTGAGCCAAATCTTGAAAAAGGATATGAATTTGTTAATGCAATTTCGGGGGGAGCAATTCCAAAGGAATATATTCCCGCAGTGGAAAATGGAATTAAAGGCGCGATGTGTTCGGGTGTGTTGGCCGGATATAACGTAGTTGATGTAAAAATAACATTATACGACGGTTCTTTTCATGAAGTTGATTCCTCCGAAATGGCGTTTAAAATTGCGGGATCGATGGCGTTTAAAGCCGCAATGAGAAGGGCTAATCCTGTTATTTTAGAGCCAATTATGAAAGTTTCGGTCACTGTGCCTGAAGAGTTTATGGGTGATATTATCGGAGATTTGAATTCCAGGAGGGGTTCCATAATGGGAATAGAGCCCTTGCAAGGAGCTCAAAGAATAAACGCCCAAGTACCGTTATCCGAAATGTTTGGTTATGCTACTGAAATGCGTTCAAGAACTCAAGGCAGAGGTCAGTATATAATGGAACCAAGCCACTATGCAGAAACTCCAAAAAGCATTTCAGAGGGGATAATTAATAATAACTGAATCGGTCGAAGCTATTAATAGTCGAGTATTTGTGATAAATTACCTCTTTTATTTTTTACATCGGTGCTTTTTTGTTGGGATTCGTGTTCGGTAGTGTTTAAGCAATATGCGCAAATGCGAAATTATAAACGTATTTTTTTCGTGATTTGTTCTGAATTTCATATCTTTGTTTCTATGCTGTTTCACTTTTTGCAAGGAAACATCGTAAGGCGTGTGGGATTTTTTGGGTATATCCGTTTCTTCTATTAGATTCCTCCCTAAACTTCGTCTTTTCTAAAGATTAAAAATCAAAAAATCCTCACATACACAAAGTATGTTCCGGTGTTTTTTGATTTATTTTTAAAAATACTCGTTTGGAAGAAATCTAAAGAAATGTCTAAAGAAATGTCTAAAGAAATGTCTAAAGAAATGTCTAAAGAAATGGGTGAAAGAGAAATAAATTTTATAAAATATTTAATAAATACTTAAATATAAAATTTATAGATTGGTATTTTATGTAAAATAATTTTTATGTTTGGCACTCATTTTTTAATTAAAAACATTTTATTTCTCTTTCACCCATTTCTTTGGCGCAAAGAAACGGGTGAAACCCAAAGAAACATGCGGCTCTAAGTTGTCTCCTGCGGAGACAAAGTCGCCGCTAAATAGTGTCGCATTAAAATGCTTCGCATAATTCTGTTTGACAGCAAAATTCAAAATGCTATAATTAATTCATCAGTGTTTTAACTGATTTATATTTCAAGATCAGAGGAGGAAAGGTTATGAAAAATAACTTCATCAAATCTCTCATGAATTCTCTCAATTCGAGAAAGAGAAAGAGAGAGAGAGAGAGGTCTCTCAGGGGTTTCTTTATGAAAAAAGAAAGCAATGGAATAGGTGAAAATAAAAATAGCAAGAAGATTAATAAAAACAATAAGATAATTTCCTCTATCTTAGCTGTTATTATGTGTTGTCAGTCTTTTGTTGGGGCCAATCCAAATTCGGACAATAGGGAATTTGTTTCGGATAAGGGCATTGATAATAGTCCAACTGCAGATGGGTCTGAAGAAGAAGAAGATGAAGAAGATGAAGAAAAAAAAGAAGAAAAAAAAGAAGACATCAAAATCAAAGAAAATAATAGTTCGAGTTTAATAAGAAATAGTTTAGGTGCTCTTTTAGTTGCTGCTATGGGCGGTTGGTGGTTTTATGTAACTAAAAATAAAGATTTAAAATCTAAAAATGAGGAAATCGAAAGATTAAAGAAAGAATTTAAAGAAATTTATGATAAATCTGTTACAGAAAGTAAAGATAAAGATTTAAAATCTAAAAATGAGGAAATCGAAAGATTAAAGAAAAAACTTGAAGAAAAAGATAAAGAACTTGAAAAAATTTGTAAACCTGATACAGAAAGTGATGCAGAAGTAAAGGAAGAAGAATATCTTGGAACTAGATATATTACTTTTAATGTAGGAGAAAGAGTAGAAAGATATGGTAGAACATTTTTTAGAAACTTGACTGGTTTGGCGAGTTCAATTGCAATGAACATTTGTTTTACTGATGACAATAACCGTAGACTTGATTATGGTTTAGTGTGCATTGTGGTGCAACTTAGTGAATCAAAACAAAATTATAATGATTACGAACAATTAAGCAATTATTCTAAATGTATTTTGAAAATTATTAAAAATGGTTTTGTTTATTCATTGACAGCACCGCAATTAAAAAGATATTTGGATAAGCTTTTGATTGATGACAGAGAAAAGGTTGGACCTAATTTTCGTTTTACTAATATTTTTCTTTTTTTTTCAGATAAAGAAAAAGGAGATTTGGGTTTTTTTGTACCTCAAGAATTGCTTTCTGGAGGTTTTTTAGACATTGTGAAATAAATATAATTAAGATGAATTGCAGCGCATAAAAAGCAAAACTGAATTTTCTATCATTTCTATTTTTTTAGAATAACAATACGTTTTCCTTCCAAATCTTGCCAAATAATACCTGAGTAAACGGTTCATCCGTTCAACGATAAAAGTATGTGCTTTCCCTATGATATGTTTAATAGGATCTATTAAATTGTAAGATTCCCAATCGTTAATGATAGAAAATTTAGTCTTGCTTTTTATGCGCTGCAATTCATCTTAACTATATTTATTTCGCAATGCCATTTTAGAGAAACTTTTCTGTTTTGGAAACAAATTTTCTATTTTCTTATATTTCCCAACTGCTATTTTCACATTTCATATTTTACTACATTTTATTTCGCGTGAATAGGCTCTAATAAATATAAATTTTATTAAATTTTATTTCTTAAAATATTGACTTACATTTTAAGTGTTATTAACATGGAGATGTTTTCTGATTTCTTATGTCGGCATGATTTTTTGGGCTACTAGCTCAATGGCAGAGCGTTCGGCTCATAACCGATTGGTTCTAGGTTCGAGTCCTAGGTGGCCCACCAAAATTTCAAAAATATAAATAGACCTACCCTAGAATTAAGTTATTTTTGTAAATTTCGAGGTAATAGGAGTGCAGAAATACGTAGCGTGTTGTGATTGCATGTGAGCATTTTCGGGTACCACTTGTTTTGCCATGTTCTGGACATTTTGCATTTTCCGATTTTTTATTGTATTTTATACACTTTTTGGGAAACCTCAAATTATTATTGTATTTTATTCGAATATTAATTATCCTGAAATCGTATCGGGCGGTTTGAAAATCGATTTTAGGACATGTTAAATGGATTACAAAGAAAGATTTACTGAAATATTCTTTAAAAATATAAAAAGAGATGGACATGAAAGATTGTTTGATTGGCTCAATAAAGGTGATTTCTTCACAGCCCCGGCAAGTGCAAAATTTCACTGTGCGAAAAAATGTGGTTTGGTCGAACACAGTGTAAAAGTTTATGATATTTTTAGAGCAAAACATTTTCAGGAAAAAGATAACGAAGAAACCTTCGCAATTTGTGCTCTTTTGCATGATGTTTGTAAAACTAATTTTTATAAAATATCGTTCAGAAACGTAAAAAACGAGAGTGGCATATGGGAAAAACAGTCGTTCTATGCAATAGAAGACAATTTCCCTTATGGTCACGGTGAAAAGTCGGTTTTTATGATAGAGAGATTTATGAGATTGAGTATAGAGGAGGCAATGGCAATAAGATGGCACATGGCCGGATTTGACGAATCCGTCAAGGGCGGAAGCTTCTCCGTAGGGCTTGCATACGCGAAATACCCGCTCTGTGTAAAATTAACCCTTGCGGATTTAGAATCGACTTATTTATCAGAAAAAAGTTCTTGAAGTTCTTTTTACGTATAATTTCGTATCCTAAGCTTCTGGCACCGTGAGTTTCTCTTTATTGGATTTTCCGTGTTGCTGTGTCGGTACAAATCTACAACTACACTCTTTGGCATAAATAATGTCGTTCTCCGCTTATAAATCTAGCTTTTACGTGCTTTTCGCCGCCACATTTTTTACACGTTATGATAAGCTCGCTTTAATATATATTTCTTTTCTTTACCTTGCATTTATTTTTTGATGTTTTATTTCATATGAATGGGCTCTAAAATAAGGGTTTGCCAAGTTTTGCAACCATTTTCTTCCTTTCCATATTCTTTTTAATTTGTTCAATAAACAATTTCGCCAATTTTTCCGGCGCAAGGACACTTCCGATTACTTCTTTTGATTTATTTTCTAAACTTAAATAAAGACCTGTCAAACGAAATTCGGGTGGGCAATCACTCAATAATCTACACAATTCTTTTCTTAAGACTTTTCTGGTTAAACCAGAAACATAATTTTTGTCTGTTATGACCCTATAAACAAATTGAGAATACGGATCCATTTCGTTTACTTTTGTTTCAATTTCTTCTTCTCTAGCTTCTTGAGGGGATAGTTGATGGAGTAGATGAGTGAAATTACAACATAAAGGTGGTAATCTTCCTTCATTAATTTTTGCAAAAAGATAATCATTGGCGCCATATAAAATACTTGAAACATCACCAAACGTTTCGTCCAAACTATAAAAAAACGTTACGCCTTCGTCTTCTTCATTTTTGCGAACCACTGTCTTCTTTCCCAAAGCAAAAGTAAAAACTTTCCATCCAAAACAATTAAGAAAGCTTAATTCAGAAAAATCGTATTCTTTAGAATTGTTTTCAAAAGAATTTACTTTTAATCTTCTGTTTTTCTCATTAAGTTCTTTATCTTTTTCATTAAGTTCTTCCTTTAATATTTCGATTTCCTCATTTTTAAATTTTAAATCTTCATTTTTAGTTCCATAAAACCGTAAACAACACGCAGTGGTAAGAAATAAAATAACATCTAAACTATTTCTTATTAAACCTGAATTATTATTTTTTTTGCTTTTGATGTCTTTTACTTCTTCTTTATCTTCTTTATCTTCTTTATCTTCTTTATCTTCTTTATCTTCTTTATCTTCTTTATCTTCTTTATCTTCTTTATCTTCTTTATCTTCTTTATCTTCTTTATCTTCTTTATCTTCTTTATCTTCTTTTACTTCTTTTACTTCTTTTACTTCTTTTACTTCTTTATCTTCTTTTTCTTCTTTTTCTTCAGACCTATCTGCAGCTGGACTATTATCAATGCCCCCATATGGCACAAATCCACTATTATCCGAATTTGGATTGGCCCCGACAAAAGACTGACAACACATAATAACAGCTAAAATAGAAGATATTATCTTATTATTTTTATTAATCTTCTTGCTATTTTTATTTTCACCTATCCCATTGCTTTCTTTTTTCATAAAGAAACCCCGAAAGACCTCTCTCTCTCTCTCTCTCTCTCTTGAATTAAGAGAATTCATGAGAGATTTGATGAAGCTATTTTTCATAATTTTACCTCCAAAAGTGCTGATAAAATTAATCATAGCATTTTGAATTTTGCTGTCAAACAGAATTATGCGAAGCATTTTAATGCGACATTATTTAGCGGCGACTTTGTCTCCGCAGGAGACAACTTAGAGCCGCATGTTTCTTTGGGTTTCACCCGTTTCTTTGCGCCAAAGAAATGGGTGAAAAAGAAATAAATTTTAATATGTTTAATTTAAATACTTAGAGATAAAAATTTATAAATATATCTTTTCAAAATTTTTAGTGTTATCTGTTTGACAACAAAATGCAAAATGCTATAATTAATTTATCAGTGTTTTTACTGATTTATATTTTGAAATCAGGAGGAAATGTTATGAAAAATAACTTCATCAAATCTCTCATGAATTCTCTCAATTCGAGAGAGAGAGAGAGAGAGAGAGAGAGAGGTCTCTCAGGGAGATCTCTCTATGAAAAAAGAAAGCAATGGGATAGGTGAAAATAAAAATAGCAAGAAGATTAATAAAAACAATAAAATAATATCTTCTATTTTAGCTGTTATTATGTGTTGTCAGCCACTTGTCGGGGCCAATCCAAATTCGGATAATAGTGGATTTGTGTCATATGGGGGCATTGATAACAATTTAGCTGCAGATGGGTCTGAAGAAAAAGAAAAAGAAGAAAAAGAAGAAAAAGAAGGAGAAGAAGAAAAAGAAGGAGAAGAAGTAAAAGACATCAAAAGCAAAAAAAATAATAATTCAGGTTTAATAAGAAATAGTTTAGATGTTATTTTATTTCTTGCCACTATGGTTAGTGGGTGGCTCTATAGAACTAAAAATAAAGATTTAAAATCTAAAAATGAGGAAATCGAAAGATTTAATGAGGTAATCGAAAGACTTAACGAAAAATTTATCATGGTACCACGTGAAGTTGTCTTAATTGGTGAACCGGGAGTTGGGAAAACTTGTTTTGCAGGTGCTATGGAATCCAAAACTAAAAAAATTAGTTCGGAAGAGTGCTATGAAGATTGCAAAAAAGGAGTATCTCTTATTAGGTTTCGGGATACAAAATGTAGTTTAACTTTACCTTTTTATTTAGAACGTGCGCGAGTTATCTGTGTTTGCTTTGATTTGAACAAAAAAATGGTGGAAACCACACTAGGGAGTAATGTGGGCACACTAGAGGAAATTAAATCATTACTAGAGAATAATATGGAAATCACACTAGAGGAAATTAAATCATTACTAGAGAGAAAGGAAATGAAATCATTGGCAGATAATTTGCGTGTTTGGGTATATGAAGCGAGCAAACATTGTCCAGGAGATACAAAGTTCATATTCATAGGATGTAAAAATGATCTTTATCGAAGACAAGATAATGATAATGAAATAAAAAATGCAATATTAGGTCTAGGATTAGGCAATAAGATTATAAAAGATTCTAATAATGATAGATTATTTTTCAAAACCTCCGCCATGAGAGGAGATGGTGTTAAAGAAGTTTTAGAGGCCATTTTATTAGATTGCGCGAAGTCCTCTTGATGAGACACGTGTAGATATAGCAAAAATGATGTCAAGGAAGTTCTAGATGCCATCAACGGGCGCGTAAAAGTTAACTATCGTAGTTCAACGCATTGTTTGAATGATATAATGATGTTATTTATCCTATGCATATTTATTTCTTATGGCAAATTTTTCTATTTCAGAGATTATTATCGGTATCGTCGTTGCTGCCAATACTATGCACCATTGGGGAAAATCTAGGTTGACTGTTTTAAATATTGTGTTCAAAACAGGTATGAGTGTGACTATTATTTGAAGTATTGCACAAAATATAACAGCAGCAACAAGTTTTTTGTTGGTTAGTATTCCTGTTTTAAATATAGATTTTTTACTCCTAACGTTAAAAGCATGAATTAGTTGAGACAAACCGAGCGATACAAATGCCATTGTTCTCCCCACGATTGGTTCCAATGGATAATTGTCGAATAAATTACTTCCGATTATAAAAACAATAATAGCGGTTATTCCTATACCAAGACCCTCCGTCATTATGTTCAAACCCATTGTTCCTGAAAGTATTTTTTGAGAAGGGTCTGATGGTTTTGTCTTAATTATGTTGCTTTCGATCGGATCCATACCCAGCGCCAATGCAGGAAAAGAGTCTGTTACAAAATTTATCCATAACAAATGTATGGCGAGTAGAGGGGCAGGCAAATGAAATAAACAAGCACAAAAAATCACAACTATTTCTCCTATATTTGTTGACAATAAAAAATGAATTGTTTTTTTTATGTTTTCGTATATCCCGCGTCCCTGACATATTGTTTCTACTATTGTTGAAAAATTATCATCCGTTAGTACCATATCGGAAACTGATTTGGCAACATCTGTTCCTGAAATCCCCATTGCGCATCCTATGTTTGCCGCTTTAAGTGCAGGACCGTCATTTACGCCGTCTCCCGTCATTATAACTATGGCATTTCGCGATTGAAAAGCTTTGACGATTCTCATTTTATGCTCCGGCAAAACTCTCGCGAACAACGAATAAGAAAAAATATTTTTCTCAAGATCTTTTTGGCCGATTTTATCAAGTTGAGAGCCGCTTATTGCCTCTGAATCTTTTTTTATAATTTCCAATTCTCTTGCTACTGCTTTTGCAGTTAAAATATGATCTCCGGTTATCATTACCGGTTTCACATGGGCTTCTTTACAAAGTCTGACGGCTTTTCTTGCTCCGGATCTTATGGGATCGGCGATGCCGACAAGACCTAAAAATGTAAAATTGTTTTCATTTGTATTTTCAATAGTTGTTTCTTTGTATGCCATGGCCAATACTCTTAGTGCCCTGGAAGCCATTATTTCGTAATTATTTTTAATATCTTTTAGGGAATTTTTGCTTAAATTAAATACCTGTTCTCCTTTTTTATATTTCGTGCATAATTCCAAAAGAAAATCCGGCGCGCCTTTTGTTATTGTTATAAATCTATTTTTTGTTTTATGTACCGTTGTCATTATTTTTCTTGAAGAATCAAACGGAATTTCTTTTATGCGAGGCATTTCTTTTTCTAAACTATTTTTACTTATATTTAATTCAATGGCTTTCTCCAAAAGGGCTTTTTCGGTCGGCTCTCCGGAAATACATGAAATTTTTTGTTTTGCATTATTGCATAGAACAGAACAATTAATTATCTCTTTTGCATCGTTGTCATTAATAATTCCTTTTATGTTTCTTATTTCGATAACACTCATTTTATTTTGTGTTAAAGTGCCTGTTTTATCGGTGCATATTACGTTAGCATTCCCCAATGCTTCTACAGAATTTGGTTTCCGAATTATTGCATTTTTCTTTGCCATTCTTTTTACTCCGGAAGCCAAAGCTAAAGTTACAACGAATGGTAATCCTTCGGGTATTGCAGCTACGGCAAGGCTTACCGCAATCATGAATATTTCTAAAATATCTGCTTTTTGAATCAAACCCAAGATAAATACAATACAACATATTATCATAGTTGCCATGCTCAACATTTTACCAGTTTCGTTTAGCTGTGTTTGTAAAGGCGTCGGAGGAGTACTATTTTTATTTATTAATTTTGCTATTTTCCCGACTTGAGTTTTCATACCTGTTGCCGTAACCACGGCAATACTTCTTCCTGAAGTTACAAAGCTTGATGAGAATATCATATTTTTTATTTTATAAATTGGTGTTTTTTCATCAAATATTGTATTTTCATTCTTACTTACAGATAGAGATTCTCCGGTAAGAGCAGATTCTTCTGTTTTTAGCTTTTGGGTTTTTATAAGTCTTGCGTCGGCACAAATTAAATCTCCGGTTTCTAACAGTAAAATATCCCCCGGGACAATGTTTTCAGAAATTACTCTTTGTTCTATACCGCTTCTTAAAACTTTAATTGGTGTTTCTGAAAGTTTTTTTAAAGAATTTATGGCTTTTTCTGCATTTTTTTCCTGAGTTATTCCGATTATTGCATTTATAAATACTATTAGTAGTATTATTATGGAATCGATGTAGTCATTATTTTTATTTACAACAGAAACAATAAAAGAAATACCGGCGGCAATAAAAAGTGTAATCACCATAAAATCTGAAAATTGCTCGATTATTTTTTTGAAAAAATTTATCTCTCTTTCTTCTTCTATTAGGTTTTTACCGTATATTCTTTGTCTTTTTTTTACTTCGTTGGCATCGAGACCTTTATCAATATCTGTATTGAGATTTTTTAATACCTCCTCGATTTTCATGGATTGCCAATTCAAAATTTAATCACTCCTTCATTTTACGTTCATTCATTTATTTATCTCTTGATGTTCTAAATGTATGAAGAAAAATATTTGGATATGACGCATAAAATTAAAATTAATTTCTTGAAAATTAGATTTATAACTATTGCAAATGTCTAATAAATGTTACATAATCGATCCCGCAGTTCTAGAGATAGATGGTGTTAAACATGTCTTTATTACATAAGAGAATGAAAAAATTTTTTAGTTTTATTTGTGCTTTAAGTTTAGTGAACGGTTTGAATTCAAATGTATCGACTTCGGCGCTTCCTTTCACTAGCATTTCGGATGATAAAGCCATAGATAAATTTTGTGATCTTGAGATTAATATAAAAAACCTTTGGAAACGCCAAAAGTAATTGAATTAATAAAAAAAGAAAAAAATATGCAATATGATTAAAAAAATTTTAATTTGGAATTAAAAGGGCATCATGTTTTACTATTTCAATCTAGTAAAGAATTTATGAGAGACCAAGGACAAAAGCAATTCGAACGCATGGCTCAGCTGGAACAGTAGCAGCGCGATATTTTGATTGCATATGTTGCTGAAGATGGCGGTAATGATGGTGATTCTGAATCTGGTGATCAATTTTTACCTGGTCTTCTTCTTTTGGGTCTTCTTTCGCACCTGGATCTTCTTCTGCAAGAGAAGTAAGTGGAAAATTTGTTGGTATGGGAGACAATTTCTTAATTGAAGAAAACCTTATCGAAATATCAACTTTTGCGAAAAATGGAAGGATCATGTGGATGGGCTTGTAGAATTGCAGGTGTTGTTGATTCAGTTGGTTCTGATAATGAACTTTTTGTGCAAATGGTAATGAAGAAAGATGAAAATATGTCATTTCCAGATGAATCAATTGACAAAAACTTAAAAGCGGAACAGATGAGTACAAAAACCTAGTAATAATCCATAAAGACGTACATCATTTGATACACGCTAAAGATAACGAAATTATTAAGAAATATACAGATCTAGTTAATCTCAACAAAACCCAATTAGCTAAAATAAACAAATACCGCAAATTAGCAAACAATTTAGCAATTTAATACTTACAATGTTGTTCGAAAACGTGTAAACTTAACTTATTTTGAACAGATACACACTTGATGGAGCGTCGCGTGCGGTGAAAGTCGCACGCACGGTGTGGAGCAGGGGGAGAAAAGCTGAAGATTACATCAAAAGCTTACCTATTGCTATTTGAGTGCAATCATTTGGGTATTTAATTTTTATATTTTAGATAAAATTGCAAATAATAATCGGATGGTAAATTTTAAAAAACCCTTTTTTAAAATCATCGTTGTGATTTTATTTCTATTTTCATTTGTTTTTGTGATTAAGAATTATGATTTGTTTTATATATTTCCATTTTCGGGGAATTATTCCATTGAAAATTGTAATTTTGTTTCCTTCAACGAAAACGAAAATAAAGTAATAGATAATAAATCCGGATTAGAACTTATAAAACTAAATAAAAATAATGAAATCGAATTTTTTAAAAAAGCTGGAGTTTCTCCGGTGGAAGATTTTAAAAGCGTTTATGCAAACCGCATAGACGATAATGACAACATATATACATACGATTTGGAATTAGCTTCTAATCAAAAAATAAAAGAAGAATCCATATTAAAATTCAACAAAAACGGCAAATTAATTAAAAATATTTTTAGAAATAAGTCTGTTTCGGAAAATAAAGGAATAGCACAGATATTGGTTATTAAAAACGAATTTTACTATGTTTATAATAATGAAAATGAATTTTATGTTAAAAACTCGCTGAACGAAGTAGTAAGAAAATTTGTTTTTAATACAGAACTAGTTTTATGTTATGAATTTTCAGATTTAGAAAATATCATATTGCTGACTAAAAACGGTTATTTTTATAAATTAAAACCGGACAACAGCACCGAAATTATTTACGACTCGAATAAACATATAGGCTCCGTACCCATAAATTTTGCCGTTTTAGAAGATGGCACGATAGCGTATAGTGATATAGGCACAAGGCAGCTTGCAATTATTCGAAATGGTTCTCATGAAAGAGAAGTAATTTTAGATACAGACGAAAATTATGAAGAAAGACCTGTTTATTTGTATCTTGAAGCTAAAGGAAATGCCGACAAAATAAAAATCATGGCAACCAACGGAAATAACATATTGAACTACAACAGTGAAGAGAAAAAAACTGAAATTCTGGATAAATTAAGCTTTTCTTCAAGTTTTCTGTTTTCCTATTGTATTTTTATTATATGTACTACGTTCTTGTTAATTTTTATTGCGTATATTTCATTTTTTATTTTCAAAAAAATATATATAAGTAACTCTTTTGTTGCAAAAATATCTGCTTTAATAATAACCGGAACTGTTTTAATAACCGGAATATTTTGTTTAATTTCGTTTCAAAGTTTCGATGCACGCCTCATAAATGAAATAAAAAAACGTTCAGAAGTTGTGAGTTTATTTATAAGAAAGGAGTTACCATACGAAAAAATAGAGAAAATAAAAAATAATTCTCAATACACCGATAAAGACTATAAAGATATCGTCAATTCCGTGAAAAATATTTTTGAAAAATATCAAAGCATAACATCTAATTTTTACTGTGTGCTGTATAAAACAACCCATGAAAACAAAGTAGTCAGCGTCATTTATGATTTAAACGCAACCTATCCAACATTAATGCCAAGTT
The DNA here is from genome assembly GCA_036322855.1 of Candidatus Improbicoccus pseudotrichonymphae. Lineage (GTDB taxonomy): Bacteria > Bacillota > Clostridia > Oscillospirales > Acutalibacteraceae > Improbicoccus > Improbicoccus pseudotrichonymphae. The sequence goes on from AP027924.1 coordinate 992,277, forward strand.
ATAATTACGAAGAAGATTCCGATGAATACAAAGTAATAACCACCCAAGAAGGTTTCGTAAGCGAGCCCGAATATTGGCCAACCGGATACTTCATATATTCATATGATCCAATTGTAAATCAGAAAGGAGAATCTATTGGAATCATAGAAGTTGGTTCTAATTTAAATGCTTTAAAAAAAGAAAATCACGACTTAATGCTAACACTGTTTTTAAATATTATTTTGATGGTAGTATTTATAATATTATTTGTTCTTGAAATACTTATATTTGTTAAAGAACGAAATAAAGCCATAAGCAAAATTCTAAATTGTGATTCTCGTGATTTATCTAAAATATTTTCCGAAAAAATAACAAAAAACGTAAGTATATCTATGACAAGCGGAATGTCTCGCATGCTGACTTTTTTGATATATTTTACAACAAATATAATTTCAGGTTTTTTGACTATATATTTATTTTCTATTGTTCCAGATATCAATGGCGTACAAAAAGAATTTTTGATAAGTATTCCGTTATCTGCTGAGATTTTCGCAAGTCTTTTTTCCCTTTTTGCAACAAGTTTCATAATCAAAAAAATCGGAACGAGAAAAACGGCTTCGATATTTGGTCTTATACTTATATCAGGTATGTTTCTTAAGATTATACCAAACATTTGGGTATTTACCTTATCGAATATCTTATGTGGTTTAAGTTGGGGTGTGTTACTGCGAATAGTTGCCGCAATTTTGGCAAAGAAAAATTGTTTGGAAGATTTCAACGGTAATGATTCATCTATGCTTAATGGAATAACGTGCGCATTGATATTCGGATCATTTTTAATAAATTTTTTAGACTATTTTATGGTAATTTTAATTTCCGCTTTGCTAAGTCTATTTGTGATATATTTTATAGTTCTTTATGTAAAGAATAATGACATAAAAGAATTCATTGAAAAAAATAGTGAAGCTAAATCGGCAAGTATGACAGAATTTTTGTTCTCTGGCAAAATTTCAATGTTTTTTCTTTTAATTTTGATACCAATGACTATTTGCGATTACTATACTTCGTATTTTTTTCCGATAGTCGGTGATTCCATGGGATTGAGCGAAACTTACATTGGTTACGTTTGCACATTGAGCAGATTATGCAGTGTATTATTCGGCGCTACCATGATAAAATTTTTATCCAAACATATAAAACGTTATTTGGCACTACTTTTATATGTATTTTTGTTCTCGATTTCCATGATTTTATTTGCAAAAATTCCAACGCTTCCGATATTGATAATTTCTGTTATAACTTTTGGATTTGCAAATTCATTTGGCTATTCCTTTCTTGCGGATCATTTTATAAATATCAAAATAGTTGAAAAATTCGGATACGATAGAGCGACATCGACAAACACATTTATAACAAATATTGCATACATGATGGCTCCTTTTGTTTTTGGATTTATTATTACAAAATCAATTACGTTTGGGCTTGTGTATTTCGGAACTTTGTTAATAATATTTGGAATTTTATTTTTGATATTCAACTTAAATATTAAAAAAATCAGGTGATGTTTTTGGAATCAAAATTGGAGCAAAAAAAAGATAGTAATGATAAAAACAAAAATATTAAATTTGGCCTTTCCAAAAAAATGACGTTTTTAATATTGTTGTTTTCGGCGCTTATGATAGCGCTTTTTGGGGTTTTATCATATAAGACAACCAAAAATATAGTTATGAAAAATTACGGAGAAAAAGCCAATCACAGTTCAAATCTAGTAGCTCATATTTTGGACACCAATAAAATTAAATACTATAAAAAAACTTTGGAAACAGATGAAGATTACGAAAAAATCGTAAAAAATTTGGATTATATAAGAAACAAATTAGATTTGACTTATTTGTACGTAATAACACAAACCGAAGACGGTAAGGACGTTTATATATATGATACTAGCTATATAGATGACGGAGTATACGACAGTATAGAAGAAAGACAACTTCTGGGAAATGCAACAGAACAGATATTAAAAAGTGATGTAGCCAAAAAGATAATTAAAACAAAAGAAGCAATATCAGAAATGGAAATTTCCTATGATGATCTGTGGGGCCATTTAGCAACCTCATATTCTCCAATTTTAGATGAAAATGGCAATGTACTGGCTCTAGTGGGATCAGATATATCAATGGGAACAATTTTTAAAGAGATAAATAAAAGTGTTTTTCTAACCGTAATTTTGGTAGGTTTTATAGTAATCATATGCTTGTTTTTAATTCTTTATATATTAAAAAGGACAATAATCAAACCAATAAGCACAATGGAAAAAACTGTTAATGAATTTGTCAATAATAAAAACCCTGTCGGAAAAGTCATATCTATAGATAATCGAGATGAAATTGGTAAACTCGCAATTGCCTTGAATTGCATGATGCGTGATATAGAAAATTATATTAAAAATATTAAAAAAATAACGAGCGAAAAAGAACAAGTTGCCGCCGAACTAAGTGTGGCAAACCAAATACAAACATCAATGCTGCCGTGTATATTCCCGGCATTCCCGGAACACAAAGAATTCGATATTTTTGCGACAATGAATCCGGCAAAAACCGTAGGGGGTGATTTTTATGATTTTTTCTTAATAGGAGACAATCGCCTTGGGTTTGTAATTTCTGACGTATCGGGAAAAGGAATCTCCGCGGCATTATTTATGGTTATAGCTAAAATTCTTATAAATAACGAAGCTCATAACGGCGAAAATCCATCGGACATTCTCTCGAAAGTAAATAAGCAATTATGTATGAATAATGACATAGGAATGTTCGCCACTGCTTTTTTGGGAATTATTTCACTCGAAACAGGAGAATTTGTATTTAGTAATGCCGGACATACTATGCCATTAATAAAGAGAAAAGATTCGGATTTTGAATATTTTAAAGTCAAAAAACATTTTGTATTGGGGGGAATGCCTAATGCTAAGTATACTTCTGAAAAATTTTATTTGGAACGCGAAGATATATTATTTTTGTACACCGATGGCATTACCGAGGCTACAAACGAGGAAAAAGAACTGTTTGCTTCAAAGCGTCTTAAACAATTTCTTGACAAACTAGATGTTAGACACATGAGACTCCAAGATATAGTAAGAGCTGTAGAAAACGAAATAAAAGAATTTTCGCAAAATGAGCCACAGGCCGACGATATAACAGTGTTGATTTTTAAATACAAAAAATAGATAAAAATTCTAATTATTTGATCATTTAGCTAAAATTGAATTCGCTAAAAGATAAACGGGTTTGCTCTAAAACTGAATTTTATTTTTGCCAATTTCATCATCAATGCAGTATTCAAAATCTTTTACCATACAACCGCTTCCCTTGAAATTTACAAAAATAATTTAATTTTAGAGCATGTCTAATCTCTTTGCGTCTGATGTTGTTTATAGTTATCGACTAATACAGCTTCGACCATGGCATTTTCGACTTCTTTGATTCCGCGGCCATCTAAAGCAGAAGTCTCAAAAAACAAATTTCCTCCTACGCTTGGAATTATGATTTGGCAATAATTGGGGTCGCGCGAAATCGCTGATCTTATCGCATTATCTATTATTTCTCCATAGCCAGGTGCGTTTTCTTCTTTTTTATCACTTTTACAGCCTATGAACATCATAAGTGCATTTGGAGCTTTTTCACTTGCTATTTTAACCCAACGTTCAAAATATCTCACAATTTGGTTTTGGTCCAATGGTTTTGACAAATCAAAGCAAATTCTGATGATTTTTGCATTTTTAAGGTACAACGGCATAATGTCCTCATTATTCCCTTTGATGTCCCAATTATTGAACAAAATGTTAGTTTCTGAATTCTTAATAGTTTTGGTAGAAAAATTTGCGTAGTCGGTTTTATTACGTTCTTGATCAAATTCTTTTCCGTTTTCGCGCAAAACAAGACAACTTTTCCCACATTCTTCTTCACCGATAGTAGTAACTTGGCTTTTTATGGATTCATTATCTTCGTCGATAGTAGTAACTTGGTTCTTTATGGATTCATTATCTTCGCCACTCAGATCAATACGTTGGTTTTTGCCTTTACCGCAAAAAACCTCAAGTAATGCAATTCCGATAAAACCCGCAATACCCACGGCCAAGTTTTTAATTTCTCCATTATTGTTGCCCTTTAATTCGACAAGTTCGCTATCATTCACAGCCAAAGGAAGATTGACAGCCCCAACAAGTGGTTGACAACACATAGCAACAGCCAAAATAGAAGATATTATCTTATTATTTTTACTAATTTTCTTACTATTTTTATTATTATTTATTTTTTCTTTTTTAATAAACGAATTTCTTTCTTTCTTTTTTGCACCAAAAAAAGCCATCAAAGATTTAATAAACTTATTACCTGCCATAATGCTTCACCACCTTTTTAAAAATTAATTGTCCACCTTTTTCATCTTAAAAAACACAACTTAGGATCATTATAACATTTTTTAATTTTGTTGTCAATAAGATAATAAAAATAATTTTAAAATAATATTTATAAAATTTTTATCTCTAAGTATTTAAATTAAACATATTAAAATTTATTTCTTTTTCACCCATTTCTTTAGATTTCTTCCAAACGAGTATTTTTAAAAATAAATCAAAAAACACCGGAACATACTTTGTGTATGTGAGGATTTTTTTGATTTTTAATCTTTAGAAAAGATGAAGTTTAGGGAGGAACCTAATAGAAGAAACGGGTGAAAAAGAAACAAGCGGTACTAGTCAAATCACAATTAATAGATGTTTAGCAGAAATGCGACGAATTATATATATCCATCAAATTGTATTTAATAAATAATTAGTTTTCAATTTATATAGCAATTCTATTATGAATTAGATCTCATTTGCACGAAATAAAGAATCGAAAATGAACACTCAAGGCGAAGATAAAAGAAGTATACATTCTACTACCGGCAAAACACGGTGAACTGGAATACAAAAATTTATGCGATGATTATATCTAATCATCTGTTAAATTCTCATCTGTTACATCTTATATTATACCTTTAAATACGGCGCCAGCTCCTGAGAAATAAGAAAATAAGCACTTTGATATCCAAAACGTCCCAATCTAATTCTAACGCAAACATTAATCAGACGAAATTTAGAACCGTCTTTCTGTTCCATCAATAACTTACGTGCATATAACGTAATATTGTCAACGTCTGAACTAACCTTATTTTCTCTAAGATAAGCTGATAAAAAATCACCACCTTTAATAGCTGCGACAATAAATTTAGAATAATTACTTAAATTTTGGATTTCACTTTCGGAATTAAAATTAACACTTACCCTCAAATTAACACTACCGACATTTTTTGAAACTTCATTTGTAAAATCATGTATTCCCCAGTCGCTTTCTCCGATAACTAAATTCTCAAAACCTTCACCATTTTCGGTTTCTTCTCCTATATTGTGAGTGAAATAATTTAAACCTCCAATTTTGACTTCTCCAGGACCAGTTTTAGGTTCAGTTACCCCAGGTTCATCCTTAAGAAGTTTATCCTCATTAGATTTAATTTCATCATATATAACTAAAGCACAAACGCCTAAGACACTAATGCCAGCAATAGTTTTAACTAAAATTGAAAACCATTTAGATTTATCAATCGCATCGCCCTTTTTACTTTCATCTTTATTTTCATTTTTGTCTTCCGTTATTTCAACAGTTTTCTTGTTATCTACAAGTTGACTATCAGATACAAAAGCCCCAACCAAAGGCTGACAACACATAACAATAGCTAAAATAGAGGAAATTATCTTATTATTTTTACTAATCTTCTTATTATTTTCATTATTACTTATTTTTTCTTTTTTCATAGAGAGATCTCCCTGAGAGACCTCTCTCTCTCTCTCTCTCTCTCTCTCTCTCTCTCAAATTGAGAGAATTCATGAGAGATTTAATAAACTTATTTTTCATAAAATTTCACTCCGACTTTAAAATTTAAATCAACATAAATGCTGACGAAATAGTTGTAATATCTTGAGTATTTTTTGTCAAACAAATAACACGAAAAATTTTAAAAAAATATATTTATAAAATTTTTATCTCTAAGTATTTAAATTAATATTTTATAAAATTTATTTCTCTTTCACCCGTTTCTTTAGAAAAAATGAACCGTTTACTCAGGTATTATTTAGCAAGATTTGGAAGGAAAACATATTGTTATTCTAAAAAAATAGAAATGATAGAAAATTTAGTCTTGCTTTTTATGTACTACAATTCATCTTAACTATGACTACTATATACTATACTTAAAAAACATCCATCAAACAATTCTCGAGGTAATAAAAGACACAAATCTACTTTTTTGATTGGCTTGAAAGCCAAATACCAATATTAGTAAAACGAAAATTAGGTCCAACTTTTTTGTCATTAAACAAAAGACCATTCACATACTCTCTTATTTCCGACCTACTCATTTCTGATTTCGACTCTGATTTCGGCAACGAATTATTAAGATCATCTTCAAAAATCCTTAAAATAAATTTAGAATATTCGCTTAGTTTTTTGTAACTTTCATCATCACTATCATAAATATTAAATTCAAAGGAAAATAAAATAAACCATTCAGAAAAGTTCGAAAAAATTCCAGGATTTTATGTCAACATTTGGTTTCAAGTGAGGAGTAATAGAAACATAAAAACGAAGATTATAAGAATGTCTTGGACGCTTTAGAAAATTGTATTATGAAAGAAATCCAATGTAAAGAAATTCTTCTTAAACTACTTGAAGAAAAAATAAAAAAATATGATTTGCTTTATTCAAAACAATTCGAATTAATTATTTCTCATATAAACAGTTGAAAAAACTCACAACCAACGGGTTATTTTATACATGGTCGAGATGACTGGATTTGAACCAGCGGCCTCTACGTTCCGAACGTAGCGCTCTACCAAACTGAGCCACATCTCGATAATTACTTAATATTATAGCATATCAAATAATCGAAAAAAATCGCAACAAGATAAAGTTATGATCAAAATTTAGGTAGTGTTATTCAAATAGCTATATGTATCATCTTATTGTCGTTAACTGCCGCATAGAGCATGTTTGTTAAATCTATCTATAAACATTCCAGAGTTTTAGCCGTTTGTAGAGCTTGGTAGAGATATGTTTGTGTCTCGATCTTCTTACTCCTAATCAATGGGTAGTTGACGGGTAAAATAAGCCTTCCAAATCCAAACTTGCCTTTTTTCCTCGTTGGTACAAATTTACAACCACGCTCTTTACATAAATAACGTTGTTCTCCGCTTATAAATCTAGCTTTTACGTGCTTTTCGCCGCCGCATTTTTTGCGATACAATATTACCAGCTCCCTTTGAATAACATCATATTAAACTATAGCTAATTTAATAACACTTCCCAAAAATTTATATGATTTGCGTAAGTAAAGATCTGTAATTTTTATGCTCTCTCTTGGTCAAGATGGCGATGCATTTGGAGAAAAGATGATTTCGAAGAAAAAAGCTAAAAAGAAGAAATATTACTTATGAATAGCATACGAAGAAGACAAAACTCGAAATTTGGCTAAAGATTCGGGTTTTTAAATTGTTTCACCTAAATAAAATCGTAAAAAACCTTGGTTATGTGATAAAATTTTATACAAAAAACGTAATGAATCGAACAGATATTTCGTAGATTATTCAGATTTCGCCACATTTTTACACGTTACGAGAAACTCGATTGAATTTTCTTTTCCTCAGCGGAGCATATTAACATAATATAAGAAAAATAATCCAACTTTGCCATGTGTAGTCTTTACGACAGCATTTAATCTTTCACTTTTATGTTCTTCCAAAATAAATTTTTCTATTTCAAAACCTCTCATTTCATCTAATTCATCTAATTTGGTTTTTTCCAAACTTAAAAAATCTCCGCTTCCTCCACTTATCATTTTAATTTTTAGTTTTTTGCCTGAATCCAACTTTGATATTTTTTTCAGGTTATCTACTAAACTATGGTGGGTAGAACCTAAAAATTCAAGAACAGAAACAAACGGAGAAAATAAAATATCAGAACAATCGCACCGATAAGAAAAGAATTCTCCATAGGATGGTGTAGGGCTAATCAGACCAAGACTTCCTATCTCATCTCTTGATTCCAAGGCGTAAATTGCCAAACGGGAAGCAAAAACACAACCTAAACAATATCCAACCAGATTAATCCTCTTACTATCACCTCCGGCAACTTCTTTTTTAACATGATTATAAATTTTATATAAATCATCAAAAAATACCTTTTGAGGAGAAAAAAACGTCATTGATTTAAAACCGCTCAGGCCAATACCAGACATATCTATTGCAACTACAGTGGCTCCTAATTCTAGTGCATAAGTATGAACAGCAATAAAATCAACCGCTGAAGAGCATCCGTTACAGAATGAGACAAAAACTTTACCAGAAAGACGCAAAGGTTTATCTCCTTCTTTTCTCCTTTTAGAAATTTTGCATCCAATTAAATTGCCGAGTGATATTTTTTCAAAAACTAAATCTTCTTTCTCAGCGCAGAGAAAATTCGATTCTATATTTTTTTTTACTTTTTCAAGCGTAGTAGCGCCGGGAAGACCTGTCTTTAACATTGGATTTGTTGCTAAAATTGCCATTCCTCTCAACAAAAATCCACCAACAGCTGACTTTAAAATATTTTTTTGCCACCAATATTTTTCATCTTCATTTTCATCTTCGTTTTCATTTTCGTTTTCATTTTCGTTTTCATTTTCGTTTTCATTTTCGTTTTCATTTTCGTTTTCATTTTCGTCGTTTTCTTTAACATCATTTTCATCTTCTGATATTTCAACACCATCTTCATCTTTGTATTTCATTATTCCAACAGTTTTCTTGTTATCTACAAGTTGACCACCAGACCCAACAGCCCCAACAAGTGGCTGACAACACATAATAATAGCTAAGATAGAAGAGATTATCTTATTATTTTTACTAATCTTCTTGCTATTTTTATTTTCACCTATCCCATTGCTTTCTTTTCTCATATAGAAATCCCCTCCGAGAGACCTCTCTCTCTCTCTCTCGAATTGAGAGAATTCATAAGAGATTTGATAAATTTACCTTTCACAATTTTACCTCCAAAAGTGTCGACAAACATAGATTATAGCGTTTTTGAATTTTGCTGTCAAACAGAATTATGCGAAGCATTTTAACGGCAACATTATTTAGCGGCAACTTTGCCTTCGCAGGAGACAACTTAGAGCCGCGATTTCTTTGGGTTTCACCCGTTTCTTTGCGCCAAAGAAATGGGTGAAAAAGAAATAAACTTTAATATGTTTAATTTAAATACTTAGAGATAAAAATTTTATAAATATTATTTTAAAATTATTTTTATTATCTTATTGACAGCAAAATTCAAAATGCTATAATTTATTTTGTCAGCACTTTTGGAGGTAAAATTGTGAAAAGTAAATTTATCAAATCTCTTATGAATTCTCTCAATTTGAGAGAGAGAGAGAGAGGTCTTTCGGGGGTTTCTTTATGAAAAAAGAAAGCAATGGAATAGGTGAAAATAAAAATAGCAAGAAGATTAGTAAAAATAATAAGATAATATCTTCTATTTTAGCTGTTATTATGTATTTCCAACCGGTTGTAGTGATCAATTCTAGTGCAAGTAGTGAAACCGTTTGGCCGACTGAACAATTAGATTTTTTAGATGGAGATGATAATTTAGACATTTTAGAATGCATTGATGAAAGCAAAAAAGAAGATTTAAATTTAGATAAAAACAAAAAAAGCGAAAAAAGTAAAGAACTCAAATTAAGTTTAAAGGACAAACTAAAAGTCGGGTCGATTGTTCTTGCTATTTCTGCTGGTATTGCGGTGGTGTATAAATTGTCTTGCGGTCTTATACATTATTTTGCTTATCTTTCAGCAATGTTTCACCCAATAAATAATTTAACAGATCCATATAAAAATTTTGAAGAAATCGATCCGATCGAAATAGATTATGGTTACAGTATAAATTGGAGTGAATATAGAAAAGTAAATCAAAAAGGATATTCGTTTATATATTGGGTTTTAGGTTGTTTACCGGATAAAGATATTAGAGAAATTGTTTTGCAATGCTATAGCAATGTGTTAACTAAGGGTAAACAAGAAGAATATCTCCGTTTAATTGAAAAAAAAGTATTAGAAAAAGTATTAGAAAATAATAATGGCTTTAGGGAATATGTTCAAAGTGAATATGACGAAATAATTAAAAATTTTAAGAAAGTGCAGGATAAAGTGCTGACAGAAAGTTATTTTGAAGGAATAAGTGATGAAAATCAAAAGAATTTCATAACAAATTTAGGAATAATTATTATCTTTCTTTATTTATCATCAATAAGTAGAGGAGGATTAGGATATGAAAGTGGTACCATTAACCAAGGTGTGGATTATTTTAGAATTATTGCAATGGTAGCCATGGAACGTCTTCTTGGGATAATCAATAATGGAGGACTACCTGAAAATTACAAAAAATTTAAGGGTGAATTAGGAAATCGTCTTGAAGAATTTAAAGAAATAGAAGAAAGTGGGGTATGCGCACAAGTTATTTTTGGTAAATTTTTTTCATATATCAGATCATCTATCAGATGTTACGGTTTTCATCCTCCGATTCTTCATAACTTTGTTGAAAAATTACCAAAAAATTGGGAAATATAGAGATACATTTACGATAATAATAGAAGGAGATTACGGGTTTTCAATAGATCTCAGATGAATATCTGTAGCAATATTTAGAATCTATTAATTTTGACAATACACAATCCAAAACTTTATTGGGTATGAATTCATTTTATTATTGTACCACATTATTTACTTTTTGAAAAGAATTTGACTATAGCAAACACGGGATTTCAAGGCATTCATAAATTTCATAAAAATTAGGGAAGAAGTCTAATAAAAATAGGAAACAATGAACCTCATTGTAGAATTATCTATACAGACTCTAATTTGGTTCAATGCACAATAGACCTGTCCTAAAAAACTTGTTTACTGATTTTTGCAAATTTCATTGTCAATGCGGTACTCTAAACTGCTCACATACAATCTGTGTTCCTATTTTCTTGAAATTTACAAAAATAATTCAGTTTTATGGCAAGTCTAATAAATAAATAAAATTTCTATATGTTTAAAATTAATTAAAATTGTCAAGAATATATGTATAGCAATTATTTTGTAGGTGCAAAAATATGATGACAACTAATTTATCCAATGTAAAAAGAATTTTAAATTCCGAAAGAAGTGATTTTTTATCGGAAACGAAATTTATTTTCGGAAATTCAGAAAATAATAATACGTTAATAAAAAAAGGTGATATTTATTACGCAAATTTAAGCCCTGTGGTGGGTTCTGAACAAGGCGGAACAAGGCCGATTGTGGTAATACAAAACGACGTAGGGAATAGATTCAGTCCTACAGTCATTGTTGCGGCCATCACTAGTCATGATAAAAGAAAATTACCAACACATATTAAAATTAAATCCGGAAATGACAGCGGTTTACCCAAGGATTCTGTTGTGCTTTTGGAACAAATAAGAACGCTTGATAAAAAAAGACTTTTAAGTAAATTAGGAACATTAAACTTAAATATGATGCAGATAATCGATGAGGCATTGTTGGTAAGTTTTGGACTTTCGTTTTCATCGAAAAATACATAAAATTTTGTGTATTTTTTATGACAATTTTTTTACGGCCACATATATTTTAGATAACTCGTACCAAGTTGCATAATTTACACTTCCTGTTTGAGAAAGACCAAATATCTTTTGGAATGTTTTGACGGAAGTTGATGTTGATTCACCATAAACACCATCTACGGCTACTTTTTTTATGGCAGGATAATTATTTGATATTGCATTTAACTGTTGCTGAATTGTTCTAACAGAAGAACCGCTTGAACCAATTTGCAAAATTTCTCCCGGAAACGAAATAGGGACGCCTGCGACTTCTTTTGCCATTTCTAAATATATTTCATAGCCATAGTAATTTTTTAAAATGTTGACATAATCCGCACCATTATCTGCTAAATATTTAGATCCCCATTGAGATAACCAATTAGGACACGTAACGCGTTTACCGTCACAATATTGCGAAAAAAGCGGTTGCTCAATATTCGGCTTAGTTATATATGTTGAAAAAATTTCATCTACAATTCTCGAAATATTTTCAAATATATTTCTTTGATATATAAATTTTTGATCGTAAGCAGTAGAAGAAGTTATTGTAAAGCCATAGCCTCTGCTTCTGTACCATTCGGTATATACCCTATTAAGAGTAAATGATATAATGGCCAACACATTAGCTTTTATACTGTTTTCCGGCCATGTTGGATATACTTCACTACTGCAAACATTTTTTATATAATCTTTATAAGGAATCCAATAATCAGCAGCCGAATCGTCGGTCGGTGCGCCGTCATGCACAACAATAAATTCAGGAATAATAGGTGAATCCAGAACAACAAATCCCGTAGGATTAGGAAGAGGTTTAACTTCTTCCTCCGTTATTTTCGAAGGATAATTGCCAAAAAGAGTATGCGCTTGTATATCATAAGTCAGCTCTGGTTTATCATAATCTTTGGCCGGAGTTAAATAAATATTTTGATCCGAAATTGAATCAGGAAGAATTTGAATTCTGTTTATGATAATTTTTTCAAACCCGGTTACATCATCCATAATTACGTCATATTCATCATAAGGTCTGGGCGATTCTGGTTCTAATGAATAATTGACGGGAGGAGCACTCAACTCAATAAGTTCTGATTGCCCCGAATCGTCGGTTACATTTTCTGCTATAATATTTTCTGTATCGGTTTTTCTTACTTGAAAACGTATGTTAGACATAGGAGATCCTACGTTCCCATTAAATATTTTTACTCTTAAATTGCCTATAGCCACAAACAACACCTCAAACAAATAGTCTGATTTATTACTATGATCAGATAATGTTTGTGTATGAATAATAAATAAAATTTCGGCACTTTTTTATTTATTCTTTGGCGCAAAGAGGGTGAAACCCAAAGAAACATGCGGCTCTAAGTTGTCTTCTGCGGAGACAAAGTCGCCGCTAAATAGTGTCGCATTTAAAATGCTTCGCATAATTTTGTTTGACATCAAAATTCAAAATGCTATAATCACTCTGTCAGTGTTTTTACTGATTCATATTTTAATATCAGGAGGAAATTTTATGAAAAATAAGTTTATTAAATCTCTCATGAATTCTCTCAATTCGAGAGAGAGAGAGAGAGAGAGAGAGAGAGAGAGAGAGGATCTCTCAGGGGGATCTCTCTATGAAAAAAGAAAAAATAAGTAATAATGAAAATAATAAGAAGATTAGTAAAAATAATAAGATAATATCTTCTATTTTGGCTATTACTATGTGTTGTCAGTCTTTGGTTGGGGCTGTTAAACCCGATGGTCAACCTGTAGATATCAAGGAAATGGATAGCAAGAAAACTGTTGAAATAATGGAAGGCAAAGATAAAAATGAAGATGAAAGTAAAAAGAACGATGCGGTTGATAAATCTGAAGGGTTTTCAAGTTTAGCTGAAACTATTTTTGGCGTTGGTGTCTCAGGCGCTATTATCTTAGGTTTATATTATATATATAATGCAATTAAATCTAAAGTTGAACCTGGTGATGAACCTCCGGAAGTTGAACTTGATGCTGAACCTTCTGAGGTTAAACTTCTTAATAATGAACCTAAGGTAATTGAACCTAAAACTGGTACTGGAAAAGTCGAAATTGGAGGTGAAAGTTATGAAACTCACAATATAGGAGAAAAAAACGGAAATGATATAGGTTTTAAGAATTTAGTTGTCGAAACTGGCGACGGTGATTTGGGTGTATCGTTGGGAATACCTGAATTTGTAAATGAAGTTACACAAGATGAAAGTGAAATTTTGTCGCAAGTAAGGGTTAAGTCTGATTACGAAAATAAAATCGACGGATTAAGTGATTATTCTAAATTTATTGTCGCAATTACTGAAGGCGAGGAATCTTTTTCAAATTATCTTAAAAATAATAGTATTATTAATCCAACCATTGGCGATGTTGTGAAACATGCATGTAAGTTATTGGCGGATCAGAAAGACCCTGAATTTTGTCTGATTAATGCTTGCGTTAGATTGGTATTTAATTATAGATATGTTCATTTTCTTATTTCTGAGGAGCTGGCGCCGTATTTAGAAAAGAAGCCACCGGTTCAACTCTTATGAAAAAAGAAAACAATATAATAGACAAAAATAATAGGAAGATTAGTAAAAATAATAAGATAATTTCCTCTATCTTAGCTATTATTATGTGTTGTCAGCCACTTGTTGGGGCTGTTGGGTCTGGTGGTCAACTTGTAGATAACAAGAAAACTGTTGGAATAATGAAATACAAAGATGAAGATGGTGTTGAAATACCAGAAAATGAAAATGATGTTAAAGAAAACGACAAAGGCGAAGGTGAAGGCGAAAATAAAAATAAAATCAAAAATAAAAGTCTTATTGATAAATTTAATGAGCTTTCGGGTTTAGCCAAAGCTGGTTTTGGTACAATTTGTAGTATTCCCGGTGTTGGTGCTTTAGTTTGTGTTGTACGTTATGCAATTAGTTGTAGAGTTACTATTGGAAAAATCAAAATAGGTGAAAAGTATTATAAAACTTGTAATATAGGCAGATTAGTAGATGAAGATGTTTTTAACGGAGGGCGTTGTGAACATTTAAATGAAAGTGGTTTATTATGTGAATTTAAAAAATCCATTAGAGAATCCATGGGTGGCGACGAAGAACAAAAATCAATACTTGTATCTTTTTATAATCATGATGAAAACGATAGTGTAAAAGAAGAAGTAACGAGACAACTAAAAAGTAAATACTCTAAGTTTATTTATAGAATAATAACAAAGAAAGAAGTTGCAGAAAACATTGATATATATCATGCATATGAGCTATTGCACAAAGCTGGTCCTGGTTTTCGTTTAGTTAATATTATTATTAGGACTGCCACAGGTCTTTTTCTTTTAGTACCTGAAGAATTGGTAAGAGTATTAACAAATAATGGATACAGGATGTTAGATTAAGAGTGACGCGAAAGATGTTGTCTTTGAAGTATTTTGTGTGATGTGTTTTTGTTTTATTGACAATATGTATTTAAAACGTTAGACTGTTCGGGAAGATTGGGTACTAATTGTAAGCAATCTCGTGGTTGTTTCTGAATTTCGGCCCAAAGAGATCTTCTTTGATAAAGAAGAAAGTATTAACAAAGTGAACGAGGCGGAAACAACAAGAGGAGTAGTAAAGGGGCAGTTAAAATTATAATTTTCGGTTGTTAGTCATTGTTGTGTTTTATTAGTTGTTTGTCGTAT